>NZ_CP121682.1:6652500-7252500 GCF_029760955.1 Streptomyces cathayae
AGAGGGAAACAGCCCAGAGCATCGACTAAGGCCCCCAAGCGTACGCTAAGTGGGAAAGGATGTGGAGTCGCACAGACAACCAGGAGGTTGGCTTAGAAGCAGCCATCCTTGAAAGAGTGCGTAATAGCTCACTGGTCTAGTGATTCCGCGCCGACAATGTAGCGGGGCTCAAGCGTACCGCCGAAGTCGTGTCATTGCGATATCAACCCCCAACGGGGATCGTGATGGGTAGGGGAGCGTCGTGTGCCGGGTGAAGCAGCCGCGGAAGCGAGTTGTGGACGGTTCACGAGTGAGAATGCAGGCATGAGTAGCGATACACACGTGAGAAACGTGTGCGCCGATTGACCAAGGGTTCCTGGGTCAAGCTGATCTGCCCAGGGTAAGTCGGGACCTAAGGCGAGGCCGACAGGCGTAGTCGATGGACAACCGGTTGATATTCCGGTACCCGCTGTGAAGCGCAAGACATCGAACCAGGCGATGCTAAGTCCGTGAAGCCGCCCCGATCTCTTCGGAGTTGAGGGGAGTGGTGGAGCCGACGGACCAGACCTGCAGTAGGTGAGTGATGGGGTGACGCAGGAAGGCAGTCCAGCCCGGGCGGTGGTTGTCCCGGGGTAAGGGTGTAGCCCGAGTGGTAGGCAAATCCGCCACTCATCCAGGGTGAGACCCGATGCCGAGCCGATTGTGGCGAAGTGGATGATCCTATGCTGTCGAGAAAAGCCTCTAGCGAGTTTCATGGCGGCCCGTACCCTAAACCGACTCAGGTGGTCAGGTAGAGAATACCGAGGCGTTCGGGTGAACTATGGTTAAGGAACTCGGCAAAATGCCCCCGTAACTTCGGGAGAAGGGGGGCCATCACCGGTGAGGGAACGTGCTTCCTGAGCTGGGGGTGGCCGCAGAGACCAGCGAGAAGCGACTGTTTACTAAAAACACAGGTCCGTGCGAAGCCGTAAGGCGAGGTATACGGACTGACGCCTGCCCGGTGCTGGAACGTTAAGGGGACCGGTCAGCTCCATTTCGGTGGGGCGAAGCTGAGAACTTAAGCGCCAGTAAACGGCGGTGGTAACTATAACCATCCTAAGGTAGCGAAATTCCTTGTCGGGTAAGTTCCGACCTGCACGAATGGCGTAACGACTTCTCGACTGTCTCAACCATAGGCCCGGTGAAATTGCACTACGAGTAAAGATGCTCGTTTCGCGCAGCAGGACGGAAAGACCCCGGGACCTTTACTACAGTTTGATATTGGTGTTCGGTTCGGCTTGTGTAGGATAGCTGGGAGACTGTGAGCCCGCCACGCCAGTGGTGGGGGAGTCGTCGTTGAAATACCAGTCTGGTCGTGCTGGATGTCTAACCTGGGTCCGTGATCCGGATCAGGGACAGTGTCTGATGGGTAGTTTAACTGGGGCGGTTGCCTCCTAAAGAGTAACGGAGGCGCCCAAAGGTTCCCTCAGCCTGGTTGGCAATCAGGTGGTGAGTGTAAGTGCACAAGGGAGCTTGACTGTGAGACCGACGGGTCGAGCAGGGACGAAAGTCGGGACTAGTGATCCGGCGGTGGCTTGTGGAAGCGCCGTCGCTCAACGGATAAAAGGTACCCCGGGGATAACAGGCTGATCTTCCCCAAGAGTCCATATCGACGGGATGGTTTGGCACCTCGATGTCGGCTCGTCGCATCCTGGGGCTGGAGTCGGTCCCAAGGGTTGGGCTGTTCGCCCATTAAAGCGGTACGCGAGCTGGGTTTAGAACGTCGTGAGACAGTTCGGTCCCTATCCGCTGCGCGCGCAGGAGTCTTGAGAAGGGCTGTCCCTAGTACGAGAGGACCGGGACGGACGAACCTCTGGTGTGCCAGTTGTCCTGCCAAGGGCATGGCTGGTTGGCTACGTTCGGGAGGGATAACCGCTGAAAGCATCTAAGCGGGAAGCCTGCTTCGAGATGAGGGCTCCCACCCACTTGATGGGGTAAGGCTCCCAGTAGACGACTGGGTTGATAGGCCGGATATGGAAGCGCCGTAAGGTGTGGAGTTGACCGGTACTAATAGGCCGAGGGCTTGTCCTCAGTTGCTCGCGTCCACTGTGTTGGTTCTGAAACCACGAACGACCCCATGCCGGGCCACGGCGTGGTGCGGTTGAGTGTTTCATAGTGTTTCGGTGGTCATAGCGTAGGGGAAACGCCCGGTTACATTCCGAACCCGGAAGCTAAGCCTTATAGCGCCGATGGTACTGCAGGGGGGACCCTGTGGGAGAGTAGGACGCCGCCGAACTTCTTTTAGAGCTCTGGCTCTTGGGCACGCAGCCCAAGAGCCAGAGCTTTTTTGTATTGAGGTAGGGTCAGTGAGCATCATTGGTACGTTTCCCACAGGAGGCCCCCGGGTGGAGGTCCAGGAGACTCGCGTCCAGACGGACCGTGTCCTCACCATCCCGAACATCCTCAGCATGGCGCGGCTTCTCGGCGTCCCTCTCTTCCTGTGGTTGATCCTCAGGCCTGAGTTCGGCGGCCCGAAGAGCGACGGCTGGGCGCTTCTGGTGCTCGCGCTGAGCGGTGTCAGTGACTACCTGGACGGCAAACTCGCGCGACGGTGGAATCAGATCAGCAGCCTCGGCCGGCTTCTTGATCCTGCGGCCGACCGACTCTACATCCTGTCGACTCTGCTCGGACTCACCTGGCGCGAGATTCTTCCGCTCTGGTTGACGGTCGTACTACTGGCACGTGAGCTGGTTCTGCTGGTGATGGTGGGTGTCCTCCGGCGGCACGGCTATCCGCCGCCGCAGGTGAACTTCCTCGGGAAGGCGGCCACCTTCAACCTGATGTATGCCTTCCCCTTGCTTCTGCTCAGCGACGGCAGCGGCTGGATCTCGTCACTTGCCGCTGTTTTCGGATGGGCGTTCGCCGGATGGGGTACAACGCTGTACTGGTGGGCAGGAGTCCTCTATGTGGTTCAAGTCCGCCGCCTGGTGCGTGCGGACGCCATGGCCGGCTGAACTCGCTGACTGGCACGCGCAGAGTGGCGCGATGGCCCGCAGTCGAAACGTGCGGGACAATCTTGGTGGGTGAAGTCGGCTAGACCGTCGTCTCTTAGAGGAGGGCGCTTCCGACATGAAGGCCGTCGTGATGGCCGGGGGTGAAGGCACACGCCTTCGCCCCATGACCTCAAGCATGCCCAAGCCGCTCCTGCCGGTGGCCAACCAGCCGATCATGGAGCACGTTCTGCGGTTGCTCAAAAAGCATGGGCTCAACGAAACCGTTGTGACCGTCCAGTTCCTGGCATCGCTGGTCAAGAACTACTTCGGTGACGGCGAAGAGCTCGGAATGGAGCTCACCTATGCCAATGAGGAGAAGCCACTCGGTACCGCGGGAAGCGTCAAGAACGCCGAAGAGGCATTGAAGGACGACACCTTCCTTGTCATCTCCGGTGATGCTCTGACGGATTTCGACCTCACTGAGCTGATCAATTTCCACAAGGAAAAGGGCGCGCTGGTCACGGTCTGCCTGACCCGGGTGCCCAATCCGCTGGAATTCGGTATCACCATCGTGGACGAGCAGGGCAAGGTCGAGCGTTTCCTGGAGAAGCCGACCTGGGGGCAGGTCTTCTCCGACACGGTGAACACCGGGATCTACGTCATGGAGCCCGAGGTCTTCGACTATGTCGAGCCGGATGTGCCCGTCGACTGGTCCGGTGACGTCTTCCCGCAGCTGATGAAGGAAGGCAAACCCGTCTACGGCTTTATCGCCGAAGGCTACTGGGAAGATGTCGGCACCCATGAGAGCTACGTGAAGGCACAGGCCGACGTCCTGGAGGGCAAGGTCGACGTCGATATCGACGGTTTCGAGATCTCGCCGGGTGTATGGGTGGCCGAGGGTGCCGAGGTGCATCCCGATGCCGTCTTGCGCGGTCCGCTCTACATCGGTGACTACGCCAAGGTCGAGGCCGGCGCCGAGATCCGTGAGCACACGATCGTGGGATCCAACGTCGTCGTGAAGAGCGGGGCCTTCCTGCACAAGACCGTCGTCCACGACAACGTGTACGTCGGCCCGCACAGCAACCTGCGGGGCTGTGTCCTGGGCAGGAACACCGACGTCATGCGCGCGGCGCGGATCGAGGACGGCGCCGTCATCGGCGACGAATGCCTGATCGGCGAGGAATCGATCGTCCAAGGGAATGTGCGGGTCTACCCGTTCAAGACGATCGAGGCGGGCGCCTTCGTCAACACCTCGGTCATCTGGGAGTCCAGAGGGCAGGCACATCTCTTCGGAGCCCGTGGGGTCTCCGGAATCCTGAACGTCGAGATCACTCCGGAACTCGCCGTGCGGCTGGCCGGTGCCTACGCGACGACGCTGAAGAAGGGGTCGACGGTCACCACGGCCCGGGACCACTCCCGTGGTGCCCGTGCCCTGAAGCGTGCGGTCATCTCCGCGTTGCAGGCCAGTGCCATCGACGTACGGGACCTGGAGAACGTACCGTTGCCCGTGGCCCGGCAGCAGACCGCGCGGGGCAGCGCGGGCGGCATCATGATCCGCACCACACTCGGCGTGCCCGACTCGGTCGACATCATGTTCTTCGACGGACAGGGCGCCGACCTCTCGCAAGGCAGCCAGCGCAAACTGGACCGGGTGTTCGCGCGACAGGAGTACCGGCGTGCGTTCCCGGGAGAGATCGGTGATCTGCACTTCCCGGCGAGTGTCTTCGATTCGTACACCGGGTCACTGCTGCGGAACGTCGACACCACGGGAATCGCGGAGTCCGGGCTGAAGGTCGTCGTGGACGCGTCGAACGGCAGCGCGGGGCTCGTCCTGCCGAGTCTGCTCGGCAAACTCGGTGTCGACTCGCTGACCATCAACCCCGGCCTGAACGAGTCCAGGCCGACCGAGACGGCCGATATGCGACGCTCGGGGCTGGTGCGGCTCGGTGAGATGGTGGCGTCCTCCGGTGCCGCGTTCGGTGTGCGGTTCGACCCCGTCGGCGAGCGGCTGTCCCTGGTCGACGAGAAGGGGAGGATCGTCGAGGACGACCGGGCGCTGCTCGTCCTGCTCGACCTCATCGCGGCCGAGCGGCGCAGCGGCAGGGTCGCGCTCCCCGTGACCACCACCAGGATCGCCGAACAGGTGGCGGCCTACCACGGCACGCAGGTGGAGTGGACGACCACCTCGCCCGACGACCTGACGCGCGTGGGCGGGGAAGAGGGGACGATCTTCGGCGGTGACGGCAAGGGCGGTTTCATCGTCCCGGAGTTCAGCCGGGTCTACGACGGCACTGCGGCCTTCGTCCGGCTCATCGGTCTGGTGGCGAGGACGCAGCTCACGCTCAGCCAGATCGACGCGCGGATCCCGCGCGCGCACGTGATCAAGCGCGATCTGGCGACTCCGTGGGCCGTCAAGGGACTGGTGATGCGGCGGGTCGTCGAGGAGGCCGGTGAACGCTTCGTGGACACCACGGACGGTGTACGCGTGGTGGAGCCCGACGGCCGCTGGGTGATGGTGCTGCCCGACCCGGCGGAGGCGGTCACCCACCTGTGGGCGGAGGGACCCGACGACGCCTCCGCCCAGGCCCTGCTCGACGAGTGGGCGGCCGTCGTGGACAGCGCGGGACGATAGGCGGAACGGCAGAACCAGCGGTACACGTGCGTGCCGGACAAGTGCCCCCAACGGGGCCTGTCCGGCACGCCGGTAGGGCCGTTCGGAGGTAGTGGCCGTGGCGTGCGACGATGTGCGGCATGCCGCAGCAATCCCCCGTTCGGAGCACACCCCAGCGGCCTCCGCGCCCGGACGCGTCCATGTCGTTGCTCACCAACGTGATGGACCACAGCCTCGACGAGGGATACGCCGAGGCCGCCGCGCGAAAGCAGGCCGACGGCAGCGGCGGTATGCCGAAGACCCTCAGGGCGAAACTGGGGCTCGCCGGTGGTCTGGTGCTCGCCGCTCTGGTCGTGACCGTCGGAGCCGCGCAAGCCAGGGTGGCGGCCCCCGTCGTCGCCAAGGAGCGCGAGGAACTGATCGACAGGATCGACCGCGAGACCGAGGCGGCGGACAAGCTCAAGGACGGCGTCGACGCACTCCGTGACGATGTGGGCGCGCGGCAGCGCGAGGCGCTCAGGCACAGCGGTGAGGGCGACCGCACCGAACTGGTGGGCGTCCTGGCGGGTGCCGTCGCGGTGCACGGCCCCGGAGTGAAGCTCGTGGTGAACGACGCCAAGGACACGAGCGTGGGCGGGGACGGCGACGCGCGGTCGACCTCCGGTTTCTCCGACACCGGGCGGGTCCGCGACCGTGACATGCAACGCGTGGTCAACGGGCTGTGGGAGTCCGGTGCCGAGGCCGTCTCGATCAATGGGCAGCGGCTGACCGCTCTGTCTGCGATCAGGGCCGCGGGAGACGCGATACTGGTCGACAACAGGCCGCTGGTACCGCCGTACACGGTGCTCGCGGTGGGGGACGGCCGACAGCTGAGCAGCCGGTTCCAGAACAGTGCGGACGGGCTGTATCTGCAGGCCCTGGAGGAGAGCTACGACATCCGCACCGAACTTTCGGTGGAGGACGCCCTCCGGCTGCCCGCCGCGCCGAGTGTGATCGTACGAACCGCACAACCGATGACCGAGACGACATCTGCAACTGAGAAGGGCACATCGTGATCGCCGTACTGGGCCTCGTCGTGGGAGTCGTGGCCGGCCTGTTGGTCCGGCCCGAGGTTCCGGCAGTCGTCGAGCCTTACCTGCCGATCGCCGTCGTGGCGGCGCTCGACGCCGTCTTCGGCGGGCTGCGGGCCATGCTCGACGGCATCTTCGACGACAAGGTCTTCGTGGTGTCGTTCCTGTCGAACGTGGTGGTGGCCGCGCTGATCGTCTTCCTCGGCGACAAGTTGGGCGTGGGAGCCCAGCTGTCCACCGGGGTCGTGGTCGTCCTCGGCATCCGGATCTTCTCCAACGCCGCGGCGATCCGCCGGCACGTGTTCCGGGCGTGAGGGCGATGAGCGATCACGAGCACGACAGGACGACGCCCGAGCCGGCAGCCGGACCACACTCGGTACCCGGACCACGCCCGGCAGCCGGTGGCAGCCTCCGCAAGGAGCTGCCCGACGAGGTGCCCGCGCCCGTGTCCGCGCCCACGCCGACGGTCGAGGACGGGGGGACACCGCCGGAGCCGCCCGGATCCGATCTGACCGGACGGCAGCGACTGGTGAAGGGATTGTGGCCGCCACGGATCACCCGGGCTCAACTCATCGTCGCCGTGTTGCTGTTCGGCCTGGGTTTCGGCCTGGCCGTCCAGGTCGCCTCGAACAGCGAGGGTGACAGTGCGCTGCGCGGCGCTCGTCAGGAAGATCTTGTCCGTATCCTCGATGAACTCGACGACCGCACGGAGCGTCTTGAGGATGAGAAGCAAGGGCTCGAGAAGCAGCGTGACGAGCTGGAGAACAGCTCGGACCAGGCCGAGGAGGCCCGGAGACAGACAGCCGAGAAGGAACGGCAACTCGGCATCCTGGCGGGCACCGTGGCCGCGCAGGGGCCCGGCATCACGTTGGTCATCGAGGACACGAAGGGGATGGTGAAGGCGAACATGCTGCTCGACGCCGTCCAGGAGCTGCGCGCGGCCGGTGCCGAGGCCATCCAGTTGGACGGCGTGCGGGTCGTGGCGGGCACCTACCTGTCCGATTCCGGCAATGGGGTGAGTGTCGACGGGAACAAGATCACTGCCCCCTATCGTTTCAAGGTCATCGGCAAGCCGCAGGATCTCGAACCGGCGCTCAACATCCCAGGAGGTGTGGTGCAGACTCTCGAGAAGGAACAGGCCACCGCCTCCGTGGAGAGGTCGGCCAAGATCGTCGTGGATGCCTTGCGGCCGGCGAAGCAGCCTGACTACGCTCGGTCGTCCTCCCCGTGAACCGGGGGTGCATGGGGGGTGACCGGCGAGGGCAAGAGGTTGCGGGGGGTCGGCGCACCGAATGGGTGGTGCGTGGTGGAAACTGTCTGGTGGATACGGACGTTGTGAAGATGTCCGGGTCGGCCAATGTGTTCAGTCAGGGTTCGTCCTGCCCCACGGGCGGGTCTGTTTCGGTCAAGGGGAATCGCCCGTGAAGTTGTTTGGGAAGTTGTTCGGCAAGAGCGCACGAGAAGGCCGCGACAGTGAGGCTGCCCGGCATCGTGCCCAGCCGGAGACGGAAGGTTCGCGTCCGCTGTTCCGGGACCAGGTGGACGGCCAGGGCGCGCCGTCGGTTGACCCTGCGCAGTCGAGCGGCATAGGTTTCGGGCAACCGTCAACCTCAGGTACGGGTGGAGGGTTCTCCGACCCGTACGCGTCCCAAGCCCCCGGTGGGCAGGAGGATCCGTCCATGTCGGTCCTGGTATGTGCGAGGTGCGGTAACCGCAACCCGGAGAACAGCCGGTTCTGCTCCAACTGTGGAGCTCCGCTCCGGCCCGGAGTCGCCCCGGAGCGCCCCTCCGAGACGACCTCCACCATCTCCATCTCCGGTCTCGAGGCCTACGACGCGGAGGTCACCGGCCAGACGCAGATGCCGATGCTGTCGCCCGAGGCGCAGGCGGCCGTCGACGCTCTGCCGGTGGGTTCGGCGCTCCTGGTCGTGCGCCGCGGGCCGAACTCGGGAAGCCGCTTCCTGCTGGACGGAGATCTGACGACGGCCGGCCGGCACCCGCAGAGCGACATCTTCCTGGACGACGTGACGGTCTCGCGTCGGCACGTGGAGTTCCGCCGCGGCCAGGACGGTTCCTTCACCGTGGCCGACGTGGGCAGTCTGAACGGCACGTACGTCAACCGTGAGCGCATCGATCAGGTCGGTCTGTCGAACGGTGACGAGGTGCAGATCGGCAAGTACCGGCTGGTGTTCTACGCGAGCCAGCGGGGCTACTGACCCTCCCCGGGTTCCGTCCGGGGCACCCTGACCCCAGGGAAGGTCCATGCTTCACACACCGAGCGGCGGTGCCGGGCACGGCGCCGCCGCAGCGGAAACCGGACTGATGAGCATCGGCACGGTGCTGAACACGCTGCGCGAGGAATTCCCCGAAGTCACCATCTCCAAGATCCGCTTCCTGGAGTCGGAGGGGCTCATCGAGCCGCGGCGGACCCCCTCGGGGTATCGCAAGTTCAGCGCGGCGGACGTCGAGCGGCTCGGTCATGTCCTGAGGATGCAGCGGGACCACTACCTGCCGCTCAAGGTGATCCGTGAGCACGTGGAGGCGATGGAGCGCGGCGAGGCCCTCCCGCTGCCGGTGCTGTCCCGGCAGCGGGAGGGGGAAGCCGGCCCCGAGCCGTCCGCCGATCCTGCCTCCACGGCGGCCCGGATCGGGCGGGCGCAGCTGCTGGCGGCCGCCGGCATCGACCAGGAGCAGCTCGCGGAGTGGGAGTCGTACGGGCTGCTCGCTCCCGTCGAGGACGAGGTGTACGACGCCGAGGCGGTCACCGTCGCCGGTCTCATCACCGAGTTGGGGCGGTTCGGGATCGAGCCGAGACACCTGAGGGCGATGAAGGCCGCCGCGGAGCGGGAGGCCGGGCTGGTGGACCAGGTCGTCGCCCCGCTCAAACGCCACCGCAATCCGCAGACCAGGGCTCATGCGCAGGCGCGTGCGAAGGAGCTCGCCGGTCTCACGGTGAAGCTGCACGCCGCGTTGGTGAGCTCGGCGCTCGGAGTGCGGCTGCCCTGAGGGGCACGGGGCCGGGGGACCGGATCGGTCACCTGATCCCGGCCCGACTACCCAAACGTCCCGGGCACGGCCTAGGGTTGCTGTGTGAACGAGCTCGATGTCGTAGGTGTCCGGGTCGAAATGCCCTCGAACCAACCGATCGTGCTGCTGCGCGAAGTGGGAGGCGACCGGTACCTCCCCATCTGGATCGGGCCGGGGGAGGCGACGGCCATCGCCTTCGCCCAGCAGGGCATGGCTCCGGCGCGCCCGCTGACCCACGACCTCTTCAAGGACGTGCTGGAAGCCGTCGGTCAAGAGCTCACGGAAGTGCGCATCACGGATCTGCGCGAGGGGGTCTTCTACGCGGAGCTGGTCTTCGCCAGCGGCGTGGAGGTCAGTGCCCGGCCGTCCGACGCCATAGCGCTGGCGCTGCGCACGGGGACGCCGATCTACGGCAGTGACACGGTCCTCGACGACGCGGGGATCGCCATCCCGGACGAGCAGGAGGACGAGGTGGAGAAGTTCCGCGAGTTCCTCGACCAGATCTCGCCGGAGGATTTCGGCTCCAGCAGTCAGTGAGCGGCGGTGACCGTCCCGCCGGATTCCCGCTCGGGTCGGGGGTGCGCGAGGGCGTCGCACGGCCCGCACAGAAGGCATTCGGCTAGCCTTTCCCCGCGGTGGGACACGGGAAACCACTCTTAGGGTGATTATCACTCGGCGTGCCGAGTGTGGCGATCGTTGACGCACCCTTGGTGACTGCCTACCGTCGAGGAGGCAGGTCGAGGACGGAGGTCGGCGTGAGAAGCACCGGCGACGGTACGGCCGGGGGTGCCCCCGGACACGGTCTCGGGGCGAGCGGTCCGTACCCTCACCCAGGCCCTCAGCTCCGCGCGAGCGGGGCGTATGCCCATTACGGCAGTGTGGCCGATCATGCTCCGCAGCGGCCGTCGGCCGTGCCGAGCAGCGGAGGGGCGACGACGTCCATGGTGTCCGAGGAGATCGGTTATCGCGGCCCCACGGCCTGCGCGGCCGCCGGTATCACCTACCGGCAACTGGACTACTGGGCCCGCACGGGACTGGTCGAGCCCAGTGTGCGGCCCGCGCACGGCTCCGGGACGCAGCGGCTGTACAGCTTCCGGGACGTCGTCGTCCTGAAGATCGTCAAGCGGTTCCTGGACACCGGCGTGTCGCTGCAGAACATCCGTACCGCCGTCCAGCATCTGCGGGAGCGAGGCTTTCGTGATCTGGAGCGCATGACGCTGATGAGCGACGGCGCCACGGTCTACGAGTGCGACACGCCGGATGAGGTCCATGCCCTGCTCCAGGGTGGCCAGGGGATCTTCGGGATCGCCGTCGGTGTGGTGTGGCGGGACGTCGAGAGCGCGCTGTCCCAGTTGCACGGGGAGCGTGTCGACACCGGGGAGACACTGATCGGGCCCAACCCGGCGGACGAGCTGGCGCGGCGGCGGAACCGAGCCGTTTGAGCCGTCGGTGCCGCTGAGCGGTCCGTGTCGTCCGGGACGCGTCCGGGGCGGCCGGTGGCCGGCCCGGGTGGCAGGGCATTGTCAGTGGCGTAGGGCAGCATCGAAGATGTGAGATCCGCGCCCACCATCCTGCATCTCGACATGGATGCCTTCTTCGCCTCGGTCGAGCAGGCGTCCAAGCCGAGCCTGCGGGGGAAAGCCGTGGTGGTGGGCGGGCTCGGGCCACGTGGAGTGGTCGCCACCGCTTCGTACGAGGCCCGGCTCTTCGGCATCCGTTCCGCGCTGCCCATGGCGCAGGCGCGACGGCTCGCGCCGAACGCGGCGTATCTCGTGCCGCGCTTCGCGTTCTACCGGTCGATCAGCGACCAGGTGATGGGGCTGCTGCGGGCGCTGTCGCCGCTGGTGGAGCCCTTGAGCCTGGACGAGGCGTTCGTGGACCTGGAGGACGGCGGGGCGGCCTGGGACGAGCGGTCGGCCCGGCTGGCCGGGGCGAGACTGCGCGCGGACATACGGGCGGTCACCGGGCTCACCGGGTCCGTCGGGCTCGCCGCCTCCAAGATGCTGGCGAAGATCGCCTCGGAGCAGGCGAAGCCCGACGGGCTGGTGCTCATCGAGCCGGGGAGGGAGCGGTCCCTGCTGGCACCGCTCCCGGTCCGGACGCTGCCGGGGGTGGGGCCCGCCACCGGTGACCACCTGCGCAGGGCCGGGATCCACACGATCGACGAGCTCGCCGAGGCCGGGGAGGACGAGCTGGTGCGGTTGCTCGGCAAGGCACACGGACACGCGCTGTACGCCATGGCCCTGGCACGGGACGAACGGCCCGTGGTGGCCGAGCGGGAGACGAAGTCGGTGTCGGTCGAGGACACGTACGACGTGGACATTCACGACCGGGTGCGGGTCGGGACGGAGGTGCGGCGGCTCGCCGATCGCTGTGTGCGCAGGCTGCGGGGAGCAGGGCTGGCGGGACGGACCATCGTGCTGAAGGTGCGGCGCTACGACTTCTCGACGCTCACCCGGTCCGAGACGCTGCGGGGCCCCACGGACGATCCGACGGTGGTGCGTGAGGCGGCGGCGCGGTTGCTGGGGTCGGTCGACACGACGGGCGGAGTACGGCTGCTGGGGGTGGGGGTCAGCGGGCTCGCGGACTACACCCAGGAGGACTTGTTCGCGCAGGCGGCGGGGGGCCGGGGGGAGGAGTCGCCGGGCGAGGAGGCGCAGATGGCCGCACCCGCGGAGGAGGAGCGGCGGACGAGCGTGGAGCGGAGCTGGCCGGCCGGGCACGATGTACGGCACACCGAGTACGGGCACGGGTGGGTCCAGGGCAGCGGCCTGGGCCGGGTCACGGTCCGGTTCGAGACACCCGGCTCGGCGGTGGGACGGGTGAGGACCTTCCGCACCGACGACCCGGCCCTGCAGCCGGCGGATCCGCTGCCCCTGGTGGATCGAAGCCTCGGCGAGAGCGAGAGGCCGCAGGGTGGTGCGGAGACGAGCGATGGCTCGGGGGCGGGTCCCGGGGGCATGGATCCGGGGCACTCACAGGTGTGAGTGGGCCGCGGGCTTCGTGCTCCGGTTCCGGGGGCTCTCAGGCGTGGCGGTCGTCGCGGTCGGCGAGTTTGCCGAAGTCGCGGTCCGGAAGCGGGGGAGGCGCGGAGATGTCCAGACCGTAGTGGTGGTAGAGCTGGAGTTCCTGCTCCGGGGAGAGGTGGCGGCCCACGCCGAAGTCGGGGGCGTCCTTGATCAGGGCGCGTTCGAAGGGAATGTGGAGGCTGCCGTCGATCAGCTCGCTCGGCTCCAGGGGGACGAAGGCGTCCCTGCTGAACAGGCCGGTGCGTATCGCCGCCCACTCGGGTATGCCGGTGGCGTCGTCGAGATAGACCTCGTCGATGGTGCCGATCCGGGTCCCGTTGCGGTCGAAGGCCTTGCGGCCGATCAGGTTGCGCGGATCGATGTCGGTCTGCACGGGCCCTCCACTGGTCGCAATCCGCAGTCATTCGTCAGCACTACGAAACGGCACAATCGGTCCGGCGGCCACTCGAAGGTCCGGGGGTTGCCCTCGCTGGTACGCTGGCAGCGGCTGCTGACCCCGTGCGGGAGAGTCCTCCGGACACCATCGGAGGGCGCCGAAGGAGCAAATCCTCCCCGGAAACTCTCAGGCCCACGTACCGCATGGACGAGGTCACTCTGGAAAGCAGGGCGGGTGTCGACGGCTCCCGCTCTCACCGACGGTGAAAGCCGGACGCCCTGCGGCGGTCCGGTGAAGCTCTCAGGTTGAGATGACAGAGGGGGAGGCCGTCCGGGCACCCGTCATGGTGCCCCTCGAAGGTCGTCAGACCAGGAGGCCTCCACAATGACCGCCCACCGCATTCCCCTCTCCGAGCTCGAACAGGGAACGCCCTTCGAGCAGCGTCACATCGGCCCCGACCACGAGGCCCGCGCCAAAATGCTCGCGCAGGTCGGCTACGGCTCGCTCGACGAGCTGACGGCCGCGGCGGTCCCGGATGTGATCAAGAACGCCGACGCGCTCGATCTGCCGGGCGCCCGGACCGAGCCCGAGGTGCTGGCCGAACTCCGGTCGCTGGCCGACCGCAACGAGGTGCTCGGCTCCATGATCGGGCTCGGGTACTACGGGACCTTCACGCCGCCCGTCATCCTGCGCAACGTGATGGAGAACCCCGCCTGGTACACGGCGTACACGCCGTACCAGCCGGAGATCTCGCAGGGACGGCTCGAGGCGCTGCTGAACTTCCAGACCATGGTCGCCGAACTGACCGGCCTGCCGACCTCCGGGGCCTCACTGCTCGACGAGGGCACGGCCGCCGCCGAGGCGATGGCGCTGTCGCGGCGCATGGGCAAGAACAAGAACGGTCTGTTCCTGGTCGACACGGACGCGCTGCCGCAGACGATCGCCGTGATCGAGACCCGTGCCGAGCCGACCGGCGTCGAGGTCGTCGTCGCCGACCTGAGCGAGGGCATCCCCGCCGAGATCGCCGAGCGCAAGATCAACGGCGTGCTGATCCAGTACCCGGGCGCCTCCGGAGCCGTACGCGACATCAAGCCGGTGATCGACCGGGCGCACGAGCTGGGCGCGCTGGTCACCGTCGCCGCCGATCTGCTCGCCCTCACCCTGCTGACGTCGCCCGGCGAACTCGGCGCGGACATCGCGGTCGGCACGACCCAGCGCTTCGGTGTGCCCATGGGCTTCGGCGGGCCGCACGCCGGATACATGGCCGTGCACGAGAAGATGGCGCGCAGCCTGCCCGGACGGCTCGTCGGCGTCTCCGTCGACGCGGACGGCGACCGGGCCTACCGGCTCGCGCTCCAGACCCGTGAGCAGCACATCCGCCGGGAGAAGGCCACCAGCAACATCTGCACCGCCCAGGTGCTGCTCGCCGTGATGGCCGGGATGTACGCCGTCTACCACGGTCCCGAAGGACTGCGGACCATCGCGTGGCGCACCCACCGTTACGCGACCGTCCTGGCCGAAGGGCTCCGGGCCGGCGGCGTGGAGATCGTCCACGGCTCCTACTTCGACACACTGACCGTGCGGGTCCCGGGGCGGGGTGCCGAGGTCGTCGCCGCCGCGCGGGACAACGGGGTCAACCTGCTCCTCGTCGACGCCGACCACGTCTCGATCGCCTGCGACGAGACCACCACACGGGCCCGGCTCGCCGCCGTGTGGAGTGCTTTCGGGATCGAGGCCGACATCGCAGCTCTGGACGCGGCGGCGCCCGACACCCTGCCGGACGCCCTGCTGCGCACCGACGAGTACCTGACGCACCCCGTCTTCCACCAGCACCGCTCCGAGACCGCGATGCTGCGCTACCTGCGGCGGCTCGCCGACCGTGACTACGCGCTGGACCGCGGGATGATTCCGCTGGGCTCCTGCACCATGAAGCTCAACGCGACCACGGAGATGGAGCCGATCACCTGGCCCGAGTTCGGGCAGCTGCACCCCTTCGCGCCGGCCGAGCAGGCCCAGGGCTACCTCACGCTCATCCACGAACTGGAGGAGCGTCTCGCCGAGGTCACCGGCTACGACAAGGTGAGCCTCCAGCCCAACGCGGGTTCCCAGGGCGAACTGGCCGGGCTGCTCGCCGTGCGCGGCTACCACCGGGCCAACGGCGACGAGCAGCGCACCGTCTGCCTCATCCCGTCCTCCGCGCACGGCACCAACGCCGCCAGCGCCGTCATGGCCGGGATGAAGGTCGTCGTCGTGAAGACCGCCGAGGACGGCGAGGTCGACATCGACGACCTGCGGGCGAAGATCGAGCAGTACCGCGACGAGCTGTCGGTGCTGATGATCACCTACCCGTCGACGCACGGTGTGTTCGAGGAGCACGTCGCCGACATCTGCGCGGCGGTGCACGAGGCCGGCGGCCAGGTGTACGTGGACGGCGCGAACCTCAACGCGCTGGTCGGGCTGGCCAAGCCCGGACACTTCGGCGGCGACGTCTCGCACCTGAACCTGCACAAGACCTTCTGCATCCCGCACGGTGGCGGCGGTCCCGGTGTCGGCCCGGTCGGGGTGCGGTCGCACCTGGCGCCGTACCTGCCGAACCACCCGCTCCAGCCCGAGGCCGGGCCGAAGACGGGGATCGGGCCGGTCTCGGCCGCCCCGTGGGGTTCCGCGGGCATCCTGCCCATCTCGTGGGCGTACGTCCGGCTCATGGGCGGCGAGGGGCTCAAGCGGGCCACCCAGGTGGCGGTGCTCAGCGCCAACTACATCGCCAAGCGCCTCGAGCCGCACTACCCGGTGCTCTACACCGGCCCCGGCGGGCTGGTCGCGCACGAGTGCATCATCGACCTGCGCCCGCTGACCAGGACGACCGGTGTGAGCGTGGACGACGTGGCCAAGCGGCTGATCGACTACGGCTTCCACGCGCCGACGATGTCGTTCCCGGTGGCGGGAACGCTGATGATCGAGCCGACCGAGTCCGAGGACCTGGCCGAACTCGACCGGTTCTGCGAGACGATGATCGCGATTCGCGCGGAGATCGAGAAGGTCGGCTCCGGCGAGTGGCCCGCGGACGACAACCCGCTGCGCAACGCCCCGCACACCGCCGCCGCGCTCGGCACGGAGTGGGAGCACCCGTACAGCCGTGAGGAGGCCGTCTTCCCGACCGGTGTGAGCGCGGCCGACAAGTACTGGCCGCCGGTGCGCCGTGTCGACCAGGCCTTCGGCGACCGCAACCTGGTGTGCTCCTGCCCGCCGCTGGACGCGTACGACGACTGACGCGGAGGGCCCGGTCACCGGGACCGAGGAGTGGAAGGGCTCCGCTTCGGCCGCAGGGCCGAAGCGGAGCCCTTCGGCGTACCGCTTCCGCTTCCGTCAGACGCGATCGATATGGACGTTTGTCGACTTCACACGGGCGGTGGCCTCCATGCCGACCTCCAGTCCGAGCTCCTCGACGGCCTCGCGGGTCAGCAGCGAGACCAGGCGGTGCGGACCCGCCTGGATCTCGACCTGGGCCGCCACGTCGCCGAGTGTGATCGCGGTGACGATGCCGGGGAAGGCGTTGCGGGCCGAGGTGTACGGCGTGCCCTCCTCGGTGGCGCCGGCCTTCGCGAGGCCGACGGAGAACGCGGCCAGGGCCCGCCCCTCGATGAGCCGTCGTCCGCCTTCGTCGCGATGGGTGGTGAGCCGGCCCGCGTCCGCCCAGCGTCGGGCGGTGTCCGGGCTGACGCCGAGCAGCCGTGCTGCCTGGCCGATCGTGTAGGACTGCATGCCGATCACGATAGGCGGCGAGCGGAACCGGGCGGCGCGGAGCCGCCCGGTGGAGCTCAGGCGGAGGTCATCACCGCGGGGCCCCCGGGACGCTGCGGGGCGATGCTCCTGCCGTCGGGCAGGAGTTCACCGGTGTCCTCGAAGAGCACGACACCGTTGCACAGCAGGCTCCAGCCTTGTTCCGGGTGGTGCGCCACGAGACGGGCGGACTCCCGGTCGGCGGATTCGGCTGAGGGGCACGGTGACGGATGCTGGCACATGGATGGGATCTTTCGCTCTGTGGTGACCTGTGGGTTGGCTGTTGTCTCTGTTGCGCGGCGTGAAACCTCGTTCATGGCCGCCCCCCGTTGTCCTAGGTCGGTCGGAAACAAGTGTTGCCCTCCGGACGGCGATCCGCAGGGATTTCGCGGCACCGCCCCTCACAGGTCGATGACGCGTCACCCGCGCGGACGGTTCACCTCAACTGCACTGTCACTTCGGGTGGTTCCGTATGGCCGGATGAGGCTAGTCCGAGGGCTCGGAGCGCTCGGAGCGCTCGGGGCAGCTCGGGCCGGGGAGGCTCGGGGCGTGCGCGTGCCCCGCCGCGGGGATCGGGCGGCGGGGCACGGGAGTGGTCGTGCGGGAGGGGCGGGGACGCGTGCGATCGCGTGTCGGTCAGGCGGGTGAGCCGAGCAGGCGGTCGGGCGTCGCCCGGTGGGTCAGCACCGGGAGGAGTTCCGCGACCAGGTGCGGGCGGTGGGCCGCGATACCGGGCGGCGCGGGGGCGAGCGGGACGAGCAGGTCGGTGGCGGCGGGATGGCCGGTGGCGCCGTCCGCGGTGCGGTCGCCGTGCAGCCAGAGGGTCAGCATGTAGAGGCCGGGCACCGACAACAGCCGGGGCTGGTACGGCTGCGACAGGGACTCGGCCTGGCGCAGGGCCAGTTCGGTGGAGGCGATGTACGGACCCTCGAAGAAGCGGGAGAAGGTCCAGCCGTCGGGGGTCAGTACGGTGTCGGCCGCGGCCACCGCCCGGTCGCCGCAGCGGATCAGGAAGCGCCAGCCGGCCAGTCGCGTCGCGGACACGCCCTCGGCGGTGATCCGGTCCAGGACGTGCACGGGCAGAGGCAGTTCGGGTGAGACCGGACCCTGGGCACCGAGGAGGGAGGGGGTTCGGGCCTCGCTGACCGCGGTGGGGGAGGAGAGTGCGGTGAGGACGGAACGCAGTGCGGGCGCGGGGGCCGGGGGGACATGAAGGGGCATGGTGGGTCGCCTCTCATTCGAAGGCACGGTGGCACGAGGGCGGGGCGGACGACGCTGTCAGCTCGCGAAGGGTCGGAAGGCAGGGGCCGGGGGCCTGAGCGCGGGAGGTGGGGGTGAGGACTGCCGCACGTCACCTCGAGGGCTGGATCACTCGACCGTGGGCGCCAACCTTCTGCCCTGTCCACGGAGTTTATACGACGCGTGTTCGGGCTGTGTTTCCACTAGCTGTTTTCGACCCGTTGAACAAGGGTACTTCTGGTCGACGAAAAGGGGGAATCATCCCGATTTAGAGCCGGGTGCACAGCGATGACCTCGATAAACGGCTGTGAAGTGGTAGGCCTATTTTCATCGGCGTTTTTCACGAGTCAGTCATCGCGTTGTTGCGTGCCCTGTCGGCCATGCCGCGTGAATGTGCCAGTGGACACATTCGACCAGCGTAGCGGTCCGCAGATCGGTCCGGGGCGTTATCGATCGCATCCACGGGGCATCCTCCCCTGTGGACCGGGACCCCGGCGGCCGATCATCGGGCCGCCCAGCCGAGGAAGGACGCTTCGATGGGGGAGAAGGTGGTGGCAGGCGGGTTCGACCTGTCCGATCGCCAGCGCTACCGCGACAAGCTCCGCAGGTGCCTGGCGGGCTTGGAGCGACTCCTGGCGGAGAAGCGGTTCGACCGCCCCAAGAACCTTGTGGGGCTGGAGATCGAATTGAATCTCACGGGCGCCGACGGCATGCCGAAAATGTTGAATGGACAAGTCCTCGAACGGATCGCGAGCCGGGACTTCCAGACAGAACTCGCCATGTTCAACCTGGAAGTCAACATAGCTCCACACCGTTTGGACGGGCGGGTATTCGACCGGCTCACCGAGGAACTGCGCACCTCACTCGCGTACGCCGACCGGAAAGCCGCCGAGGTGGACGCCGGGATCGTGATGATCGGTATTCTGCCGACGCTGGACCGCGACGACCTCGTCTCCTCGAATCTCTCCGAAGTCGACCGCTACACCCTGCTCAACGACCAGATCGTGGCCGCCCGTGGAGAGGACTTCAGCCTCGACATCGACGGGGTGGAACACCTCAGCTGCACCTCCAAGTCCATCGCGCCCGAGGCCGCCTGCACCTCGGTGCAACTGCACCTCCAGGTCACTCCGGCCCGCTTCGCCGACGTGTGGAACGCGGCCCAGGCGGTCGCCGCCGCCCAGATCGCCGTCGGCGCCAACTCGCCCTTCCTGTTCGGCCGCGAACTGTGGCGCGAGTCCCGGCCGCCGCTGTTCCAGCAGTCCACCGACACCCGGCCGCCCGAACTGCAGGCACAGGGCGTACGGCCGCGCACCTGGTTCGGGGAGCGCTGGGTCACCTCGGCGTTCGACCTCTTCGAGGAGAATCTGCGCTACTACCCGGCCCTCCTGCCCATCTGCGACGACGAGGACCCGCTCGAGGTGCTGGACAAGGACGGCACCCCCACGCTCGCCGAACTCGTCCTGCACAACGGCACCGTCTACCGCTGGAACCGCCCGGTCTACGGCGTCGCCGACGGCGTCCCCCACCTGCGGGTGGAGAACCGGGTCCTGCCCGCCGGGCCCACCGTCGTCGACGTCGTCGCCAACGCGGCGTTCTACTACGGTCTGGTCCGCGCCCTCGCGGAGGACAGCCGCCCGGTGTGGACCCGGCTGCCCTTCGAGGCCGCCGCCGCCAACTTCGACGCCGCCTGCAGGCACGGCATCGAAGCCCGCCTGACCTGGCCCCGGCGCGGGCGCTACGGCGGTACGGCCGAGGTGGACGCGGTCACCCTCGTACGCGACGAGCTGCTGCCGCTGGCCGAGGCGGGACTGGACGCGTGGGGCATCGAGCCGGTGGACCGGGACCTGTACCTGGGCGTGATCGAGGAGCGCTGCCGGCGCCGGCAGAACGGCGCGAGCTGGCAGGCCGCGACCTTCCACCGGGCCCTGGACGGCGGCCTGGCCCGGGATGCGGCGCTGGCCGCCACCACCCGGCGCTACCGCGAGCTGATGCTGAAGGGCGATCCGGTCCACACCTGGCCCGTCGGCCTCCCGGACCCGGTACCCGCGGCCTGACGACACCGGGGCGGGCCCACCGCGGACCGCCCGTCGGGCCGTCGGAGGCTGCCCGCATACTGATCGGACGGATCGGTGATGTGGAGGCAGCTGTGCAGGCGGAGGCGGGCCCGCGGGCCGATGAGTATCCTCAGCGGCGGCTCACGCGGACGATGCTCCGCAACGAGACGCTGCTCGTGCTCGCGGTGTCGCTCGGGGCGAGCGGAGTGTCCGCGCTGATCAGCTTCATCGGCTCGGTCACCCGGCCGGGCGGCCTGAAGGACCAGGCGGCCACCCTCAACGCCTCGGCGGCACCGGGCCGTCCCTGGCTCGACCTGGCCTGGCAGCTCTTCGGGATCACCACCGCGCTCGTTCCCGTCGCGCTCGTCGCGCACTTCCTGCTGCGCGAAGGCGCGGGACTGCGCGTGCTCGGGTTCGACCGCACCCGGCCCTGGTCCGACCTCGGCCGCGGGGCGGCGGTCGCGGCGGTCATCGGCAGCAGCGGCATCGCCTTCTACCTGGCCGCGCGCGAGCTCGGCTTCAACCTCACCGTGGTGCCCGAGGCGCTGCCCGAGGTGTGGTGGAAGTTCCCCGTGCTGATCCTCGCGGCACTGCAGAACTCGATCCTCGAGGAGGTCATCGTCCTCGCGTACCTGCTGCGCCGGCTCGAGCAGCTGGGCTGGACACCGGGCGCCGCGACGGCGGCGAGTGCGGTGCTGCGCGGTTCGTACCACCTCTACCAGGGCATCGGCGGTTTCATCGGCAACATGGTCATGGGTGTGGTGTTCGTGTTCCTCTACCGCCGCTGGGGCCGGGTGGGTCCCCTGGTGGTCGCGCACACGCTGCTCGACATCGGTGCGTTCGTGGGGTACGCGCTGCTCGCGGGCAAGGTGGGCTGGCTGCCCACGGCCTGAACGACCCGGAGACCGCGAAGGGGCGCACCGGCACGGCCGGTGCGCCCCTTCGCCGTTCCGGTGCCCGGTCAGGCCAGGAGCTCGCCCTCGATGACCGTCACCGCCCGTCCGCCCAGCAGGGTGCGCTCGCCGCACAGCTCCGTACGGACGCGGCCGGAGCGGGGTGATGCCTGGAGGCCGGTGAGGCCGGGGCGTCCGAGACGCTCGGACCAGTAGGGGGCCAGTGCGGTGTGGGCGCTGCCGGTGACGGGGTCCTCGTCGATGCCGACGTTCGGGAAGAAGCAGCGGGAGACGAAGTCGTAGTCCCCGGACGGATCCGCTGCGCGGGCGGTGGCGATGACGCCGCGCTCGGAGTGGGCGCCGAGGGCCTTCAGATCGGGCCGCAGGGCGTGGACGGTCCGCTCGTCGGCGACCTCGACCAGCAGGTCTCCGACGTTCGGGCCGGTGTCGAAGGCCGTGAGCGGTTCGGTGCCCAGCGCGTCGGCGATCCCCGCGGGGACGTCGAGCCGGGTGAGCGGCGCCGTGGGGAAGTCGAGGGTCACGGAGCCGTCCTCGGCCGGCGTCGCGACGAGGACACCACTGAGGGTGGCGAACCGGACGGGGCCCTCGTGGGCGCCGGTGGTGTGCAGGACGTGCGCGGTGGCCAGGGTCGCGTGGCCGCACATCGCGACCTCGGTGGCGGGGGTGAACCAGCGCAGCGCCCAGTCGGCCGTGCCGCCCGCGGGCAGCGGGTGCGCGAAGGCGGTTTCGGCGTGGTTGACCTCCAGGGCGACGTTCTGGAGCCAGGTGTCGTCCGGGAACGCCTCCGTGTCCAGGAGCAGGACTCCGGCGGGATTGCCGGAGAAGGGCCGGTCGGTGAAGGCGTCGACGATTCGAATGCGCATGCCCTGACGGTACGGGCTGAGCAAAGCCGCAGGCCAAGGCCGATGCGGGCGCGTCGGACCGGCCGCACGGGTCCCTCCGCCCGGAAACAGGCAGCCGAGGGGTTGTTCGACGACAGTCACCGATATATCGTTGGAGTATCGCGACAGATCGACGATGGAATGGAGAGTGGTTGCGATGCGTACCCATGGTGGCGAGCGCGGCCAGGGCGGCCCGCGGGGCGGCCGGGGCGACTTCGAGCGGCTGCGCGCCGCGTTCGGGCCCTTCGGCCCCCCGGGGTCCGGTGGTCACGGCGGCCCCGGCTTCGGCCCGGGTTTCGGACACGGCCCCTGGAGCGGTGGCCGAGGGCGTGGCGGGCCGAGGGGAAGGGCGCGGCGCGGTGACGTGCGCGCCTCGATCCTCGCCCTGCTGAAGGAACGCCCGATGCACGGCTACGAGATGATCCAGGAGATCGCCGAGCGCAGCGGCGGGGCGTGGAAGCCCAGTCCCGGCTCGGTGTACCCCAACCTGCAGCTGCTGGAGGACGAAGGGCTGATCGTCAGCGAGTCCGAGGGCGGCAAGAAGCTGTTCGCACTCACCGACACCGGTCGCACGGCGGCCGACGAAGGCCCCGAGGCGCCGTGGGAAGAGGCCTCGCGCGGGGTCGACTGGGAGGCGCTGGGCGAGATCCGGCAGGCCGGGTTCGGTCTGATGGAGGCCTTCGGGCAGGTCTGGAAGACCGGCAGCAAGGAGCAGCGGGAGAAGGCGCTCATCGTCATCAACGAAGCCCGCAAGAAGCTGTACCTGATCCTCGCCGACGACGACTGAGGGCGGACGCGCGGCCCTGAGGGAACTCGGGGAAACCCGGGGAAACCCCAGGAAACCTGGGAGAAGCAGCCCGGCTCTCCTCCTCGAGGAGGAGAGCCGGGCCCTGCGTGTCCACTTCCCGTGGGACGGGAAGATGCTCCTCGCCGGGGATGACCCGGACCTGCGGGACTGATGGGGTGGAGGACGTGCCATCCCGTATCCCCCGGCAGTCGGCCCACGAGGCCCAGAAGCAGGGCGCTCGCCACGCGGACCACCACGCCGGGCTCGGCGCGGAGCTGGCGGCTGTGGTCACCGGTGCCCGCCGCAGGGCGCTCAGGGACGCGGACCGGCAGATCGACACCGCCCATCTGCTGCACTCGCTGCTGGAGTCCGATGCCGAGGTGCGCGCGGTCTTCGGCGAGGGCCCGCGGACCGCCCGGCTGCTCGGCTATCTGGTCCAGCGCAGCATCGGCTACGGCCTGCGCTGGCAGAGCGCCGTCGAGGACTCCGGTGCGGTCCCGGTGGTGGCGGAGGCCGCCGGTTTCTCGCCGCTCGCCGCGGCCGGCATGACGTACGCCCGTGAACGCGCGGTACACCGGGGAGGGGTGCCGGGGGGTGCGGACCTGCTCGCGGCGATCATCGTGGACCCGCAGGCCCGTGCCGTCGAGGTGCTCGAGCGCGCCGGGATCGACTCCCGCGCCCTGCTCGCCCGGCTCGAGACGTGGACCGGCGACCCGGCTCCCTGAAACGAAAGGGAGCCACTGTCCAGCCTGTGAGACAGGAGCCATGGGGGTGACGCTCCTGTCAACGCCTGACATCATGTGCCGGTGTCCACCTCTGTCAGCACCCGGAACACCCGGGGCACCCGTGGGAAAGGCCTGGGACTCGGCCTCGCGCTGTTGTCCGCGGTGGCCTTCGGTGGATCCGGTGTCGCCGCCAAGCCGCTGATCGAGGCGGGACTGGACCCGCTGCACGTCGTCTGGCTGCGGGTGACGGGCGCGGCCCTGGTCCTGCTGCCGCTGGCGGTACGCCACCGGGGGCTGCTGCGCAGCCATCCGGCGCTGCTCGCGGGGTTCGGGCTGTTCGCCGTCGCCGGTGTCCAGGCCTGCTACTTCGCGGCCATCTCCCGCATCCCCGTCGGCGTCGCCCTGCTCGTCGAGTATCTGGCGCCCGCGCTCGTCCTCGGCTGGGTGCGGTTCGTCCAGCGGCGGCCGGTGACCCGGGCGGCGGCGGTCGGTGTGGTTCTGGCGGTGGGCGGACTGGCCTGCGTCGTGGAGGTGTGGTCGGGCCTCGGTTTCGACGCCCTCGGACTGGCGCTCGCGCTCGGCGCCGCCTGCTGTCAGGTCGGGTACTTCGTCCTGTCCGACCAGGGCAGCGACCAGGGCGACCGGGCGCCGGACCCGCTCGGGGTGATCGCCTACGGTCTGCTCGTCGGCGCCGCCGTACTCACCCTCGTCGCCCGTCCGTGGTCCATGGACTGGTCGGTGCTCGGCGGCGACGCGAGCATGGACGGCACCCCGGTCGCGGCCTTCGTGCTGCTGGCCTGGATCGTCCTCGTCGCCACGGTCGTCGCGTACGGCACCGGAGTGCTCTCGGTGCGGCGGCTCTCGCCGCAGGTCGCGGGGGTGGTGGCCTGCCTCGAAGCGGTCATCGCCACCGTGCTGGCCTGGGTGCTCCTCGGCGAACACCTGTCGGCACCGCAGCTCGTGGGCGGTGCGGTGGTGCTGGCGGGCGCGTTCATCGCCCAGTCCTCCGCGCCGGCCAGGAAATCCGAGGAGCCGGTGGCGAGCGGAGAGCCCGAAAGGGAGTTGTCCACGCCCGGAACTGCCGCCTAAGGTGCTGATCATGCATGCGCGCGCACTCGTTCTTCCGCCTCCCACCGCCTGAGGCGGGTCCACGGCTCCCTTCGCCCGGCGCGCCGCCGGGCCTTGCGGTGCTGCCCGCAGACGCAGTCCGCGGACCCCGTCGGCCCGGCTCGACCCGGGCCTGATCCGGGGCTTCCCACCGTCCCTTCGCGCAGTGCGCGCACCGCCGCGAGCGGTGCACGCCCGCGCGTATCCGTGCGCACCTGCGGAGAGAACACGTGTCGAACGCCGTATCCGGCCTGCCCGTCGGGCGAGGCCTGCTCTATCTGATCGTCGCCGGTGTCGCCTGGGGCACCGCCGGCGCTGCCGCGTCGCTGGTCTACCGGGCCAGTGACATGGGCCCGGTCGCCCTCTCCTTCTGGCGCTGTGCGGCCGGACTCGTCCTGCTGCTCGGGGCCCGGGCGCTGCTCCCGCGCACCCGGACCGTGCCTGAGCCCCTGGGCCGCAGGGTGTGGCGGGCCGTGGCCACCGGGGTCGCGCTCGGCGTGTTCCAGACGGCCTACTTCGCCGCCGTCGCCGCCACCGGGCTCGCCGTGGCCACCGTCGTCACCCTCGGCGCGGGACCCGTTCTGATGGCGCTCGGCGCACGGCTGCTCCTGGCGGAGCGGCTCGGCCGGGGCGGAGGCGCCGCCGTCGCCGGGGCGCTCGCCGGGCTGGCCGTCCTCGTCCTCGGCGGCGGGGAGGCGGTCGTGGACCTGCGGGGCGTACTGCTCGCGCTACTGGCCGCGGCGGGCTACTCGGCGATGACGCTGCTCACCCGCTGGTGGGGACGGGACGGCGGGCTGGACGCCTCCGGCACGACGGTCGGGGCGTTCGCCGTCACGAGTGTGCTGCTGCTGCCGTTCGCCGCGGTCGAAGGGCTGGTCCCGCACACGGACGCCCCCGGTCTGCTGCTGTGCCTGGTGGTGTACGTCGCAGCGGTTCCGACCGCTCTCGCCTACGGCCTGTACTTCGCGGGCGCGGCCGTCGTACGGTCGGCCACCGTGTCCGTGATCATGCTGCTGGAGCCGGTGAGCGCGGCGGTGCTCGCGGTCGCCCTGCTCGGGGAGCGGCTCACCTCGGCCACGCTGCTCGGCACCCTGCTGATGCTGGGCGCGGTCGCGGGGCTCGCGGTGGGCGAGGCACGGCTCGCGCGGGCCCGCAGGACGGAGGGCGAGGCGGTCCCCGCGTGACGGCGGACACCCAGGGCCCCGTGCGGCGCGGCCGCGGGGCGGGGCGGGACCGGGTCACAGGGCCGCCAGATACTCCGGCAGCTTTGTGCCGGGAGCCAGAGCGGGGTCGGCGAGCGGGGTGCCGTAGCCGCGGCTCAGGGGGACGACGCCCGCCCAGTGGGGGAGAGCGAGGTCCTCCGGTTCGTCGTTGACGCCGCCGGTGCGGAGCTTGGCGGAGACCTCGGTCAGGTCGAGACGGATCACCGCGGTGGCGGCCAGCTCCTTCTTGTCGGCCGGGCGGGAATCGGCGGCGCGGCCGGGGACGACCTGATCGACCAGGGCGTCCAGCGACTGCCGCTTCTCCTCGGGATCGGTCACGTCGTGCGCGAGGCCGTGCACCATCACGGAGCGGTAGTTGAGCGAGTGGTGGAAGGCGGAGCGGGCCAGCACCAGCCCGTCCACATGGGTGACGGTCAGACAGACCGGGAGGCCGGACTCGGCCCCGCCCGCCGCGCGCAACGGACGCGAGCCCGTCGAACCGTGCACGTAGAGGCGCTCGCCGACCCGGGCATACAGCGTGGGCAGCACCACCGGTGCGCCGTCGCGGACGAAACCGAGGTGGCAGACGTACCCCTCGTCGAGTAGCGCGTGCACCAGCTCCCTGTCGTACGCGGCGCGATGGGGGGAGCGGGTGGGGACGGTGCGCTCGGTGGGCGGGTAGCTGGTGGCGGGCTGCTGCTGCGGCGGCCGGGTCCCCTGCATGGCGCTCTCCATTGCACTAGTGCATAATTGGCTTTGTGCTAGGAGAGTATCGGATCAGTGGGCGGCGTGCAGCGGAAATTTCGGCGAGCATCGAGCGCGCGGTGGGTGAAGGGGATCTCAGACCGGGCGAACTTCTGCCCCCCATGAGGGAGTTGGCGGAACGGCTCGGGGTGAACGCCAATACCGTCGCGTCCGCGTACCGGACCCTGCGCGAGCGCGGGGTGATCGAGACGGCGGGCCGACGGGGGAGCCGGGTGCGGCCCAAACCGGCCACGACGGCGCGCGACTTCGTCCGGGTGGAGGTCCCGCCGGGCGTACGGGACGTGTCCGACGGCAACCCGGATCCCGCGCTGCTGCCCCCGCTGGCCGGGGCGTTCGCGGCCGCGGCCGGGCAGGGGGACCGGGAGCCGGTGCTCTACGGGCACGCTCCCGTGGAGCCCGGACTGGTGCGGCACGCACGCGCCGGGCTGGACGCCGACGGCGTTCCCGACGGCCCCGTCGCCGTCGCCTCCGGCGCCCTGGACGCCGTGGAGCGGGTGCTCGCGGCCCACCTCAAGCAGGGGGACGCGGTCGCCGTGGAGGACCCGGGATGGGGAAGCGTGCTGGACCTCGTCCCGGCGCTCGGGCTGCGGACCGTCCCGGTCGGTGTCGACGACGAGGGGCCGCTCCCCGAGGACGTACGGCGTGCGCTGACGGGCGGGGCGCGTGCGCTGATCGTGACGGACCGGGCGCAGAACCCGACCGGGGCCGCACTGAGCGCAACGCGCGCGCGTGCCCTGCGGGCGGTGCTCGCGGACCATCCGGAGACACTGCTGATCGAGGACGATCACGGGCACCACATCGTCGACCTGCCCCTGCACCCCCTCGCCGGCCCCACCCGGAGCTGGGCCTTCGTGCGTTCGGCGGGCAAGGCGTACGGCCCCGACCTACGGCTCGCCGTGCTCACCGGGGACGCGGTCACCCTCGACCGGGTGCGCGGACGGCAGCGGCTCGGGCCGGGCTGGGTCAGCCGCACCGTCCAACGTGCGGTGCTCCGGCTGTGGACCGACTCAGCGGTGGATCCGGGCGCGGTGGCGGCGGAGTACGGGCGGCGCCGGGACGCCCTGATCGGGGCGTTGGCCCGGCAGGGCGTCACGGCGCACGGGCGCAGCGGTATGAACGTGTGGGTGCCGGTGCCGGACGAGACCGGCGCCGTCGCACGGCTGCTGCACGCGGGCTGGGCGGTGGCCCCCGGCGCCCGCTTCCGGACGAGCGCACCGCCGGGCATCCGCATCACCGTGTCGACGCTCACGAAGGACGAGATCGGCCCCCTGAGCAAGGCGGTCACCGCGGCGATCGGACCGGACGCACCGGAGTCCAGGACGTACGTGTAGGACCCTCCGGTACGGACAGTCCCTCAGGCCGGCACTACGGGCGAGCGCCCAGTTTGCGGAAGTCCCAGGAGACGACCTTCTCCGGGGTCAGCCGCAGCCAGGCGTGCCGGCCGTCGTGCGGCATCTCGTCCAGGCCGAAGTTCTTGCGCGCGAACAGGGTCTCGGGGACGTCGAGTTCGGCGCGGAGTTCGCCGGTGCGCGGTATCTCGCCCACGAACTCCATCCGCCCGGACAGCTCCGCACCGCGCAGTTCGTCGTACTCCTCGCCGGTGTCCACCACGATCGCCACCCGCGGGTCCCGGCGCAGGTCGGTCCAGCGCTTGGAGCGCACCACGGAGTACAGCCACAGCGAGATGCCGTCCCAGGCGAACCAGAGCGTGCTCACATGCGGCGCGCCGTCGGCCGACACCGTGGCGACCCGGCAGGTGCGCTGAACGGTGAGGAAGTCGTCCAGCTCGCCCGGCGTCATCATGATCTTCCGGCCCCGGCGCTGCGTGGCGGTCATGCGGTCCCTCTTTTCTCCCAGGAACCAGGCTCAGGCGAGCCTGATCGAATCCCCGTCGACGGTGATCTCCACGGGCGGCAGCGGCGCGGTCGCCGGGCCGCCCTGCACACTGCCGTCGGTGATCGAGAAATTACTGTTGTGGCAAGGGCAGTTGATGACTCCGTCGGCGACGCTCTTCACCGCACACCCCCGGTGGGTGCAGGTCGCCGAGAACGCCTTGAACTCGCCCGCCGTCGGCTGGGTCACCACCACCTTGCTGTCGGCGAAGATCTTGCCGCCCCCCTCGGGGATGTCGGCGACCGCGGCGAGCTCGGCCCCGGCCGCGTTGTCGCCGCCTCCCGAACCTCCGCTGCTCGCGTCATTGTTGTCCTGCGGGCCGCTGGCCGCGCCGGGGCCCGCGGACGAGCCGGCGGCGTCGTCGGAGCCTCCGCAGGCGGTCAGCGCGGCGGCGAGGCCCGCCGCTCCGGCCGCCGCCACGACGGTACGACGGGCAGGTCCCGATGCGAGCTGATGAGATGCGCTGGTCATGCGGGTGTGTCCCTTCCGGGAGATTGCGTGATCTGGCAGGAGGTACGGCCAACGGGCCCACGTCGTTCAGGCCGTGCAGAGAGCTTGACCCGCGCCCGGTCGGAGTGGCGTAAGGCACAGCCGTCGTTTCGCTGTCGGCGTGACGGGATGTACCGCCGTACCGCCGTACGGAGACGAGAGCCGCCCGCGCCGGCTGTCACGCTCGGTTACTATGCTCACTCCATGCCGGAGACCACGAGCGAGGGGCGTACCACCATCGACGGGGTGCCCGGAAGGCAGCGGGACCGGCACACCGGTCGAAACGCCCCGGTTCCACCCGGTCGGGTGGGGGGAAACAGAGGAAACACTGACCGGGGTCACCGCCACCTGCTGCACCCCGCCTTCCAGCCGGGCGGCACCGGCGCGGCGCGGGCCGAAGAAGTACCAGCCCAACGCGCCGATCAGCACGGCCGAGGCCGCAAGGACGACGACTTCCACGGCACCCGCGGGTTGTCCCTCCCCTCTGGGTCCGCTCTCCAACCTGCGCCCGGGTACCCCCACCCGGTAGGGGCTGAACGGCCCACTGGTCTGGGACCGTCCGGCCCCGGACCGCCATGCCCAGCGGCGGCACGATGCAAGGGAAGGCAAGAAGTGCTGTTCACCGCTGCCCGGTCCGAGGAATGGAAGGAGTTCCTCGCCGACTGCGGCAAGTTCGAGGCGGAGTTGGAGAAGGAGATCCGCATCGGCAAGTTCACCCTGGCCGAGCTGGAAGAGGAGGAGCAGTCGCTGGAGCGGCTGCGGCGCTGGCATCGTGACCTGACGGCCCGCGACGTGTTCGGGGCGCCGGAGGCGGCAAAGGCGGGCAAGCGGCTCAAGGAGTGCGCCGCGGCCTGCGAGGACTACGCGGAGCGCGTCTTCGCGGCTCTCCACGAGGTGCCGGAGGCCGTCGACCGATGAGCGGGACGACTTCGGCGGCCCCGGCCCGGCAGATGTGGCCGCTGTACGCGGCCGGGTTCACCACGGCCTTCGGCGCGCACGGCATCGCCGCGAACCTCGGCGGCTTCTCCGCGGACGCGGTCACTTCGCTGCTGGTGCTGGGCGGGCTGCTCGCCCTGTACGACGGCGCCGAAGTGCTCCTCAAGCCGGTCTTCGGCACCCTCGCCGACCGGATCGGTGCCCGCCCGGTGCTGCTGGGCGGTCTTGTCGCGTTCGCGGTGGCGTCCGCGCTGTACGTGGTGGCGGACAGTCCCGGCTGGCTGTGGGCGGCCCGGCTCGGCCAGGGCGCCGCGGCCTCCGCCTTCTCGCCCTCCGCGTCCGCGCTGGTGGCCCGGCTCAACCCGGCGGCCAAGCACGGCCGTGCCTTCGGCAGCTACGGCTTCTACAAGGCCATCGGCTACACGCTCGGCCCGCTGCTCGGTGGTGTCCTGGTCTGGGGCGGCGGTCTGCGGCTGCTGTTCGCCGTCCTCGCGGTGCTCGGGGTGGTGGTCGCCGTCTGGGCCGCGCTCGCCGTTCCCGTCGTGCCGCCGCTGCCGAAGGTCCGGCAGACGGTGCTGGACCTGGCCCGGCGGCTCGCCGACCCGGCCTTCCTCGCCCCGACCGCCGCGCTCGCCGCGGCGACCGCCGCCCTCTCGGTCGGTGTGGGCTTCCTGCCCGTCTCCGGCCGCGCTGCCGGGCTGAGTACGGTGGCCACCGGAGCCGCGGTGTCGGTGCTCGCCGCATGCGCCGCCGTCGTGCAGCCGCGCGCCGGGCGGGCCTTGGACGAGGGACGCCTCACGACCCGTTGCGGTCTCGCCGTGGGACTCTTCGTCACCGCGGCCGGTCTGACCTGTGCCGTGCTGCCCGGCCTCACCGGTGTCCTGCTGGGGGCCGCCCTGATCGGCGTCGGCACGGGGCTGATCACCCCGCTGGGCTTCGCCGCCCTGGCCTCGTCGACCCCTCAGGAGCGCCTGGGCCAGACCATGGGCACCGCAGAACTCGGACGCGAACTCGGTGACGCAGGTGGCCCGTTGCTGGTCGCCGCCGTTGCTTCCCTTGCCACGCTGAGCTACGGCTTCGCCGCGCTCGGACTTCTCATCGGGGCGGGTGCGGTGGTGGCGTTCGCCCACCGCCGCTCGGTGCCGGCCGGGCCCGTGACCGGGACCGACGGCTGAAGGGGCGCCGGGGCGGGGGCCGGGGGCTGCGACGCGGCGGGCGCCGGGCGAGGAGCGGGGTGGCACCCGACTGGTCGGGTGGAGCCGGTAGTGCGTGAATGCGTCGTGGACGGCGGTGATGTGCAGTGTCACTGCCCAAAGACGGCACGTTCGATGCGATGGCCCGACCGATGTCGATGAACGCTGCTGTCAGGTACTGGACTCAGGAAGAGGGCGGAGCGGAGGGACGGGGCTGCCGATGACGCCGGGGATGCCCGAGCGGCGCACCCACGACTACGTCCGCAACGGGATGACCACGCTGTCTGCCGCGTTCGACGTCGCCACCGGCGAGGTCATCAGCTCCCTGCGCCGCCGGCACCGGGCGACGGAGTTCAAGAAGTTTTTGGTCCGGATCGACAGGGAGATGCCGGCGCGTCTGCAGATCCACCTGATCTGTGACAACTACGGCACCCACAAGACGCCCGCGATCAGGGCGTGGCCGGCCAGGCATCCACGCTTTCACATGCACTTCACCCCCACCGGCTCCTCATGGATCAACCAGGTCGAGCGGTGGTTCGGCTTCCTGGCCGACCAGATGATCCGCCGTGGTGCCCACAAGGACGTCCAGGCCCTCGAAGCCGGTATCCGCGCCTGGGCCAAGGACTGGAACACGGATCCCAAGCCGTTCATCTGGACCAAGGCCGTCGAGGAGATCCTCGAGTCTCTCGCCCGCTTCTGCCGACGGATCTCCGGCGCAGGACACTGGGCCGTTTCGTCTACATCATCATCGGGCCGTTGGTCTGGTCGTGCCGTTGACCGACGCCCAGTGGGCGCGGATTGAGCCGCTTTTGCCGGGCCGGACGGCGAGGCGAGACGGCCGGCGGCGGGACCACCGTGGGGTGATCGACGGGATCGCCTGGAAGTTCCAGATAGGTGCGCAGCAGGTGCGGATGCCGGGGCTCCTGCCCCCACGGCCGGGTCTGGGCCCGGCGAAACGGGTGCCGCGCCGCCGCAAGTGCCTGCTCCCGGTCCCCGGCCGCCTCAGCCGTGGGGACAGCAGCGGGAGGGCTGTGTCTGACCGGTGGTCTGTGGATCCGCGTCCGGTATCAGCGGCCCCGTGGTGTGGCGCGGGTCACGGGAACTCCTCGGCCAGGCCGGAGAGGTAGGTGGTGTGAGATGTGATGAACAGGAAGATCGGGAGCGCATGCGCGCACGGATCAGGGCGGGCGACCGCGAGGCGTTCGCCGCGCTCTACGAGGAGTACGCGCGGTCGGTCTGCAACCACGCCTACCGGCTGACGGGCGATTGGTCGACGGCCGAGGAGGTTCTGTCCGAGACCTTCCTGGCCGCCTGGCGCACCCGTCACGCCGTCGAGCCGGAGGGCGACTCGCTGCGGCCGTGGTTGCTCGGGATCGCCACGAACAAGGCACGCAACGCCAACCGCGGTATCGGGCGGCGCCTGGCCTTCCTGGCCCGCCGCCCCGCCCCGGAACCGGTGGCGGACATCGCGGACGCCACGGCCGGACGCGTCGACGACACACGGCGGCTCGCCGCGATCCGGCAGACACTGGGCGGACTCCGCCGCCAGGAACGCGAGGTGCTGGCCCTCTGCGTCTGGTCCGGGCTGGACTATGCCGAGGCCGCCGAAGCCCTCGGTGTCCCGGTGGGCACCGTGCGGTCGCGGCTGTCCCGCGCCCGTAAGCAGCTGCGACGGCTCACCGACGAGCAGCTCCGCCGGACACCGGACGGGTCCGCGCGGGAAGCGCGACCCGGAGAGGCGGTCCGATCCGGAAGGGAACCCCGCCCCCGCCGCGGAGAGGCAGAGAGCAGGGCCGCGTTCGTGGCCCTGCCCATCCAGGAGGAAGCCCGATGAACGACCGCACCTCCGGCCCCGAGCGGGCCGAACACGAGGAACTGGCCCGGCTGCTGCCGGCCCCGGCCGAACGGGACCTGCCTCCGGGCCGTCATCTCCACCACAAGGACACCCTGATGCGTCTGATCGACCAGGACGGCGACCGCACCACCGCCCTCCCCCGCCCCCGGCCCCGCCTCCTGCGCCCCACTGTCCTGCTGCCCGCCGCCGGACTGGCCCTGGGCGGGGTACTGCTCACCACGCTCACCGTGACCGGCCAGGACCGCGCTCCGGCACCGTCCGCCGCGGGCACGGGTTCTCGGGCCACGGCCCCGCGTGGCGCGGCCGTGCTGCTCGACCGGGTCGCCTCGGTCGCCGCGAAGAAGGGCGAACAGAAGGTCACCGACGACCAGTTCGTGTACGTCAGGACACTGCAGACCGAGAACGAGGGCAAGTTCGACGGCCCGGTGAAGCTGACCGAGCCCCGCGAGCGTGAGGTCTGGATCACGCAGAAGTCGGGGCCGGTGATCGATGAAGGCCTGATCCACCAGGGCGGCTCGTACATCCCGATCACCGTCGGGGTCCCGGACGGCGAGGCGGCCGTCGGCTACCCGGCGGGCCTCAGCCGGCCGACGTACACGTGGCTGGCCTCCCTGCCCACCGACCCCGACGCCCTGCTCCAGCGGCTCGCCACCGAGATCACCGCGGACCAGGACGCGCGTGACACCCCGGCCGAGGACCGGGACCCGGACCAGGACGCCTTCGACGCCATCGGTGAGCTGCTGCGGGAGACGGTGATGCCGCCGAAGACCGCGGCCGCCCTCTACAAGGCCGCGGCGAAGATCCCCGGCGTGACCGAGGACTCCGACGCGGTGGACGCGGCCGGCCGGCACGGGATCGGCGTGGCCCGCGACAACACCCGGGCCGGTTGGCGCACCGCCTGGATCTTCGACTCGACCACCCTGGAGTACCTGGGCGAACGGAGCTACCTCATCAAGGACACCTCCATGGGCAAGAAGGGCACCCTGATCAACCGGTCGGCGGTCCTGGAGCGCGCGGTCGTCAACGCCCTCCGCGAAAGGCCGTCGACCGAGAAGCCGTCAACGACGACCTGATCCCGACAGGGAGCTGCCGGGGTGTGGCTACGCGCCCCGGCACCGGTCGCTCTCTGCACGGTCCCCGCCAGGCACGCCGAGCACCAGGATCCGTGCGCGGGAGAGGCTCGACTGACGCCCCGTACATTCCCATTCGCCTCAGACGGGGCGCGGCAGCGGGAGTGTGCAGGCCAGGAACCCCGGGCCGCCTCCGCGTCCCGGCCGGCCGGTGGGCCACCGCGGCCAGGCAGCCGTCTCGTTTGGATCAGTGGGCTGACCACAGGAAGATGCCTGCGATGCGGAGACCGGCCAGGTAGATCGTGGCGGTCTTCTCGTAGCGGGTCGCGATGCCTCGCCACTGCTTCAGGCGGTGGACGCATCGCTCGACGGTGTTGCGCTGCTTGCAGGTCTCGCGGTCGAAGGCCGGTGGCCTGCCGCCCTGTCTGCCGCGTCGCAGCCGGTGTCCGCGCTGGTCCGCCGGAACCGGGATGACCGCCCGGATGCCCCGCTTGCGCAGGTGATCTCGTCACGCGGGGTGCAGTCCGGGCGTCGCCGCCCCGGCAAGGGCCTGGCGCAGGGCGATCTCGTCCGGCACGCCGGACACGGTGCCGTCGGCGTTCCGGTACAGACGGCACGACAGGCTGGGCGCGGCGCCGGGTGGCGCGAACGGGTCGGTGCCGTCGACCAGGATCGTCGGAGACCCGTACATGCCCAGCCGGGCGGCCTCCGCCTCATCGGACACCTCGAGCAGCTCCATCCGAGCTGCTCGTCCGTCCAGCGCGGCGGTCACCCGCTCCAGCGCGGGTCGTGCGTTCGGGCAGTCCGCCACCGTGAGTACCGTGATCCGCATCCGCCTCGTCCTCCCGGCCCACTGCTCGATCTTCCACACCCGACGGTAGACCTTCCAGTGCACAGGAAGGTCAAGGGCCGGCCTGGAGAAATGCGCACCGGCGACCTCGCTGCCCGCACCGGGCTGACGACCAAGACCCTTCGCTTCCACGGGGACAGTGGTCTACCGCCTGCGCCCCCCGCACCCCGGGCGGCTACCGTGGCTGCCCCGACCACACCGTCACCCGGCTCTCGTTCGTCCGCGACGTCCAGCGCGCGGGCCTCACCCTCGCCGAGATCCGCTCGATCCTCGCCCAGCGCGACGACGGCCATGCACCCTGCACCCACGTCACCGAACTGATCCCCGCACACCTGGACGACATCGACCGGCGCCTGGCCGAACTCGTCACCACCCGCGAAGCGCTGCGCGCCCTCGGGGGCCGCACCGCGACCACCGCCCCGGCCACCTGCGGCGCAGACGACATCTGCCCAGTCTCAACTCCACACGGCTGTAGGCGCCGGCTCCCGTCGCGCTGTCCGCTCTCCCGCCGATCGCTGGCATCGCAGTGCTGCCGGTGGCCGTGGACATCGAGAGGGCGCGTGCTGACGCGCAGGGTGCCCCGGTCGGCGCCGCCTGCCCCGGATGCGGAGCGCGGCCGACCCGGATCACGGATCCTGCCTGCGGTTTCCCGCTGACATGCCGAGTGTCGTACTCCGGCCGCCCGGCGGACAGGACGGCTCCCGCGGTGCAGCCCTCGTTGCCATCGCCGTGAACAGGTGGAACACCTACACCCGGAAGCCCGCGTTCGCCGAGGCCGGGATCATTCCACCGCGTGCCAAGGATGCGAAGCCGTGGCAGGGGGAGGCGGCGCCGAAGGACGGCTTCCACGTACCGCGTCCCACCTGTGCCCCGATCATGCTGGAGGCGGGGGAGTCCGTGGTGACGTTGGCGCGATGGCTCGGGCGCTTCTCGCCGGCCGTCATGCTCGGTCACTTGCTCACTTCAGGCCGGAGGCCGGGAGCGAGGGGCGCACCGTGATCGACGGACTGCTCGGAGAGCAGGGAGATGAGTGCGTCGGCCGAAACTTCCCAGATTCTCCCCCGGGCTGATCGTGGCCGACTCCTCGGAGCACAGGGATCTGGAGGAGGTCGTGGATTGCAAGGCCAAGGGATCGCGTAGCCTGGCGAAATGCTGACCGAGGTCACCGCCACCCGCTACATCACGCCCCTGCGTGAGGGCGGCTCGCTGCCGGGACTGGTCGAGGCCGACGACCTCGGCACCTACGTCCTCAAATTCACCGGTGCGGGCCAGGGGCGCAAGACCCTGGTCGCCGAGGTCGTCTGCGGGGAACTAGCCCGCCGGCTGGGGTTCCGGGTGCCGCGCCTGGTGACGGTCGAACTCGACCCGGTGCTGGGGCTGGGTGAGCCCGACGAGCAGGTTCAGGGACTCCTCAAGTCCAGCGGGGGCACCAATCTGGGCATGGAGTTCCTCTCCGGCGCGCTCGGCTTCGACCCGCTCGCCTTCGAGGTGAGCCCCGAAGAGGCCGGGCGGGTCGTCTGGTTCGACGCGCTGGTGAACAACGTCGACCGGTCCTGGCGCAACCCCAACCTGCTGCGCCGGCACGGCGAGCTCTGGCTGATCGACCACGGCGCCACCATGATCTGGCACCACAACTGGCCCGGCGTCGAAGCGTCCGCCGCCCGCCCCTACGACGCCTCCGACCACGCCTTGAAGACGTTCGCGCCGGATGTGGCCGCCGCGGCGGCGGACCTCGCGCCGCGCGTCACCGAGGACCTGCTCGGCGAGGTCACCGCACGGATTCCCGACGTGTGGCTGGTGGACGAGCCGGGGTTCGAGACCCCGGACGAACTCCGGCGGGCCTACGCACGGCCCCTGCTCGCCCGCGCGGCCACCGTCCACCAGCGCGTCCACGGTCTCGGGGAGAACGAGTGAGCGACCGGCACGTCTTCGAGTACGCGCTGCTGCGGGTCGTACCGCGCATCGAGCGCGGCGAGTGCGTCAACGCGGGAGTGCTCGTGTACTGCCGTCACGAGGCGTTCGTCGGGGTACGCACCCATCTCGACGCGTCCCGGCTGCTGGCCCTCGACCCGCACGTGGACCTGGCCGGCGTACGGGCCGCGCTGCGTGCCGTCGAGGGGGTGTGCGCCGGTGGGGAGGCGGCGGGCCAGGCCGCCGGGGACGACGCCGGGCGGCGCTTCCGCTGGCTGGTCGCGCCCCGCTCCACCGTCGTCCAGCCCGGGCCCGTGCACACCGGGCTCACCGCCGACCCGTCGGCCGAGGTGGAGCGGCTGCTCGACCTGCTCGTGCGCTGAACCGGCGACCTCCTTGTGGCGGGCGCCGGTCCGGGGGTCAGCGCCGGCGGCGCCTCACCACGTAGCCGGCCGCGGCGGCGGCACCCGCCGCGAACGCCAGGCCGATTCCGATGTCCCAGTCGCTGGGCCCGGTGCCCGACGAGCCACCCAGCCCGCCCTCCACACCCCGTGTGGGTGTGACCGAGGCGGGTGCGGTGAGGGCCGGAGGTGCCACCGCGGGGGCCGTGGGCGTCAGGGGGGTGGTGGGGGCCGCGACGGGAGTCGCGGTGGTGGGCACGGGCCGGGGAGAGCTGGTGGAGGAGGTGACGGGGTCGCCCCGGTGGGGAAGCGCCTCGCAGGCGATGTCGTCGTCCGGGCCCTGTTCCTCGTCGAGTCCGTTGGGATCGCTCCGGTCCAGGTTGAACAGGGCCTGTGCCTCCTCCTGGTAGGTGAAGTCCCGGCAGTTCAGATCCTGTGCGTGAGCGGTGGGGGCCGACGGCACGGTCGCGGCGAGCGCGATCAGTATGCCGAGAGCACCGGTGCGACGGCACATGGAGCGCCTCCTTTCCGGCCGGGAGCGGCTGCTCCGGCCGTGAGTGGCTCGCGCTTCGACGCTAGGGCCTGTCCGGCGGATCAACCCGCAGACGCGAGGGCCGGCCCGCTCGTCCGCGGTGTCGCCGTCACTCACCGGCGCCCCGCGCCGACGTCATCCTCCGCGGTGCGGCCGGACACGTCAGCCCCCGCTCACCTGCGCCGATGGGCGCCGCGGGTTTCCCGCTGCCTGATCCGCCGGACAGGCCCCCGGGGCGCCCCCCACCGGGGCGCGCAGCCGTAGGCCGTTCGGGTGGCGTGGACGTGGTCGCGGGGCCGGTCCGGGCGGGGCTTCGGGGCGGGGTCCCGGGGCGGGACGGCGCCGAGCGGGGCGTGGTCCGCACGGGGGCGGCGGTCCGGGGAATGGATCACACAGCAGGGTGTGCCGTTGACACCGGGTGCCAGGGCTTCTAGCGTCACGTCTGCTGAAGGTACTAAGCGGTTGCTCACTGACGGGGCAGGCCGCAGGAGCCGCATCCCAAGGGCGAGGAGAAGCAGCAATGTCCACCATTGAGCAGCAGCGGGTCGCGGTCGTCACCGGTGCCGCGCGCGGTATCGGCGCCGCCACCGCCGTACGGCTGGCGGCCGAGGGCCACGCGGTCGCCGTGATCGACCTCGACGAGGGCGCGTGCAAGGACACCGTCGAGAAGATCACCACCACCGGTGGCAAGGCTCTCGCGGTCGGCTGCGACGTCTCGGACGAGGCGCAGGTCGAGGCCGCCGTCGCGCGCATCGCCGAGGAACTCGGCGCGCCGACCATCCTGGTCAACAACGCGGGTGTGCTGCGCGACAACCTGCTGTTCAAGATGAGCGTCGCCGACTGGGACACCGTCATGAACGTGCACCTGCGCGGCGCCTTCCTGATGTCGAAGGCCTGCCAGAAGCACATGGTCGACGCCGGCTTCGGACGGATCGTCAACCTGTCCTCCTCCTCCGCGCTGGGCAACCGGGGCCAGGTCAACTACTCCGCCGCCAAGGCCGGTCTGCAGGGCTTCACCAAGACCCTGGCCAAGGAGCTCGGCAAGTTCGGCATCACCGCCAACGCCGTCGCCCCCGGCTTCATCGCCACCGAGATGACCAAGGCCACCGCCGACCGCGTCGGCATGGGCTTCGACGACTTCAAGGCCGCCGCCGCCACCCAGATCCCGGTCGCCCGCGTCGGCGAGCCGGAGGACATCGCCAACGCGATCGCCTTCTTCGCCGGCGAGGCCGCCGGATTCGTCTCCGGACAGGTGCTGTACGTGGCCGGCGGACCGCTCGACTAGGGAAGACGGGACATGACTTCAGTGGAACTCTCGGGCAAGGTCGCCCTGGTCACCGGCGCCAGCCGCGGCATCGGCCACGGCGTCGCCGAGGCGCTGGTCGCGCGCGGCGACCGCGTCTGCATCACCGGCCGCAACGAGGACGCCCTCAAGGAGGCCGTCGAGCAGCTGGGCGCCGACCGGGTCATCGGAGTGGCCGGCAAGGCGCACGACGAGGCGCACCAGGCCCTCGCCGTCGAGCGGACGATGGAGGCCTTCGGCCGGATCGACTACCTCGTCAACAACGCCGGCACCAACCCGGTGTTCGGGCCGATCGCCGACCTCGACCTGAACGTGGCGCGCAAGGTCTTCGAGACCAACGTGATCTCGGCGCTCGGTTTCGCCCAGCGCACCTGGCACGCCTGGCAGAAGGACCACGGCGGAGCGATCGTCAACATCGCCTCCGTCGCGGGCATCGCGCCCTCGCCCTTCATCGCCGCCTACGGCGTCAGCAAGGCGGCACTGATCAACCTGACCGCGCAGCTGGCCCACGAGTTCGCGCCCGGGGTACGGGTCAACGCGATCGCCCCGGCCGTGGTGAAGACCAAGTTCGCCCAGGCGCTGTACGAGGGCAGGGAGGAGGAGGCCGCCGCGTCCTACCCGCTGGGCCGGCTCGGCGTGCCCTCCGACATCGGCGGCGCCGCCGCGTTCCTCACCTCGGACCAGGCGGACTGGGTCACCGGCCAGACGCTGGTGGTCGACGGCGGCATCTTCCTGAACGCCGGCGTGAGCTGAGACCGCGCCGGCCGCGTCGCCGGAGTGATCCGCCGGGCGGCCCGGGGCCGGATCGACGAGGCTGAGCCATGAGGATCCCGGTACGGGCGTTCGTTGACGAAACGGCGTCCGTACCGGCGTTTTCGAAGACAAGTGGACCCATGACAACGTAGTCAACGCAGAGTGACAACATCATCTACAACGAGTTGATCTCAACAAGCGTACGAGGGAGGGCCACAGAGCGGAAGAGCGCGGTATCGTCTGCCGACTCTTGGGACGGCAGATCGAGGAGTGTGCGCGTGTTCAAGCGGAATCGATGCCTGCGAGGGGTGGCGGTCATCGCGTCCATCGCGTCGATATCGTCCTTGGCCGGATGCGGTGTACTGGCGTCCGACACTCCGGACGATCAAGGGCCGATCGTCATGGGGACCACCAGCTCGCCCAGAACGCTGGACCCGGCAGCCTCCTGGGACAACTCCTGGGAACTGTTCCGCAACGTCTACCAGACGCTGCTGAGCTATCCGGTCGGCGCGAGCACGCCCCAGCCGGACGCAGCCGAGAGCTGCGAATTCTCCGACGATTCCCACCAGGTGTTCCGCTGCGAACTGCGGAAGGGCCTGAAGTTCTCCGACGGCAGTGCCCTCGACGCCAAGGCGGTCAAGTACTCCATCGACCGGATCCGCAAGATCAACGTCAACGGCGGCCCGGCCGGCCTGCTGGGCAGCCTCGAACGGGTACAGGCGCCGAGCGACCGTGAAGTGGTCTTCCACCTCAACAAGCCCGACGCGACGTTCCCGTTCGTGCTCGCCACGCCGGCCATGTCGATCGTCGCCCCGGACGCCTACCCGGCCGACGCCCTGCGCGAGCAGTCCGGCATCGTCGGCTCGGGGCCGTACGCCCTCCAGTCGTACAAGGAGGGCGAGGAGGCCCGACTCGTCCGCAACGACCATTACGAGGGCTTCGCCGACCGCAAGAACAGCGCCGTGACGGTCCGTTATTTCCAGGACTCCGCCACCATGGTCAAGTCGCTGCGCGACGGGCAGATCGACCTGACCTACCGCGGTCTCGCCGCGGACGACATCGTCGAACTCCAGGGCCAGGCCTCCAAGAAGGAGGAGCTCCAGCTGGTGGAAGGCGCCGGGAACAGCATCAACTACCTGGTGTTCAACCCGAAGGACCCGTGGGCCGGCAAGAAGCCGGTGCGCCGGGCGATCGCCCAGATCATCGACCGCGCGGCGATCGCGCACATGATCTACAAGGACACCGTCGACCCGCTGTACTCGATGGTCCCCAAGGGGCTCACCGGCCACACCACCGGCTTCTTCGACGACTACGGCGATCCCAACGTCGACAAGGCCCGGAAGATACTCACCGAGGCGGGCATCAACGAGCCGGTGCCGCTCACCTTCTGGTACACCACGGACCGCTACGGCTCCGAGACCAAGCTGGAGTTCAAGGAGCTGGAGCGCCAGCTGGAGGCCTCCGGGCTGTTCGAGATCACCCTCAAGAGCCGGCCCTGGAAGACGTACGTCGCGGGCTACCAGAAGGGCGAGTACCCGGTGTTCGGGCGCGGCTGGTCCCCCGACTTCCCGGACGCCGACAACTTCATCGCCCCGTTCATCGGCAAGCAGAACGCGCTCGGCACGCCCTACGAGGCGAACGAGATCAACAATGTGCTGCTGCCGAGGTCCCGCCGGGAGAGCGACCGGGGCAACGTCGTGAAGGACTTCGAGGAGGCCCAGCAGATCCTCCTGGACGACGCCCGGCTGCTGCCCCTGTGGCAGGGCCGGCAGTACGTGGCGGCGAGCCGCGACATCGCGGGCGCCGAACGAGCGCTGGATCCGTCGACGATCATGATGGTGTGGCAGCTCTCCCGCAAGACCAGCTGGTAGGAACCGTCGGCGGCGGCCCTCGCGGGACTGGCCCAGGGGCGGCCCGGGGCCGGTCGGGAAGGCGGGTGTCAGTGGTCACCTGTAGGTTTCGAGGCCTGGAAGTGACCACGATCGTGAGGACGTTGACGTGACCGACATCGCCATGCTGCCCGAGTCCTGGCGCGGGGTTCTGGGTGACGAACTGCAGCAGCCCTATTTCGAGCAGCTGACCGAGTTCGTCGAGGAGGAGCGGGCGAAGGGTCCCGTCTACCCGCCCCGCGAGGAGGTCTTCGCGGCACTGGACGCGACGCCGTACGACAAGGTGAAGGTCCTGATCCTCGGTCAGGACCCCTACCACGGCGAAGGCCAGGGGCACGGTCTGTGTTTCTCGGTGCGGCCCGGGGTGCGGATCCCTCCGTCGCTGCGGAACATCTACAAGGAGATGCACGCCGAGCTGGGCACGCCCGTCCCGGACAACGGTTATCTGATGCCGTGGGCCGAGCAGGGCGTGCTGCTGCTCAACGCGGTGCTCACGGTGCGCGGCGGCGAAGCCAACTCGCACAAGGGGCGGGGCTGGGAGCGGTTCACCGACGCGGTCATCCGCGCGGTGGCCGACCGGCCCGATCCGGCGGTCTTCGTGCTGTGGGGCAACTACGCGCAGAAGAAGCTGCCGCTGATCGACGAGAGCCGGCATGCGGTGGTCAAGGGGGCGCATCCGTCGCCGCTGTCGGCGAAGAAGTTCTTCGGATCCCGTCCGTTCACGCAGATCAACGAGGCGGTGGCCGCGCAGGGCCACGAGCCGATCGACTGGACCGTCCCGAACCTGGGCTGACGTCCTTCGGGGCGCGAGGTGTCACGGGGCGTCGCGGAGCGGCTTGGGCTGGATCGTCCCTGCCTGCCGTAGCGTCGGCGGGGACAGCCGGCGAGCGGTGCGGAGGGCATGGTGGCGGAGCGGCAGGGACAGGCGACGCCGGACGAGGTGCTGACGCGGATCGGGCAGGGCGTGATGCTGCACCACGCGGGGGACCGGGTGGAGGCCCGGCACCGCTTCCTCGTTCTGTGGGCGGAGCTCGGCGAGCACGGCGACCCCCTGCACCGCTGCACACTGGCCCACTACCTGGCCGACACCCAGGATGACCCCGGGGACGAACTGGCCTGGGACCTCAGGGCGTTGGCGGCGGCGGACGAGGCCGCCGACGCCCGCCCGGCCGGGTATGAGGGCGCCCCCGCCCTGCGGGCCCTCTACCCGTCCCTGCACCTGAACCTCGCCGCCGACTACGCCCGTCTCGCCCGCCCCGACGCCGCCCGCACCCACCTCGGCCGGGCCCGCGGAGCAGCCCGTACCCTCGCCGCCGACCCCTACGGCGACAAGGTCCGGGCCGCCATCCGGAACATGGAACTCCTCCTGGGCGAGGCGGGTGCGGAGGGGGAGGAGGGGGAGACCGGGGGATGGGGGCCGCCGAGGCGGCGTCCCTAGGGCACCCGGCGGTCCGGAGTCCCGTCGGACGTAGGTGGCGGCGACGAGCAGGTCAACGCCCGTAGGCCTGCTCGCAGATGGCCGACTGCGGGCTGTCCGCCTGCCAGCGGCCGTACTTCCTGCCCAGCGCGCAGACATCCGCCTGCTCCCGCATGTCGCGGCGCACCTTCTCCGAGGCTCCGGAAGCGTGGGGGGCGGGCCTCTTGGGGGGCGGGGTCCTCCCGGTGGCCGGGCGGGCGGGGGCGGTCCGCCGGTCGCGGGCCTCGGACGGCGCGGTCCGCTCCGGTGCGGGTGTGGGCGCGGATGCGGCGGGGGTGGCGCGGTGCGCGGGGGACGCGGGCGGCTCCGTCGGCCGGGACGGAGCGATCATCTCCAGAGCCTCACGGGCCGGCGCCTGCACGACCTGTGTCCGTGCCCTGCCGTCCAGGTGCGGCACCGTCGGGTGGGGCACGCCCGCCGGCGGGCCGGCCGCAGGGGGACGCTGGACCGTCACACAGCCCGCGAGAGCCGTGACCGCCACGGTCATCAGAAGCGTTGCAGTGGTCGTCTTTCGATGCACTCGCGTCACTTTGCTGGCTTTGGCCGTCCGGGGGACGGTGGACTGGCGGAGGATCCCCCGCACGAGTGATCTCCGTCCCCTTTCGGGGGTCGCGGGCGTGCCGGGGGTGACGTCAGTCACCGGTGGCGCCGTCGAGACGCTCGCGGATCAGATCGGCGTGGCCGTTGTGGCGGGCGTACTCCTCGATCATGTGGATGTGGATCCAGCGCAGGTTGAACTGCTTGCCGCTGTGGTGCCTGCCCTTGGCCAGGTCGTCCAGTGAGACGTCGGCCGCGTTGCGCCGGGCGATGTCGATCTCGGTCTGCCAGGTGGTGTGAGCCTCCTGCCAGGTGTCCGCCTCGGTGGGGTGGAAATCGCCGTCCGGGTCGGCCTCGCTGTAGTAGATCGGGCCGGGATCGTCCGCCGCGAGCACCTTGCGGTACCAGTGGCGCTCCACCTCCGCCATGTGCCGCACCAGCCCCATCAGGGACAGCCCGGACGGCGGCGCCGAGGCGGTGCGCAGCTGCTCGTCGGTCAGGCCCTCGCACTTGAGGGCGAGGGTCTGGCGGTGGTATTCGAGCCAGTCCTCCAGCATGGGGCGTTCGTCGGCGGTGGTGGCGGGGTCACGGCGCTCGGTTGTCATGGCCGCATCCTTTCCGGCGGGGGGCGGCCCGCGCCACACGTTTTTCAGACGGCGAGCATCCCGTGCAGCAGTTCCCGCAGGTCCGCCCGTACCTCCTCCAGGGACGGCACGCGAGCGCCGAAAGACCCGGCCACGCAGGAGAACATCAGCCCGTCGGCCCAGGCGATCAGCGACAGCGCGTGCCGGTCGGGGGAGGTGGAGCCGAGCCCGACGACCAGGGCGGTGAGCTGGTCGCGGAACCGGGCGCCGGCCGCGTCGAAGTGGGCTCGCAGCTCGGGGCGGCGGGTCGCTTCCAGGGCCAGTTCGTAGCGGGCGAGGATCAGTTCGCGATGACGCGTCAGGGCGCGGTGGGTGGCCAGCGCCATCGCGTCCAGCAGCGAGTCGGTCCCGGCCCGCGGGTCCGGCATCTCGTGCAGTGCGAGGACGCGTGCCTCCCGCTCGGCGAGCCGCCGTACCGCCAGCTCCAGCAGCGCCTGCCGGGTGCGCGCCACGTTCGAGGTGGAGCCCTGGGGGAGCCCGGCCGCCTGGTCGACCGCACGGTGGGTGAGGCCGCGCATCCCGCGCTCGGCGAGCAGGGCGAGGGCGGCGTCGGCGACGAGGTCGGCGCGGGAGGGGCCTGCGGTGCGTACGGACATGAACGTCAAACTACCCGCAGCACTACAGTCGTAGTACAGTCGGCCCATGAGGCGACTACAGCTGTAGTCGCCCGGGTCTCGAAGCCGGCAGGCCGACAGACCGGGGAGCAGCGGAACCGAGGAGGAGCCGTGGCGCAGGTACTGGAGAAAGCCGTAGTGATCGGTGGTGGGATCGGCGGCCTGACCGCGGCGGCCGCCCTGCACCGGCGCGGGGTGAAGGTGACGGTGCTGGAGCGGGCCGGCTCCCTCGAGCCGGCCGGCGCGGCCATCTCCCTCGCCCCCAACGCGCTGCGCGGGCTGGACGTCATCGGCCTCGGCGACGGCGTCCGGGCGCTGGCCGCCTGGCAGGGCGACGGGGGACTGCGCGCACCCGGCGGGCGCTGGCTCTCCCGGTCCAGCGCGGCGGCCGCCACCGAGCGCTTCGGCGGCCCCCTCGTCCTGCTCCACCGTGCCACCCTCATCGACCGGCTGGCCGGGCTGCTCCCCCCGGACGCCGTCCGCACGGCCACCGCCGCGCACCTCATCGATCCGGGAGACCCCGGTGCCCCCGCCCGGCCCGCCCGCGTGAGCACTCCCGACGGCGAGTTGGAGGCCGACCTGGTGGTGGCCGCCGACGGCGTCCACTCCGCCGTACGCCACCTGCTCTTCCCGGATCATCCCGGGGCCGTGTACGCCGGCTTCACCACCTGGCGGACGGTGATCCCGCTGCCCGGTGTGCGGTTCGCCTCCCACGAGACCTGGGGCCGGGGCCGCCTGTGGGGCACCCATCCGCTCAAGGAGGGCCGCGTCTACGCGTACGCCGCCGCCCTGGCCCCCGCCGGGCAGCACGCCCCCGACGACGAGCGCGCCGAACTGCTGCGCCGCTACGGCGACTGGCACGACCCGATCCCCGCCGTCCTGGCCGCCGTCCGTCCCGAGGACGTGCTGCGGCACGACGTCCATCACATCAGCGAACCGCTGCCCGCCTACCACCACGGCCGGGTCGCCCTGGTCGGCGACGCCGCGCACGCCATGCCCCCCACCCTCGGCCAGGGCGGCAACCAGGCCGTCGAGGACGCGGTCACCCTCGCCCACCACATGGGCGACCTGCCCGCCTACACCGCCGCCCGGCTGCCCCGCACCACCGCCATCGCCCGCCGGGCGGTGCGGGCGGCCCGCCTGAGCATGATGACCCACCGCGCCGGGACCGTCGTACGCGACACCGCGATCGCCGCGCTGTCGAAGGCCGGACCGGCGCTGCTCCTGCGGAGCTTCGACGACATCGCCGCCTGGCGGCCCCCGGCGGGGGACGCCGTATCCTTTCCGGCGCCCTTCCCCGCAGGCGAGGACAGAGCCCGCGCCGCGGACGACAACCGAGACCGAGACCGAGACTGAGACCGGGGCCGGAACCCGGACCCCGGACCGGACCCGCGACGGACAACCGCTGGAGGAGAACACCCCGTGAAGGTCGGCTGCATCGGACTCGGCGACATCGCACAGAAGGCGTACCTCCCGGTGCTCGCCACCCGGCCCGGCGTGGAGCTGCACCTGCAGACCCGCACACCCGCGACACTCACCCGGGTCGCCGACGGCCTCCACCTGCCGCGCGGACAGCGGCACGCCGACCTCGACGCCCTGCTCGCCCAGGATCTCGACGCCGCCTTCGTGCACGCCCCGACCCAGGCCCACCCGGAGATCGTGACCCGGCTGCTCGAGGCGGGTGTACCGACCTACGTCGACAAGCCGCTCGCCTACGAACTCGCCGACTCCACGCGGCTGGTGGCCCTCGCCGAGGAGCGGGGCACCAGCCTCGCCGTCGGTTTCAACCGGCGTTTCGCCCCGGGCTACGCGCAGTGCGCCGACCACCCGCGTGAGCTGATCCTGCTGCAGAAGAACCGGGTCGGGCTGCCGGAGGAGCCGCGCACGATGATCCTCGACGACTTCATCCACGTCGTCGACACCCTGCGCTTCCTGGTTCCCGGGCCGGTCGACGACATGACCGTGCGGGCCCGCACCGAGGACGGACTGCTGCACCACGTGGTGCTCCAGCTCGCCGGGGACGGATTCACCGCGCTCGGCGTGATGAACCGGCTCAGCGGCTCGGCCGAGGAGATCCTCGAGGTCTCCGGCCAGGACAGCAAGCGGCAGGTGGTCAACCTCGCCGAGGTGATCGACCACAAGGGCCAGCCGACCGTCCGGCGGCGCGGGGACTGGGTGCCGGTGGCCCGGCAGCGCGGCATCGAACAGGCGGTGCTCGCCTTCCTCGACGCGGTGGGCGAGGGCAGGACGCTCAGTGCCCGGGACGCGCTGGCGACCCATGAGCTGTGCGAGCGTGTGGTGCGTGCGGTGCGGGAGCGGGCCGCCGCCTGAGCCGCAGGGCCCGTGTGCCCTCGGCCGCACCCCAGAGGGCCAGCACCAGCAGCGCCGCCTGCGGCGGCCAGTCGCCGAAGCGGACGTAGGGCGTGGTGCCGTGGGCGAGCGGGACGTCGTACACCTGCGCCGCGCTCACGTCCGTGCCGAGCCGCGGGCCCACGCGCTCGCCGTCCGGGCCGTAGACGGCGGACACGCCGGTCAGCGTCGCGTGCACCATGGAGCGGCCGGTCTCGGCGGCGCGCAGCGCGGCGAGCGAGGCGTGCTGCCAGGGTGCCCAGCTCTGCTGGAAGGTCGACGTCGACGACTGGGCGAGCAGGACGTCGGCGCCGTCCCCGGCCAGATGCCGGCTCATGTCCGGGAACGCGGACTCGAAGCAGATCATGGGGCCGATCCGCAGCCCGTTCCCCGCGTCCATCAGCACCTGCTCCGCACCGCGCCTGCGGTCCTCGCCCGCCGCCTTGCCGACGGAGGTGGCCCAGCCCAGCAGGGAACGGGCCGGGATGTACTCCCCGAACGGAACCAACCGCATCTTGTCGTACCGGTCACCGGTGAGTCCGTCCGGGCCGACCAGCACCGAACTCTTGTAGATGCCGGGCTGGTCGGAGCGCCGCGCGTCCACGTTGACCAGGAGCTCGGCGCCCGTCGCGCGCGACAGCGCGGCAAGGCGCCGCGCCAGGTCGGGCCGGGCACCGAGGTCGAAACCGACGCTGCTCTCACCCCAGACGACCAGGTCGACGTTCCGGCCGGCGAGCTCCCGGGTGAGCCGCTCCTCGAGGTCGAAGCGCCGGTCCGGGCTGTCCGGCCCGGAGACGACGCCCGGCTGGACGACCGCGATCCTGGCCCGGCCGTCGGTGCCCGGGGAGGGTGTCCCCACCCATGCGGCGGAGGTGACCACGCCCGTGGCGACCAGAGCGGCCACGGCCGCCACCCGGGCCCGCCGCACCACGAGGAGCACGGCCACGGCCACGTTCAGCACCACCAGCAGAAAACTGAGCAGCCATACCCCGCCCACCGACGCCAGCCGCAGCGCCGCGCCCACCTGCCACTGGCTCGCACCGAGCACGCCCCAGGGGCCGCCCAGCGCCTGCCAGGAACGCACCAGTTCGATGGCCAGCCAGCCCGAGGGCAGCACGACCAGCGCGGCCCCGACCCTCCCTGGGGACGGCGCCCCGCCCAGCAGCCGTCGCACCAGCCACCCCCAGGGCGCCCACAGCGCGCCGAGCAGGGCCGCGAGGACGAACGTGAACACATGCAGGTTCGGCAGCAGCCAGTGGTGCATCGCGAACATGAAACCGAACCCGCCCCACCAGCCGTCGTACGCGGCACGGCGGCCCGTGGGCGCGGAACGCGCCAGCAGGATCCAGGGCACCAGCGCGACGTAGGCGAACCACCACAGGGACGGGGCGGGGAAGGCGAGGACGGGCAGGGCTCCCGCGCCCGCGGCGACGGCCGAGCGCCGCCATGGGGAGACCAGCCAGTGGCCGGACGACTTCAACGGCGCCTCCCTGTCCCGCGTATGCCTTCAGTGTGCGCCTCGGGCAAGATCCGGGACAGGGCGCGTCGGGCCCAGTGGACCACAGGCGCCGCCGGCCGGCCGGATGGACGCCGCCGGGCCCGTGTCCGGGCCGAGACCCGCCCGGAGCCAAGGGGGGTGCGCGGATGTCCGCATCCCCACGAGGAATTCCCGCGGGTCTGGGAGTCTGGTGATCTTCGGTTCGGGCTCCAGTCCGGGAGGACTTCATGAAACGTCTCGTCACCGTGGTCACCGGTGGTAGCCGGGGGATCGGGGCCGCGACCTGTCTGCGGCTCGCGGGGGAGGGGCACGACGTGGTGGTGGGGTATGTGCGGGACGCCTCGGCCGCACAGAGCGTGGCCGACGGGGTGCGGGCGGCCGGTGCGCGGGCCGTCACCGTACGGGGGGACACCGCCGACGAGGAGGACGTCGACCGCCTCTTCGGCGTGGCGGAGCGGGAACTGGGGCCGGTCACGGGGCTGGTGAACAACGCCGCGGTGACCGGGCCGCTGGGGCGGTTCACCGACGTCGACACCGCGACGATACGCCGCGTCGTCGACGTCAACCTCATGGGGACGCTGCTGTGTTCACGCCGCGCCGCACAGCTGATGACCCCCCGGGGCGAGGGGACGATCGTGAACATCTCGTCGGGGGCCGCCACCCTCGGCAGCCCCGGCGAGTACGTCCACTACGCGGCGACCAAGGCCGCCGTCGACGCCCTCACGGTCGGACTGGCGAAGGAACTCGGTCCGGTCGGCATCCGCGTCAACGCGGTCGCTCCGGGTGCGATCGACACGGACATGCACGCCGCCATGGGCGCCCCGGACCGGGCGTGGGAGGTGGCCGCCACGGTCCCGCTGCGCCGCCCGGGGCGGGCCGAGGAGATCGCCGCGGCGGTCGCCTGGCTGATGTCGCCGGACGCCTCGTACACGACGGGGGCGGTGCTGCGGGTGGCGGGCGGACGCTGAGACGCGCGTTCCGACGCGCGAACAGGGGGCCGCGGTACGAGGGCCGGTGGCGGCGGGGCGGGGGCTCAGGCCGCCTTGACGACCTCGCCCCGGATCGCCGCCGCCCACTCGACCACCAGGAGCTCGTACTCCGCGCGCTCATGCGCCGACAGGGATCCGCCCGCGCGCAGCCACAGTGCTCGGATGCGCTCGTTGACCTCAGCGGCGGACCGCACGGAACCAGGGGTCACGGATTCGGGGGACATGCCGACCAGCCTAGGGCCACGCGCTGACAGCGCGCTACCGGACGGCTACCCGTCCCGTATGGGTTCGGTCACGTCCCCCCATGAGGGTCCTCAGCCCGACGACTCCGCCGCGTGCGGGCTCAGCACACCCATGCTGACCAGGACGATGATGACGATGCCGAGTGCGATGCGGTACCAGACGAACGGCATGAAGCTCTTGGTGGAGATGAACTTCATGAACCACGCGATCACCGCGTACCCGACCGCGAAGGCGACGACCGTCGCGAAGATCGTGGGGCCCCAGGTGACGTGACCGCCGTCGGTGGCGTCCTTGAGTTCGTAGAGTCCGGAGGCGAGCACCGCGGGAATCGCGAGCAGGAAGGAGTAGCGGGCCGCGGCCTCACGCCGGTACCCCATGAACAGGCCGCCGCTGATGGTGGCGCCGGAGCGGGAGACACCCGGGATGAGCGCCAGGGCCTGACAGAATCCGTAGATCAGGCCGTCCTTGACGGTCAGGTCCTGGAGTTCCTTGCCCTGCTTGGGCGTGCGGTGCCGGCCGCCGCTCTCGTCGCGCGCCGCCAGCCGGTCGGCGACACCGAGGACGATGCCCATGACGATCAGCATGGTCGCGGTGAGCCGCAGGTCGCGGAACGGCCCCTCGATCTGGTCCTTCAGCGTCAGGCCGAGCACACCGATCGGGATCGAGCCGACGATGACCAGCCAGCCCATGCGCGCGTCGTGGTCCCGGCGCATCTCCTTGTCGGTGAGCGAGCGGGTCCAGGCCGACAGGATCCGCCCGATGTCCTTGCGGAAGTAGATGAGCACGGCTGCTTCCGTACCGATCTGGGTGATCGCGGTGAAGGCCGCGCCCGGGTCCTCCCAGCCGGAGAAGGCCGCGGTCAGCCGCAGATGCGCGCTGGAGGAGATGGGCAGGAACTCGGTCAGCCCCTGGACGAGTCCGAGGATGAGAGATTCAAACCAAGACATGAGGCAGCGGTGTCCAAGTGCCGATCGCGGAAAAAGCGGAAAAAGGTGACGGGCACGCCGAAGCACGGTGTGCGGTGATCAGGCGCGCCGGGGTCGAAGCGTAGCGCCCCAAGATGAACGAACGATGCCAGGTGTCGCACGGGCTTTCGGCCCCTGAAGCCGACGCGGTGCTGCGGGAACGACCACGGCGGGGTGGCGGTGGATCCCACCCGGAGTGCCCGAGGCGTCAACGGCGGCGCAGCCCGCGCCGCTTGCGCCACGCGATCACCGCGCCCAGCAGGCCCGGCACGGTGATGCAGGCCAGGGCGATCAGGAAGGCGGGGGAGGTCGGTGCCGATGCGCGGGCGCCGGCGACGGCGTAGGCAGCGGTGTTCGGGATCGAGCCGAGCCCCGTCGCCAGCAGGAACGGCAGCAGGCCCATCCGGGAGACGGCGGCGCAGTAGTTCGACGCGGCGAACGGCACCCCCGGGAAGAGCCGTGCCGCCAGCATCGAGCGGAAGCCGTGCCGGCTCAGCTGCTGGTCGGCCGCCTTCAGCCAGCGCCCCCGCAGGAGCGGACGCAGTGCGTCCTGGCCGAGTGCCCGGCCGAGGCAGAAGGCCAGCCCGGCGCCGAGCACCGTGCCGGACAGGGCGGCACCGAGCCCCAACTGGCTGCCGAACAGCGCACCCGCGGCGAGGTTCAGCAGCGGGCGCGGCACGAACGCCACCGTGCACACCCCGTAGGCCGCCGCGTACACCGTGATCGCCGCGGCTCCGCCGAGCTGCGACGGCCAGCCGTCGGTCAGCAGCTTCTGCGGTTCCAGGAGCAGCATCGCCGAAGCCGCGGAGGCGAGCAGCACGAGCAGCAGGGACAGCCGTGACCAGGGCGACAGCAGGGCTCTGGCGCAGCGGGCGGGCAGACCCGTGGCGGGCCCGGGCGGGAGCACGGGCGCCGGGGCCGGGGCGGCCGTGGGGACGGAGACGGCGGCAGCGGCGAGTTCCGTGGCGACGGCCCGGGGAGAGGCCGTCGCGGTGCCCCCAGAGCGGTCGGTGGCATCGAGCATCCGGTGACATTAACCGACGCATGTGTCCGGTCGCCGTAGTGTGCGTCTCATGGGCGCCACGGGGGCCGCAACACCCGGGGTGCCGGGGAGCGGAATCGCCGACACCGGGCCGGAGGGCCTGCCCCGGCCCGACCGCGCCGCCGTGCGCGCCACCGTTCCTCCGGGTTCCTGCCCGTCGCCCGGCACCTCCTGCCCGCCGTCCCGTGGCGGGACACCGGCGCGTGACCGCCCGGCTCCCCGTGACCTCGTGGAAAACCATTCGACGCGGGGCGGGCCGTCGGCAATGATCGACGCCATGTTCCGGTACGCCTTCCACCTCGCAGCATCCGCGGTCGCGGATGCCCCGAAGGCCGCCGTTCCCGCTTTCCCCGCCGCTGTCGACGGCGCCCGAAGCTGAACCTCCCCGGATCGTCCGGCGGACCCCCCAGGGGGAGGGTCGGCCAGGTTCCCGGGGTCCCCGTCCCGCCGCGCGCCGATCCGCCGCGCGGCCGGGACCGCTCACGCATCACCTTCGAGAGGCTTCGAGGTACCGCCATGTCCAAGACGGCGTACGTCCGCACCAAACCGCATGTCAACGGACCCGGGACCGAAGTCCCGGGCTTGCAGAACGGGCGCCACTGGCTGTGGTGCTGCGTCCGCGTCCAGCCCCGTCCCGCGGGCGCGGGAGCGGGGCGGGGGCCGTTGACGGGACCCCGCGTCGCCACAACTCCCACGCCCGGGCGCGGATGTTGCGGGAGCCGTTCCGGTCCGCGTGATCAACGAATCCGCAGGACCGGCATACGAACCGGGCCTGGGAGACCCGGTTCGCCTGGTCGAGGTGCCCGCACTCGGCGCAGGTACGGGAGGTGTACGCCGGATCGACATACACCACCGGCACCCCCGCCCGGCGGGCCTTGTACGCGATGAACTGCCCCAGCTGGGCGAAGGCCCAGCTGGAGTGGGTGGCCCGTTGGGGCCTGCGAAGCCGTACCCTCTGCCGGATGCCCGTCAGGTCCTCCAGGGCGATTCCGCGCGAGGTGCGTTCTGCCTCGGCCACCACATGTTTCGCGATCTTGTGATTGATGTCCCGGGCCCGCCGGGCCTCCTTGCCGCGGCGCTTCTTCAGCCGCCGCCGGGCGGACGGGGTGTTCTTTCGCTGCAGCTTGGTCCGCAGTGTGCGTTCCCGCACCCGGATCCGGTTGAGTCCGTGCCCGGCCATGATCTCGCCGTCCGAGGGTGGCGATGTTGACGATGCCCAGGTCGATGCCGAGGAAGTCCACCGGCTCCGTGTTCAGCGGCGCCTCGGGCACCTCACAGGTGGCGTTCAAAAACCACCTGCCGTCCCGGCAGACGAGATCGGACTCGCCCCTGCGGTAGAGGGCCAGGGTGGCCAGCTGCTCCGGTGAGGCGGTAAACGCCACGTCCTTCACCCGCCCGGCCACCGTCCAGATCGAGACCCGGCGCCGGTCGGTCTGCCAGGACAGCATCCGGTCGTCGAAGGGCTGGGCGCCCGTCGGCCGGAAAGCGATCGGCTTCTGCGTGGCCCGCCGGTACCGGTGCGAGCCCGGTCGGCCCAGATTCCCGGCCTTCAGGTTCGCCCGCAGCGTGGCATAGGCGTCGCAGGCCTTCTTGATCGTGTGCTGGGCGGCCTGGGCGCCTAGGTTCCACCGCGACCTGACCTGCCCGTAGGTGAGCCTGCGCAGGGCGAAGTTCTTGAACTCCCCGCTGTCGAAGGCGACCTCGCTGACCCACGTGGCGGCCTCGTTGCAGGCCCGCAGGGTCGCCTCCAGCGCCGCCGCCTGCACCGGCGTCGGCACCAGTCTGACCTGCACCACCAGCTTCACGATCACCGAACCTACCCACCCGTACGACCGGCCACCGCACATTCACCCGTCATCACCCGGCCGAGTGAACCCACACCGGCACAGCAGTATGGCCCCACCGGAGACGACGCCCGGCCGCTCCGCGGCCGGGTCCGCACGAGCGATACCGCGGCGCTCCGCGCCGCGACCACGAGGATGCGATTCCCCCCGGGGCTGAAGCCCTGGGGTTCCTCGCAAGAATCTGCTGAAGCGGCGCCGGGTGTCCGTCCCATCCCGCGCGCGGGATGGGACGGACACCCGGCCGGTGCCACGGCGGCACAATGGGGGCTGTGAACGAGCCGATACCCGTGACCCGTGCCGTCGGTCACGGCACCGCGAAGCTGATGCCCGACGTCGACCGTGAGCGGGCCTGGCTGCTGACGGTCGACGGGGCGCCGCAGTCGTACGTCGACCTGGACGATCCGGCTCATCTGGAGTTCGAGTACGTCCGGCGGCTCGGGCACGTCCTGGACACCCTCGCCGAGCCGGGGCACCCGCTGGACGCGATCCACCTCGGTGGCGGCGGGCTCACCCTGCCCCGCTACCTGGCCGCGACCCGCCCCGGCTCCCGGCAGGACGTCGTCGAGTTCGACGGGGAACTGCTGGACCTGGTCGCCGAGCAACTGCCGCTGCCCGAGGGGGCGGACGTCACGCCGCACGCGGCGGACGCCCGCGCCTGGCTGGAGGCCGCCCCCGACGCCTCGGCGGACGTCCTCGTCGCCGACGTCTTCGGCGGTTCACGGGTCCCGGCGCACCTGACCTCCGTCGCCTACGCCCGTGAGGCGGCGCGCGTCCTGCGGGCCGGCGGCGTCTACCTCGGCAACCTCGCCGACGCGGCCCCGTTCGCCTTCCTGCGCTCCCAACTGGCCACGCTCGGCACGGTCTTCGAGGAGCTGGTGCTGATCGCCGAGCCGGGGGTGCTGCGCGGGCGCCGCTTCGGCAACGCCGTACTGGCCGCCGCGCACCGTCCCCTCGACATCGCCGCCCTGGCCCGGCGCACCGCCGCCGACGTCTTCCCCGCACGCGTCGAGCACGGCGCGGCCCTGCGGGACTTCACCGGCGGGGCGCGGCCGGTGCGGGACGAGGACGCCGTACCGTCACCCGAGCCCCCCGACGGGGCGTTCGGCATCGGCTGACTCGGTGCCCCGGACCGTCCCGGCGACGGGCACGGTCCGGCGGCGCAGGGTGCGCACGTCCGGTACACACAGCACCGCCGCCGTGACCACGACGACCAGTGCGGCGCAGCCCCACAGCGCCTCCGTGCGGCCGAACACCGACTGGACGGGGCCCGCCAGCGCCATCGCGGCCGGCACCAGCGCCACCGAGCCGAACCAGTCGTAGGCCGAGACCCGGGAGAGCTTCTCCTCCGGTATCTCCTGGTGCAGGGCCGTCATCCAGGAGACGCCGAACACCTCCACACTCACGCCGGTCACGAACATCACCGCGCACAGCACCGCCACCGGTACCGGCACGGCGAGCGCGGCGGACGGCAGGGCCAGCGGGAACACACAGAGGGTGCCGACGAACAGCAGGCGGCGCGGTTTCCAGCGGGTCATCACCAGCGCGCCCACCACCGTGCCCCCGCCGAAGAAGGCCAGGGCCAGGCCCCACGGCGCGGCACCGCCCAGATGGTCCCGGGCGACGAGCGGACCGTAGACCGCGTCGGCGGCACCGACGACCGCGTTGGCGATGGAGAACTGGATGACGATGCTCCACAGCCAGGGTCGGCCGGAGAACTCCCGCCATCCGTCCCGGAGGTCGGCGAGCAGACCGCCGCCCGGCGCGCGCGGCGGGATGTGCCTCACGTCGAGGAAGGCCCGCAGCGCCGCCGCGACGGCGAAGGCGGCCGCGTCCGCCGCGAGCACCCAGCCCGGTCCCATCGCGGCGATCATGAGGCCGCCCAGGGCGACGCCGCCGAGCGTCGAACCCTGCATCGCCATCCGGAACACCGCGAACGCCCGGCCGGCCTGTTCGCCCTCGACCGAGGAGAGCAGCATGCCCTCGGCGGCGGGGCCGAAGAACGCCTGGCCGACTCCGCCCAGGCCGCTGAGCAGCATCATCTGCCACAGCTGGGCCTCCCCGGCCAGGACGAGGGCCGCGAACGCGGCCTGCGAGAGGCAGTTCAGGACATTGGCCGCGACCATCACATGGTGGCGCGGCAGCCGGTCCGCGACGGCACCGCCGATCAGCAGGAACAGCACCAGCGGCAGGGTGCGGGCGGCGGCCACCAGGCCCACCTCGCCGGCGTCCCCGCCCGCGGCCAGCACCGCGAACGCGGAGGCGATCAACGCACCGTGACTGCCCAGGCTCGTCACCACCGCGGACGCGGTCAGCAGCGTGTAGTTGCGGCCCGCCCAGGCGGGACGGCGACGGGAATCGATGGTCGGCACACCGTGACTATCGCCGGGGGGCGGCCGACTTGCCAAATGTGCCGAGGGCCGCTCCGCGTTCGTTTCCCGCCGCCCGCCGTTCGTTTCCCGCCGCCCGCTACGGCCCGGTCACGACTCGGTCGGTGCTTCCTCGGTGAGCCGCACCGTGCTGAGGATTTTCTGCACGGTGGCCTCCGGGATCTCGTCCTTGACGCCCTTGGCGCCGTACAGGTTCCAGGTGACGAAGTCCCCGGCGCCGTTCTTGAACGCGAAGGTGATCGCCTTGCCCTCGCTGTCGCACTTGCCGTTCTGCGGCGTGCCCTCCGAGTACGCGGTGACGACGCTGCCCTCGAGACCCGAGGCGGTCGTGTACGCCTTCGGCTTCCCGGCCTTCACGCTCTTCTTGTCGGGCTGCGTGTAACCGCCGAAGATCCACCACGGCACACGGGTCTCCGCCGCCATGTCAGTGTTCTTGGCGCCGTTCTCACCACGGGTTCCGGCGGTGACGAGGGAGGTCTTCTCCTCGCGGCCGTCCTTGTCGTCGTCGCTCGTGCACCACTTGGACTTCAGGTAGGCCGGGGCGGTGACGGTGGTGCGGCCCGTCTCACCGTCCTTCTCCTCCCATTCGAAGCCCACACTGGTGCCGGGGGTCTCGATCTCCCAGTCGGCCGGGACGTCGAACTTGGTGCCGAAACGGGTGTTCGTGACGACCTGCCAGCCCGGAACGGTCGCCTTCTCCGCCTCACCGCCCCGCGGGTTGTCCTCGGAGCCGGATGCGGATTCGGATGAGGATGTGCTCGGCTCCGCGGACGGGTCCGCGGACGCGCTCACGGGCGGCTTCTCGTCCTTCTTGCCGGCCGTGTCGTGCTTGTCGCCGTTGTCGCCGCCCAGCACCAGGAAACCGGTGACACCGGCGGCCACGACGACAGCCGTCGCCGCCACGACGGCCACCAGCTTCGTCCGGTTCCCGCCGCCCCCGCCCTGCGGCGGCTGGGGCATGCCCACGGTGGTCGGCGTCCCCCACTGCTGGTGCTGCTGCGCGTAGGGGTTGGGCTGCTGGGCACCGGGCTGCTGATACGGATTCGGCTGCTGGTATCCCGGCTGCTGATACGGATTGTCCGACTGCGGGTTCTGCTCGCCCCCGGGCGGCTGGTTTCCTGGCCACATGGTCAGCCACCCTAGTCCTGCCAGTGACACGATCAGGTCACTGCCTTTTGACGGGGACGTAGCAATCAGGGGGTGAGTGCCGCGGCGGCGGGCCGCCGGTCCGGGGCGTCGGAGGGCGGCTCCGGATCCTGGCCAACATGTTCTACCCATGAGTAACATGCGGCCATGAGCCAAGACCAGATGACCATCGGCGAGATGCTCGCCGCCACGGTGCCCATGGCCCGGACCCTCAACCTCGAGTTCCTGGAGACCACTTCGGAGCGGGCCGTGGTGTCCCTGCCGGACCAGGGCGACTACCACAACCACGTGGGCGGCCCGCACGCCGGCGCCATGTTCACCCTCGGTGAGTCGGCGAGCGGCGCCATCGTGCTCGCCGCCTTCGGGGACCAGCTCGCGCGAGCCGTACCCCTGGCGGTCCGCGCCGAGATCGCCTACAAGAAGCTGGCGATGGGCCCGGTCACCGCCACCGCGACCCTCGGCCGCCCGGCCGCCGAGGTCGTGGCGGAACTGGACGGGGGCCGGCGTCCCGAGTTCCCGGTGACGGTCGCCATCCGGCGCGAGGACGGTGCCGTGACCGGGGAGATGACGGTCGTCTGGACGCTCCGTCCCAACGGCTGACCGAGGGGGCGGGCCGACGGCGGGCGGCGGTGGAGGGTTCGGTTCAGACTCCGCTGCCCGCCCCGTAAGGGCCGTACAGGTCCAGCAGCCGGACCCGGGCGGCGTGCAGCCGGTGGGAGACCACGCTGCCCACCCACTGGGAGAGGTCCCGCCCGAGGGCCGGCTCCTCCTTGCTCAGCGCGTGGACCGCCCCGGCGTCGAACTCGTAGGCCCGCACCGGAGTGACCGCCTCGGCGCCCAGATGCCAGACGTGCGGGCTGTACAGCCAGGACCAGCCGACGAGTTCGTTGTGGCCGAGACGTTCGATGACGGCGGCCCGGCGGCCGGGCACGTGCATGTCGAGCTCGATGGTGCCGGTACGGATCACCCAGAACCGGTCCGCGTGGCCACCCTCCTCGAACAGCCGGGCCCCTTGCGGAAAGGACACCTCCCGAGCGTTCTGCAGGAGTTTCACCCGGTGTTCGGCGGGCAGAGCGCGCGGCATGCTGGGGGACGGGGGAGCGAACATCGCGGACCTCCCATACGGGGTGCGGGAACTGCCGTGGTGGTCTAAGCCTCCTGCGGAAACCCGTCCGTGGCCATGGGCCGTACGGCCCTGATGCGTCACGTCCGCCCCGTGCCGGGCTGGTCCCGCACGCCGTACGGGACCCGGTGGTCCGGGCGCTCCCTCCCCCGCGGGAGCAGGACCTTCGGCACCCGCGGGGGACCCGCGGTCCCTGTCGTCAGGCTATTCTCCGGCCCGACGCTGTGGATGATCCCACCGACAACAGGAGGCGCACGTCATGTCCCGCACCATCACGGTCGGTTTCGACGGTTCGGCCGAGAGCCGGGCCGCGGCCGAATGGGCGGCCCGCGAGGCGAAGCTCCGTGGTCTGCCGCTGCGGCTGCTCGAGGTCCGCGAGCCCCTTCCGGATCCTGTGTCCCAGGCCCTGTCCCTCGGCGGGGAGAACTCCTCCGCCGACGGCGGGGACCGTGCGCGCAGTGAGGCCGCCGAGGGGCTGCGGCTGCGCCACCCCGGCATCGAGGTCACCGCGGAGCAGGCCACCGGCCGGCCCTACGAGGTGCTCGTCAAGGCGGCCGAGGAGGCCGAACTGCTCGTACTGGGCTCCCGGGGGATGGGAGCCTTCGCCGGGTTCCTGGTCGGCTCCGTCGGCCTCGCCGTCGTGGCCCGTGCCGAGCGGCCCGTCGTCCTGGTCCGCGCCGGGGAGCAGGCCACCGACGAACACGAGCCGGACCCCGCGGGCATCCCGTCCGCCGCGAGCCGCTACCGGCCCGTCCTCCTCGGCGTGGACACGGACCGGCCCGACGAGGCGGTGATCCGGTTCGCGTTCGCCGAGGCGGCCCGGCGGGGCACCGGCCTGCGCGTCGTGCACGGCTGGAACCTGCCGCCGTACTACGTCCACGGGCTGCCGGCCGACCCGGAGACGTACCAGAAGGTCAGCGCGGAGCAGGCCGCGACGCTGACGAAGATCCTCGTCCCCTGGCGGGCGGAGTTCGGGGACGTCGAGGTGACGGAGGAGTCCTTCGGCGGCAGCCCCTCCATCCGGCTGATCGAGGCGTCCCGGGAGTCCTCGCTCGTCGTGGTCGGACGCCGCGTCCGACGGAACCCGTTCGGCATCCGCGTCGGACCCATCGCCCACGCCGTGCTGCACCACTCCGCGGCACCCGTCGCCGTCGTCGCGCACGACTGATCCGGCGCAGGCGGGACCGGGGCACCGGCCGGTGCCCCGGTCCCGCCTCAGGGCGTACCGTGCGCGTCGCGGTGCGCCTTCGCCAGTTCCGCGTACATCGTCCCGTTGAGCGTCAGTCCCGCACGCTCCTCCTCGGTGAGCTCCCGCCGCACCTTCGCCGGGACCCCCGCGACGAGGGAGCCCGGCGGCACCTCCATGCCCTGCGGCACCAGCGCCTGTGCGGCCACCAGGGAGCCGGCGCCGATCACCGCGCCGTTGAGCACCGTGGCACCCATGCCGATCAGGCAGTCGTCCCCGACCGTCGCCCCGTGCACCACGGCGTTGTGCCCGATGGAGACCCGCTCGCCGACGGTGACGGGGAAGCCGGGATCGGCGTGCAGCGTGCAGTTGTCCTGGACGTTGCTGCTCGCGCCGACGGAGATGCCCTCCACGTCACCGCGCAGGACCGCGCCGTACCAGACACTGGTGCCCGCCCGCAGCGTCACGTCCCCGATCACCGTGGCGGTGGGTGCCACGAAGGCCTCCTGGTCCACCTGCGGCTCCCTGCCGCCGATCCCGGTGATCAGTGCCCTGTGCGTCATCGTCGCCTCCTGGTCGGGTGATGTCAGGCACCGTACGCCGACACGGTGGGGTGAAGATCACAGGGCCTCCGGCTCTTCGACGGCACGCCCGCCGACTACGGTGAGCGGGTGCCGAAGAGCAGGAACACGTTCTCGTCCTGGCTGCGCCGCCTCGCGCAGCGCGCCGTCCACGCGGGCTGGGCGTGGGCGCAGCGCACGGGCTCGGTGACCGCCGAGCACCCCGGCCGCCTCCGGTTCGGGGCGATGGGAACGGGCACCAGGCTGGCCTTCCCGCTCGGCACCGTCTTCGGTGAGCCCTGGATCCATCTCGGCGCCCACTGCATCATCGGCGAACAGGTCACCCTCACCGCCGGCCTGATGCCCGGTCTGGAGCTGGGCCCCGCCCCGATCCTGCGCCTCGGTGACGGCGTCGTCCTGGGCCGCGGCAGCCATGTCATCGCCGACACCACCGTCACCATCGGCAGCGACTGCTACTTCGGGCCGTACGTCTACGTCACCTCCACCAACCACTCCTACGACGATCCCCACGAGCCCATCGGCAGGCAGTGGCCGCGGATGGACCCGGTGGAGATCGGCCCCGGCTGCTGGATCGGCACCGGGGCGGTGATCCTGCCGGGCGCGCGGATCGGACGGAACGTGGTGGTGGCCGCGGGCGCGGTGGTCCGGGGCATGGTGCCCGACCACGCCGTGGTCGCGGGCGCCCCGGCCCGCGTCGTACGCCGCTGGACCCCGGCCGACGGCTGGCAGCCGCCGCTGCGCACTCCGGCACCGGTGCCGATCCCGGAGGGCGTCACCCCGGAGCAGTTGCGGGCGCTGGCGACGCTGGACGCCGAGTGCGTCGAGGACGCCGAGGATGCCGGGGACGTCAAGGAGGCCCCGGTTCTCAAGGACCTCAAGGAACCGGTCCGGCTGGTCGAGCTGGAGCCCGAGAGCTGACCTCCGCCCCCGGCGGGCCGGCGGCCAGGGCGAGGACCGCTGCCACGGCGAACCGCACAGTACAGTTCGGTGGACGATCGGGTGCACCGCACCGCAGTCGAACGAGTTGAACGCTGTCATCCGGAACATGGGACGGAACGTGTCGGATCTCGACCTGCTGACCCAGTCGCTGGCGCGCAACGTCAAGCGCTGGCGCACCGAGCGGGCCTTCACCCTGGACGCGCTCGCGGCGCGGGCCGGAGTGAGTCGCGGCATGCTCATCCAGATCGAGCAGGCCCGCACCAACCCGAGCATCGGCACCGTCGTCAAGATCGGCGACGCGCTCGGTGTCAGCATCACCACCCTGCTCGACTACGAGCAGGGCCCCAGGGTCCGTATCGTCCCCGCCGACCGGGCCGTACGGCTCTGGCACACCGAGGCCGGCAGCTGGAACCGGCTGCTCGCGGGCACCGAGGCCCCCGGACCGGTGGAGATGTGGGACTGGCGTCTCATGCCGGGCGAGAGCAGCGACTCCGACCCGCACCCGGTCGGCACGGTCGAGCTGCTCCACGTCACGGCCGGGGAACTGACGCTCACCGTCGACGGCACGGAGCACCGCGTCCCGGCCGGCGCCAGCGCCTCCTTCGAGGCCGACACCCCGCACACCTACGGCAACCAGGGCGCCGAACCCATGGAGATGATCATGGCGGTCTCGGTCCCGCCCGTGCGCTGAGACGACCCGCCGGCGCCCGCCGAGCGGCTGTTACGGTCCCGCCATGCGCGCACCCATCGGCTCCTTCGACCACGCCACCCCCGCCCCCGACTGCCTCGACGATCTCGTCGCGCCGGTCGCCGCGGCCGTCCACGCCTGGAACGGCAGCGTCCCCGCCGGGCAGATCCTCTACGTCGACACGGACCCGCGCCGGGCCGACACCGCCGTCTTCGTGGAGCACTACGGCCAGGACCTGCTGGAGCGGTCGGCGAACTGCGTGGTGGTGGCGGGCAAGCGCGGAGGCGGGACCACCCTCGCCGCATGCGTCGTCCTGTCCACCACCCGGGCCGACGTCAACGGGGTCGTGCGCCGCCGGCTCGGCGCCCGCAAGGCGTCGTTCGCCCCGATGGACACGGCCACGGGGGAGACCGGCATGGAGTACGGGGGCATCACCCCGATCGGGCTCCCGGCCGACTGGCCGGTGCTGGTGGACGCGGCCGTCGTCGACCTGCCGTACGTGCTGGTCGGCAGCGGGCGCCGCCGGGGCAAACTCCTCGTGCCGGGCAAGGCCTTCGCCGAACTGCCGGGCGCGGTCGTGCTGGAGGGCCTGGGGGTGGCCTGAACGGGGGCGTAGCGGCCCGGCCCGGGCGGAGCAGGGGTGCCGCGGTCACGCCGTCGCGTGGTGGGCCAGGGGCAGGTGCGGGTCCCGCTCGCCGGGGACGGGTTCCGGGTCGGCGTGGACCAGGGCCGCGGTCAGCCGGGGCACGGCGTGCAGCAGGGCGTGCTCGGCGTCGACCGCGATGCGGTGGGCCTCCCGCACCGTCGCCCCGCCGTCCACCACCACCGCCACCTCGGCGCGCAGCCGGTGCCCGATCCAGCGCAGCCTCAGCTCGCCCACGCCGCGTACCCCGGGGACCCGGGTCAGTGCCTGCTCCGCCCGGTCCACCAGCGCCGGGTCGACGGCGTCCATCACCCGCCGGAACACCTCCCGCGCGGCGTCCCGCAGCACCAGGGCGATCACCGCGGTGATCACCAGTCCCACGACCGGGTCCGCGAACTGCCACCCCAGAGCCGATCCGCCGGCCCCCAGTAGCACGGCGAGTGAGGTGAACCCGTCCGTCCGGGCGTGCAGCCCGTCGGCGACCAGCGCGGCCGAGCCGATGGCACGGCCGACCCGGATGCGGTAACGGGCCACCCACTCGTTGCCCGCGCACCCGGCGAGTGCGGCCGCGGCGACCGCCGGAACGTGGTCCACGGGACGCGGGTCGAGCAGCCGGTCCACCGCCGTCCAGCCGGTGAACACCGCGGAGGCGGCGATCGTCAGCACGATCGCGATGCCGGCCAGGTCCTCGGCCCGGCCGTAGCCGTAGGTGAAACGGCGGGTGGCGGCGCGCCGGCCCAGCACGAAGGCGAGGGCGAGCGGTACGGCGGTCAGCGCGTCCGCGGTGTTGTGCACCGTGTCGCCGAGCAGCGCGACCGAACCCGAGACGGCCACCACGACCGCCTGGGCCAGCGCCGTCACACCGAGCACCGCCAGCGAGATCCACAGCGCCCGCAGGCCGCGGGCCGAGGACTCGAGGGCGGAGTCGAGCTTGTCCGCGGTCTCGTGGGAGTGCGGGGCGAGCAGGTGGCGGAGGCGGTGGCGCGGGGACGTTCCGGGGTGCGGGTGCTTGTGCTCGTACCGGGCGCACATGGGGATCCCCTTCCGGTGGGCGGGGTGGACGCGGTGCCGCCCAGGGGGCCATTATGTGCGTATGAGCGCACGCATGCACCTGTCACCTGCGCACGATGCGCACCCACGCATCCCCGGCGACCGGCGGTTCGCGCTCGCGGCGGAACTCCTCGCCCTGCTCGGTGACCGCACCCGGCTGACCCTGCTGCACGCCCTGAGCGGCGGCGAGGCCGACGTCAGCACGCTCACCGAGGCGTGCGGGGCGGCGCGACCCGCGGTCAGCCAGCACCTGGCACGGCTGCGCCTCGCGGGACTGGTGGACACGCGGAAGGAGGGCCGCAGGGTCATCTACTCACTGCGCGACGGACATCCGCGCCGACTGGTGGACGAGGCGCTGAACGTGGCCGGCCACCGGATCGGCGGCCGTCCCCCGCACGACTGACGGCAGCAGCGGGTCCGGACCCCCGTGCCGTGCACACCGGCCCGGGCCGACGGGTTCCGCGCCGGGCCCCGCCGCGCGCAAAAGGGGCACACTGGCAGGAGAGGGATGTGCAGTGTGGCAGTGCACGTTCACTGGAGGTGATCCGGATGCCCAGGACCCGGTCGCATTCGCGGTACGCCCCGGACCGGGGCCTCACCACCCGCATGGTGACGACGATGTTCCTGATCGGGCTGCTCTACGTCGTCTTCGTCGGGGTTCTGCTGGCCCTCGTGAAGAACGCGTGGCCCGTCATCCTGCTGTTCGCGGGCATCCTGTTCGTCGCGCAGTTCTGGTTCAGCGACCGGATCGCGGCCTTCAGCATGGGGGCGCGCGAGGTGACCCCCGAGCAGGCTCCCGGGCTGCACGGTTCCGTGGACCGCATCTGCGCCCTCGCCGACATCCCCAAGCCGCGGGTGGCGATCGCCGACAGCGACCTGCCGAACGCCTTCGCCACCGGCCGCAACGAGAGAACGGCCCTGGTGTGCGTCACCACGGGTCTGCTCCGCCGCCTGGAACCGGAGGAACTGGAGGGCGTCCTCGCCCATGAGCTGTCGCACGTCGCCCACCGGGACGTCGCCGTGATGACCATCGCCTCGTTCCTGGGCGTCCTGGCCGGCTTCATGACCCGCGCCGCGCTCTACACCGGCCTCGGCCGCACCAGCCGCGACAGCACCACCGCCCTCGTGGCGGTCCTGATCCCCCTGGTCAGCGCCGTCGTGTACGTGATCAGCTTCCTGCTGACCCGGCTGCTGTCCCGCTACCGCGAACTGTCCGCCGACCGCTCCGCCGCGCTGCTCACCGGCCGTCCGTCCGCACTCGCGTCCGCGCTCACCAAGGTGACCGGAGAGATGGCGAGGATCCCGACGAAGGACCTTCGCCGGGCGGAGCCGTTCAACGCCTTCTGGTTCGCACCGGCCTTCTCCTCCCGGGAGAGCCTGAGCCGGCTGCTCTCCTCCCACCCCACCCTCGAACAGCGCCTCGACCAGCTCGGCCGGATCTCGGCCCAGCTCGGCCGGGCATGACGATCCGACGAACCATGGAGGTGCCGTGCCGTGGGACTCCTCGACACCATCCTCGGCCGCAGCAAGCCGGTGCGCCCGGACCTCGACCAGCTCTTCAGCCTGCCCTCGGCCGCGATCACCGTGCAGGCGGGGGCGGGGTTCACCCCGACCGGGAGCGGATCGGTCTGCTTCGCGAGCGTGGAGGGCGGCGCGTTCGACCGGCTCCGGCAGGAGGTACGGGACCTGCTCGACGCCGACACCGGCCGGGGCGGCACACCCGTCGAGTACACCAGGGACGCGTACGGGTACACATGGATCCTCGTCCATCACCCCGCCGACGACACCGCCTCACTGGTCAACGACCTGCACGCCGTCAACACGCTCCTCCAGGACGCGGGCTTCGGCCCGCAACTCCTCTGCTCCCTGGTCGGGTTCCGGGCCACAACGGACCCTCGGGTCCTGGCGCTGGTCTATCTCTACAAGCGCGGTACCTTCTACCCCTTCGCGCCGCTCCCCGACGGCACGGAGCGGCGCGACAACGCGTTGGAACTCCAGATCAGGGCGCTCCTCGCGGACGACCTGCGCATCGAGGACGATCTGGCCCGCTGGTTCCCGGTGTGGGGCGCCCCGGGTCTCACCGGGCCCCGGCCCTGAGGCCCGGGGCCAGTGAAGCCCGACTCCGGCTAGCCCAGGCGCGGTATCTCGATCGCCGGGCAGCGGTCCATCACCATGTCCAGGCCCGCCGCGCGGGTCCGCTCGTAGGCCGTCTCGTCGACGACGTCCAGCTGGAACCACACCGCCTTGGCGCCCTTGGCGACGGCCTCGTCCGCCACCGCTCCGGCCAGTTCGCCGTTCACGAACACGTCGACGACGTCCACCTCGAAGGGGATGTCCGCGAGCGAGGCGTACCCCTGCTCGCCGTGCACCGTCTCGGCCTTCGGATGCACCGGCACCACCCGCTTGCCGAAGCGCTGCAGCACCTGGGCGACGCCGTACGCCGCGCGCTGCCGGTTCGACGACAGGCCCACCACGGCCCAGGTGTCGCCCAGCCCGGTGAGGATCTTGCGGACCGTTGCCTCGTCGCCGTACACCGTCAGGCCTCCTGAAGGGTCGTGGAAGAGCAGTTGCTCCGATGCTCCGACAACGGCCGAGTGGGTGCGGAGATTCCCGGCTCGGAACCGCGGCAGCCCCGAAAAGCGTGCGAGATGCCTGCGCGGGCCCGCTTGTGCGCCTACGCTCGCCTCGTGCTGCGCATCACCGACGCCCGGACCGGCGAACCCGTGGACGCCACCCCCGCCCGGCGGGGCCTCACCCGCGTCGAGGCCCACACGCGCGGATTCGATCCGACGAACCTGAGAGTGCTGCTCGTCGCCGACCTGCTCGTACGTGCCCTGGAACTCGGCGGCACCCCGGTGTGGGCGCTGCTCGTGGGCGAACGGGACCTGCCCGAACTGCGCGCGGCGGGCGCGGCCCTCGGCGTACGGCCCTTCGAGGACAGCCGGGACGCCGGCACGGGATTGGGCGAGGCCCAGGTCCTGCATGTGGTGAGCGAGGGCGGCGGGACACCCGACGGGGTCCGGGTCGCCGTCGCGCCCGTCCGTCCAAAGGCCCCCGGCGTGTCGGACGGCACCGACCCGACCGTTCTGCGTCTGGCCCTGCTCGCGCACCCCAGGAGCAGTCCGCTGCGGCTCGACCCGGCCGCCCTGGACGACGCCGCCGGCACCCTCGCGCGCTGGCGCGGCGCGGTCGCCGCCTGGGCGCACCGGCCCTCGCGGCCCGTCCCCGACGCGGTGCGCGCGGACCTGCGCACCGCCTGGGAGGACGACCTGGACACGGCCGGCGTCCTCCGGGTGCTGCGGGACGTGGAGACCGCACCGGACCTGCCGGACGGCGCCCGCTTCGAGACGTACGCCTACGCGGACCGGCTGCTCGGCCTCGACCTCGCCCGAGACCTGGGATCCCCGGCGTGAGCGGGGCGGCGGGGGCGAGCGGGATGACCGGGCGCACCGGCGCGGGACGGGAGCGGCGGCTGGTCGTCCTGCGGCACGCCAAGTCCGCCTGGCCCGACGGCGTCGCCGACCGGGACCGCCCGCTGGCCGCGCGCGGCCGCCGGGACGCGCCCGCCGCCGGACGCGCGATCGCCGGGACCGTCGGCCTGCCCGGTCTCGTGCTGTGCTCCACCGCCGTCCGCACCCGCGAGACCTGGGAGCTGGCGGCGGCGCAGTGGGACACCTCCGTGCCGGTCCGGCACGAACCAAGGCTGTACGCCGCCGACGCCCCCGCGCTCCTGGCCGTGCTGCACGAGGTGCCCGCCGATATCGGCACCCTGCTGCTGATCGGCCACAACCCGGGCCTGGCCGACCTCGTCCTGACCCTGGCCGGCGACGGCGTGGACGACACGCTCGACCGGGTCCGCACCAAGTTCCCGACCTCCGCGATCGCCGTGCTGTCCTGGCGTGGTGCCGGCTGGCCGGACCTCGTCCCCGGCACCGCCCTGCTGACCGCCATGACCGTGCCCCGGGGCGCCGCATAGGCTGGCCGGATGCAGGACGAGTACCGCACCGTCGCCCGCGCGGGTGTGCACGAGACCGAGATCAACCGCTCCCGCTTCCTGTGCGCCCTCGCCCCGGCGGCCACCGAGCAGGAGGCGCAGGAGTTCATCGCCGGCGTCCGCAAGGAGCACGCCGCCGCCACCCACAACTGCTGGGCGTACGTCATCGGCGCGGACGCCTCCGTCCAGAAGGCCAGCGACGACGGGGAACCCGGCGGCACCGCGGGCGTCCCCATGCTCCAGATGCTGCTGCGCCGTGACATGCGGTACGTCGTCGCGGTCGTCACCCGCTACTACGGCGGCGTCAAGCTCGGCGCGGGCGGGCTGATCCGCGCCTACGGCGGCGCCGTCGGCGAGGCACTGGACGACGTCGGCACGCTCACCCGCCGCCGGTTCCGGCTGGCCACGGTGACGGTCGACCACCAGCGGGCCGGCAAGATCCAGAACGACCTGCGCTCCACGGGGCGCACGGTGCGGGACGTGCGCTACGCCGAGGCGGTCACGATCGAGATCGGCCTCCCCGACTCCGACGTCGTCGCCTTCCGGTCCTGGCTCGCGGACGCGACCGCCGGAACCGCCCGCCTCGAACTGGGCGGCGAGGCATACGGGGACGCGTGACCACCGCCGGGTCGCCTGAGAGGGACTCCGTTTCGCTGAGGAAGTGAGGGGACACGGCGCGCGGGCCGGTCTGGATGCTCAAGGCGGAGAGCCGTACCGGGCCGGGTGCGGAACCCGGCCCTGCGGACGCAGGGCCGGGGCCTGCCGGCACGGCCGGCGTCCCGTGCTCCGCGCGTTCCGGCGTCGGCGGCGGCGCGGACGGACGGGAGCCGACGCGGGCGAAGACGGTGTCGGAAGTAACCCCTTTGCCGCAGTGTGCGGTGTCCGGTGTCCGACGGCGAGGGGCCGGCGGCCTCGTGGAGGGCGACGGCCTCGCTGACATCGGTGCTGCCCTGCTCCGCGGCGGCCTTGTCCACGAGGGGGGCCTGCCGCGAACCGTGCGTCGGCCGTGGCGGAGCCGGTTCGGCGCGGATGGATTCCGCCGCGGACTGCCCGGCCGCGCATGGGGGCGAGACCGGCACGGCGACCAGCACCGGAAGGCAGCGCAGCACGGAACCCGCTCCGTGGTGTGAAGAGGGCGCTGTCATCGTGAGGGCTCCATGAGGCGGTACCGCATTCGGGAGTCACGGCAGGGCATACGGGCGGGGGTATGTGCTCGTGGGTCGTGAAGACGCCACTCGCGCCGGGGCGGCGGTGGTCCGAGGTGCCGCCCCGGCGAACGCCGAACCGCGTCCCGGCCGTGATCCGCCTCGACCTCGCGACAGGGCGGTGGGATCGACGGCGGGGCCGCCCGGGCCGAACCGTGCCGCACGTCGGCGCGACTCGGGTCCGGCCGGGCGGCCGGGGCGCCGCTGAGGTCACGGCAGCGGTTCACCCCCGGGGTGTGAGGGCCGTCGGGCACGGAAGGCCGGACGACTGCGCCACCCTCAGGCTCCCTCCCGGGGCGGCGCAGTGCCCCGTCGCCTCCCCGTTCCGCGGTGGGGACGAAGGTCCGGCATGTGAGGCGCGTCACTCCCATATACCCCCCGGGGCATAAGCCGGGTCCTGTTACGGTTGAGCTCAGGCATACCCCCCAGGGTATTTCTGAAGGCAAGTGAGCAGGAGTTCCCCGCATGGTTCCCGAGATCGACCAGCAGAGCTTCGCCGAGGCGCACGCGGCAGGCGCCCTCGTCGTCGACGTCCGCGACAGCGGCGAGTACCGGGCCGGTCACGTCCCCGGCGCCCGGTCGGCACCGCTGCCCCATCTCCCCCTGATCCTCAGCGAGCTGTCCAAGGACCGCCGGGTCCACGTGATCTGCCAGAGCGGCGGCCGCAGCGCGCAGGCGACCTCCCTGCTCCGCGACCTGGGCTACGACGCCCACAGCGTCAGCGGCGGCACCGCCGCCTGGATCGAGGCCGGCCGCCCCGCGATCACCGGTGCCGAGCCCGGCACCCGCACCGTCCCGACCACTTCCGAGGAGACGCGATGATCACCGTTCTGCCCATCGAGACCCCTGGCCTGGGGGACCGCACCTACCTCGCCCACGACGGTTCCGTGGCCCTGGTGGTGGACCCCCAGCGCGACTACGACCGCGTCACCGCGCTGGCCGCCGCCGCCGGAGTGCGGATCACCCACGTGTTCGAGACGCACATCCACAACGACTACGTCACCGGCGGCCTGGCCCTGGCCCGCGAGGTGGGCGCGCAGTACCTGGTGAACGCCGACGACGAGGTCTCCTACGAGCGGACCCCGGTGCGCGACGGTCAGGTGATCGAGGTCGGCGACAGCCTGCGGGTGCGGGTGATCCACACCCCGGGGCACACCCACACCCACCTGTCCTACGCGCTGGAGGCCGCCGGAGAGCAGGTCGCGGTGTTCACCGGCGGCTCCCTGCTGTACGGCACCACGGGACGACCGGACCTGCTGGGCCCGGACCACACCGACACCCTGGTGCGGGCGCAGTGGCGCTCGGCGCACCGGCTGGCCGCGGAACTGCCGGACGAGACCGCCGTCTACCCGACCCACGGATTCGGCTCGTTCTGCTCCGCGACCCAGGCCGCCGGACTCTCCAGCACCATCGGCGAGGAGAAGCGGACCAACGCCGCGCTGACCGCCGACGAAGAGGCCTACATCGAGCAGCTCCTGGCGGGCCTGGACGCCTACCCGGCCTACTACGCCCACATGGGCCCGGCCAACTCCGGCGAGGTGGGCAAGCCGGACCTGTCCGCGCCGTCCGTGGCGGACCCGGCCGAGTTGCGGCGCCGGATCAAGGCCGGCGAGTGGGTGGTGGACCTGCGCGAGCGCACCGCCTTCGCCGCCGGGCACCTGGCGGGCAGCCTCAACTTCGGCCTGGACGGCCAGTTCGTCACCTACCTGGGCTGGCTGATCCCGTGGGGCACCCCCCTCACCCTGCTCGGCGAGACCGCCGAGGACGTGGCCGAGGCCCAGCGCGAGCTGGTCCGCATCGGCATCGACCGCCCGGCCGCCATGGCCACCGGCGGCCCCGAGGACTGGACCGGGGGCGAGGCGCCGGTCTCCTACGAGCGCGCCACCTTCGGTGACCTGAAGGACGTCCTCGGCGGCGACGGCCTCGTCCTGCTGGACGTGCGCCGCAACCAGGAGCGCGCCGAGGCGCACATCCCGGGCTCGGTGCACATCCCCATCCACGAGGTGCCGGGCCGCCTCGAGGAGATCCCCGCGGGCCGTGTCTGGGTGCACTGCGCCGGCGGCTACCGCGCCGGCGTCGTCGCCGCCCTGCTCCACGCCCGCGGCCGTGACGTCGTCGCCGTCGACGACAGCTTCGACAACGCCCTCGACCTGGGGCTGTGCTCCCTCACCCCCGACATCCCCGCCCCCCGCGACAACCGACAGGAGACCAACGCATGACCACCCCCACCACCCCCCGCAGCCTGACCACCGACGAACTGCGCACCCGGCTCGACTCCGCCCGTCCGCCGCGCCTGCTCGACGTCCGTTCCCCCGCCGAGTTCGAGGGCGCGCACATCCCCGGCTCCTACAACGTCCCGCTGGGCACCCTGCGCGAGCACCGCGAGGAGCTGACGAGGCACCTGGACACCGACGTGGTGCTGGTGTGCCGCTCGGGCCAGCGTGCCGGCCAGGCCGAACGCGCCCTCGCCGAGGCAGGACTCCCCGGCCTGACGGTCCTGTCGGGCGGCATGACCGCCTGGGAGAAGTCCGGCGCGCCGACCGACTACGGCCAGGAGCGCTGGGACATGGAGCGCCAGGTCCGCCTGGCCGCCGGCTCCCTGGTGCTGGTCGGCGCCCTCGGCAGCTTCCTCGTCCCCGGCCTTCAGGCGCTGTCCGCGTTCGTCGGCGGCGGGCTGGCCTTCGCCGCCATCAGCAACACCTGTGCCATGGGGGTGATGCTGTCGAAGATGCCGTGGAACCGCATCCCGTCCTTCGACCCGCGCAAGGCCGTCGCCCAGCTCGCCGACGGCAGGTGAGCGTCATGACGCTGACGATCGTCCTGATCCTCGCGCTGCTGGTCGGCGTCTCCCTCGGGCTGCTCGGGGGAGGCGGGTCGATCCTGACCGTGCCGCTGCTGGTCTACGTCGCGGGCATGGACGCCAAGGAGGCCATCGCCACCTCCCTGTTCGTCGTCGGCGTCACCTCCGCCGTGGGCATGATCAAGCATGCCCGCGACGGACGGGTCCGCTGGCGCACCGGCGTCCTGTTCGGAGCAGCCGGCATGGCCGGTGCCTACACCGGCGGACTCGTCGGCGGCCACATCCCCGACGTCATCCTGCTGATCGCCTTCGCGGTCATGATGATCGTCACCGCCGCCGCCATGCTCCGGGGCCGCCGGGGTGTCGACCCCGACCGGGCCCACCGGCAGGTGCCGGTGGGGCGGGTCCTGCTGGACGGCGCGGCCGTCGGCCTGGCCACCGGCCTGGTCGGCGCCGGCGGCGGCTTCCTCGTCGTCCCCGCCCTGGCCCTGCTGGGCGGCCTGCCCATGCCGGTGGCCATCGGCACCTCACTGCTGGTCATCGCGATGAAGTCCGCCGCGGGCTTCGCCGGCTACCTGTCGAGCGTCCAGATCGACTGGACCCTGACCCTGGCCGTCACCGGATTCGCGGTCGTCGGCAGTCTGGCCGGAGCCCGGCTGGCCGGACGCGTCCCCGCCCACGTCCTCTCCCGGCTCTTCGCCTGGTTCGTGCTGGCCATGGGCACCTTCGTCCTGGTCCAGCAGGCTCCCGCCCACATAGCGGTCCCGGTCCTGGCGGCCATCGCCTCGCTGGGCGCCGGTGCGGGCGTCTGCTACGGCTTCATCGCCCGCTGTCCGCTGCGACGCGCCGTCCACCGGACCTAGCAGGTCACCGGACCCAGCGGCCCCTGGCCCCGCTGCCCCGGCGCACCGCTCTTCGGTGCGCCGGGGCAGCGGCATGCTGTGCCGTCCGGGGAGTGCCCCGCCCCGTTCCGGTGTCGTATACCCCGGGGGGTATCAAAAGCCACTACTCAGGCGAAACGGAAGGGACCGTCCCATGAGCACCGTCACACTCACCGCCGCGGACTTCGAGAACACCGTGTCCGGCAACGACATCGTCCTCGTCGACTTCTGGGCCTCCTGGTGCGGACCGTGCCGGATGTTCGCCCCCGTCTACGAGAAGGCCTCCGAGGCCCACTCCGACATCGTCTTCGGCAAGGTCGACACCGAGGCCGAGCGGGCCCTGGCCGCCGCGGCGGACATCACCTCGATCCCCACCCTGATGGCCTTCCGTGAGGGTGTCCTGGTGTTCTCCCGGCCCGGCGCCCTGCCGCCCCAGGCGCTGGACCAGTTGATCACCGCCGTCCGCGGGCTCGACATGGACGAGGTCCGCGCCTCCCTCGCCACCCGGAGCCCCGGCCGGTGACCGCTTCCCCGCCGACCAGGTGCGGTCGGCCGCCGACCGGCTCAAGCGCGCACAGGGCCGGCTCGCCGGCGTCGCGCGCATGCTGGAAGAAGGGCGTGACTGTGAGGAGGTCGTCACCCGGCTCGCCGCGGTCAACCGCGCGCTGGACCGGGCCGGTTTCGCCATCGTCGCCGGCGGCCTCGAGGAGTGCCTGAGCCAGGAGGGCGGCGCCGACGGCCTCGACACCCAGAAGGTGGAGAAGCTCTTCCTGTCCCTCTCGTGACGCCCCGGCCCCGGAGCGGGTCAGGTGGCGGACAGGGCGTTCAGAGCGGCGTCCAGGCGGGCGGTGGCGTCGTCGGCGACGGGCTTGAGGGTGTCGAGGCCGGTGAGGGTGACCATGGTCCCCGGGTCGAGGGCCTGGACGAGCGTGCTGTCGCCGTCGCGGCGGACGACGACGTTGCACGGCAGGAGCAGGCCGATGGAGCGGTCGGCCTCCAGGGCCCGGTGAGCGAGCGGCGGGTTGCAGGCGCCGAGGATCAGGTAGTCCTCCATGTCGTGGCCGAGCTTGGCCTTGAGGGTGGCCCTGACGTCGATCTCGGTGAGGACGCCGAATCCCTGATCCGCCAGTGCCTCGCGGACGGCGGCGACGGCGGCGTCGAAGTCGGAGGTGGCCAGGCGGACGGTGCGGTCGTAGGACACGGTGAACTGCTCCTTCGGTGCGGAATGCCTGACTCCTTGATACCCCGCTGGGTACACGTCGGGGTGGAGGCGATACCGGGCAGGTTCCCGATTCCTCATGAATACCCCCCTGGGTATTTTTGTCCGGGGGAGTGACCTGGATCCGATGCTCTCGGCATCTGCCGGTTCTGGCGCGACATCGGCTGTGCCGCCGGCGCACTGACAGCCGACAAGGAGGAGGTATTTGACGCAAGGTGCCATCACTCTTCGGGTGCCGGTACCGCACCCGTTACGCCGGGTATTGTCCACAGAACCGGCGCTGAGCTGCAGCGATCTGCTCCGCCTCGCCTCGCGCTACGGTCGCTGTCCCGGAGAACCCGCTGTCCAGGGGTGTGGGGAGAACGCCTCCACGCGGATTCCGCAGACATTCGGTGTATGGGCTGACGCGAGATCGCGATGTGAGGTCAGTGGTCAACCAGGTACCGGTAGGCGCTAGCGTGGTGGGCGCCGACCTGGGTTTCCCATGCCGGATTGTGCTGGTTTTTGGCGTGTTACCGAGAAAGATATGCAGGTCAGGGCCATTTTATGAGATTGCTGCACACTTCCGACTGGCACCTCGGCCGGTCGTTCCACCGGGTCGGCATGCTCGGTGCCCAGGCCGATTTCATCGGACACCTGGTGGCGACCGTGCGCGAGTACGCCGTCGACGCGGTGGTCGTGTCGGGAGACGTGTACGACCGGGCGGTGCCGCCGCTCGCCGCGGTGGAGCTGTTCGACGACGCCCTGCACCGCCTCGCCGGCCTCGGTGTGCCGACCGTGATGATCTCCGGGAACCACGACTCGGCCCGCCGTCTCGGCGTCGGCGCCGGGCTCATCGGGCGCGCGGGCATCCACCTGCGGACCGACCCCGCGGCGAGCGGCACCCCCGTGATGCTGTCCGACGCGCACGGGGAGGTCGCCTTCTACGGGCTGCCCTACCTGGAACCGGCGCTGGTCAAGGACGAGTTCGAAGTGGAGAAGGCAGGCCACGAGGCGGTGCTCGCGGCCGCCATGGACCGGGTCCGCGCCGATCTCGCCGCCCGTCCGCGCGGCACCCGGTCCGTGGTCCTCGCGCATGCCTTCGTCACCGGCGGCGCACCGAGCGACAGTGAGCGGGACATCACCGTCGGCGGGGTCGCCGCCGTGCCCGCCGGAGTGTTCGACGGCGTCGACTACGTGGCGCTCGGCCATCTGCACGGCTGCCAGACCCTCACCGAGCGGGTGCGCTACTCCGGCTCGCCGCTGCCGTACTCCTTCTCGGAGGCGGACCACCGCAAGAGCATGTGGCTCGTCGACCTGGACGCCGACGGAACGGTCACCGCCGAGCGGCTCGACTGCCCGGTGCCGCGTGCCCTCGCCCGGATCCGCGGCACCCTGGAGGAGCTGCTCGCCGACCCCGCCCTCGCGCGGCACCGGGAGGCGTGGGTCGAGGCCACGCTCACCGACCCGGTCCGCCCCGCCGACCCCATGGCCCGGCTCACCGAACGCTTCCCGCACACCCTGAGCCTGGTCTTCGCACCCGAACGCGCGCCCGACGACCCGTCGGTGTCCTACGCCCGGCGCCTCGCCGGGCGCGACGACCAGCAGATCGCCGAGGACTTCGTCGCCCATGTGCGCGGCACCGGCCCCGACGAGCACGAGCGGGCCGTCCTGCGGGACACCGTCGACGCGGTCCGCGCCGCCGAGGCCGTGAACGAGGTGGCGCGATGAGGCTGCACCGGCTCGACATCACCGCCTTCGGCCCCTTCGGCGGCTCACTGACCGTCGACTTCGACTCACTCTCCGCCGCGGGCCTCTTCCTGCTGCACGGCCCCACCGGCGCCGGAAAGACCTCGATACTCGACGCCGTCTGCTACGCGCTGTACGGCTCCGTCCCCGGGGCCCGGCAGAACGGGCAGGGCACAGCGCTGCGCAGCGACCACGCGGCCCCCGCCACCCGCACGGGGGTCACCCTCGAACTCACCGTCGCCGGCCGCCGGCTGGAGGTCACCCGGCAGCCGCCCTGGCAGCGCCCGAAGAAACGCGGCACCGGCACGACCCTGGACAAGGCACAGAGTCGGCTGCGCGAACACGATCCGGTGAGCCGGTCCTGGAAGGACCTCAGCCGCTCCCACCAGGAGATCGGTGAGGAGATCACCCAGCTCCTCGGCATGAGCCGGGAGCAGTTCTGCCAGGTCGTCCTGCTGCCCCAGGGCGACTTCGCGCGTTTCCTGCGCGCCGACGCGGAGGCGCGCGGCAAACTGCTCGGCCGGCTCTTCGACACCCGCCGCTTCGCCGACATGGAGAAGCGCCTGGCCGAACGCCGCCGTGCCGCCGAGTCCCGAGTGCGGGACGGCGACGCCGAACTGCTCGCCGACGCGCACCGGATGCAGCAGGCCGCGGGCGGGGCCATGGAGCCGGCAGACCTCGTGCCGGGCGAACCGGGACTGGCCGAGAGCGTGCTGAGTGCGGCCGCCGTGGCCCGCAGCACCGCCCGCGAACAGCTCACCGTCGCCCGCTGCCGCCTCGCCGCGGCCGAGTCCGCCCAGACCGCCGCCGACCGGTCACTGGACGAGGCACGCGAACGGGACCGGTTGCAGCGGCGGTTCGCCGAGGCACGGCAGCGCGCGGCACGGCTGGCGGAGCGGGCCGAGGACCGGCAGGAGGCGCAGACGCGCCTGGACCGGTCCCGGAAGGCCGAGACGGTCGCCCCCGCCCTGGAACTGCGGGAGTCCGCCGACGCCGAACACCGGCGGGCGGCCGACGCCGAGGCGGATACCCGCGCCCTGCTTCCCCCGGCCCTCAGGGACGCGGGTGCGGCCGGGCTCGCGGCCGCCGCCCGCCGGGCCACCGAGGAACTGGGCGGGCTGGAGTCGGCCCGCCGCGCCGAGCGACGGCTCACGGAACTCCTCGGGGAGCGGGTGGCTCTGGACCGCCAGGAGCGCGCCGACGACGACGCGCTCGACGAGTCCGAGGCGTGGCTCACCGGCTGGGAGGAGACCCGCGCCGGCCTCCAGGACCGTATCGAGTCCGCGCAGGAGGCCGCGGCCCGGACCGGTGAGCTCGCCGTGCAACGCGACACCGCGCACAAGCGGTTGACCGCCGCACGGCTGCGGGACCAGCTGGCCGAGGACACCGAGGACGCCGCCGAACAGGCCCGCGCGGCCCGGGAACGGGCCCTCGAGGCCAAACAGCACTGGCTCGACCTCAAGGAACAGCGGTTGGCCGGCATCGCCGCCGAACTCGCCGCGGGCCTCACCGACGGCGACCCGTGCGCCGTCTGCGGTGCCACCGAACACCCCGCCCCCGCCCGCAAGGTCGCCGGCCACGTCGACCGCGAGGCGGAGGAGCGGGCCCTGGCCGCCCACCAGAGTGCCGAGGAGCACCGGGCCGACCAGGAAGGCCGTCTCGGCGCCGTACGCGAGGCGCTGGCCGCCGCCGGAGCGGAGGCGGGAGACACGCCGGCCGCCCACCTCGCCCGAGAAGCGGAGGAGTCGGAGCGGCGGTACGCGCAGGCCCGAGGCGCCGCCTCCGATCTGCACCCCGCCCGGGAACAGCTGCGCCAGGCGGAACACGAACATGAACGACGCGTCGCCGCCCAGCGGGAGGCGGCGGTGCGGGCCGCCGCCCGGGCGGGCCACCGGGAGCGGCTGGACCATGAACAGGACGCGCTGGAGGAGGAGTTGACCCAGGCGCGGGGTGACGCGGACAGCGTGGCCACGCGCGCCGCGCAACTGGAGCGGCACGCCGCACAGTTCACCGACGCCGCCGACGCGGCCCGCGTCGCCGACGGCACCGCACAGCGGCTCAAGGAGGCCGACGGCCGGCTCGCCGACGCCGCCTTCCGGGCGGGCTTCGCCACCCCGCGGGCGGCGGCCGAGGCACTCCTCGACGCGGCCGCCCACCGCGCACTGCAGGACCGGCTGGAGGCCTGGCAGCAGGAGGAGGCCGCCGTACGCGCGGTGCTCGCCGAGCCGGGCACCGCGGCCGCCGCCCAGCAGCCCCCCGCCGGCCTCACCGTCGCACAGCGCACCGCCGAGGACGCGGACCGCAGGACGCGCGAGGCGGCCTCCGCACGTGATGCCGCAGCCCGCCGCTGCGCCGAACTCGACCGGCTCTCCGCGCGGGCCACCGCCTCGGCGCGTCGGCTGGCGCCGCTGCGCGAGGAGTACGACCGGGTGGCCCGCCTGGCAGGCCTCACCGCGGGCACCTCGGCCGACAACGAACGCAGGATGCGCCTGGAGTCCTACGTCCTGGCCGCCCGCCTGGAGCAGGTCGCCGCCGCGGCGACCGCCCGGCTGCACCGGATGTCCTCCGGCCGCTACACCCTGGTGCACTCCGACGACCGCACCGGGCGCGGGCGCAGCGGCCTCGGACTGCACGTCGTGGACGCGTGGACCGGCCGGGAGCGGGACACCGCGACCCTCTCGGGCGGCGAGACCTTCTTCGCCTCGCTGGCCCTCGCGCTCGGACTCGCCGACGTCGTCACCGACGAGGCCGGCGGGGTCCGGCTGGACACCCTCTTCATCGACGAGGGCTTCGGCAGCCTCGACGACCAGACGCTCGACGAGGTCCTGGACGTCCTGGACTCCCTGCGGGAACGCGACCGCAGCGTGGGCATCGTCAGCCACGTCCCCGACCTGCGCCGCCGGATCCACGCCCAACTCGAGGTGGTGAAGGGCCGGTCGGGCTCGACGCTGCGGCAGCACGGAGTCACCTGAGCCGAGTCCGCGGGCCCACCACAGCAGTCGGGCCTCTCAGGTGTCGCACAGGGTGCGACCAGGCACGGTGGAGCGGGTGGAATCGGACGGCGGCCCCCTCAGGGCGGCACCGCAGAAGGCACCGCCCTTACGGACGGGCCGCCGACGGCAAGGAGACGGCCTCCGGCCACGACCGGGCCCGCGAGGCGGGCGGACATCCGTCGGGCTCCTCCCGTCGGGCGACTCCACGGCCCTGGCCCGGCAGGGATATCCACGTGCGCCGGCCGCCGGCGCCCCTCATGATGGGCGACCATGCCCAAGTTCCCGCACCCCGCCCCCGAAGCCCTCCGCCGTGACCCCCTGCCCCTGCGCGGCCGGACCGCCCTGGTCACCGGGGCCAGTCGGCGCGCCGGCATCGGGCACGCGGTCGCCCGCCGTCTCGCCGCCCACGGAGCGAGCGTCTATCTCCACCATCACGTCCCGCACGACGCCGCCATGCCCTGGGGCGCCGACCGGATCGAGGAGGTGACCGCCTCCGTACGGGAAGCGCTCGGCGACCCCTCGGCGCGGGTGGCCGCCGGACCGGGCGACCTCGCCGACCCGGACGTCCCCGCCGAACTGCACGCCCGGGCCGCCACCGCGCTCGGCGGGCGGCTCGACATCCTCGTCGCCAACCACGCCCTCAGCGGCTCCGACGGCGACCTCGACACCGTCGACGCCGCCATGCTCGACGCGCACTGGGCCGTCGACGCCCGCTCGGTGCTGCTGCTCGTCCAGGCCCACGCCCGGCACCGGGCCGCCCTGCCGCCGCGCACGCCGGGCGGCCGCGTGGTGATGACGACGTCCGGCCAGGACATCGCCGGCGGCATGCCCGGCGAGATCGCCTACGCCCTGCAGAAGGGCGCGCTCGCCTCCCTCACCCGCTCCCTGGCGACCACGCTCGCCGGGCACGCCGTCACGGTCAACACCGTCAACCCCGGCCCGGTGGACACGGACTACCTGACCGGCGACGCCTACGAGGCCGTCGCCGCGCGTTTCCCCGGCGGGCGGTGGGGGATGCCCGACGACCCCGCCCGCCTCATCGCGTGGCTGGCCACGGACGAGGCGATTGGGGTCTCCCCTGCTCGAACGGAGTTGAGAGCTTGGGGAAGGATCACGGGTCAGGTCGTCAACTCCGAAGGGGGTTTCATGCGCTGACCGGGGCCGCCTACAGCGCCGACAGTTCGTCCACCAGGTCGTCCAGGCCCAGCGAGCCCTGGGACAGCGCCGCCATGTGCCACGCCTTGGGGTCGAAGGCGTCGCCGTGCCGCTTGCGGGCGTTCTCCCGGCCGAGCAGCCAGGCCCGCTCGCCGAGTTTGTAGCCGATCGCCTGGCCGGGAATCGTCAGATAGCGGGTCAGCTCGCTCTCCACGTAGTCCGCGGGACGGCTGCTGTGCGCCCCGAAGAACTCCTCGGCCAGCTCGGGCGTCCAGCGCTCGCCCGGGTGGAACGGCGAGTCCGCCGGGATCTCCAGCTCCAGGTGCATGCCGATGTCCACGATGACCCGGGCCGCCCGCATCATCTGCGCGTCCAGGTAGCCCAGCCGCTCCTCCGCGTCCGCGAGGAACCCGAGCTCGTCCATCAGCCGCTCCGCGTACAGAGCCCAGCCCTCGGCGTTGGCGCTCACCATGCCCACGGAGGCCTGGTAGCGGGACAGGTCCTCGGCCACGTGCGCCCACTGCGCCAGCTGGAGGTGATGGCCGGGGACGCCCTCGTGGTACCAGGTCGACACCAGGTCGTAGACGGGGAAGCGGGTCAGTCCCATGGTCGGCAGCCAGGTGCGGCCCGGCCGAGAGAAGTCCTCCGACGGAGGCGTGTAGTACGGTGCCGCCGCGCTGCCCGGCGGGGCGATCCGCGACTCCACCTTCCGTACCCGCTCGGCGAGTTCGAAGTGGGTGCCGTCCAGGGACTCGATCGCCCGGTCCATCACGCCCTGGAGCCACTCGCGGACCTCGTCGACGCCCTCGATGTGCCGGCCGTGCTCGTCGAGGTGCGCGAGCGCCACCCACGGCGTCTCGGCGCCCGGCAGGATCTTCTCGGCCTCCTTCCGCATCTCGCCGAGCAGACGGTGGTACTCGGCCCAGCCGTAGGCGTACGCCTCGTCCAGGTCGAGGTCGGTGCCGTTGAAGTACCGGGCCCAGCGGGCGTACCGCTCCCTGCCCACGGTGTTCGGGGCGCCCTCGATCGAGGGCGCGTACACGTCGCGCATCCAGTCCCGCAGCTCCACCACGGCCGCGGTCGCGGCGCGGGCGGCCTCGTCCAGTTCGGCGCGCAGCGCGTCCGGTCCCGCCGAGGCGAAGTCCTCGAACCAGCCGCGGCCCTCGCCGGTGTCCGCCCACTCGGTGAGCTGCCCGACGAACGCGGCGGTCGGCCGCGGAGCCGCGTACCGCTTGCGCTCCAGGCCGAGCGCGAGGGACTCCCGGTAGCCCGCCAGCGCGGCCGGTACCGCGCGCAGCCGCTCGGCGACCGCGGCCCAGTCCTCCTCGGTCTGCGTCGGTGTCACGGTGAACACCTCGCGCACCGAGTGGGCGACCGTGCCCAGGTTGCCGACCGAACGCAGCCCCTCGTCGGCCTCGTACACGGCGATCTCCGCGGTGAGCCGCTCCCGCAGCAGCCGGGCGCAGCGGCGCTCGATGCCGCTGTCCGCGCCGGGCCGGGCCTCGGCCTCGTCGAGCCGGGCGAGCGTGGCCCGCTGGAGTTCCGCGAGTGCCGCCTGGCCCGCGGGCGAGAGATCGGGCAGACGGCGGGAACTCTCCTGCACGCCGAGATACGTACCGGTGACCGGGTCGAGGGCGATGAGCTCGTCGACGTAGGCGTCGGCGACCTCGCGGGGCAGCGGGTTGTTGGTCTGTGACATGCGGCCCATCCTGGTACGCGGCCCGCCGTCCGTCACCCCGTTTGAGCCGAGGGCGAAGACGGCAGCAACGGGCCGCAGTCCCACTGCTGGAAGATCAGCCGGGTCTCCACGCGCGCGACCTCCCGCCGTGACGTGAACCCGTCCAGCACCAGCCGCTGCAGATCCGCCATGTCCGCGACCGCGACATGGATCAGATAGTCGTCCGGTCCGGTCAGATGGAAGACGGTCAGTGACTCCGGCAGCGCCCTGATCCGCTCCACGAACGGTCCCACCAGCTCCCGCCGGTGCGGTCTGACCTGTACCGACAGCAGTGCCTGAAGTCCCCGCCCCAGCTTGGCCGGGTCCAGTTTCAGCCGATGCCCGAGGATCACGCCACAGCGGCGCAGCCGGGTCACCCGGTCCAGGCAGGTCGACGGCGCGACCCCGACCTGCGCGGCGAGCTCCCGGTACGTCGTCCGGGCGTCGTTCTGCAGCAACCCCAGCAGACGCAGATCCACCGGATCCAGTACGACGGATTCAGCCATGGGCCGAACGTAGCACGGAGATATCCGCCGACCAGCCCTGCCGTGTTCACCCTTCGGTCCATGGACTGGGACAAGGACGCACGCACGCACACGCGCGGCACCACGAGAGCACTCGCCACCGAGGCCGTGCACGCCGGCCGGGACGACCTCGCCCGGCAGGGACTGCACGCCCCGCCGATCGACCTGTCCACCACCTACCCCTCCTACGACAGCCGCGGCGAGGCCGCCCGCATCGACTCCTTCGCCGCCACCGGCGCGGAACCCGACGGCCCGCCCGTCTACGGACGGCTCGGCAACCCGACCGTCGCCCGTTTCGAGACCGCACTGGCCCGCCTGGAGGGCACCGAGACAGCGGTCGCGTTCGCCAGCGGCATGGCCGCGCTCAGCGCCGTCCTGCTGGTGCGCGGCTCCATGGGGCTGCGCCACGTGGTCGCCGTACGCCCCCTGTACGGGTGCAGCGACCACCTGCTGACCGCCGGGCTGCTCGGCTCCGAGGTGACGTGGACCGACCCGGCCGGGGTCGCCGACGCGCTGCGCCCGGACACCGGTCTGGTCCTGGTGGAGTCGCCGGCCAACCCGACCCTCGCCGAGGTCGATCTGCGGGCCGTCGCCCATGCCTGCGGCTCGGTACCGCTGCTCGTCGACAACACCTTCGCCACCCCGGTCCTCCAGCGTCCGGCCGCGCACGGGGCACGGCTGGTGCTGCACAGCGCCACCAAGTACCTCGGCGGGCACGGCGACGTACTGGCCGGGGTGGTGGCCTGCGACGAGGAGTTCGCGGGGCGGCTGCGGCAGATACGGTTCGCCACCGGCGGCGTGCTGCACCCGCTGGCGGGCTATCTGCTGCTGCGGGGCCTGTCGACGCTGCCGGTACGGGTGCGGGCCGCGTCGGCCAACGCCGCCGAACTCGCCCGCCGGCTCGCCGCCGATCCGCGCGTGGCCCGGGTGCACTACCCGCGCATCGGCGGGGCGATGGTCTCCTTCGAGGTGCACGGGGACCCGCACGAGGTGATCGGCGGGGTACGGCTCGTCACCCCGGCGGTGAGCCTCGGCAGCGTGGACACCCTCATCCAGCACCCGGCGTCCATCAGCCACCGCATCGTCGACGCCGACGACCGCAGGGACGCGGGAGTGAGCGACCGGCTGCTGCGGCTGTCGGTCGGCCTGGAGGACGTCGACGACCTGTGGGCGGACCTGGACGGGGCGCTGGGGGAGCGGACCGGTGCACCGGAGGGCGGCCGCACGGGCGGGACGGCCGACCGGCCGGAGGCTCCGGCCCGGAACTGAGGCGGGGCCGTGCCCCGCGCGGATGCCGGACGGTCCGGCGGACACCGCCGGACCGTTCTGTCCCGTGTCCCGTGTCAGGGGGCCGGTGGCGCGGTGCTCCACGACCGGTGGCCGGCCGGTGAGCCGTGCTCCCGCCCCTCCCGCGCGTGGCGGGCCCGTGCCGGGTCCAGACGCGCGGTGACGACGAGGGTGCTCTCCTCGACCTGGTAGTCGAGGGGCAGGCCCAGCCCGCGCATCGCGGCGACCATCCCGGTGTTGGACGCCTGCGTCACGGCGTAGACGTGGGCGCAGCCCGCCTCGGTGGCCATCGACACCAGCCGGGCCAGGAGTTCGGTGCCGATGCCCCGGCGCTGCCAGGCGTCCTCGACGAGCAGTGCCACCTCGGTCTCGTCGCCGTCCCACAGCAGATGGCCGAGGCCGACGACGCGGCCGGAGGCGGTCCGTACGGCGAGCGTGCGGCCGAAGCGGGGGCCGAGCAGGTGATGCAGGTAGCGGTCCGCGTCGCCGACCGGTCCGTGGTACCGCCGGCGCAGGGTCTCGGGCGAGCACCGCTCGTGCATCGCCCGCGCCGCCTCCAGGTCGCCGGTGTCCGCCCGGCCCACGGTGATGTCGCTGCCCTCGGGCAGGGTGAGGACGTCCTGGCCGTGCGGGACCCGGGGGCCGAGCCGGGCGTCCAGTTCCACCAGGGCCCGCGCCCGGGCGAACTCGGTGGGCGTGAAGGGCGGATGCGGCCGCTCCACGGTGAGCACGCCGCCCTCCGGGGCGCGCAGCCGCATCACGGTGTCCTCCAGGGTCCCCTCCACCGGGACGCCCTCCGGCGCCGGCTGCCCGCCGCCCGGGGCGGCGGGCAGTGAACGGATGGTGCACCGGCCCAGCAACTGCCTTAGCGCCAGCGGAATTTCCGCGCCGTCCAGGGCCGTACGTGCGGCGAGTTCCAGCACCCGGGTCGGGGCGTCCACCAGATCGTGGGCGTCGGCCCGCTCGGTCCAGGTGTCCGTGCCCCCGGCACCCGTCACCGCCGTGGTGAGGCCGGTGGCGGTCAGGCCGGCCGGGGCGCGCAGCAGGAACTCGTCGACCGTGGCCTCGCCCAGCGGGTGCGTCTGCAGGCTCAGGATGTCGACCCGGTGCTCGGCCAGCGCCGTGCACAGTGCGGCCAGCGCGCCCGGTTCGTCCCGTACCGTCGTCCGCATCCGCCACAGGGTGCTCTCCGGGGACCGGCTTTCCGCGGCCCCGTCGGTATCGGGTGCGGGCGGTGCGTGACCGTGGCGGCGTGCCCACCAACTGTGGAACGCCGCCGTGAAGCGCGTGGTCGGTTCTCCCCCCGGATGTCCCTGCGCGGGACGGCCGTGCCGGGTGTACGTCATGTCGGACCTGTCTCGGCTCATGCGGCCACTGTGAAGGAATCGTGTTTCGCGGCCGCCAACACGCCATGACTGTCGAGTAAAGAGTTCTTATGGGGCTTATGGTCCGCTTGTCGCCTCACTGGCCGACGAGTCCCGGCCGCAGCCGCTTGGTGTGGAGCACGGTGCCGTCCTGCTCCCGCAGCCGTACGGTCAGCTCCCCGCTGCCGCCGTCGATGTCGACCTCGCCGAAGAACTGGTACCCACCGGCGGGCGAGACGTTCGACGCGGTCGGTGCCTTCACGAACACCCGCTCCGGGCCGAAGGTGCCGTCGAGAGCGCTCGCCGGGAAGGCGCCCGCGTTGAGCGGACCGGAGACGAACTCCCAGAACGGCTCGAAATCGTCGAACGCGGCTCGTGCGGGCTGGTAGTGCTGGGCAGAGGTGTGGTGCACGTCGGCCGTCAGCCACACCGTGCCGGTGATCCGCCGGTGCTTGATGAACCGCAGCAGCTCCGCGATCTGCAGCTCGCGCCCCAGCGGAGCCCCCGGGTCGCCCTGGGCCACCGCCTCGACGTGCTGGGCGCCCTCGGTGGTGTCGGACACGATCAGGCCGAGCGGCATGTCCGCGGCGATCACCTTCCACACCGCCCGCGACCGCGCCAGTTCCCGCTTGAGCCATTGCAGCTGCTCGCGTCCGAGGATCCCCTGCGGGTCCGCGGTCTGGTCGCCGGGGGAGTTGGCGTTGCGGTACGTCCGCATGTCCAGCACGAACACGTCCAGCAGCGGCCCCTGCCGCAGCACCCGGTACACCCGGCCCTCGCCGGCACCCGGCCGCAGCGTGGACATCGGGAAGTACTCACCGAACGCGCGGCGTGCCCGTGCCGCCAGTACATCGACGCTCTTCTCCGTGTAGCGGGTGTCCGTGTCCGTGATCCGCTGGCCCGGGTACCAGTTGTTGCGCACCTCGTGGTCGTCCCACTGCACGATGGACGGGACCTGGGCGTTGAACCGGCGGAAGTGCTCGTCGAGCAGGTTGTAGCGGAAGTTGCCGCGGAACTCGGCCAGGGTCTCGGCGACCTTGGACTTCTCCTCGGTGGTGATGTTCCGCCAGACTCTGCCGTCCGGGAGCGCCGCGGTCGTCGGGATCGGTCCGTCGGCGTAGACGGTGTCGCCGCTGAACAGGAAGAAGTCGGGGTCGAGCCGGGCCATCGCCTCGAAGATCCGGTAGCCGCCGAAGCCGGGGTCGATGCCCCAGCCCTGGCCCGCCAGGTCGCCCGACCACAGGAACCGCACACCGTCGCGCCGCCGCGCGGACGCCGTCCTGAACGTACCGGTGACCGGTTCGCCGGAGCGGCGCGGGTCGTCGGGGTCGGCGAGCCGCACCCGGTAGTGGATCTGTTCGCCGGCCGGCAGTCCGCGCAGCCGGACCGTCCCGGTGAAGTCGGTGCCGGGTCCGAGCAGCGGGCCGGGCAGGCGGCGCGAGTGCCGGAACGACTCGGTCGCCGACGTCTCGACGATCATCCGGGCCGGACGGTCGGAGCGCACCCACACCAGCCCGGAGTCACGCGTCACGTCACCGGTCTGCACGCCCCACTTCGCGTCCGGGCGCCCGGACCGGGCGAACGCGGGCGCCACCCCGACGGTGGTGGGCAGGGCCAGGGCGGCCGAGGCCGCGAGTGAGCCGCGCAGCAGGGCGCGACGGCCGGGGAGCGAGGGGTGTGACATGGATGCGCCTCCAGATGACGGGAGTTCCGGCCGGTGTGCGCTGCCACACGTACTCGTGCGGCGCGGCTCGCACGCAAACCCCGAGTGAACAACTCGCCGCGTCATCCTGTGGGTTGACACGCGGGCAGCTCAGCGTTCCATGCACCCCGTCACCCCGTCACCCCGTCACCCCGTCACCCCGTCGCCTCACCGCCCCGGTCCGCCCGGCGCGGGGCCGCGCCCGGTCGGACAGTGCCGTGCCGTTCAGCGGCTGCCGTCGAGCAGGACGCGGGCGACCAGTGCCGGGTCGTCGTTCATGGGGACGTGACCGCAGCCGGGCAGCCGGACCAGCCGCGCCCGGGGGATCACCCGCTTGGCGCGGACCCCCTGACGGGGGATGAGCAGCCGGTCGCGGGCACCCCAGGCGACGGTGACCGGGACGCCGGGCACGTCGTCGGTGAAGCGCACCGTGGTGCCCGCCCGGAGTGTCTCGGTGAAACCGGTGGCGCCGGCCAGTGCGAGCGTCTCGGCGACCACCGCCTCGGGCGAACGGAGTCCCGGACGGGCGTAGATGGTGCTGGTCAGCGCCGCCCGCCCGGCCGCCGAGCGGGCGAGCCGCTCGACCAGCGGCAGCGGCATCCGCTCCGCGAGGCGCCGCATCCCGATCAGTACGCCGAAGGCGTAGCGTCGCTCGGCCTGAGTCCAGAACCCGGCGGGGGAGAGCGCGGTGACGGACCGTACGAGGTTTCGGCGGCCGAGCTCCAGCGCCAGAAGTCCGCCCAGCGAGTTGCCCGCGACATGCGGCCGGTCGAGCCCCAGCTCCTCGCACAGGGCGCCCAGGGCGGCGCTCATGGTGGGCAGGTCGTGGGCGAGGCCGCCCGGCAGCGCCGGGGAGGCGCCGAAGCCGGGCAGGTCCACGGCGATCACCTCGCGCTCGGTGGCGAGGATGTCCACGACCGGGTCCCAGGCCTGGCGGTGGTGACCGATGCCGTGCAGCAGGAGCAGCGGTTCGCCGCGGCCCACGCGCGCGTAGGACAGGGTCACGGTCTGCGGGCCGTGCGGAGAGGTGACCTCGAACGAGACGGTCGCGGACATGAAGGTGCTCCTCGTCTGGGACTCGCGGTGGGACGCCGCCTGACGTCGTGGACAGCTTGTCAGCAATCACTACCGGCGGGTAGCCCTCGCGCCCGGTTCCGGGCTGCGGCTCCGCGACGCGCCCGGATCCGTCTGGACACGGGCCGTACGGGTCGGCTGGGATGGGGAGGTGAGCACCGACACCGTGACCGATGCCTTCGAAGAGCACCGTCCCGTCCTCCAGGGGGTCGCCTACCGCATGCTCGGCCGGGTGGCCGACGCCGAGGACGTGGTGCAGGAGGCGTGGCTGCGCTGGGCGGGCGGGGACCGGTCCGATGTCCGCGAGCCGCGCGCCTACCTGGTACGCGTCACCACCCGCCTCGCCGTCGACCGGCTGCGTCAGATCAAGGCGCGGGGCGAGACGTACGTCGGCCCGTGGCTGCCCGAGCCGTACGCCACCGACTTCGGCGACACCGCCCCGGACACCGCCGAGCAGGCGGTGCTCGCGGACTCGGTCTCGCTCGCCGTCCTGGTCGTCATGGAGTCCCTGTCCCCGCTGGAGCGCGCGGTGTTCGTCCTGCGCGAGGCGTTCGGCTACCCCTACGCCGACATCGCCGCCATGCTCGACCGCGGCGAACCGGCGGTGCGCCAGCTCGCCACGCGGGCCCGCAAGCACGTCGAGGACCGGCGTCCGCGCTACGACGTCGACCCCGCCCGGCGCCGCGAACTGACCGAGCGGTTCCTGGCGGCGGCCGGCGGCGGTGATCTGGAGAAACTCCTGGAGCTGCTCGCCCCCGACGTGCGCCTCGTCAGCGACAGCGGCGGCAAGGTCTCCGCCGCGCTGCGCGTCCTGGAGACCGCCGACAAGGTGGGCCGCTTCGTGCTCGGTGTCACCCGCAAGAGCTTCCAGGAGGACCTCTCGGCCCGCTTCCTGGAGCTCAACGGGGGACCCGCGGCACTGCTCCTCGTCGGCGGCACACCCGACTCCGTCGTCCAGTTGGAGGTCGCCGACGGGCGCGTCCAGGCGGTCTACGTCATCCGCAACCCCGACAAACTGCGTTCGCTGGCGGCGGACCGGTAGGGGGCCGGTCACCCGGCGGCGGGGGCCGCGGCGTCCGGTGTGGCCCCCTCGTTATGTCCGATTGGTATTGACCAAGTTGGTATTGACCAAGGGGGGAGGTCGCCATATGGTCGCAGATAAGTGAAACAACCTTTAATAAACAAGGGCGCGAAAACGCCGCCGGACCTGACGATCGCGGAGGACAGGGTGGGGACCACGCAATTGGACACGGTGCCGGAGCCGAAGTACTGGCAGCTCAGGACCGTGCTCAGCGAAGCGCTGGACTCGGAGTTCTCCGTGGGCGAGATCCTGCCCAACGAGCGAGACCTCGCCGCCCGCTTCGGCGTGGCCCGTGCCACGCTGCGCCAGGCACTGGAGCAGCTGGAACTGGAAGGCAGGCTGGAGCGCCGCCGCGGTGTGGGCACCACCGTCGCCCCGCCGCGCATGGGTGTGGCCGTCGGCACGGCGCAGCACGCCTGGCCGGGCGGGCCCGACGACGCCTGGCAGACCCTGGACTGCACGCTCGAGACGCCGTCCGCGGCCATCGCCGAGACCCTGGTGACCGGCCGGGACGAGCCCGTGCACACCGTTCGGCGGTCCCGGGTGTCCCAGGGCCGGCCCGTCGCCGCCGAACTGCTGTACGTCCCGGCGGCCTCGGTGCCCGGCCTCTCGGCCATCGACGCCCCCTCCGGGGCGGCACGCGCGCGTGCGGTACTGCGGGAACTGCGCCACCTGGAGCTGGAGCGGCACGAGAACGCGGTGGAGCTCGGCTCCGCCCGCGCGGACGAGGCCAGGGAGCTGGACCGCCTGCCGGGCGCGCCCGTCCTCGTCGTCACCACCCGCTTCATCGCCCGGGGCCGGGTCTCCGCGCTCTCCGTGGCCACCTACCGCGCGGACACCTGCCGGCTGACCTTCGGCGACTCCGGGGGCGTGGAGATCCACGACGGCCCCGAACGCCGCGCTTCCTGAACGCCGGGCTCCCCGGGCGCCGGGCGTTCCGGGCGCCGGGCGGGGCCGACGGGGGAGACCGGTGGCGGGGCCACCGGACCGCCGCCTACCGGCGGGCCGTCACCGTGCCTTCCACGGCGAAGAGTTGTGCTTCCACATGGTCCAGAGCGAGCCGCACCGCGCCCGTCGCCACCGCCGCCTCCCCGAGACGGGACAGAGCGACCTTCGGCGGACGCAGGCAGTAGCGGGCCAGTTCACGCCGCAGCGGCTCCAGGACCCCGTCCAGCCCCGCCGCCCAGCCACCGATCACGACGAGTTCCGGGTCGAGGGCCAGCACCAGCGCCGCCACGTCGTGGACCAGCCGCTGGATGAAGCGGTCCATGGCCGCGAGGGCCCGCTCGTCGCCCTCGCGGGCCCGGGCGAAGACCTCGGCCACCGCCTGCTCGTCGAGCGGGTGCAGCGGCTCGTCCGTGGTGGACAGCAGCTTCTCGGGGGTCGCCCCGCGGCCCAGCAGATGCAGTGCCCCGATCTCGCCGGCCGCCCCGCCGTACCCCCGGTGCAGTCGCCCCCCGATCAGTGAACCGGCGCCGGGGCTCAGGCCGGCCAGCACGAACACCACGTCGTCGGTCCCGGTGGCGACGCCCTTCCAGTGTTCGGCCACGACCGCCGCGTTGGCATCGTTCTCGACCAGCACCGGGCACGTGAAGGACCGGCTCAGCCGCTCGCCCAGCCCCAGCCCCGTCCACCCGGGCAGCGCCGTGCCCAGCCGTACCGTGCCGTCCGCCTCGACGATCCCGGGCGTGCCCACGCCCACGGCCCGCAGCGAGTCGCGCGGCACCCCGGTCCGGCGCAGCAACTCGGCGACGGCGGCGCGCAGCCGCTCCAACCGCCCGTCGGCGTCGACCCGTTCACCGACCTCCTTGGCCTGGGCGCCGATCACCCGGCCGTCCAGATCGGCCAGCAGCGCGGCCACCCGGTGCGGCCCGATCTCCAGGCCCAGGAGATGCCCGGCCTCGGCCCGGAACCGGAACCTCCGGGCCGGCCTTCCCTGCCGCCGCGCCGTACCCTCCTCGGCCGCCGCCTCCACGACGAGGCCCGCCTCGATCAGGCCCTCCACGACGCCCTCGACGGTGGGCCGTGACAACCCCGTCACCCTGGTGACCTCGGTCAGCGTCGCGCAGTCCGTGGCCCGCAACGCGTGCAGCACCACCGCGGAGTTGATCCTCCGCAACAGCGAGGGAGCCCCGCCGGTCAGCCGACTCACCGTCCGTCCTCCCCGCTCGTGCGCGTGTGGGGCGGATGGTACTCGGCACGGCACACCCCGGCGACCTCCGGGGGAACCCCGCGGTCCGCCCCGCGGGCAGCCGCTCCGGCCCGCCCAGGAAGGCGGCTCATCCCGGCGCCACGAACCCCGACTCGTACGCCGCGATCACCGCCTGCGTGCGGTCGCGCGCCCCGAGCTTCGCCAGCACGGCGCTCACATGCGTCTTCACCGTCTCCGTGCCCACCACCAGCCGGGCGGCGATCTCCGCGTTCGACAGCCCTCGGGCCATCAGCCGCAGCACCTCCGCCTCACGCTCGGTCAGCCGTGCCCGCTCCAGCACGTCCCGCGCCGCGCGGTTGCCGCCGTCGTCGCCGTACTCGGCCGCGAGCCGGCGCACCGAGGCGGGGAACAGCAGCGACTCGCCCTCCGCGACCAGCCGCACCGCGTGCACGATCTCCGCCGGCCGCGCCCGCTTCAGCAGGAACCCGTCGGCCCCGGCGCGCAGCGCCTCGTACACGTACTCGTCGTTCTCGAACGTCGTCACCACGAGGATCTTCGGCGGCTCCTCGACCGTCCGCAGCAGCGCGCGCGTGGCCTCGATCCCGTCCAGCAGCGGCATGCGCACGTCCATGGCGACCACGTCCGGCCGCAGCCGCCGCACCAGCGGGATCACCGCCGCCCCGTCGGCCGCCTCCCCGACCACCTCGAGGTCGGGCTGCGCTTCCAGAACGGCGCGTAACCCCGCGCGCACGAGGGGCTCGTCGTCGACGAGCAGAACGGTGACCGGCATCCGGCCAGCCTAGATCAACTCATCTCGGCTCCGGCCAGCGGCAGTTCGACCCGCACCGCCCAGTCGCCCCCGTCCGGACCCGTCCGCGCGCGGCCCCCGAGCAGGGCTGCGCGCTCCCGTATGCCGCGCAGCCCGCTGCCGCGCCCGGGGCCGGGCACGTCCCCCGGCAGCGGGTTGCGGACCTCCAGGAACAGGGTGCCGTCGGCGACACGGATCCGTATCCGCACGGGGACCGTCCCCGCGTGCCGCAGCGCGTTGGTCAGCGCCTCCTGGAGGATGCGGTAGCCCTCGCGGGAGACAGGGCCGGGCACGGTGTCCACCGGGCCGGTCACCTCGGCGTCGACCTTCGCCCCGGAAGCCCGGGCGGACTCCAGCAGGCGGTCCGCGTCCGTGAGCGTGGGCCGGCTGCTCACCGGCTTCCGCGCCTCGCGCAGAACGCCGAGGACCCGCTCCAGGTCCTCCAGGGCGGCCCGGCCGGTCTCCTCGATGGCGGCCAGCGCCCGGTCGGTGAAGGCGGGGTCGCCCGCCGCCCGCGCGGCGCCGGCCTGCACGACGGCGATCGTCAGGGCGTGGCCGATGGAGTCGTGCAGCTCGCGTGCGATGCGGGTGCGCTCCAGGAGCTGCTCGGTCCTGGCCTCCAGGGCGGCCAGGCGTTCGGCGGGGGAGGGGCCGAGCAGACGGCGCGCGGCGGCGGTGACCAGCTCGCCGATCCCCACCATCAGCGGCCCCGCCGCGAGCAGGGGGATCGGCACCAGCAGGGCGTAGGCCCAGTGCGGCTGCGCGCCCCCTAGGAAGGGCAGTTCCTCGGGCACGTGTCCCATGGCGCTCTCACCCAGGAGGTACGCCAGAAAGAACGGCCAGACCGTGACGTACCCCACCACCACCATCAGCATCATCCGCACCGCCAGCCACAGTACGGTCCGCAGCCGGTCCTGCCATGTGGCAGACGGCTTCTGGGAGATCCCCGGCTCCCGTTCGCCGGGCGTCAGCATCAACTGGGCCTGCACGCCCTCGACCCTGCGCACCGAGGGAATCAGGCCCAGCGGGAGCAGCACGAGCGCGGGCACCCAGGGTGCGTCCGGGTAGATGAATATCCAGATGCTGAACGGCAGCCAGGGCACCCACAGGTGGAGCAGGCGCGAGTACGTCGCCCCACGCAGGAGCGCCCGCAGAACGGTGACCATCGCGTCATCGTGCCAGCCGCCACCGGCGACCGGCCTCCCCCGCACGGGGGAGCCCCTCTCCCCGCCCGGGGGAGGTGTCGGCCCCCGGTCCGCCGTCACGCTGGTGCGCATGACCAGCATCGACGTCCAGAACCTCACCAAGGAGTACGGCACCCGACGCGCCGTCGACCACCTCACCTTCCGCGTCCCGCCCGGCCGCGTCACCGGGTTCCTCGGCCCCAACGGCGCCGGGAAGTCCACCACCATGCGGCTGGTGCTCGGTCTCGACCACCCGACGTCCGGCTCCGCCACCATCGGCGGGCGCGCCTACGTCACGCTGCGCGAGCCGCTGCGCCACGTCGGCGCCCTGCTCGACGCGCAGGCCGCGCACGGTTCCCGCACCGGCCGTGACCACCTGCGTGTCCTGGCCGCGAGCAACCGCATCCCGGACCGCCGGGTCGACGAGGTGCTGGAGGAGACCGGCCTGGTACCGGCGGCCCGCCGCCGGGTGCGGACGTACTCCCTGGGCATGCGCCAGCGGCTGGGCATCGCCGCCGCGCTGCTCGGCGACCCGGCGGTGGTCATGCTCGACGAGCCCTCCAACGGCCTGGACCCGGAAGGCATCGTGTGGATCCGCACCCTGCTGCGCCGCCTCGCGGACGAGGGACGGACCGTCCTGGTCTCCAGTCACCTGATGAACGAGACCGCCGCCTTCGCCGACCACCTGGTCGTCCTCGGGCGGGGCCGGCGGCTGGCCGACACCCCGGTGCGGGAGTTCATCCGCGCACGGGTGCGGCCCACCGTCCGCGTCCGCACCTCCGACGCCACCGCCCTCAAGGACGCGCTCGCCCGGGAGGGCCACGCCATGGTGGAACACCCGGACGGGCACTGGACCGTGCCGGACGCGCGGGTGGACGACATCGGACGCCTCGCCTCCGCCGCAGGGGTGCCGATCCTCGAACTCGCGGCGGACGAGGGGACGCTGGAGCAGGCCTATCTGGACCTGACCGCGGCCGAGACCGAGTTCACCGCACAGCCCCAGGAGGTCTGACCATGCAGTTCGCACCCGTACTCCGGTCCGAGTGGCTGAAGATCCGCACGCTCCGCTCGCTCCCCGGGGCCCTCCTGGCGCTGTTCGCCGTGAGCACGGCGTTCTCCGCGCTCTCCGGCATCTCGGAGACGCCGGACGACTTCGACCCGCTGTACGTCTCCCTGTCCGGCGTCCTGGTGGGCCAGATCGCCGCGATCTCCTTCGGCACCATGGCCGTGTCGTCGGAGTTCCAGAACGGCGCCCTGCGGCTCTCGCTGGCGGCGGTTCCGCGGCGCGGCCGCTGGCTCGCCGCCAAGGTGGTGGCGATCGCCGTACCGGCGCTCGTCGCCGGGCTGCTGACCGCCCTCGCCGCGCTCCTCGCGGCACGCGCGGGACTGGGTTCCCTGGCGGACGGCCTGACCGGGGGCGAACAGGTGCGCGGGGTGGTGGGCTGCGGTGTCTACCTCACGCTGATGGCCCTGTTCGCCGCGGGCCTCACGGTCCTGCTGCGCAGCGGGGTGGCCACGCTGTCCGTGCTGATCCCGTTCATCGTCGTGGTGTCCTTCGTGATCGGCGACGCGGCCGGTCCCGTCGTCGACTTCCTGCCCGACCGGGCCGGGCAGTTGGTCCTCCAGCAGACCCACGAAGGACCGCTGGGCCCCTGGTCGGGGCTCGCGGTGACCGCGCTGTGGACCGCGGCCGCCCTGTTGGCGGGGGCGTGGAGCCTGCGGCGCCGGGACGCCTGACGGCCAGTGAGCTGGCGGACCGTCAAGTGCCGTTGGTGACGGGGATCCCGTGGATCCACGGGCATCGCGCAACGCGTCGCCGTCAACGACGGGCCGTGCTCCGCCCCTTCCCGGTGGAGCACGGCCCGTCGGGCGGCGGTGGTCATGAAGACACCACCGCCCTGCGTACGGCCGAGCGCTCAACCCGATCCGCATACCGGATGAATAGCGGGAAATCAGGCGACCCATCGCAGTTGCGACTTGTAAAGAAAGAGCTGCAAAGAAGGTGATGTGATCACCGTAAAGGTAGACAGAAAGAGTATTGCAGTGTAGACATCTGCTGTCTGCCTGGCAGGGCTTGAGGGCGGCCAGCCGCGTATCTCGGTGCGACCGAAGAACGCCGCCGCCAGTGGAGGTTTCCGCCCTGCGGTTGGTTTGCGGACCCAAAGGGGTCCGCAGTTTTTGTGAGCTCCCCCGGCTCGCGCAATGACGCGCCGAGTGGCGGGGGTGGAGCACATTCTGCGCCCGCGGCGTGCGGATGCGTTCGGCATGCCCCGAGCGAGACCTTCCCTGCCGTCGCCGGCGCCTGGCTCCGCGAGACGAAGGAGGTACGTCTGTTGGACGGCATGGAAACGGCCCAGTTCAGCGCCGTGATTGTCGTTGGCCTGCTGGTCTTCTTCTACGGTGGGACCTTTTTGATCTCGACCCGGATCGGCAAGAAGGAGGAGAACGCCGACGGGTACATGACTGCTGGTAACAACATCGGATTCGGCGTCTCGGCCGCCAGTATGACGGCGACGTGGATCTGGGCGGCCTCGATGTACGCCTCCGCCACCTCGGGTTACACCTACGGCATCTCGGGCCCCATCCACTACGGGCTCTGGGGCGCCCTGATGATCCTTTTCATCTACCCCTTCGGCAAGCGCATCCGCGCCGTCGCCCCCAAGGCGCACACCCTGGCGGAAGTCATGTACGCCCGCCACGGGCGCTCCAGCCAGCTGATGCTCGCGGGCTCCAACGTCGTCGGCAGCCTCATCAGCCTGATGTCCAACTTCATCGCCGGCGGCGTGCTGATCTCTCTCCTGTCGCCGTTCAACTTCATCCAGGGCGTCCTCTGCGTCGCCTCGGGTGTCCTGCTCTACACCCTGTGGTCCGGGTTCCGCGCCTCCGTCATGACCGACTTCGTGCAGGTCGTGGCGATGCTCGGCGCCGTTGCCGTGATCGTTCCGTTCATCTTCTTCGCGGCCGGCTTCCCGGCGGCCTTCGAGACCGGCGCGGCGAACCTGACCCCGCAGCAGGGGAACTTCTTCTCCAGCGAGGCCTTCATGGGGCAGGGCGCCCCCTACATCGCCGCGGTGCTGGCCTACGCGATCGGCAACCAGACCATCGCCCAGCGCCTGTTCGCGGTGCGGGAGAGCCTGATCAAGCCCACCTTCATCACCGCGACCATCGGCTACGGCGGCATGGTGATCGGCGTCGGCATGCTCGGTGTGCTCGCCCTCTACCTGGGCTTCGAGCCGTCCGGCGGCGACATGAACAACCTCATCCCGGAGATGGCCGCCACCTATCTGCCGTCCGCGCTGCTGGCTCTCTTCTTCATCATGATCGTCGGCGCGCTGTCCTCCACCGCCGACTCCGACCTCGCCGCCCTCTCGTCGATCATGATGGCCGACGTCTACGGCCGGGGCGTGGCAGGCAAGGAAAGGGCCAATCCGAAGACGATGCTGCTGGTCGGCCGGCTCACCATGGTGGTGGCCACCGCGCTGGCAGTGGCCTTCGCCAGTCTTCAGCTGAGCATCCTCGATCTCCTGGTCTTCGTCGGCGCGCTGTGGGGCGCGCTCGTCTTCCCGGTGCTGGCCAGCTTCTACTGGGAGAAGGTCACCAGCAAGGCGTTCACCACCTCGGTGCTCGCGGCGCTCGCGGTCTTCCTGCCCGTGCGCTTCAGCTGGATCCCCGTGGACGGTGTCTTCGGTTACGTCGTGGACGTGCTCGCGGTCATCGGCATCGGTGTCGTCCTCGGTCTGATGGTGTTCGGCTTCTCGAACCTCAGGGCGGCGAAGATCACCGGTGCGCTGGCCATGGCGGTCTCCGCACCGTTCGCGATCGGATCCCTGCACGAGTACGCGACACTGTGCGGTTCGCTCGTCGCCTACTCGGTGAGCACCGTCATCTGCTGGGCCATGTCGGCGCGCCAGGGAGAGAGCTTCGACTTCTCCGTCATCGCGGAACGCGCCGGCAACTTCGACGACGGGGACGCTGCCGCGGCGACCCCCGACGGGACCGGGGAAGCGCTCGACGGGACCGGGGAAGCGCTCGACGTCCCGAGCCCGCGGCCGGCCGGCACAGACGTACCGGACGGACACGAACCCGAGCCCGCCGCACCCGCCAAGTAGGCCTCAATAAAGGCCCAGTAAGGCCCAGTAAGGCCCAGTAAGGCAAAGCGAGACTAAAGGAGGCACAGTGACCGCAGTCCTGAGCATCTACGTCCTGATGTGGCCCGTCGTCGTGGCCGCCACCCTGTTCGTGATCAGCCGTGGATTCTTCCGGGAGTGGGCCGAAGCCCGCCGCAACGGCCACGACCTGGTCTGACCCCGAACGCGCGCGAGCCGCGTCCTGCGGGACCCCGACGGGATCCCGCAGGACGCGGCTCGCGCGCGTCCCGGACCTTCAGCCCCGGCCGATACGGTTCAGAGGATCGCCCCGGGGGCGTAACCGGCGGCTTCCGGGTGCTGCTTGACGAGGTCGTCGACACGGCCGACGACGGCGGCGACCTGGGCGCTCGCGGCGCCCGTGAAGGACAGCTTGTCCGCCATCAGCGCGTCGAGCTCGGACCGGTCGAGCGGGAGACGCCCGTCGGCCGCGAGCTTGTCGAGCAGGTCGTTGCGCTCGGCGCCCTGCTCACGCATCGCGAGGGCCGTCGCGACGGCGTTCTCCTTGATCGCCTCGTGTGCGACCTCCCGGCCGACGCCCGCGCGCACCGCGCCCATCAGCACCTTGGTGGTGGCCAGGAACGGCAGGTAGCGGTCCAGCTCCCGGGCGACGACCGCCGGGAACGCGCCGAACTCGTCGAGCACCGTCAGGAACGTCTCCAGCAGACCGTCGAGCGCGAAGAACGCGTCGGGGAGCGCCACCCGGCGCACCACCGAGCAGGACACGTCGCCCTCGTTCCACTGGTCGCCCGCCAGCTCCCCGGTCATCGAGGCGTAGCCGCGCAGGATCACCATCAGGCCGTTGACGCGCTCGCAGGAGCGTGTGTTCATCTTGTGCGGCATGGCGGACGAACCGACCTGGCCCGGCTTGAACCCCTCGGTGACCAGCTCGTGCCCGGCCATCAGCCGGATCGTCTTCGCCAGCGACGACGGCGCCGCCGCCAGCTGCACCAGCGCGGTCACCACCTCGTAGTCCAGCGACCGCGGGTAGACCTGGCCGACCGAGGTGAACACCTCCGCGAAACCCAGGTGACCGGCGGTCCGCCGCTCCAGCTCCTCGAGCTTCGCCGCGTCGCCGCCCAGCAGGTCCAGCATGTCCTGCGCCGTACCGACGGGGCCCTTGACGCCCCGCAGCGGGTAACGGCCCAGCAGCTCCTCCAGCCGGCCGTACGCGACGAGGAGCTCGTCGGCGGCGGTGGCGAACCGCTTGCCGAGGGTGGTGGCCTGCGCCGCCACGTTGTGCGAACGGCCGGCCATGACCAGCTCGCCGTACTCACCGGCCAGCCTGCCGAGCCGGGCCAGCACCGCCACCGTACGGTCGCGCATCAGCTCCAGCGAGAGCCGGATCTGCAACTGCTCGACGTTCTCGGTCAGGTCGCGGGAGGTCATCCCCTTGTGCACGTGCTCGTGCCCGGCGAGGTCGTTGAACTCCTCGATCCGTGCCTTCACGTCGTGCCGGGTGACCTTCTCGCGCTCGGCGACGGAATCCAGGTCGACCTGGTCGAGGACACGCTCGTAGTCGGCGATCGCCGCGTCCGGCACCTCGATGCCGAGGTCCTTCTGGGCCCGCAGCACGGCGAGCCAGAGCTGCCGCTCCAGCCTCACCTTCTGCTCGGGCGACCAGAGCGTGGCGAGCTCGGCGGAGGCGTAACGTCCGGCGAGGACGTTCGGGATACGGGGCTTGGCGGGCGCAGCAGTCACGTGTACGGAGTCTACTGGCGATTCGTGCAGGTCGGCGCCGCGGGGTGGTGCGGAGGAAGCTACGAGACGGACCCCGGGGAACGGCGAGCGCCCCCGATGTCCCGGTGCCCTCGGCCCGTCGGCGCCCTCGGTGTCACCGGTCGGCGTACGGCAGCAGTTCGGGGCGCTTCGGCGGCAGGCCGTCGCCCGAGGAGCGGCCGGTGAGGCGGCGGCCGATCCACGGAAGCAGGTGCTGCCGTGCGAACCGGGCGTCCGCCGCCCGGCGCGCCGGCCAGCTCGGCGGCAGCGTGGCCTCCGGGGGCAGCTGCCACTCGGGGTCCTCGGGCGGATACCCCAGCGTCTGCCACACCGCCTCGGCGACCCGGCGGTGCCCGTCGGCGGTCAGATGCAGCCGGTCCACGTCCCACAGCCGCTGGTCGCCGAGCGAGGGCGCCCCGTACAGGTCGACGACCAGGGCGCCGTGCCGTTCGGCGAGCTCGTCGACGCAGGCGAACAGCGCCTCCATACGGGGGCGGAAACGCTCCTGCACGGGCCCCTGGCGGGCCGGGCTGCGCATCAGCACCAGCTGCCCGCAGTGCGGGGCCAGCCGCTCCACCGCCTCGGTCAGCAGATCCCGTACCAGGACCATGTCGCACTTGGGCCGCAGGGTGTCGTTGAGCCCGCCGACCAGGGTGATCACGTCGGCCCGCATGGCCGCCGCCGTGTCCACCTGCTCCTCGACGATCTGCCGGATCAGCTTGCCGCGCACCGCGAGGTTGGCGTACCGGAACCCGGGGGTGACGGCCGCCATCCGCGCGGCGAGGACATCGGCCCAGCCCCGGTACGTGCCGTCGGGCAGCAGGTCCGACATGCCCTCGGTGAAGGAGTCGCCGACCGCGACCAGGCTGGTGTGAGTGGGGTTCGTCTGCATGGCGACAGAGATGATATCCCGTGCACATACCCGCCGGTCGGTCGGTTCCCCGCCCCGCTCAGGCCCGCTGCCCGAACAGCTCCTGCAGTACGTCCTCCATCGTCACCAGCCCGGCCAGCCGTCCGTCCGCCCCGAGGACGGCCGCCAGATGCGTACGGCTGCCCCGCATGGCGGTGAGGACGTCGTCCATCGTCGTGTTCTCCCGCACCCGGGCGATGGGGCGCATGTCCCGCAGCAGGAACGGCATGTCGCGCGGTGAGGCGTCCAGGGCGTCCTTCACGTGCAGATAGCCGACGATCCGCCGCCCTTCGTCCACCACCGGGAAACGGGAGTACCCGGACTGCGCCGACAGCTCCTCCAGACCCTCCGGGGTGACGCCCACGCGTGCGTAGACCACGCTCTCCAGCGGCAGTACCACGTCCCGCACCGGCCGGCGGCCCAGCTCCAGCGCGTCGTTCAGACGCTCCTGCGCGCGGTCGTCGATCAGGCCCGCCTCGCCGGAGTCCTTCACCATCTGCGCCAGCTCCGCGTCGGAGAAGGACGCCACGACCTCGTCGCGCACCTCGACCCGCAGCAGCCTCAGCAGCGTGTTGGCGAAGGCGTTGATCGTGAAGATCACCGGGCGCAGCCCCCGGGACAGCGCCACCAGCGGCGGACCCAGCACCAGCGCACTGCGCACGGGCTCCGCGAGCGCGATGTTCTTCGGCACCATCTCGCCGAGCAGCATGTGCAGATACGTCGCGAGCGCCAGAGCGATCACGAAGGACACCGCGTGACCCGCGCCCGGTGGCACGCCCACCGCGTGGAAGACCGGCTCCAGCAGATGTGCGATGGCGGGTTCGGCCACCACGCCGAGGACCAGGGTGCACAGCGTGATGCCGAGCTGCGCCGCCGCCATCAGCGCGGACACGTGCTCGAGACCCCACAGCACGCTCCTGGCACGCCGCTCGCCCTGTTCGGCGTACGGCTCGATCTGGCTGCGGCGCACCGAGATCAGCGCGAACTCGGCGCCCACGAAGAAGGCGTTGACGACCAGCGTCGCCAGACCGATCAGCAGCTGTACGACCGTCATCGCCGTGCCCCCTTCTCGTGCGCCGTGCCGTTCGACCGGCCGCTCACCCGGCTGGCCGGCGCGCCGGCAGCCTTCCTGCCGGCCTTGCTGTCCTTGCCGTCCTCACCGTCCGCCCTCCCGTCCGGCGGGCGCGGGCCGGCGAGTGGCGCGTGCAGCAGGACGCGCGCCGCGCGGCGGCCGCTCGCGTCCAGGACCTCCATCCGCCAGCCGGCGACCTCGAGGGTGTCGCCGGCGGCGGGGATCCGGCCCAGCTCGGTGGCGACCAGCCCGGCCAGGGTCTCGTACGGCCCGTCCGGCACGCGCAGGCCGACCCGCGCGAGCTGGTCCACGCGCGCGGAGCCGTCGGCCGAGAACAGGGCGTGGCCCTCCTCGTCCGAACCGGTCCGGGCCAGGTCGGGAGTCTCGTGCGGATCGTGCTCGTCGCGGACCTCGCCGACGACCTCCTCGACGATGTCCTCCAGGGTGGCCACGCCCGCCGTGCCGCCGTACTCGTCGATCACCACGGCCATGGTGCGTCCCTCGGAGAGCCGGTCCAGCAGCCGGTCGACGGTGAGCGACTCCGGGACCAGCAGCGGCTCGCGCATCATCTCCGACACGGGAACCCGGGCCCGGCGCTCGGCCGGCACCGTCAGCACGTCCTTGACGTGCGCGGTCCCGACCACCGAGTCGAGGGTGCCGCGGTACACCGGGAACCGGGACAGCCCGGTCGCCCGGGTCGCGTTCGCCACGTCCTCGCAGGTCGCCTGGACCTCCAGCGCGACGACCTGCACGCGCGGGGTCATCACGTTCTCCGCGCTGAGGTCGGCGAGATTCAGGGTGCGGACGAACAGCTCCGCGGTGTCGGCCTCCAGCGCACCCAGCTTGGCGGAGTGCCGGGCGAGAGCCGCCAGCTCCTGGGGGCCGCGCGCGGACGCCAGCTCCTCGGCGGGCTCCACCCCGAAGCGGCGCACGATGCGGTTGGCCGTGTTGTTGAGGTGCGTGATGAAGGGGCGGAAGGCGGCGCTGAACCAGCGCTGCGCGTTGCCCACGTTCTTGGCGACGGCCAGCGGCGACGAGATCGCCCAGTTCTTGGGCACCAGTTCGCCGACCACCATCAGGAAGACGGTCGACAGGGCCGTGCCGAGCACCAGGGCCAGGGAGCTCGCCACCGAGGCGGGTATGCCGATGTCCCGCAGCGGGCCGGAGATCAGTGCGGCGATCGACGGTTCGGAGAGCATGCCGACCACCAGGTTGGTGACCGTGATGCCGAGCTGCGCCCCGGAGAGCTGGAAGGTCAGGTTCCGTACGGCCTTGAGCGCGCCGGCGGCGCCCCGTTCGCCGCGCTGGACCGCCCGCTCCAGCTCCGCCCGCTCGACCGTGGTGAGGGAGAACTCGGCCGCGACGAAAGCGCCGCAGGCGAGGGAGAGCAGGATCGCGACCAGGAGAAGGAGCACTTCCGTCATCGGGCCGCTCCCGTCCCGTGGCCGGATGGGAAGTGGACTATCGCGCGACGTCGCGTACGGCTCTGTCGGGGACCGCGATGTCGCGTACTACTGGGAGGCTCGCCCATGGGCGGACGCACACAACCTTTCATGGAAAACCGAGTGACCCTCCTAGCGTAAAGGGTCAGCAAAGGTGTCCCGCGGGGGTCGCCCGATGTCCGCCGCCGTGCCCGGCCCCTGCCTCCGGCCGTCCCCCTGGAGGGGCATGACCCAGCGCCGCCGGCGCTCCTCCGGCGCGTGCCCGGCGGCGTCCCACGCGCGGTGGGCGGTCTCGTTGAGCCGCAGCACCATCGCGTCCGCGCGGTGCCCGCAGAGCCGCGCGAACCGTTCCTCGGCGGCGGCCGGCAGCGCGGACCCTGTGCCCTGCCTGCGGTGGCCCGGGTGCACCGCGAACCGGTACGGATGGCAGCGCCAGCCGTCGCATCTCGGTTGCTCACGGACACCGCCGAGCGCTGCCCGTGCTGCCTACAGGGGCTTGACCCAGCGTCGCCAGTGGTCCTCGCGGTGGTAGCCGGCCGCGGCCCAGGTGTGGTGGGCCTGTGCGTTGGCTTCCAGGACCATGGCGTCGACGCGTCGCCCGCCGAGGGTGGCGAAGCGTTGTCCGGCGGCTTCCAGCAGGGCGGTGGCGATGCCCTGCCGGCGGTGGGCGGGGTGTACGGCCAGTCGATAGGCGGAGCAGCGCCATCCGTCGAAGCCGGCTATGACGGTTCCGGTGAGCAGGCCGTCACGTTCTGCGAGGAGCAGGGCTTCGGGGTCTCGTGTGATGAGGCGGGCGACTCCGTCGTGGTCGTCGCTGATGCTCGTTCCTTCCGCGGCGTCGCGCCAGAACCGCAGCACGGTGTCGATGTCCGAGAGGGTGGCGTGGCGGATGTGAAGATCGCTCATGGGGTGAGCCAAGCAGAGCGCCGGTCTGTCCGGCGAACGGTTTCCGTGCCTCCTTCCGACGACCGGTGTGGTCCTTTCCCGGTGCGCACGTCTGATACGACGGGTGAGACCGGCCCGAGCGACTCGGGTGGAGCCACGGCTGTGTCCGGGTGACGGTCGTCACGGCCCCTCGAGCCGGGCTGCCAGATCCTCGGGCAGGGCGTCCCGACCGGCACGGGTCACTTGGACGAGCGTGATGTCAGGGCGCTGCTTCAGGGCGTCGGTGAACGGGTCACTGTGGGCGTGGACCGTGGCGAGGATGTCGATGTCGGACTCGAACAGGCACCGGACCGTGTCCCGGAACGCGGTGCACGCCAGCTCCATACGCCCGAGCTCGTCGATGAGCACGAGATCTCCAGGAGCAGGATCCGCTGCAGCCGACCTGAGCGGCGGCAGCGCGAGCCGCTCCATGACGCCCAGATCGACGCCGTACCGGCCCACCCGCGGTGGACCCGGGAAGTCGACATGGGCCAGTACGGCTCGCAGACCGCCCTCCAGTGTCTCCAGCGCGAAACCGCTCCGGGTACCGCCGTGCCGTATCTCCTCCGTGGTGAAGCCGACAGCCCCACGGGTGCGCAGGAGCGCGGCCAATCGGCGGACAATGGTCGTTTTGCCCGAGCCGGGGCGTCCCTCGAGCAGGATTCTTGTCGGCATCTCGTGCTCCATGTGGCCCTCGTACCGGTGGGCTCCCGTATTCGACTGTCGCCAGTTCCTCGTAGGGTCCAGCCTGTCGGTGACTGTGTGTGGTCTCCTGCGGCGTATCGGGCCCAGTGCCCTTCGGCCTGGTCGGCGAGTCGGGTCGTGGTGACGTGGTGCTCATATCGTTCCCCTGATCGGCCACCTCACCTCGCCGCGCCGTGAGGATGAGCACCAGGGCCACCACGCGGACGAGGGAGCGTCACAGGCGAAGTGGACGTGTGAGGCATGCGGGCGCCCCGTGGCGCAGGCCGAGGGGATGACGACGGCTTCGGCGGTGCGGACCCACGCCCGGCAGGCGAGGCACGACGAAGCGAGTGTGCGGCGTGTGATGCCCTACAGAGAGGGGGCGGCATGTTCGCGTCCGCGTCGTGTTCCTGCATCCTGGCGAACGCCTCCGCGTTCACGGTTATCGCCGGTCACGTATCGGGCTGGGCGTTGGTCGCGAGCATCGTGTCCCTGGTCGTGGCGGCGGTGCTGTGGGTGCGGCACCCTGTTGCGCCGGGGGGAACGGACGCAGTGCAGCGTCGGCATCCTGCTGGCGGCTATGTCCACCGGAAGGCAGCTCAGGCGCAACACACGCGGCCCGTCATCCTCAACGCTGCGGTGGCGCGCTCCCCGTGGTGGCTGGTACGGCGGCGACGTCAGTGATGGCGGCGGCGACTGATGACCAGCCTTGACTGGTGAGGTCGCATGTCGAGGGGCGCGTGTGCGCGGCTGAAGCCCGCAGCTCAATGACGCTGAGTGAGCGGTCAGGGGGCGACCTGATCATCCCCGTCGCCAAGCGCAAGGGCCGGGCGCCCGGCGTCGCCGGCATCCACCGCGCACTCGGCCGCACTCCTGGCGGTGGGACCGTCGGCCTCCCCGTCAGGCCGAACGCCACTGGTCGCCGGAGCGGCGCGGTGCTGTCATGGGGAGGGAGGACGGCGTGGACGAGCCGGCAAGGGCGCGGCCGCCCCGTCGCACAGCGGAGGAGGCCGATGCCCATGCTGTACCGCCGCACGGTCGGTGACGTGATGACCGAGGAGGTCGTCACCCTCCGCCCCACCACACCACTCCAGGAGGTCGCCGCCCTGCTGGACGCGAACGACATCGTCGCGGCCCCGGTCGTCGACGAGGACGGCGCCCTCGTCGGCGTCGTGTCCGCGTCCGACGTGCTGCGGCACGAGACCGGCATGCCCGATCCGCAGGGGCAGGACGGGACCGACGAGCGCTCCTGGGGCAAGGCCCGGGCCCGGACCGCGGGCGCGCTCATGAGCAGCCCCGTCTTCACCGCCCGCGCCGACTGGACGATGCCCCGGGCCGCGCGGGAACTCCGCAGGCGGCACGTCAAGCAGCTGCCGGTGGTCGACGACGACGGGCTCCTCACCGGCATCGTCACCCGCAGCGACCTGCTCGACGCCTTCATCCGCTCCGACGTCGAGATCCGCGGCGAGGTCGAGCAGGACGTCCTGGAGCGCATCCTCGGCCTGGACGAGAGCACCGTCGCGGTCGAGGTCCGGGACGGGGTCGTCACCCTTCGGGGACACGTCCCAAAACCGTGGCTCGTTCCGGTGGTCGTGGGCCTCTGCCAGGGCGTCGACGGTGTCGCCGCCGTGGACGCCCACCTCGCCGCCGGGGCGGACTGAACGGCTCGGTCCGCGATTGAGGTCGTGGCGTGCCGGCCCGGCGGTTCGGCTGCTGGTTGATCAGCGGGCCGTCTGCCGGGCGAGTACCAGTTCGGTGCTCGGCTTGCGGCGAGTCGCCCGGCGGGCGGAGCGGTCCGAGACCAGTGAGGCGATCGCCCGGTGGGTTTCGGCGTAGTCCCCGCGCCGGCCGGTACAGCGCTGGAGCGGGCGCCACTGCCGCAGTTCGGCGTGGACGTTCTCGGCACAGACACGGGCGGAGGACTGCCGATGGCGCATCTCCCGCCAGGCACACGGCGCGCCGAGCGGCGCGTCCTCCTGCGGCTTCTCCGGTGAGGCGCTGACCTGCCAGGGGAACTCGTCGGCCAGGCCCCGGCAGCCCTCGTCGGCCTCGGCTCCCGTCCTCGGGCGGAGCCGGAACTGCTCGGCGATGCCCCCGGTGCGCAGCACAGCGGATCCGAGCCCTCGGCTCTGCCGGTGCGGAGCGAGGCAGAAGTGCTCCAGCCACTGCCTGCCTCCGGCGGGCCGGACCGTGACGCAACCTGCGCGTTCACCTGCGTGCCTCGGTGATCTGCGGCAAAGACCTCACCCGCACCAGACCCGAGAGCTGCGCAGGTCATCGAGGGGCGTGGCTTGTCGGGATCGCCAGGTGTGGGCTCCCAGCGGCAGCTGCATTCCCGGATGGCGGGATTTCGGCGGCCCGCTGCCGCCCGGGGAGCGGGGATGGTGCGCCACCTGCGCGGTGTCGGCCCGCGGGCTCAGGTGAGGGCGGCGACCAGCAGGACGAAGGCGGTGATGATGACGGCGACGCGGACGTGGTGGAGGCGGTCCCAGCGGTCCTTCTGCTGCTTCCAGTCGGCGGGCCGGCTGTCGGGGGTCCACGTCTTGCCCCGGTTGTTGATCGGGACGAGCAGCAGGACCGACATGATCACGCTGAGGATCAGCAGCGCGCCGGCGGTGACGACGAGGCCGGTGCCGTGGTACTGCCGTCCGGCGATGGCCCAGCCCGCGACGAGGACGAGCGAGGTGATGTACCAGACCGGCATCACGGCGCCGAGCATCCGGGCCCCGTGGGCGCGGCCGAGTACGCCGCTGTCCTCCGGGAGGGCGTTGAGGATCGGGTTGATGACGAAGGCGACGGAGGTTTCCACCCCCACCATCACGCCGACGACCACGGTGGTGACGACCTGGAGTGCGTTGAGCATGGTGACCCCTCCTGGGATCTAGCGTTGCTAGATGATGAGGCAACGCTAGTTCTGTCGCTGCTCGATTGTCTAGCGGTGCTAGGGTCGAATCATGTCGGTACAGGAACGCAAGGAGCGCGAACGGGCGGACCGCGAGCGCCTCATCGTGGCGACGGCCCGCGAACTCGCCGAGCAACAGGGCTGGGACGCGGTCACCACCCGCCGGCTCGCCGAGCGGATCGAGTACAGCCAGCCCGTCCTCTACAGTCACTTCCGCGGCAAGCGCGAGATCATCGGCGCCGTCGCCCTCGAGGGCGCCGCCGAGATGGCCGCAGCGCTGCGGGCCGCGGCCTCCGCCGCGGACGGCCCGTGCGCCCGGGTCACCGCCCTCGCCCGCGCCTACCTCGACTTCGCCGCACGCAGCCCGGCGGTCTACGACGCCATGTTCCAGCTCGACGGCGGCCTGGCGTTCGCGAACGAGGACACCCCGGAGCCTCTGCAGGACGCCTTCGCCGCCCTGCTGGAGAGCCTCGGAGAGGTCGCCGGCGACGGCGTCCACCCGGCGCTGTTCACCGAGGTGTTCTGGGCGGCCCTGCACGGGCTGGCGACCCTGACCCGGGCGGGGCGGCTGCCGCCGGAGGACATCGAGCGGAGGACGGAGCTGCTGGTGGACCGGCTCGCCGTGCTCTGACGCACCGTCCCGGCGGGCACACGGCAGGGGCCCTCGGGCCTCGCTGCCTGCCTGCGGCATCGCCTCCGGTCACTCGCGCCCACACGGCGCAGCCGCCGACCCCCGCCCGCCCGCACCGACCCCGCCCGACAGGGCGATCTCCCCGACTCCCCTCACCGCCCCGGCCCGGGGACGTGCGCGATGTCGGCGAGGGCCGGGGAGAGGCCTCCCGGGGCCGGGGTCGTCTCCGCGTGCGCGGGGAGCGGCCGACGGCGGACCGGGCCGGGTCCAGGTGGCCGCCGGTGCGTGCCGGCCGCCCCTGCCGCCGGGACGGGCTGCCGTTCCGTCTCGACCGGCGGCGGTTTCTCCCTGTCCGTCGATGCGGTTGAACTCTGCCGCGCGAAGGCCGCGGAAGGCCGGATTATTTCCCTCCGGGCGAGGCGACAGCGGTGAAATAGCCCACGTAACGGGAAGTTCATCTTTCAACAATGTCCAGGTAGTTTCTGTAATGGGCCCACCACCTCGGTGGCAGCCGCAGCGGGCACTGTGCTCGCCGCGGGCGGTACCGCCTCGGCATCGCCCCACTCCGACGCGCAGCGCGTCGTCACCGTCTCCTGCGCCACGGACAACGGCCGGCACGGCCGTGACCGTGATCGGGACCGCGGGGACGATCGCCGCTGACGGCGGGGGCCGGAACCACCGGTCCGCTGCCCAGCCGCACACACGCACCATCCGCATGGCTCATGTCCGACAACGACGTCGCGTATGAGCGACCGCGGCCGAGACACGGGCACCCGCACCGGGCCCGCCAAAAGAACCGTCCGGAGAGAGCCTCCATCGAGCGCCGTCCGGATCGGGAGACAAGAGAAAGCCCATCCAGCCCGGACGGCGTCATCTGGCGTCGTCCCCCGACGCACGTAGGCAAGGACACACGACACCATGAAATCTTGGCGCTTCCACGGAACCGACCAGCCGCTCACCCTGGAGGAGGTGGCAGCGCCGCACGCGGGACCGGGCGAGGTCGTCGTCGACGTCAAGGCCGCGGGTCTCTGCCACTCCGATGTCAGCGCGATGGACGACGCGGGCTGGATGTCGATGTTCCCGCGGATTCCGATGACGCTCGGGCACGAGAACGCCGGCGTGATCAGCGAGGTCGGCGAGGGCATGAACCACTGGAAGATCGGCGACCGCGTCGGTCTCTCGCCGATGATGCCGGACGGCGACGCCATCGGCTACGGCGCCTGGGACGGCGGCTACGGACCCAAGGTGCGCGCGACCGACGCGAATCTGGTGCGACTGCCGGACGAGGTGTCGTTCGAGCTGGGCGCGATGGCGACCGACGCGGGCCTCACCTCGTACCACGCCATGGTCACACTCGGCGGAGCGAAGAAGGGCATGCGGGTCGGTGTGATCGGCCTCGGCGGCCTCGGCTACATCGGCGCCCGCACCGCCGTCCTCAAGGGAGCGGAAGTGTACGCGGCCGACGTGAACCCGGCCACCCGGGAGCTCGCCGCCGAGGTCGGCCTGGCGGGCGTCGCCGAGTCGATCACCGAGTTCGCGGACAAGAACCTCGAGCTCATCGTGGACTACGCGGGCTTCGGCACCACCACCGCCGAGGCACTCGAGACACTCGGCGAATTCGGCACACTGGTGCAGGTCGGCATGGGCCGCCTCGAGTCCACGATCAGCACCGGCGCGATCATTCTGAAGCAGCTGCGGGTCCTCGGCTCCAAGTCGGGCACGAAGCGGGATCTCGAGGAGCTCTACGACCTCATGCGGTCGGGCGACCTCAACCCGCCGCTGAACCGCATCACGCCGGACCGGATCCCCGAGGGGCTGGAGCGCCTCCGCAAGGGCGGGGTCGTCGGCCGCATCATCGCCATGTACGAGGACTGAGCCGGCAGGCAGGCAAAAGTCTGCAGTGGCCCCGGACCGAAGCCGTTCGGGGCCACCCTGCCCGGCGAACGCGACCTGTGGGGCTCGTGAAGTCATCGCTGCAGGTGGGAGCACGCGTGCACAACCCCTCGGCGGTGGCCGGGACGCGGCACCAGTGATCGTCTCGCTGCTGTACCGGGCCACCCGGGCACTGCTGTGCGTGCCTGTGGTCCTGCTGCGCCGGGACACGGCCGAGGACGCCGAACCGCTGGTGCCGCGGCACGAGAACGCGGTGCCGCGACGGCCGGCCCGCCGGTCCGGTCCGCCCCGAGCCCGCGGACCGGTTCTGGCCGGCCGCGCCGTCACCTGATGACCGCCACCGACTACCGCGCCGAGATGACCATCTGCTTCGCGATCTGGGATCAGGTCACCGGCGTCGCCGGCCTGCCCGCCGTAGCCTGAGCCGCTGTCACCGCCGAAGCCGAAACGCGCCGAACCGGCTCACACCCTCGGGCATTCGCTCAACCTGACAACGCCAACGCCGCTGCACTCGCAGTCCGGAAAGACGACCGCGTCGGAGTTGAACGCCGGGAGTGAGCTGCGGCGGGATGTCGTGTACCGGCACACCGATCTCATCCGGGAGCTTCAAGCCCGAGCCGAGGCCCAGGACTCCACTCCGACTGCGATGCAGGAACTCGCCGATGAGAACCGGCAACTCAGGTCCGAGGCCGACGATGTGACGGTCGAGCTCCGTCAGGAGCAGGCGAGGTAGCAAGACCACGCGCATGATCATTGCTGAGTTCTCCCTCGAACTGGAACCGGCGCTGCCAGGGCCATCGAGGGAAAGGGCCACGGTGGGCGAAACCGTACGGTTCGAGGATCCGGGACCTCCGTGCGCATTCGGCGTGAGCGCGCCCACGGCTCCACCGCTGCGGGCCGGGGCGGAGGGTGCACGGGTGGTGACGGTATGCTCACGAGGCGGGCCGGAATCCCGTCGGGTCATCGTCCGGGCTGCCGGAAGGTCGGAGAAGGGGCCGGTCCGGTCGGGTGTGGGGCCAGGGGGAGGCGATGGGATGCGGCAGGCCGGTGTGCTCGATGTCGGGTGCCACAGTGCTCTACTGACGGTGGTGCGTCGGCGCCCGGGGACGGTGCTGGAGCCGGTGTTCTCCCGCAAGGTGCGGTTGAGACTGCACGAGACCCTCGACCGCAAGGGGCGGCTGGACAAGGCCGGCATGAAGAGCGTCGAGCGGGCAGTGGCCGAGGCCGTCGCCGCCGACCCGCGTCCGTGCGGACCGGAGGTGTTCGCGTTCGCGACCTCCGTCATCCGGGACGCGCCCAATCGCGACGAGATCATCGCGCGTGTGGCACGCACCACCGGCACCCGCCTGCGCGTGCTGAGCGGCGTCGAGGAGGCGCGGCTGGCCTACGTGGCCGCCCGCCAGTGGGCAGGACCGACGGCCGGGCAGCTGCTGGTCCTGGACATCGGCGGCGGCACCGTGGAGATCGCCTCCGGCACCGGAGACCAGCCCCGCGTCGTCCACTCGCTGCCCCTGGGTGCTCGCAGGATCACCCGGGACTGGCTTCCCGGCGGCACCGCGCCGTCCCAACGCCGCCTGGCCGAGATCCGGCAGCACCTTCATCGGTCCCTGGAAGCCGTGCCCGGTCTGCCGCAGGCCGAACCCGATGGGCGGGTGCTGGCCTGTTCCAAGACCTTCGAACAGCTCGCCCGGCTCGCCGCCGCCCAGGGCAAGGCACCGCGAGCCGGACGGCGGCTGGCGCTACCCCAGCTGCGCACGTCAGTCTCCCTGCTGGCCGATGCGGGACCGGCCCGCCGTGCCAAGCTGCCGGGCATCTCCCGGCACCGCGCCGAGCAGTCCCTGGCCGGAGCCCTGATCGCACAGGCCCTCATGGAAGCCTGCGGGGCCAGGAGCGTCGAGATCTGCCCGTGGTCCACCCGGGAAGGGCTGTTGCTCGAACGCCTCGGCCCACCCCACATCACGGCCGACCGGTCCCGCCTGGCCGGCTGAGCCCGAGGGACGTCGAAAGCGTCGACATCCGCACCATGAGGGTGGCCACCGTGAACGGGCATGAGTCACAGGGGATCCAGTTCCCCGCTCGCGAGCCCCCGACGATATGAGCGCGACTCAGATCCGATGCCGCAACCGGACTCACCCTGACGACATCACGCCCACAAACTCAGTGGCGGGCCCGCCATGGACATGGGACTGCTGACCGAGTCGCTCCCAAGTTCCCGGGAGCGCACTCGATGCCTTCAGGGGTGCTGTGCTGGGTTGTCGGACGACGGACAGCCTGTGCCACCAGTGACCGCAGCCGCCGGAGCAGAAGCGCTCGCGGCGCCGCGCGTCGGCAATCGTGAGCACCGCGATCAGCAGCCTGAACGCCTTGCGGCGTTCGTCGAGGGGCGCGAGAGAGGCGATCTTTCCCAGTTGCTCGTCGATCCGGCCTCGTGAGATCAGCACCGCGGGCGTATGCGTCGGGCGCAGCCCGGCACGGCGGATGCTCTCCGGTGCGTCCTCGGCGACGGCGCGCGCCTGGACGCAGTGATGGCGCAGGAACAGCAGCACCTCGGACTGCTCTTCCCGGCCGAGGCCGTCGAACCATTCGATGCCCTCCGGCACCGGGCGCAGCCCCTGCGCGAGTTCGTTGAGCAGGACGTCGCGTTCGTCCATGACTGCCTCCCGTGAGACAGACGCCGCCCCGCAGCGGTGATCTCCGCTCGTGAACAGCCTCCGCTCGAAGTACAGCAACCGTACCTTCCGCTCCGGCCCGCCCCGTCGTGGAGCAGCTGGAAGGTGCCGCCTTCACCCGTCGTAGCCCGCGATCACGGTGCCGACCGGCTCCGCGTCCTTCTCGGCGAGGAACAGCGCCTCGGGATCGCGTGCGACCAGCCGCTCCACGCCGGCCCGGTCGTCACTGATGCTCGTGCCTTCGGCGGCGACCTTCCAGAAGGCCAGTAAGGTGTCCGGGTCCTCGGGCGTCGCGGCCCGTATGCGCAGCCCGGTCATGGGCCGGTCCCAGCACGCGGCACCGTCCGCGACACGGAATTCCACGATCCGGACGCCGGTGCGAAAGCCTCGCGCACGTGTCACTCGTGCGCGATCGCCTCCAGGACGTTCATCCGCGACGCGCGGAGGGCGGGCAGCAGCGCCGCGACGACGCCGATCACCGCCGCACCGATGACGACCGCCACGATCGTGCCCCAGGGGATCGCGAGCGCGGTCATGCCCTGCAGCGCCAGCACCTGGTGCATGCAGACGCCCCACACCAGCCCCAGCACGAGACCCAGCACCGCGCCGAACACCGCGATCACCACCGACTCCAGCCGGATCATGCGACGCAGCTGCCGCCGGGACAGTCCGACGGCCCGCAGCAGCCCGATCTCCCGGGTGCGCTCCACCACCGACAGCGCCAGGGTGTTGACCACGCCGAGCACCGCGATGATGATCGCCAGCCCCAGCAGGGCGTAGACGAGGTACAGCAGGACCGCGATCTGGTCGTGCACCAGATCCTTGTAGTCGGCCTGGTCCCGTGCCTGGACCTGCGGGTACGGGGCGAGAGTGGTCTCCAGCCGGTCACGGAGTTCATCCGCGCTCGTGCCGTCGGCGGCGTTCACGTACAGCGCGGAGTCCTGCCCGCCGGGCACGTACTTCTCGACCGTCGCGATACCGAGGAACAGTCCGCCCTGCACGCCGAAGCCCTCACCGCTCTCCATGTCGGTGAGGGCGCCCACGGTCAGCTCGGTGCGCCGCCCGCCCGGGAACTCGACGGGGATCGTGCTGCCCGTCCGGACGCCGTGGTCCGCGGCGAATTTGGCGTCCATGGCGATACCGCCGTCGGCCAGTGCCGCCGCCGTGCCGCCGCTCGCGTAGGTGAGCCGGGCGACGTCGTCGATCCGGTGGTCGTACCCGGCGGCGGTCGTCTCGATCCTCTTCCCGTCCGGCAGCCGCACCGCCACCGGCGCGAACCGCTGCCGTACGACGACGCCCACGCCCTCCGTGTGCCGCACCTTGTCGGTGACCTCCTGGGAGAACGGCAGGAAGTTGGCGTTCTGGACGACGAAATCGGCGCCCAGCGTCCTGTCGATCTGCTCGTCGAAGGAGCGGGACATGGAGGTGCCGGCCACCGACATGCCGCCGACCAGGGCGAGTCCCACCATCAGCGCGGCGGCGGTGGCACCCGTACGGCGGGGATTGCGCAGGGCGTTGCGCTGGCTCATCCTCCCGACCGGTCCGAACAGGGCGGGGAAGGCCCCGCCCAGCACCCGGATCACCGGTCGCACCAGCAACGGACCGGCGACGACGGCCGCGACCAGGGTCAGCACGACGCCCAGCCCCAGCAGGAACGCCGCCGGCGCCGTCTCGGCGGAGACGGCGCAGCCCGCCAGAGCGGCCGCGCCGAGCGCCCCGACGACGGAACCCGCCACCGCGCGGGTCCGCAACGGCCGGCCCACCCCGGCGATCTCGGCGTCGGCGAGGGCGGCCATCGGGGACACCTCCGCCGCGCGGCGGGCCGGAAGGTACGCCGCCACGAAGGTGACCCCGACCCCGACCCCGTACGCCATGACGGGCGTGCCCCACCCGACGACCATCTCCGTGGTGTTCAGGTTCATGCCGAAGACGCTCATCAGCCGGATCAGCCCGTGGGCGAGCCCGATACCGGCCGCCAGGCCCAGCGTCGAGCCGAACAGGCCGAGCAGCACCGCCTCGGTGAGCACCGACCGGCGCACCTGCCGCCGGTCGGCGCCGATCGCCCGCAGCAGCCCGAGTTCGCGGGTGCGCTGCGCGATCAGCATCGAGAAGGTGTTGACGATCAGGAAGGTGCCGACGAGCACGGAGATGCCGGCGAAGCCGAGCATCACGTACTTGATCACGGCGAGGAACTCGCCCAGCTCGTCGGTGGCCGTGGCGGCCTGCTCGTCGGCCGTCTCCACCCGGTAGGTGCCGGCGCCGAGCGCCTCGGTGACACGGTGGTCGACCTCCTCGGCGGTCACACCCGGCTCCGCCTCGACGGCGATGCTCGTGGCCCGGTCCGCCGAGCCCAGCAGCTCGACGGCGGCGACCTCGGGATCGAGGAAGACGAGGGCCGAGCCCGGGTTGGGGGCGGTGAAGGCGGCGATCCCCACGATCTCGACGCGGAAGGTGCCCGGCTGAGCCTGCACCGACAGGGTGTCGCCGATCGCCACGTCCGCGGCGTCGGCGGTGTCCGCGTCCAGCACGGCCTCCCCGGCACCGCGCGGGGCGCGGCCGGAGGCCAGCTCCGCGACGCTGTGTTCGCCGGCGTACCAGGCCATCGCACGCGTCGGTGCGCCGGTCGTCGGCCCCACCGGCTTGTCGCCGTCGACGACCGTGACGTTCCCGGCTCTGACGACCGGGCGGGCGGACTCGACCCCCTCGATCCCGGCCAGCCGCTCGGCGAGCGAGGCCGGCACGGTTCGGACCTGGCCGGTGGGCACCGCCGCTTCCAAGTCGTCCGGGGGCGCCACGGTCACGTCGGCGGAGGTGGAGGCGAAGAGCCGGTCGAAGGTGCGGGCGACGGTGTCGGAGAAGATCAGGCTGCCCGCGACGAACGCCACGGACAGGACGACGGCCAGCGCGGACAGCAGCAGCCGCCCCTTGTGCGAGAGGAAACTTCTGAGCGTCGCCTTCAGCACGGTCTCAGCCCTTGCCGGGGACCGACTCGTCGGGCCGCCCGGCCCCGTCGCCGACGAGGCCGGGAGCGGGGCCGTCGTCGTCGCTCTGGGCGCGGAGCACGTCGAACCGCTTCATCCGCTCCAGCACCGCCTCCGCCGTGGGCCGACGCATCTCGTCGACGATCCGGCCGTCCGCCAGGAACAGCACCAGATCGGAGTGGGAGGCGGCGCCCGGGTCGTGCGTGACCATCACCACGGTCTGGTTCAGCCGGTCGACGGCCTCACGCAGAAAGCCGAGCACCTCCAGACCGGCGCGCGAGTCGAGGTTGCCGGTCGGCTCGTCCGCGAAGATCAGCTCGGGCCGGGAGGCCAGCGCCCGCGCGCAGGCCACGCGCTGCTGCTGGCCGCCGGAGAGCTGGGCCGGCCGGTGCTTCAGCCGGTTCCGCAGGCCGAGCGTGTCGATGACCTGGTCCAGCCACCTCTCGTCGGGCTTCCGGCCCGCGATGTCCATAGGGAGAGTGATGTTCTCCAGCGCGTTCAGCGTAGGAATGAGATTGAACGACTGGAACATGAACCCGACCCGGTCCCGGCGCAGGCGGGTCAGCTCACGGTCCTTCAGCCCGGTGATCTCGGTGTCGCCGAGCCATACCTGTCCGGCCGAAACGTTGTCGAGTCCGGCCAGGCAGTGCATCAGGGTCGACTTCCCGGACCCCGAGGGACCCATCACCGCGGTGAACCGGCCGCGCGCGATGGCCACGTCCACCGAGTCCAGGGCGAGCACGGTCGTCTCGCCGGATCCGTACGCCTTGGTCAGGCCGCGCGCGCGGGCCGCGATTCCGTCCGCCGACGCGAGGCCGGGGGAGTGCTCCGCAGCAGGTGTGGACAAGGCCGCCTCCTTCGTCTGGAGATGTAGAGAGCGATGCAGAGATACCGCGGTGTGGATATGCCGACAGTGGATATGCCGGCATACGGGCAGGTGGGGATCTGCGTATGCGGGCATCGGACCGTGCCGAGGCGTCTGCCGCACCCGAGGCTAGTGTGACCCGCTCCGCACCAAATATCCCCCGCAGGTGCACCATCACCCCATATCGCTGTAAGGGGCACGTTTTACGGCGGCACTTGCCGGTGCTAGCGCATCGGCGCTAGCTTCGAGGCATGGCGAAGACCCAGCTGAACGTACGCGTGGACGAGGGCACCGCCCGAGCGGCGCGGGAGCGCGCACTGGCCCGCGGGATGAGCGTCAACCGCTACATCGAGGAACTGGTCCGGCAGGACGCCGGTGAGGTCGGCCACACCTTCGTGGAGGCCGCCGCCGACTTCATGAAGCAGTACGAGAGCGTCTTCGCCGAGGAGTTCGACGGAACCTCGCCCGCGCGGGCGATGCCGGGAGCGGGGGAGAAGAACCCCGAAGGCCCGAGCGAAGGTCGCCGCTGATCCCTTGGACGGTCTGCGCATCGACCTCGCCTGGCTGCTGATGCTCGCCGAACGGCAGACTCCGGGGGACCCCCAGGTCACCGACTGGGGAGCCCTCGTCGCCGCCGTCGCCCGTCACGAGGCCGAGATATTCGACGTCCCCGTCTACGGCAGCCCGCAGGCCCGTGCCGCCGCGCTGCTCCAGCTGCTGCTCCACGTGCCCGCGCTGGAACGCTCCAACGCCCTGTTCGCCTCCGCCGTCGCGTACGCCTACCTCGTCGCCAGCGGTCTGAAGGTCGTCACCTCGCCGGAGCAGGTGCGCGATCTGGCCCGGCTGGTCAAGAACGGCGAGGCGTCCGTGGACGACATCGCCGCCGAGTTGCGCCGCTGGAGCGAGTGATCAGCTCCGGCCGGTCGGCGCGCCGCCCGCCGCATCGGTCGTCGGCCGCCACGCGGTGCCCAGCACGCAGTACGACGTCGGCAGCTTCGGGCCGCTCTCCGGCATCAGCGTCCGCCGGTACGGGCCGAGTTCGAACCCCGCCTTCCGCAACGCGCCCACCGGGTCGCGCGCCACATGGCAGCCCCCGGCGAGCGGCGGCCACACCGTCCGGTCCAGGGCGCGCTGGGTGAGGCGCATGACCCGGCCGCCGCCCCGGCCGTGCTCGAAGAACCGCACCTCACCGCCCGGCCGCAGCACCCGCCGGAGTTCCGCGAGCGCCCGCGGCAGGTCCCGCACACTGCACAGCACCAGGGAGACCACCGCCGCGTCGAACCCCCCGCTCTCGACCGGCAGCGCCTCCGCCGCACCCGGCGCGACCTCCACCGGGACGCGGGCGCGCAGGGCGGCCTCCACGGCCAGCCGGCGCAGCACCCGTTCCGGCTCGACGGCGACGACCTCCGAGACGGTGCCCGGGTAGTGCGCGAAGTTGAGGCCGTTGCCGGCGCCGACCTCGATCACCCGGCCCGACAGCCCGTCGAGCAGTCTGTGGCGCACCGCGGCCATGCCCCCGCGGGTCTCCGCGGTGACACTGAGCCGGGCGTAGCAGCGGGCGAACAACGGATGGCGCACGGGATCCCGCGCCACCTTCGCGGAACCGGCGGACATGGGGCACCTCCCTGCCGTGAGGAAACCGGGAAGCCCGGGGGGGGGGCGAGGACTCCGTCCCCGGACCGGCCTTACCGCGATTGTCCCCCGCGGAGCCACCCCGCATCCCACCGACGCATCCCCCGACGCATCCCTCGACAGGAGTTCCGCTACGTCCTTTGCCCCCGGCGTGCCTCCCGCACCTGGAACGCCTCCGCGTCCCAGGTGCCGTCCAGCCGGGGCGCGAGCCAGTGCGGTGCCGCGGTCCGGAAGCCGGCCGGGGCGAGGGCGGCCGCCCCTTCCGGCACCGCGCCCAGCAGCGGGACCCCCGTCACGTCCGGCAGGTCCTGCAGGTTGCAGCGCGAGGCCAGATCGGGCTCGGCGGGCCAGCTGCCGATCACCACACCCGCCGGGGCGAGCCCGCGCGAGCGCAGGTGGCCCGCCGTCAGCTCCGCGACGTTCAGGGTGCCCAGGCCCGCCGACACCACCACCAGGACCGGTGCCGCCAGCAGTGCCGCCGCGTCCGCGAGCGTCCCGCCGGCCGCGTCGAACCGTACGAGCAGTCCGCCGGCGCCCTCCACCAGTACCAGGTCGTGCTCGGTGGCCAGCTTGGCGGCCGCCTCGGCCACCTCGTGCGGATGCACCGGTGCCCGGCCGGCCCGGCGGGCGGCTGTGGCGGGCGCCAAGGGCTCCGGGTACCGGGCGATCTCGGTGGCCGTGACGGCACCGGCGAGCCGGGTGATCTCCTCGGCGTCTCCGGGTTCGCCCGGCGCCACACCCGTCTGCGCCGCCTTCAGCACGGCCACCGACCGGCCCGCCGCCAGCGCCGTCGCGGCGAGAGCCGCCGTCACCACCGTCTTGCCGACCTCGGTGCCCGTGCCCGTGATCACCAGTACCGGCATGTCATCCTTCCTGCGTGGCCGCAGCCGCAGCGCACACCGCGCGGGCGATCCGGGCCACGTCGGTGTCACCGGTGACGTACGGCGGCATGGTGTAGATCAGATCGCGGAACGGCCGCAACCACACGCCCTCGCGCACCGCGGCCCGCGTGGCCGCCTCCATGTCCACGGCGTGATCGAGCTGGACGACGCCGATGGCGCCGAGGACCCGCACGTCACGGACGCCCGGCAGGTCCGCCGCCGGGCTCAGCCCGTCCCGCAGGCCCGACTCGATCCGCTTGACCTCCGCGCGCCAGTCCTGTCCGAGCAGCAGCTCGATCGAGGCGCAGGCCACGGCCGCCGCCAGCGGATTGCCCATGAAGGTCGGACCGTGCGCCAGCACCGGTACCTCGCCGCGCGAGATGCCGTCGGCCACCCGCGCGGTGCACAGCGTCGCCGCCATGGTCAGATAGCCGCCGGTCAGCGCCTTGCCGACACACATCACATCCGGGGTCACGGCCGCGTGCTCCGCCGCGAACAGCGCGCCGGTGCGCCCGAACCCGGTCGCGATCTCGTCGAACACCAGCAGCACGTCGTGCGCGTCGCACGCCTCGCGCAGCACCCGCAGGTACGCGGGGGAGTGGAAGCGCATCCCGCCCGCGCCCTGCACCACCGGCTCCACGATCACCGCGGCCAATTCCCCGGCGTGCCGCCCGATCAGCTCCCGCAGGTGGTCGGCGTACGCCTCCTCGTACTCCGCGGGCGGGGCCTCGGCGAACACCTGCTCCGGCAGGACCCCGGTCCACAGCTCGTGCATCCCGCCCTCGGGATCGCAGACCGACATCGGCTGCCAGGTGTCACCGTGGTAGCCGCCCCGCCAGGTCAGCAGCCGCCGCTTCTCGGGACGCCCGAGCGAACGCCAGTACTGCAGGCACATCTTGACGGCGACCTCGACGGACACCGAGCCGGAGTCGGCGAGGAAGACATGCTCCAGCCCCTCGGGCGACATGTCGACTAGGAGTTTCGCCAGCCGGACGGCGGGTTCGTGGGTGAGCCCGCCGAACATCACATGGCTCATGCGCCCGAGCTGGTCGGTCGCGGCCTCGTTCAGCACCGGGTGGTTGTAGCCGTGGATCGCCGACCACCAGGAGGCCATCCCGTCGACCAGCTCGCCCGAGCCGTCGGCGAGCCGGAGCCGCACCCCGGCCGCCGACTCCACGACCAGCGGCTCCCCGCGCCCCGGCATGGGCCCGTACGGGTGCCAGACGTGCCGCCGGTCCAGCTCGAGCAACTCGGACACGGACCGCTCAGGCATTGGGAGCGAGATCCGTTCCGGCGCCCCGGCGGCGGACCGCGACGAGATCGGTACGCGGCCCGTCGGCCCGACCGGCCCCCTCCGCGGCGGTCCCGGCACCCGCGGGCGCCTCCGCCTGCGCACACCCGCCGGAGGACGAGGTGCCCGCGCAGGCACCGGCACCCGCGGGTGCCGTACCGCAGACACCGCCGCCGTCGTGCGACCCGCACCCGCCCGTCCGGTGCTCGGGCAGGGTCACCTGGTCGGTGCCCTCCACCTCGAACCCGGCGTCCGCGATCATCTCCAGGTCGGCCCGCCCCGCCTGGCCCTCGCTGGTGAGGTAGTCGCCCAGGAAGATCGAGTTGGCCAGGTGCAGTGCGAGCGGCTGCATCGTGCGCAGGTGCACCTCCCGGCCGCCCGCGATCCGCACCTCGACGTCCGGGCACACGAACCGCACCATCGCCAGGATCCTGAGGCACCGCTGCGGGGTGAGGTTCCACTCCTCGGCGAGCGGCGTGCCCTCGAACGGGATCAGGAAGTTCACCGGGACCGAGTCGGGGTCCAGCTCGCGCAGTGCGAACACCACGTCGACCAGATCCGTGTCGCTCTCACCCATGCCGGCGATCAGCCCGGAGCAGGCGGACAGGCCGGCCGCGTGCGCCTTGTGCACGGTGTCCACCCGGTCGGCGTACGTGTGCGTCGTGGTGATGTCCCCGTAGGTGGCCTCGGAGGTGTTCAGATTGTGGTTGTAGGCGTCCGCCCCCGCCTCGCGCAGCCGCTCCGCCTGGCCGTCGGAGAGCAGACCGAGACAGGCGCACACCTCGACGCCCTCGTTGCCCTCCTTGATCGCCTTGATGGTGTCGGAGACCCGGTCCACGTCACGGTCGGTCGGGCCCCGGCCGCTGGCCACCAGACACACCCGCTTGGCGCCGCCCGCCAGTCCGGCCGCGGCCGCCTCCGAGGCCTGCTCCGGCTTGAGCCAGGTGTACTTGAGGATGTCGGCCTTGGAACCGAGCCGCTGGGAACAGTAGGAGCAGTCCTCCGGGCACAGGCCCGACTTGAGGTTAACCAGATAGTTGAGTTTCACCCGTCGGCCGAACCAGTGCCGCCGCACCTTCCCGGCCGCGGTCACCACGTCGAGCAGGTCGTCGTCGGACGTCCCGAGGACGGCCAGCGCTTCCTCGCGGGTCGGCGTCTCGCGCCGCAGCCCCTTGTCCACCAGCGTGTTCAGCAGGTTCATGAGAGCCGATCCTGTCCTATTCGACCGCCGTGGCCAAGGAGGGTCCGTACAACAGAGGCGCTTCCGGGTGTGGGTATGGCCACACAAGGGCCCGCCGGCCACCCCGCTAAGGTCTGTGCACTGCCTACAAGAGCCCCGGAGGACCCATGGCGTTCGGCTGGATCGGCGAACAGGCGGAGCTGCGGCGCCGGGCCGGACTCGTACGGACCCTGCGCCCGCGGGCCGCCGACACACCGCTCCTCGACCTGGCGAGCAACGACTACCTGGGCCTGGCCCGTCATCCGGAGGTCACCGAGGGCGCGGCACGGGCCGCGCGGACCTGGGGCGGCGGGGCGACCGGGTCCCGGCTCGTCACCGGCACCACCGAACTGCACACCGCGCTGGAACGCGAACTGGCGGACTTCTGCGGCTTCGAGGCGGCCCTCGTCTTCTCCTCCGGCTACGCGGCCAACCTGGCCGCCGTCACCGCGCTGGCCCCGCACGGCTCGCTGATCGTGTCCGACGCGGGCAACCACGCCTCGCTGATCGACGGCTGCCGGCTGGCCCGCGGCGGGACGCGGGTCGCGGCGCACGCCGACCCGGACGCCGTACGCAAGGCGTTGGACGGGCACGACGGGCCGGCCGTCATGGTGTCCGACACGGTCTTCTCGGTCGACGGGGACGCCGCCCCGCTCACCGCGCTGGCCGCGGCCTGCCGGGAACACGGCGCGGGACTGGTGCTCGACGACGCCCACGGCCTCGGGGTGCTCGGCGGCGGACGCGGCGCCCCGCACGCGGCCGGACTCGCCGGCGCCGACGACGTCGTCGCGACGGTCACGCTGTCCAAGTCGCTCGGCAGCCAGGGCGGGGCGGTGCTGGGACCGGCACGGGTCGTCGAACACCTCGTCAACGTGGCCCGGACGTTCATCTTCGACACGGGCCTCGCCCCCGCGGCCGCCGGCGCCGCACTGTCGGCGCTCCGGCTGCTGCGCCGGGAGCCCGCGCGTGCCGCACGGGCGGGCGAGGTGGCGCGCGAACTGCACGGACGGCTGACGGCCGCGGGTCTTCACGCGGTGCGTCCCGACGCCGCGGTCGTCTCCGTGCGTGCCCCGTCCCCGGAGCAGGCCGTGCGATGGGCGGCCGACTGCCGGGCGGCCGGCCTGTCCGTGGGCTGCTTCCGTCCTCCTTCCGTGCCCGACGGCATCTCACGGCTCAGACTGACCGCCCGCGCGGACCTGTCCGGGGCCGAGATCGAACGCGCTGTACAGGTGGTCGGCGAGACGCGGCCATGAGTCGGCGGGGCACGGCCGTGGGTCGCTCGGCAGCGGACGGTTCGGGCGGTGGTGCCGGGCGGGCGGTCGGGCCGGCGGTGCCGCCGGTCAGCGGAGCGCGGCCACGAACTTCGTCCAGCTCCCGGGGGAGACGAGCAGTGCGGGCCCGGACGGGGCCTTGGAATCGCGTACGGCGAGCAGCCCGGCACCCGGGCCGGTGGTCGGCCGGGCCGTCTCGACGCAGTTGTTCGCGCCCGTGCTGTAGCTGCTGCGCAGCCACCGCACAGCGTGCAGATCGGTGCTGGAGAGAAGGGTCCGAGGCGGTACGGGCATCGTGCCTCCTTACCCGCCGGCAGCTGTCCCGGCGATGAAATCCAACGAGTCCTCGGGCGAAAGGGCGTGGATCGAAAGGGCGTTGAAGGCCTCCGAGTACACCCGGAGGTCTTCTTTCCGCTCGAGATAGAGGCTACTCGTCAAGTGGTCGAGAACCACAACATCCAGATCGGAAGTGCGCGAAAATGAGAAGATGACGAAAGGGCCGGTGACGCCGATGTGCGCCCCTGCCGTGAACGGCAGGATCTGGAGCCGCACGTGGGGAAGGCGTGCCGCCTCCACGAGCCGGTTCAGCTGCCGGGTCATCACGCCGGGGCCGCCGACCTCCCGGCGCAGCACCGCCTCGTCCAGGACGGCGGCCAGCTCCAGGGGCGGCTCCGTCCGCAGCACGTCCTGCCGGGCCAGCCGTACTTCCACCAGTGCGTCCAGCCGCTCCCTCGAGGCGCCCTCCAGCGCGGCCTCGGTCACCGCCCGCGCGTACTCGGGTGTCTGCAACAGCCCGGGAACCACCGTGGTCTCCAGGGTGCGCATCGCGCCGGCCTGGGACTCCAGGCTGATGAAGTCCCGGTAGGTGGGCGGCAGTACCCCCCGGTAGGCGTGCCACCAGTGATGCCGTCCGTCACTGTCGTCGGACCCCGCCAACACCAGCAGCAACTCCCGCAACTGGCGGTCCGTCAGGCCGTAGGCGTCGAGCAGTAACCGCACATCGGCCGGTTTCGCCCTGCTCGTGCCCGTCTCGATCCGGCTCACCTTCGACTGGTGCCAGCCCACCAGACGGGCCGCCTCACCGCTGGTGAACCCCGCCGACGTGCGCAGCGAACGCAGTTCGGCACCCAGTTTCCGGCGGCGTACCGCGGGACCGTGCTGCATCGTTCCCCCTTACTCCCTCTGGGCCGCCCGTATACGGTCCCTCGTCGCAGAGTTCACCGTTTTGAGCGACAGATATATGCATATCTTGGCCGTATCGTCGCCCACGCCCTGTGGTGATGGCAGTCTGGCGGCGAAGCACCAGTGCGGGACCGTACTCGAATCAGCCGCTCCGTGCCGGACCGTGGACCCGTGGGAAAGGGACGACGTCGCCATGGCAGACCATCTGGAAGCATCCATCACTCTGCCGAGCGATCCGGCCTCGGTCTCCGCCGCGCGTGCCCATGTGATGGACACACTGGCGGAGTGGGGCATGCCGGCGGACACGGACGTGTCCGACACCGTACGGCTGATCGTGTCCGAACTGGCCACCAACGCCGTGCAGCACACCCTCGGGCAGTCACCCACGTTCACGGTGGACATCGCCCTCGACCACGACGAGCGGTTGCGCATCGGGGTGACCGACAGTCATCCGAGGTTCCCCAAGCGGCTCCCCGCCGCGGTCCAGCAGGACAACGGCCGGGGGCTGGTCATCATCCGCTGGCTGACCGCGGAGTGCGGCGGCAGGATGAGGGTCCGCCCGACCAGGGAAGGCGGCAAGACCGTCTTCGTCGTACTCCCGTGGGCCGTCCCGGCCGAGCCGGTCACGGCGGCGGGACGGCAGGAGCCGTAGGGGGCCGCGAGGGAACAGCGCGGCCCCGGCCGCGTCGGTGACCGTCCGACGGAGGGGCGGGGGCGGCGGCAGGGGGGAATGCCGCCGCCCCCGCGGATCAGCCGACCCGGCCGTACCAGACGCTGCGGGTCCAGATCTTCTGCAGGCGTACCACGTCCCCGGTCTTCGGGGCGTGCCAGATCTTGTTCTGACCCGCGTAGATGCCGACGTGGTAGACGTTCTGACCCGAGTGGAAGAACACCAGGTCGCCCGCCTTGCGGCTGGAGGCCGAGATCTTGCGTGTCTTGTTGTACTGCTGGGCTGCGGTACGCGGCAGTTGCTTACCCGCCTTCTTGTACGAGTAGAGGGTCAGGCCGGAGCAGTCGAAGCGGGACGGTCCGGTGGCGCCCCACCGGTAGGGCGCCCCCTTCTTGGCCGCCGCGACCTGGAGGGCCTTGGTGGCCGAACTCGCGGCCGCCGCCTCCGAGGCCGCACCGGGAACCACGAGTGAGCCGCCCACTGCGGCGAGGGTGAGGGCCGAGGCCGTGCCGGCCCGGGCCATGAGAGACGGGACACGATTGAGCGCGGACATGCGCAACCCTTCGTCAGCCGCCTGTGAAGGATGACCTGTCGGATTCGGGCTGGCGAAGTTGCCCGGCCGCACCTGTGCGGCTTCACCCCAAGGGCTGCTCGGCACGGGAATCCCCGCGCCGGCGACCCGTCATGCTCGGGTCCTCCACTCCTGCCGATCCACTCCTGTCGACCGGTCATCCGGGCGGCGGCAGGACTCGGCGTCCGCCCGGATCGCCCCGCCGCGGTGGCGGGGGCTTGTCGTCAGTGAGCGATCTTGGCAATGGTTGGCCCGAAATCCCACCTGAGCCAGGGGTTTGTGTTGTTACTCACCACTCATCCGTTCGGGTGGACAGTGCTGCGTCCGGACTTCCGTCCAGAGCGCCGAGGAGCCCCGGACCAGCATCGGAATGCTTGATTCCGAAAGGGGGCGCGCGCGGTGCGCAACCTTGGCGGCCCGAAAAGAAGTCGTGCGTCTACGCCGCTTGGGGGTAAGCCTTTTGGTCCGTTTCAACTCCGGTGCGGACATGTCACCGGCGCACGCCCCGACCGGGCCGGTAGGGCGTCAACTGCCGGATCCCGGCGGCAGGATGACGCGGGCCGTGCGCCGCTCGCCGTCCAGCACCCGCAACGCGCGGGCCAGGGTGGCGGTGTGCAGTTCGGTCTCGCCGCGCCTGTGCATCAGGGCCAGCGCGTCGCGCAGGGCGACGGCCTTGCCGACCAGTGCCTGCGCGGCACGCAGCCCCCGGTAGGTGTCGCCGTCGCGGGCCGGGTTGATCCGGCCGAGCAGGTCGACGGCCTCGAGGTAACGGTCGATCAGCTCGGCCTCGGCCCGGGTCAGCGCGGGCAGCGGCGGCAGTTCGGGTGGCAGCATCGGCGGCTCACCTCGTACCGGGAGCGGCCCGGAGGCCCTCGCGGCGGGTCACGATCCGGTCCGCGAGGCCGTAGTCCACCGCCGCCCGGGCGTCGAGGACCGTCTCCCGCTCGAAGTCCGACCGCGCCTGCTCCGGGGTGCGGTGGGTGTGCCGGACCAGCATCTGCTCGAGCCGGGCCCGAACGCGTGACAACTCCTCGGCCCGGACGGCCAGGTCGCTCGCCCGGCCCTCCACCGGTTCCGTCAGCGCGGGCTGATGAAGCACCAGCCGCGCCCCGGGCAGCACGTACCGCTTGCCCGGGGTCCCGGCGGCCAGCAGCAGTGCGGCTGTTCCGGCCGCCTGCCCCAGGCAGACCGTCTCCACCTCGCAGGCGACGTAGCGCAGGGTGTCGTGGATCGCCGACATGGCGTGGAAGGAGCCGCCGGGTGAGTTGACGTAGAGGGAGATGTCCCGGTCGGGGTCGCGGTGCTCCAGGTACATGAACTGGGCGATCACGTCGTTCGCGGAGGTCTCGTCGATCGGTGTCCCGAGGAGGATGATCCGCTCCTCCATCAGCCTCGAGTACGGATCCGTGCTCCGGCGCCCGGACGCCGTGTGTTCGGTGAACTCGGGCAGGACATGGCGGGCGGACGGTCGGGTCATGAGGTCCCCTCCTCGTGGCGGCTGTCTGTAAGAAATGTACAGGACGTACGTGGCGTTATGATGGGGGCATGGCCTACGAGATTCCGGTGACGCAAGCCAGGGCTGAACTCGCCGACCTGATCAACCGCGTGGTGTACGGCGGTGAGCGCGTCGTCGTGACCCGGCACGGAAAGCCTCTCGTCGCCCTCGTGTCCGCCGATGACCTGCGACGACTCGAGGAACTCCAGGAGCTCGACGCGCGACGGGAGCCCACCGGGGACCAGGTGGTCAGCACGGTTTCCGGCGTCCACGGGGTGGCGTCCGCCGCACGCGAACAGCAGCGCTTCGGCATCGCCGCCGAACACCGCGGGACGGCCGCTTCGTAAGGCGCCGAGAAGGCCCCGAACGCACCGTCGTGTGCCCCCGCCGCAGCGGCGGGGGCACACGACGGTGCGTTCGGGCGGGGCCGGTCAGTTCAGCGGCATCCGCGGGAGCCGGCGCTTCTGCGCCGCCTTGCGCTCGGCGTCCTCTACCTTGGCGACGGCCGCGTACTGGTCGACGTACTCCTGCTCGGACAGGCTCAGGATGGTGTACATGATCTCGTCGGTGACGGCGCGCAGGATCGCCTTCTCGTCCTCCAGGCCGGCGTAGCGCGAGAAGTCGAGGGGCCTGCCGAAGCGGATCACCACAGGATGGATGCGGGGGAGGACCTTCCCGGGCGGCTGCGCCTCGAAGGTGCCGATCATCGCGCAGGGAATCACCGGGACACCGGCCTTGAGGGCCATCACCGCGACCCCGACCTTGCCCTTGTAGAGACGCCCGTCGTGCGACCGGGTGCCCTCCGGGTAGATACCGAGCAGTTCCCCCTTGCCCAGCACTCCGAGGCCCTCCCGGATCGCGGCCTGGCCGGCGTCCTTGCCGGAGCGGTCGACCGGGATCTGCCCCGCGCTGCGGAAGAAGAACGCCGTCAGCCGGCCCTTGATGCCGGGGCCGGTGAAGTATTCGGCCTTGGCGAGGAAGGTGATGCGCCGTTTGAGTATCGCGGGCATCAGGAAGTGGTCCGAGAACGACAGGTGGTTGCCGGCGACGATCGCGGCACCGGACGACGGCACATGCTCCAGGCCCTCTATTCGAGGCCGGAAGACCAGTCGCAGCAGCGGGCCCAGCAGCACGTATTTGAGCAGGTGGTAGAACAAGAGCGCGCTCCTCGACTCTGGCGGACGGGCTCAGCGGCGTGCTGCAGCAGGTCGACCGGCACGTCGTGGGGGTGCCAGTCTAGGTCCGGGTGAGGGCCCCCGGCACCCCGTCCGGCAGGCCGGAGGCGGGACGGGGCGGGGCCGGCCGGGCGGCTGAGCGCCCGTCAGCGGGGGTGCCGGCGGGGACGCGTGTCCCGGCCGCCGCCGGCCGCCGCACGCACGAGTAGGCTCGCCCCATGCGGATCTCCGTCTCCTCCGACATGGACGAACCCGTCGCCCGGGCCCTGCTCGCCGAACTGCGCGAGCGCGGCCACGAGGTGCGCGTACACGGCGCCCTGAACCCCGGGGACGACGCGCGGTGGGCGTTCTGCTCGGAGGCGGCCGCCCGCGACGTCGCCGAGGGGGCCGCCGACCAGGCGGTGGTGTGCTGCTGGACCGGCACGGGTGCCTCGATCGCGGCCAACAAGGTGCCGGGCGTACGGGCCGCCCTGTGCACGGACGCCTACACGGCGGACGGCGCGCGCCGCTGGAACGACGCGAACGTGCTGGCGCTCGGCCTGCGGCTGACGTCCGAGCCGCTGCTGAAGGAGATCCTCGACGCCTGGTTCGCCGGGGTGACCGGACGGGACGCCGACGACCGGCAGAACGTGGACCGGGTGGACCGGCTCGACGGCGCCCGGCCCACCGGCTGAGCCGTACCGCCGTCCCGCGGCGGATCACAGCCGGACGACGACCAGCGCGGTGTCGTCGGTGGCGCCGCCGGGCGGCAGCAACTCCCGCAGCACGATGTCGGCCAGCGACTCCGGATCCCGTGTCCGGTGGCGGCGCAGCGACTCGGCGAGCCGGAGCAGCCCGGTGTCGATGTCCTCCCGGCGGCGTTCGACCAGACCGTCGGTGTAGAGCACGAGAGTCGCCCCGGGGGTGAACGTGGTCGACGCCTCGGGTCTGCGCGCCGGTTCGGGACGGGCGTCGAGCGGAGGGTCGGTGGCCCGGTCGAGGAACTCCACCCGCCCGTCCGGGTGGACCAGTACCGGCGGGGGATGACCGGCGCTGCTGTAGTCGATGGTGTGCCGGTCGAAGTCGACGAAGGTGGTGACCGCGGTCGCCGACTCGGCGCCGTCGACCACGTGGGCGTAGCGCGCCACGACGTCCAGCGCCTCGGCGGGCCCCGCCGCGACCCGGGAGGCGGCGGTGAGCGCGCTGCGCAACTGGCCCATGACGCCGGCCGCCTCCAGTCCGTGTCCGACCACGTCGCCCACGGACACGCCGATACGGTGGCCGCGCACCAGGTCGACCAGGTCGTACCAGTCCCCGCAGACGTTGAGCGCGCCCACCGCCGGCCGATAGCGCACGGCGGCCAGGTGACCCACCTGCCGCGGCGCGGGCAGCATGGACCGCTGCAGTGCCAGCGCCACCTGCCGCTCCCGGGCGTGCGCCTGGCGCAGGCGGTTGTTGAGCTCCTGCAGCTCGCGGGCGCGTGTGTACAGTTCGGCCTCCAGGACCCGGCTCTGGTCGACGCCCGCGCGGTCGCGGGCCCGCATCAGCTCGGTGACCTCCTCGACCCGGTGCACGATCAGGACCACGGAGCCGTCGCTGCCCAGCACCGGTGTGTTCACCGGGCTCCAGAAGCGCGCCTCCCACTCGCCGGGCCGCTCCGGGCTCTCGACGTCGTAGCGCTGCAGGGCCATGGTGTCGCGCTCGCCGGTGGCCACGACCCGCAGCAGGGAGGCGCGCAGGTTGTGCGCGCCCGAGGAGTCCGGGTCGTTCGGGTTGTCCGGGAAGACGTCGAACAGGTAGCGGCCCAGCAGTTCCTCCCGGGACCTGCCGGTCCCGTGGACGAACGCCTCGTTGACGTCCGCGTACACCAGATCGGGGGTGAGGAGCGCCACCATGCCGGGCAGGGCCTGGTACACCGCCGCGTAGTCGATCGCCGTCCGTTTCATGGCCACCGCCTCCTGACGAGAGCGTCATTCCGAAGGGAAGGCCGTCTCGAGGGGGAGATCACCCGGTCCGGTCAGCGACTGCTCGGCCCAGATGACCTTCCCGTCGGGAACGAAACGGGTGCCCCACTGCTGAGCGAGCTGCGAGACCAGCAGCAGCCCGCGCCCGCCCTCGTCCATGGCGCGGGGGTGGCGCAGGTGCGGTGCGGTGGCGCCGCCGTCGAAGACCTCGCAGACCAGCGCCCGCTCCCGGATCAGCCGCAGGCGGACCGGGCCGGCGGCGTGCCGGATGGCGTTGGTGACCAGTTCGCTGACGATCAGCTCCGTGGTGAAGACCAGCTCGTCCAGCCCCCAGTGGGCCAGCTGCCGGGTGGCCGTCCTGCGGGCCTCGGCCACCACGGCCGGATCCGACGGCAGGTCCCAGGCCGCCACCTGGCCGGAGTCCAGGCGCCGGGTGCGGGCCATCAGCAGGGCCACGTCGTCGTACGGGCGGACCGGTACCAGGGCGTCCACCACGGCCCGGCACCGCGTTTCCAGTGAGGGCGCGGCCCTTTGCAGTACCTGTCGCAGCCGGTCCTGGCCGCCCGCGGTCGAACCGGTCTCCGTATCGGTCAGCAGACCGTCGGTGTACAGGGCGAGTGTGCTGCTCTCGGGCAGGGACAGTTCCCTCGCCTCGAACGGCGGGCCGCCCACGCCGAGCTGGGGTCCCGGCAGCAGGTCGACGAAGCCGACCGTGCCGTCGGGCGCCACCAGGGCGGGCACGGGATGGCCCGCGGCGGCCATCGCGCACCGGCCGTCGACCGGGTCGTAGACGACGTACAGGCAGCCGGAGCCCACGGCCTGGCCGTAGTTCCCCTCCGGCTCGTCCGGATCGGTGCCCTCCTCCCGCGCCGACCGCGACACCAGGTCGTCGAGGTGCGCGAGCACCTCCTCGGGCGGCAGGTCCTGAGCGGCCAGGGTCCGCACGGCGGTACGCAGCCGGCCCATCGCCGCGGCGGCGGCGATGCCGTGGCCGGGGACCTCCCCGACGACGAGGGCGACGCGGGCACCCGACAGCGGGATCAGGTCGTACCAGTCGCCGCCCAGACCGGTCAGCTCGTCGGCCGGGCGGTAACAGGCCGACACCTCGACGGCGTCCAGTTCCGGGAGCCGGCGGGGCAGCAGGCTGCGCTGCAGTACGAGCGTCGCGTCGCGCTCCCTGGTGTAGCGCCGGGCGTTGTCCACACAGACGGCGGCGCGGGAGACGAGGTCCTCGGCCAGGGCCAGGTCGTCCTCGCTGAAGAGGTCCGGGCGGCGCCGGAAGAACCCGGTGACACCCAAGGTGACGCCCCGGGCGCGGATCGGCACGATCATCGCGCTCTGCAGACCGAGTTCGAGGAAGGTGGCCTTCCGGCTGTCCGGCGCGCCGTCGATCCACTCCGTGGCGAGCGGGTCGAGCTGCTCCTGACGCCAGGACCGGCCCGTGGCCAGGCAGCGGACCGGCGGTGAACCGGCCAGGAAGTTCGTCACCGAGCCCGACTCCCGGACCTTCCGCGGCAGGTCCTCGTACAGCGACCGGTGGCCCGCGCGGCGCAGCGTCACCCTGTCCGTCTCCGCGAGCGGTCCGGGGGGCAGCTCGGCGCCCCGCACCACCGTCTCCAGCAGGTCCACGACCACGAAGTCCGCGAGTTCCGGGACGGCGACGTCCGCCAGCTCCTGGGCGGTGCGCAGGACGTCCAGTGTGCGGCCGATGCGCTCGCCGGCCCGGTCGAGCAGGGCGAGCCGCTGACGGGCGCGGTGCCGCTCGGTGATGTCCACGACGCTGTAGTAGACGCCCATCGGGCGGCCCCGGTCGTCGTCGAGCCGGGTGAACGACAGCATGTGCGCCGTCTCGCGCAGCGGCGCCGAACGGACCTGGCCGACGTACTCGTGGCCGACCACCGGCTCGCCGGTCTCCAGCACGTGGCGCATCTGCGCCTCGACGGACTCGGCGTCCAGGCCGGGCTGGACGTCGGCGAACCGCAGGCCCAGCCGCCGCTGGGCCGGGCCGCCGCCGAACTGCTCCAGGGCGGTGTTCGACCACACGTACCGCAGGTCCGTGTCCACGATCGCGAGCCCGATCGACGCTCCGGCGACCATCTGCTCGAGCACCACGGGGCTCAGGTCCCAGCCGGCGGAGCGGCTCATGTCCCGGCCGACGGGACCGGCCAGCTCCGACAGCAGCGCCAGCAGGGACGAGCGGCCCCGCGGCTCCATGGTCCGCATGAGCCGGACCATGACGGGGACCGGCCGCCCGTCCCGGTGCCGGGCCGTCATCGGGCCCGCCCAGCCGTCGTCCGCCCGGCAGTGCCCGAGCAGGTCCGGCACCCGCTCGGCGTCCTCGGGGGTGAGCAGCTCGGCCAGCTTCCTGCCCACCGCCTCGACCGCCGGATACCCCAGCAGCCGCTCGGCCGGACCGGTCCAGTTCGTCACGACGCCCTGCGGATCGAGCAGCAGGGGAGCGGCGTCGGCGACGTCGAACCCCTGCCGGGCAACGTCCGGCTCCTCGTGTCCGTGCTCGTGTCCGCCCACGGCCGACCTCTCTGTCGCTGAGAGTGGTCTACCACCTCTTGTTCCCATCTTCACCCGGGAACCGGGCAGGGGGCTTCCCGGGCACCGGCCAAAAACGCCCGTTCCCACCCTCCGGACGGCGCTCACGCAGGTCAGGCAGGTGGGAACGGGCCGACGGCCGGGGTCTGGGCGGGTCAGCCGCCCTGGCCCAGCACCTTGCCCAGCGTCTCCAGAGCCTCCTGGAGCTCCTCGCCCCGGACGGTGAGCGGCGGGGCCAGCCGGATGGTGGACCCGTGGGTGTCCTTGACCAGGATCCCCTCCCGCATCAGACGCTCGCTCACCTTCCGGCCGGTACCCAGTGCGGGGTCCACGTCGACGCCCGCCCACAGTCCGCGCGAGCGGAAGCCGACGACGCCCTTGCCGACCAGGGCGTGCAGCCCGTCGCGCAGCACCACGCCCAGTTCCGCGGCCCGGCGCTGGAACTCGCCCGTCTCCAGCAGCTCCACCACCGCCGTACCGACGGCCGCGGCCAGCGGATTGCCGCCGAAGGTCGATCCGTGCTCCCCGGGGTGCAGCACCCCGAGCACCTCCCGCCGGGCCACCACCGCCGACACCGGGACGATGCCGCCGCCCAGTGCCTTGCCGAGCAGCACCATGTCCGGGACGACCGACTCGTGGTCCACGGCCAGCGTGCGGCCCGTACGGCCGAGCCCCGACTGGATCTCGTCCGCGACGAACAGGCACCCCGCGCGGCGCGTCAGCTCCCGCACGCCCGCCAGGTAGCCGTCGTCGGGGATGTTCACCCCCGCCTCGCCCTGGATCGGCTCGATCAGCACCGCGGCCGTCGTCTCGTCGACCGCCGCCTCCAGGGCCGCCAGGTCGTTGTACGGCACGATCCGGAAACCGGGGGTGAAGGGCCCGAAACCGGCGCGTGCGGTCTCGTCCGTGGAGAAACTGACGATGGTCGTCGTCCGGCCGTGGAAGTTGTCCGCCGCGACCACGATCGTCGCCCGGTCGGCCGGGACGCCCTTCACGTCGTAGGCCCACTTGCGGGCCACCTTCACCGCGCTCTCGACCGCCTCCGCGCCGGTGTTCATGGGCAGCACCATGTCCAGCCCGGTCAGCGCCGCCAGCCGCTCCGCGAACTCGGCGAGCCGGTCGTTGTGGAAGGCGCGTGAGGTGAGCGTGAGCCGGTCCAGCTGGCGGTGCGCCGCCTCGATCAGCGCGGGATGCCGGTGGCCGAAGTTGAGCGCCGAGTAGCCGGCCAGCATGTCGAGGTAGCGGCGGCCCTCCACGTCCTGCACCCACGCGCCCTGAGCGCTCGCGACGACCACGGGCAGCGGATGGTAGTTGTGCGCGAGGACCGACTCCTCCGCACCGATGAGCTCGGCGGACGAACGGGTACGGACGGCAGGGGTCATGAGCGGATCTCCTGGGTGCAGCACTTGATCCCGCCGCCTGCCTTGTGGAACTCGGACAGGTCGACGGGGACGGGAACGTAGCCGCGGGCGGTGAGCCGGGCGGCGAGGCCTGTCGCCTCCGGGGAGAGGAACACATGGCGCCCGTCGGAGACGGAGTTCAGGCCGAACGCCATCGCGTCCTCGCGGGTCGCGGTCACCGCGTCCGGATACAGCCGGGCCAGCACCTCGCGGCTCCCCGGCGAGAACGCCTCCGGGTAGTACGCGATGTTCTCCCCGTCCAGTGCGAACAGGGCCGTGTCCAGGTGGTAGAAGTACGGATCCACCAGCGTCAGGCTGATCACGGGCACGCCGAAGAACTCCTGCGCCTCCCGATGCGCCTCACGGGTGGTGCGGAACCCGGTGCCGGCGAGGATCCAGCGCCCGGCGGGAACCAGGTCGCCCTCGCCCTCGCACACCGACTCGGGACGGTGGACGTCGAAGCCCTCCGCCTTGAACCAGCTCTCGTACGGTACGGACTCGGGGCGCCGCTCGGGCGCCAGGAACAGGGAGCCGAGGACGCGGCCCTCGACGACGACCGCCGCGTTCGCGGCGAACACCATGTCGGGCAGACCGGGCACGGGCCGCACGGTCTCCACGGTGTGACCGTGCGCGCGGTAGACGTCGACCAGCGTCCGCCACTGCCGCTGGGCCAGACAGACGTCGACGGGGCGGTCGGGACGCATCCAGGGGTTGATCGCGTACCGCACGGCGAAGTGCCCGGGGTCGCAGACGAGATAGCGCCGTGGGGACGGCACACGGGGAACGGTCACAGAGGGGTTCCTCCGCTTCCACGCGGTGTCATCAGGGGTGAGTCCACGGTAGAAAGCCACCGGGGCGGGCGACAAGGAACAAGAGGTGCGTGTTCACGCAGGAATACTGCGTGTTCCCGCCGCTCGACGCACGTCCGCTGCGTCCTACCCCGGATCCTGGGGCGCCGGCTGGCTCGCCCCCGCCTCCGGACTCTCCGGGATCAGATGGGACAGCACCATCACGCTGATCGTCTTCCGGATGAACGGTTCCGCACGGATCCGCTCCAGCACCTCCTCGAAGTGCTCCACGTCCCGCGCCCGCAGATGCAGCAGGGCGTCCGCGCCACCGGTCACCGTCATCGCCGCGGCGATCTCCGGGTGGTTGCGCACCACCTCCGCCAGCCGCCGGGGCGGCGCCGCCCCCTCGCAGTACACCTCGACGTACGCCTCCGTGCGCCACCCCAGCGCCGACGGTCGCACCGTCGCGGTGAAACCGGTGATCACCCCCGTCTCGCGGAGCCGGTCCACCCGTCGCTTGACCGCCGTGGACGACAGCCCGACGGCCGTGCCGATCTCGGCGAAGGACGAGCGGGCGTTCGCCATCAGAGCGGTGACGATCTTCCGGTCGAGTTCGTCGAACGGTGCGGGACTGCTGCTCATACCGGCACCGTAACGGCAGAACCGGGGCACCATGGAGGGAAACCGAACACCAGGACCATGAGGAGGGTGTCGCGATGCCCGGTTCCCACAACGGTTCGAACTCGACGAAGACCATGGGAGTGCTCACCATCGGCGGCCTCGTCGCCGTGACGGCCTACACGGTGGCGCTCGGCAGCAACGGATGGCTGTGGTTCGGCTGGGTCGTCCTGGGACTGATCACCCTCGGAATGGTCGCCACGCGCAGCGCCTGAGCCGCCCGTGGCGTCCGGTGCTCACCTCGGCGTGAGCCGCCCCGCCAGATGCACGCCCGGCTGGTACTTCGGCAGCCGGACGGTGACCCGCATGCCCGCGCCCACCGCGGTCTCGATGACGAGGCCGTAGTCGTCGCCGTAGACCTGGCGGAGCCGGTCGTCGACGTTGGACAGGCCGATGCCGCCCGTGTGGTCGACCTCGCGGGCGAGAACGCGCCGCAGCAGGCCGGGGTCCATGCCGGCGCCGTCGTCCTCGATCACCACGAGGGCCTCGGCGCCGGCGTCCTGTGCGGTGATCTGGATGTGGCACTTGTCGGCCTTGCCCTCGAGGCCGTGTTTGACGGCGTTCTCGACGAGCGGTTGCAGGCAGAGGAAGGGCAGCGCGACCGGCAGCACCTCGGGGGCGATCTGCAGGGTGACGGAGAGGCGGTCGCCGAAGCGGGCGCGGACCAGCGCCAGATAGTGGTCGATGGCGTGGAGCTCGTCGGCGAGGGTGGTGAAGTCGCCGTGCCGGCGGAACGAGTAACGGGTGAAGTCGGCGAACTCCAGGAGCAGTTCGCGGGCGCGCTCGGGATCGGTGCGGACGAAGGAGGCGATCACGGCGAGCGAGTTGAAGATGAAGTGCGGGGAGATCTGGGCCCGCAGCGCCCTGAGTTCGGCCTCGATGAGCCGGGTGCGGGACCGGTCGAGGTCGGCCAGTTCGAGCTGGACGGAGACCCAGCGGGCCACCTCCCCGGCGGCCCGGACCAGGACCGCGGACTCGCGGGGCGCGCAGGCCACGAGCGCGCCGTGCACCCGGTCGTCGACGGTGAGCGGGGCGACGACGGCCCACCGCACCGCGCAGTCGGGGGTGTCGCAGCTGAGCGGGAACGCCTCACCGCGGCCGGAGTCGAGGGGACCGGCCAGTCGTTCCATGATCTCGGTACGGTGATGGGCGCCGGCGCCGTCCCAGACGAGGACCTGCTCGCGGTCCGTGAGGCACAGGGCGTCGGTGCCGAGCAGGGAACGCAGCTTGCGGGCGGACCTGCCGGCGGTCTCCTCGGTCAGGCCCGCCCGGAGCGGGGGTGTGGCCAGGGAGGCGGTGTGCAGGGTCTCGAAGGTGGCGTGTTCGACGGGCGTGCCGAGCCCGGCGAGACTGGCGGGCCGGGCGGTGCGCCGGCCGAGCCAGAAGCCCGCGGCCAGCAGGGGCAGCACGGCGACGCACAGGCCCGCCAGGAATCCGCTCACGTGGACACCTCCGTGCGCAGTTCCTCCGGGAGGTGGAACCGGGCGAGCACCGCCGCCGTGCCGGGCGGCACCCGGCCAGGGGTGGCCAGGGAGACCAGGACCATGGTGAGGAAGCCCAGCGGCACCGACCACAGGGCGGGCCAGGCGAGCAGCGCGTGCAGCGCGCCCCGGCCCGGGAAGCCGGCCATGGTCGCGGCGACGGCGGCGAAGGCGGAGCCGCCCCCGACCAGCATGCCGGCCGCCGCCCCGGGCGGGGTGAGCCGGCGCCACCAGATGCCGAGGACGAGCAGCGGGCAGAACGAGGACGCCGACACGGCGAAGGCGAGCCCGACCGCGTCGGCCACCGGCAGCCCGCCGACCAGGATGCTCGCCCCGAGCGGGACGGCCATGGCGAGCAGGGTGCCGAGCCGGAAGTGCCGTACGCCGCGTGAGGGCAGGACGTCCTGGGTGATCACGCCGGCCACGGCCATGGTCAGCCCGGACGCCGTGGACAGGAACGCGGCGAAGGCACCCCCGGCGACCAGCGCGCCGAGCAGGTCGCCGCCCACTCCTCCGATCATGCGGCCGGGCAGCAGGAGCACGGCGGCGTCCGCGCTGCCGGTGAGGGTGAGGTCGGGGGCGTACAGCCGGCCGAGGGCTCCGTAGACCGGGGGCAGCAGGTAGAAGGCGCCGATCAGGCCGAGGACGGCGACGGTGGTGCGGCGGGCGGCGACGCCGTGCGGGCTGGTGTAGTAGCGGACCACCACGTGCGGCAGGCCCATGGTGCCGAGGAAGGTGGCGAGGATCAGCCCGTACGTGGCGTACAGCGGGCGTTCCTCGCGGGACTCGGCCCGCGAGGGCGACAGGGCGTCGTCGGCGCCCCGTCCGGCGGCCGGGACCTCGGCTCCCTCGGCGAAGGTCAGCCGGGTGCCGCCGTCGATGCGGTGGGTGCCGGCGGGCAGGCGGAGCTCGGTGCCGGTGTGCTCGCGGCCGTCGACGGTGCCGTCCACGGTCACGGTCAGCGGCCCGGCGAGCCGCAGGTCGAGGGTGTCGTCGATGCGGACGACACGCTGTTCGCGGAAGGCGGCGGGCTCGTCGAAGGCGTGGCTGGGCGCCCCGTCGCTCTGCCAGGCGAGGACCAGGAACAGTGCGGGCACGAACAGGGCGGTGAGCTTGAGCCAGTACTGGAAGGCCTGCACGAAGGTGATGCTGCGCATGCCGCCGGCGGCGACGATGACGGTGACCACGACGGCGACGATCACTCCGCCGAGCCAGCCGGGAGCGCCGGTGAGCACGGTCAGGGTGAGTCCCGCGCCCTGGAGCTGGGGCAGCAGGTACAGCCAGCCGACGCCGACGACGAAGGCGCCCGCGAGCCGCCGCACCGTCTGCGAGGCGAGGCGGGCCTCGGCGAAGTCGGGCAGCGTGTAGGCGCCGGAGCGGCGCAGCGGGGCGGCGACGAACAGCAGCAGGACCAGGTAGCCGGCGGTGTAGCCGACCGGGTACCAGAGCATGTCCGGGCCCTGGACCAGGACGAGGCCCGCGATGCCCAGGAAGGAGGCGGCGGAGAGGTACTCGCCGCTGATGGCGGCGGCGTTCAGCCGGGGCCCCACGGTGCGGGAGGCGACGTAGAAGTCGGAGGTGGTGCGGGAGATGCGCAGACCGAAGGCGCCGACGAGGACGGTCGCCAGGACGACGAGCGCGACGGCGGGGACGGCGTAACTGGAGTTCACGGTACCGGCGTTCCGTTCCCCGCCCTCAGCGGTCCTCGACGAGCCGCACGAAGTCGCGTTCGTTGCGTTCGGCGCGGCGCACGTACCAGCGGGCGAGCAGGACCAGCGGGGGGTACAGCCCGAAGCCGAGGACCGCCCACTCCAGCCGCCGGGCGTCCGGGGCCGCGGCGAAGACCAGCGGGAGCGGGCCGATGAGCAGCATGAGGACCGCGAACACGAGGAGACCGGTGCGCAGCTGGATGCGCATCAGGGAGCGGACATAGGTGTGGCCGAGGGTGGTCTGCTCGTCGATCTCGGTCCGCGGGCGGTAGTAGCCGAAGGCGCGGCGGGCGCGGCGGGGCGGGCCGGTGACGACCACGCGGCGTTCGGTCGGGTCCTGGGGCACGCCGTCCCCCTAGCCCGTGGTCCGGCGCATCAGCAGGTCCCGCAGTTCACGGGTGTGCCGCCGGCTGACCTGGAGCTCCTCCGAGCCGATCAGGACGCTCACGGTCCCCGCGTCGAGCCGGAGCTCCCCGATGTGGCGCAGGGCCACCAGGTGGCGGCGGTGGATACGGACGAAGCCGCGCGAGCGCCAGCGTTCCTCCAGGGTGGACAGCGGTATCCGTACGAGGTGGCTGCCGCGGTCGGTGTGCAGCCGGGCGTAGTCGCCCTGGGCCTCCACGTGCGTGATGTCCTCGACGGCGACGAAGCGGGTCACCCCGCCGAGCTCGACGGCTATGTGGTCCGGGTCGGGCTCGTGCACGGGGATGCGCGGGGCACTGCCGTGCTGGGCCGCGCGCCGGGCCGCGGCGCGCGGTTCGGCGACGCGGCGCACCGCTTCGGCCAGCCGCTCCTTGCGGACGGGCTTGAGGACGTAGTCGACGGCCTTGAGATCGAACGCCTGCACGGCGAAGTCCTCGTGGGCGGTGACGAACACGACGAGCGGCGGCCGGGCGAACCCGCCGAGCAGCCGGGCCAGGTCGAGTCCGTCGAGGCCGGGCATCTGGATGTCGAGGAAGACGACGTCGATGGCCTCGGGCCCGTCGGGCCCGGACTCCAGGGCGCGGTTGATGCGGCGCAGCGCCTCGGTCGCGTCACCGGCGCCCTCGGCACTGCCGATGCGGGGGTCCGCGTTCAGCAGGTAGAGCAGTTCCTCCAGCGAGGGGCGTTCGTCGTCGACGGCCAGAGCGCGCAGCATGAGGGTGGAGTCTAGGCGGGAATCCCACGTCTGGACATGTGCCGGCCGTGGGCGTTCCCGCACGATCCGGTGGTGGGGAGCGAGGAAGGGGGGAGCGGGGAGGGCTCAGCTCCCGCGTGTGTGCAGGGAGGCCAGATAGGCGTTGTACGCCTGGAGCTCCTTGTCGCCGTCCCGGTCCGCGGCGCGGTCGGTGCGCTTGGCGTGCCGCTTCTCCGAGGCGTACCACTGGAAGAGCAGCGCGATCAGCACCAGCACGGACGGGACCTCGCTGAACGCCCAGGCGATACCGCCGGCCGCGTTCTGGTCGGAGAGCGCGTCGATGCCGAGCGAGGCCGGCGGGTTCTCGAACGTGCTGACCATCGGCGTGGACGCCATCATCACCGCGATGCCGAAGAACGCGTGGAACGGCATGCCCGCGAACAGCTCCAGCATCCGCATCAGGTAGCCCGGCCGGTGCGGACCCGGGTCCACGCCCATGATCGGCCAGAAGAAGACCAGGCCGACGGCGAGGAAGTGCACCATCATCGCGATGTGTCCCACCTGGGAGCCCATCAGGAAGTCGAACAGCGGGGTGAAGTACAGCCCGTACAGGCTCGCGATGAACATCGGGATGGTGAACACCGGGTGGGTGACGACCTGGATGTAGCGGCTGTGCAGCAGCATCAGCAGCAGCTCGCGCGGCCCCTTGCGCCCGCGTCCCGCCGGTGGCAGCGCGCGCAGCGCGAGCGTGATCGGGGCGCCGAGCAGGATCAGGATGGGCGACACCATGCTGATCATCATGTGCTGCACCATGTGCACGCTGAAGATGACCATGCCGTACTCGTTCAGCTTGGTGCACATCATGAGCATGATGCTCAGCACGCCGAGGACGAACGAGACGGTCCGCCCCACCGGCCACTTGTCGCCGCGCCGCGTCAGGCGCACCACCGCCCAGCCGTACAGCGCCAGCCCCAACAGGCAGGAGACGAGGAAGAACGGCTCGGTCGACCATGCGAGCCCTCGCCCCAGCGTGAACGGCGGCAGATCCATGGTCATGCCGTGCCCGCTGTGATCCATCCGCCGGCTCCTGATTCGTGGGGGTTGTGCGCTGTCTGTCCGCACCAGGGTAGAACCGCCCCCCGCCGCGCCTGCGACCGGGGGCGGTCCTGTCCACGGGTGTCGCGGGAGTCACGGGCCCGGGACGGCACGGACACCGCGGGACGCGACGGGTGCTACAGGACGAACTCCGCCTCCGCGTAGCGGTCCTCGGGGACCGTCTTCAGCGTCTCGACGGCCTCCGCCAGCGACACCGTCACGATGTCCGTTCCGCGCAGCGCCGTCATCATCCCGAACTCCCCGCGGTGCACGGCCTCCACGGCGTGCCAGCCGAAGCGGGTGGCCAGCACCCTGTCGTACGCCGTCGGCGTCCCGCCGCGCTGGGTGTGCCCGAGGATCACCGGACGCGCCTCCTTGCCGAGCCGCGACTCCAGTTCCACGGAGAGCTGCCGCGCGATCCCGGCGAACCGCTCATGGCCGTAGACGTCCCTGCCGCCCTCGTCGAAGTCCATGGTCCCGGCCTTCGGCTTGGCGCCCTCCGCGGCGACCACGATGGCGAACCGCTTGCCCGCCGAGAACCGCGCGCCGACCGTCGCGGTCAGCTCCTCGATGTCGAAGGGCCGCTCGGGCACCACGATCGCGTGGGCGCCGGCCGCCATGCCGCAGTGCAGGGCGATCCAGCCGGTGTGCCGGCCCATGACCTCCACGATGAGCACCCGCTGGTGGGACTCGGCGGTCGTCTTCAGCCGGTCCAGCGCCTCGGTCGCCACCCCGACGGCCGTGTCGAAGCCGAAGGTGACGTCCGTGACCGCGATGTCGTTGTCGATGGTCTTCGGGACGCCCACTATCGGCAGGCCGTGGTCCGACAGCAGCCGGGCCGCCTTCAGCGTGCCCTCACCGCCGATCGGGATGATCGCGTCGAGGCCGAGTTCCTGGACGTGGCCCCTGGCCCGCTCCACACCGTCCCGCAGATGCTCGGGACGCACCCGGGAGGAGCCGAGGACGGTGCCGCCGCGGGCGAGGATGCCGCCCACCGCGTCGAGGTCGAGCTTGAGGTAGTCGCACTCCAGGAGGCCCTTCCAGCCGTCCCGGAAGCCGATGACCTCGTCGCCGTGGTCGACGACCGCGCGGTGCACTACGGAGCGGATGACGGCGTTCAGACCGGGGCAGTCTCCGCCGGACGTGAGGACACCAATACGCATAGCCCGAAACAACCTTCTCGCCGTGGGCCGGGACCGGACCGCGTCGTCCGGCTCGATCCCCGCCACCCTAGCGGCATCCGGGGGTGGGTCCGCAGCGCGCGTCCGCCTACTGGACGAGCCCGCTCACCTGGGCGGACCAGCCGTCAGACGGGCCGGTGACGCCCCTTCGGGCACCCGGTCCGCGCCCGGTGTCCACGGGCTCGCGGACACCGGGCGGACGTCGTGGCGCGGGCCCTATCCGGGCTGCTGCGAGGCCGTGATGCGCTCGTCCCGCAGTGCCTCGTACCAGCGGTCGTCGGTCGGCGGCAGCGCGTTGACGTCGAGCGCCAGCTTCAGCAGCAGGTCCGCGATCTGCGGGTTGCGGGCCAGCACCGGACCGTGCATGTACGTGCCGAACACGGTGTCGTTGTAGGCGCCCTCGGTGCCGTCCCCCGTGCCGTTGCCGTTGCCGAAGCGCACCCGGGCGAGCGGGCGGGCCGTCGGGCCGAGGTGGGTGACGCCCTGGTGGTTCTCGAAGCCGGTCAGCGGCGGCAGGCCGAGCGGCGCGTCGATGTCCCCCAGCACGTCGCCGACGCACCGGGCGCCCTCGCCGCGCACCGAGACGACGTCGAGCAGGCCGAGACCGGGCTCCCGCTGGCCGAGGTCGTTGATGAACTCGTGGCCGAGGATCTGGTAGCCGGCGCACACCGAGAACACGATCGCGCCGTTCTCCACCGCCCGGTGCAGTCCGCCGTCCCGGCGCAGCCGCTCGGCCGCGAGCCGCTGCGGACGGTCCTCACCGCCGCCGATCAGGTAGATGTCGCCGGAGGTCGGGATCGGCTGGTCGCTGCGCACGTCGAGCCGGGCCACGTCGAGGCCGCGCTGCCGGGCACGGCGCTCCACGACGAGCACGTTGCCCTGGTCGCCGTAGGTGCTGAGCAGGTCGGGGTAGATCCACACGATCCGCAGACCGTTGTCGCTCATGAAGTCACTGTCCTTGTGAGTACGTCGCGATACGTCGCCCGCGTCAGTTGCCGACGCGGCGGCGCAGGTCCTGGAACGCGGTGTAGTTGGCGATGACCTCGATCCGGCCCGGCGGGCACTGCTGCAGTGCCTGGTCGAGGTCATCGCAGACCTGGAACTGCTGGTCCGCGACCTCGAGCCGCACCGCGAGGTCCAGCTTCCGGTCGCCGAGGACGATGATCGGGTGGCCGGCCAGCTGGGTGTAGTCGACGTCCCACAGCCAGGAGGTGTCGGTGCCGTCGGCGGAGCGGGCGTTCACCGAGAGGATCACCGGGGTGGGCGGCGGGTCGATGAGGGAGAACGTCTCCAGCCAGCCCGCGGGGTTCTTGGCGAGCAGCAGCCGCAGGTCACGGCCCTGGTACTGGACGACGTCGTAGCGGCCGGCAACGGCCTGCACCTGGTACATGCGCTCCAGGGCGACCTGCGGCGGCACCCCGAACACCGCGGCGACGGCCGCGGAACTCGCGGCGTTGGCCTTGTTGGCGCGGCCCGGCAGCTGGAGGTGGATCGGCCAGGCGGAGCCGTGCGGGTCGAGGACGTGGTCGTCGGAGAGTGCCCAGGTCGGGGTGGGCCGGCGGAAGCCGCACTCGCCGCAGAACCAGTCGTCGTCGGGGCGCTGCATCACACCGCCGCAGGACGGGCACGACCAGGCGTCGTCCTTCCACATCTGGCCCGCGGCGACCCAGATCACATTGGGGGAGGAGGAGGCGGCCCACACCACCAGCGGGTCGTCGCAGTTGGCGACGAGGACGGCCTTGGAACCGGCCAGGCCCTCGCGCCAGTTCTCCGCGAGCATGCGGGTCTCGCCGGCCCGGTCGAGCTGGTCGCGGGAGAGGTTGAGCAGGGCGATGCACTTGGGGTCGGTGTCCCGGGCGACGCCGGCGAGGTACTTCTCGTCGACCTCGATGACGCCGAACTTCGCCTCCGAGCCGCCCGCGAGTGCCGAGGTGATGCCGGCGGGCATGTTGGCGCCGAGGGCGTTGGACACGACCGGTCCCGCGGCGCGCAGGGCCTCCGCGATGAGCCGGGTGGTGGTGGTCTTGCCGTTGGTCGCCGACACCAGGATGCAGTCCAGGTTCTGGGCGAGCCGGGCGAGGAGGTCGGGGTCGAGTTTGAGCGCCACCCGGCCGCCGATCACCGAACCGCTGCCGCGTCCCGCGGCGCGTGACGCCGCTGCGACCGCCTTGCCCGCGGTCACGGCCAGCTTGGCCCGCGGCGAGAGCGGGTCCGAGTTGCCTGCCATCAAGTCTCGATCCTCCTTGCGTACGCGCCGCGCCTGTGGCTGGCGGCCACGTGGTGTGGGCCTCAGCCTATCGAGGTCCATTCGCACTCCAGAACCATGGCACCACCGATGAGACGGACGTTGTTGAGAGGACCGTACTCTGAGGGCCATGCGACACGGTTCCATCCCGGGCGTCCACGGACGCGTCCGGCCTCTCACCCTGCTCGGCGACCCGGTGCTGCACGCACCCTGCGCGGAGGTCACCGACTTCGGTCCGGAACTGGCCCGCCTCGTGGAGGACTTGTTCGCGACGATGTACGCCGCGCAGGGGGTGGGCCTGGCCGCCAACCAGATCGGTGTGCCGCTGCGGGTGTTCGTGTACGACTGCCCGGACGACGAGGACGTCCGTCACCTGGGCCATGTGGTCAACCCGCGGCTGGTGGAGACGGACGGTGTGGTGGTGCGCGGTCCGGAGGGCTGTCTGTCCCTGCCGGGTCTGGAGGCGGGGACGGAACGTCACGACCACGCGGTCGTCGAGGGCCGCACGGCGACCGGGGAACCGGTCACCGTGCACGGCACCGGGTTCTTCGCCCGGTGCCTGCAGCACGAGTGCGACCACCTGGAGGGCCGCGTCTACGCCGACCGGCTGTCGGGCCTGCGCCGGCGCAGGCTCGCCCGCCAGGTGCGGCGGGCCTCCTGGAGCGGGCGCGGCTGAGCTTCAGAAGCCGGGCCCGCCGGCCCGGTCGTCGGCCGCTGCCAGCCGGCCCCAGAGCAGATCGGCCAGGCTGCGCACCAATTCCGTCCGGGAGCAGGGGCGTTCGCCGAGCCACCAGTCGCCGGCCGCGTGCATCATGCCGACGATCCCGTGCCCCCAGACGCGGGCCAGCTGCTGGCTGCCCGGTCCGAGGTCCAGCCGCTCCTCGATGACCTGGGCCAGCTCCTCGCCCATGCGCCGCAGCAGCGGCGCCGAGTGCTTGCCGACGTCGAAGCCCTGGTCGCCCGGCGAGCCCTCGGCCGGGTGCATCAGGAACCGGTACACCTGGGGGCGCAGCTCGATGGCGGAGAGGTAGGTGTCGAGGGTGTTCTCGACCCGTTCGCGCCGGTCCGCCGGGGCGTCCAGTGCCTCCCGCAGCGAGGCCAGGAGGGCGTCGGTGTGCCGCTGGGCCAGGGCGGCGTACAGTCCTCCCTTGTCACCGAAGTGCCGGTAGAGGATCGGCTTGGTGATGCCGGCCTCGGCCGCGATCGCGTTCATGGAGGCATGGGGGCCCTCGCGGAGCACCACCCGGTCGGCGGCCTCCAGCAGCTCGCGCCGACGGCGGTCGGCGGACCGTTGCTGGTCGGTCCGCTGTGTGGTGTCCATGGTCTCTCCCCACCCGTGCTGATTCGGTGACGCCTGCGCAAACTAACACTGACGGCGTGCCGGGCACCGGACGGGATCAGGGGGGTCCGGGGGAGTTGACTTTCCCTACCGGCCGGTAACAGACTGGGAGTTACCGTAAGTAACATGCACGTGCGCGCCGCTGGAGGGGACATGGCCGAGTTCATCATGGAACTCAACGAGGAACAGAAGGAAGTCCGTGACTGGCTCCACGGCTTCGCAGCCGATGTGATCCGCCCCGCGGCCGCCGAGTGGGACGAGCGCGAGGAGACCCCCTGGCCGGTGCTCCAGGAAGCCGCCAAGGTCGGCATCTACTCCCTCGACTTCTACGCCCAGCAGTACTTCGACCCCACCGGCCTCGGCGTCCCCACCGCCCTGGAGGAACTGTTCTGGGGCGACGCCGGCATCGCCCTGTCGATCGTCGGCACCGGTCTCGCCGCGGTCGGCGTCCTCGCCAACGGCACCGAGGAGCAGATCGGCACCTGGATCCCGCAGATGTACGGCGACGCCGACGACGTCAAGCTCGCCGCCTTCTGCTCCTCCGAGCCCGACGCCGGCTCCGACGTGGCCTCCATGCGCACCCGCGCGGTGTACGACGAGGCCAAGGACGAGTGGGTGATCAACGGCACCAAGACCTGGGTGACCAACGGCGGCATCGCCAACGTGCACGTCGTCGTCGCGGTCGTCGACCCGGAACTCGGCTCCAAGGGACACGCCTCGTTCATCGTCCCGCCGGACACCCCCGGCTGCTCCCAGGGACAGAAGTTCCAGAAGCACGGCATCCGCGCCTCGCACACCGCCGAGGTGGTCCTGGACGACGTGCGCGTCCCCGGCTCCTGCCTGCTCGGCGGCAAGGAGAAGCTGGACGAGCGCCTCGCCCGTGCCCGGGAGCGTGCCGGGCACGGGGGGACGGAAAGGGTGAAGAACGCCGCGATGGCCACCTTCGAGGCGTCCCGCCCGGCGGTCGGCGCCATGGCGGTGGGCACCGCCCGCGCCGCCTACGAGGTCGCCCTGGAGTACGCGCAGACCCGCGAGCAGTTCGGCCGTCCGATCATCGACAACCAGGGCGTCGCCTTCCAGTTGGCCGACATGCGCACCCGGATCGACGCCGCCCGCCTCCTGGTGTGGCGCGCCTCCTGGATGGCGGTCAACGGCAAGCCGTTCACGGCGGCCGAGGGCTCGATGTCGAAGCTGTACGCCAGTGAGACGGCCAAGAAGGTCACGGCCCAGGCGATACAGATCCTCGGCGGCAACGGCTACACGCGCGAGTACCCGGTGGAGCGGATGCACCGGGACGCCGCGATCTACACCATCTTCGAGGGCACGAGCGAGATCCAGCGCCTGGTCATCGCCCGCACCCTGTCGGGCGTGCCCATCCGCTGAGTCCCGGAGCCGAGGCCCGGCCGAGAGGAAGAACGGCGACGGTCCGGCGGTGCGACCCCCACCGCCCGGCCTCCGTACGGCGAGGACCGTCACCCCGCCGGGGCGCGCCGGGTTCTGCGGCCCCGGCTCCTGGGGGACGATCGTGGAGGAGCCGGCCGCACGACCGGCCGACCGACGCGACGGAGGCCGCGATGACGCGCACGGCCGGGGAACTGCTGGAGACGATCACGCGGGAACTGGCCCCGGACCCGCGGTCCAACCCTCTCGTGCCGCTGATCGCCCGTGGTGAGGCCGACCGGGACACCCTGGCCGCACTCGCCCTCGAGCAGCACCGGGTGATTCCCGCGGACCGCCGGGCGTTCCGGCATCTGGCGGACAGGTCCGCGGACCAGCCGCGGGCCGCCGCGTACTTCACCGCCCTCGCCGAGGGCGAGGAACGGGCGGCACCGCGGCTGGAGGCCTTCGCCGCGGCGTGCGGCGTGGACCGTGACCGGGCAGGCACGTACGACCCCCTGCCGGGCTGCCAGGCGTATCCCGCCTACATCGCCTGGCTGGCCCTCAACGCCGCGCCCGCCGACGCCGTACTCGCGGTGGCCGCCAACTTCTCGGCGTGGGGCGGCTACTGCGCCACCATCGCCGGGGCGCTGCGCACCCACTACGGCTTCACCGACGAGGCCTGCGCGTTCTTCGACCTCTTCGCCGAACCGGCCCCGGACCTGGACCGGACGGCCACGGAGGCGGTCCAGGCCGCCCTGGACGCGGGCCGCCTCGACGAGAACCGTGCCCGGGGGTACGGCCATCTGCTGCAGAGCTACGAGGCGTTGTTCTGGAGGACACTGCTGCGGCCCGTCTGACGGGGGCCGACGGCCTCACCCCGCCGTACCGGTCAGGGCGCGCTTCCACTGCTGTGGGCGATGCAGGCCACGTCGATCCGGTCGGCCAGCTTCGCCAGTTCGATCGTGAGCGCGGCCACCGTGTCCTCGTCGAGCCGGTCCTCCCCGGCCTCCACGAGCCGCAGCCACCGACCGCCCACCGTGCGCAGCAATTTGCTCACGTCCGCCGCGGAGACCTGCAGAACACCGCGGTCGTCGACGATCAGAGGCAGAGTCACTTCGCGGTTCACAGTCGGGATCGTAGTCGTGGGAACGTCACGCACCGTGCCAAACCGTGGTGATGTTGCAGAACTCGCGGATTCCGTGCCCGGACAGCTCACGCCCGTACCCGGACCGCTTGACCCCGCCGAACGGGAACGCCGGATGGGACGCCGTCATCCCGTTCACGAAGACGCTGCCCGCCTCCAGATCCCGGACGAACCGGTCGACCTCGGCCTCGTCACGCGTCCAGACGTTCGAACTCAGACCGAACAGCGAGTCATTGGCGATCAGTACCGCCTCGTCCAGGTCCGCCGCCCGGTACAGCGTGGCGACCGGGCCGAAGGCCTCCTCGCGGTGGACGCGCATCTCCCGGGTGATCCCGGTCAGCACGGTCGGCGGGTAGTACCAGCCGGGCCCGTCGGGCCGCTCACCGCCGCACAGCACGCCGGCCCCGGCGCGTACGGCGTCGTCGACCAGTTCCTCCAGGTCGGCGCGGCCCTGTTCGCTGGAGAGGGGGCCGACATCCGTCTCCTCGTCCATCGGGTCGCCGGTCCGCAGGGCCCGCATGCCCGCGGTGAAGCGTTCGGCGAAGGCGTCGTGGACGTCCGCGTGCACGATGAAGCGTTTGGCGGCGATGCAGGACTGCCCGGTGTTCTGCACCCGCGCGGTGACCGCGACCTCGGCGGCCCGGTCCAGGTCCGCGGAGGGCATGACGACGAACGGGTCGCTGCCGCCCAGTTCCAGCACCGTCTTCTTGATCATCTCCCCGGCGGTGGAGGCGACCGCCCGCCCCGCGGGTTCGCTGCCCGTGAGGGTGGCCGCCTTGACCCGCTCGTCCCGCAGGATCTCGTCGACCGCGGCGGAACCGACGAGCAGCGTCTGGAAGCAGCCCTCGGTGAAGCCCGCCCGGTGGAACAGGTCCTCCAGGTACAGAGCCGTCTGCGGCACGTTCGAGGCGTGCTTGAGCAGGCCCACGTTGCCGGCCATCAGCGTGGGCGCCGCGAACCGTACGACCTGCCACAGCGGGAAGTTCCACGGCATCACGGCGAGCACCGGGCCGAGCGGCCGGTAGCGCACCAGGACCCGGGAGGCGCCGGAGTCCTTCACGTCGGAGGCGTCGGGCTCCTCGTCGGCGAGGAGTTCCGCCGCGTGGTCGGCGTACCAGCGCATCGCCTTGGCGCACTTGGCGGCCTCGGCCCGGGCCTGCTTGACCGGCTTGCCCATCTCGGTGGTCATCACCCGGGCGATGCTCTGCCGGTCCTCGTCGAGGAGGGCGGCGGCCCGGTGCACCAGGCGGGCACGCTCCTCGAAGGACGTCGTCCGGTACGTGCGGAACGTGGCCTCCGCGAGCTGGAGCCGGCGCTCGATCTCCTCCTCACCCATGGCCTGGTACGTCTTGAGCGTCTCGCCGTTCGCCGGATTCACCGTTGCGATGGGCATGGCTGGCCTCCCTCGGGACGGGCTGTGCTTCTCGACCTTCCCGCGCGGCGGTGGGCGTCGCAACGCGGAAGGGCTCCTCAGAGCGAGTGCTCCGCCAGGCGGTCGAGAAACGCCGCCTGCGCCGTGACGACCAACTCCCGGGCCCGGTCCAGGGCGAACCACTCCACCCGGTCCAGCTCGGGGAACTCCCGGATCCGGCCCGACCTCGGCGGCCACTCCCGCTCGAACGTGCCGGGCACGACCGTCGCCGGGTCGAGATCGCCCTCGACCGCCCAGACCGTGACGGTCTTGCCGCCGGACTGCCGGACCTCACCGAGCGGTACGGCCTCCCCGTCCGGGGGCGGCAGCCCCAGCTCCTCCCGGAACTCGCGGCGGGCCGCGTCCCAGGCCGGCTCGCCGGGGTCGTACTCGCCCTTCGGCACGGTCCAGGCGCCGGTCTCCCGGCGGGCGAAGAACGGGCCGCCCATATGCCCGAGCAACACCTCGAGCCCGTGACCGGTGTGCCGGAACACCAGCAGACCGGCGCTCCGGGCGCCCTTCACGGCCGTACCCCGGGGCGTGCGGCGAGCAGCGCCTGAACCGTGTCCGCCTCCCGAGGGCGCTCGTCCTCGCGGCAGCGGACCACGCGGGCGAAGCGGAGGGTGGTGCCCATACAGCCATGGTGCTACGGGGCCGGCTGCCCCACACCCCGGCCGCCCGGCGCCTGTCCGGTCACCGCGGCGTCCAGATCGGTCATCAGCAGGTCTCCGACGATCGCGGCCGCCGCCCGGTAGCCGCCGCTCGCCGCGTGCACCACCTGCTCGGAGAAGCCGATCGCGTTGCCCGCCGCCCAGATTCCGGGCACCGAGGTCAGGCCGGTCGGGTCGACGACCGGGTAGGCGCCGAACGGGGTCTCGTCCAGCTCGGCCCCCAGCCGCTCCAGCAGGCTCGTCCGCGGCACCGGGCGCGGCCCGACGAAGAGCACGGAGCGGGCGTGGACGGAGCCGTCGGCCAGTCGTACCCCGGTGAGCCGGTCGTTCTCGGCCACCAGTTCCGCGACCTCGCCGGGCACCACGCCGACCCCGGCGGCGGCCAGCCGGCGCAGGTCCTGGTCGGACAGCTCCGCCTCGGCGACCCGGTGCAGGAAGAGGGTGACGTCCTTCGACCACCGGGACACCATCAGCGCCTGGTGCACGCTCATCGCGCTCGACGCGAGCACGCCGAACGGCTCGTCGCGCACCTCCCAGCCGTGGCAGAACGGGCAGTGCAGCACGTCCCGCCCGAACCGCTCGGCGACCCCGGGGACCGCGGGCAGCTCGTCCTTCAGCCCGGTCGCGACGACCAGCCGCCGGGCGCGCACGGCGCGTCCCGCCTCCCGTACGACGGTGAAGTGCTCCTCCTCCCGGGTGATGTCCGTGACCCGGTCCCGGTGGAGTTCCACGCCGTAGCGGGCGATCTCCTCCCGGCCGAGCGCCAGGAAATCGGCCGGCGGGATCCCGTCCCGGGACAGGTAGCCCTGCAGGTGGGGTGAGGGCGCGTTGCGCGGCTCACCCGCGTCGACGACCAGCGTCCGCAGGCGCGCCCGGCCCAGTACCAGCGCGGCGGACAGTCCCGCCGCGCCACCGCCCACGACGACCACGTCGTATTTTTCGCTGTGCTCGCTGTGCTCGTTGTTCATGCGACCACCTCCACGACGACGGTCGCCCAGTGGCTGCGGGATTGACAAATGTCTTTGCCGATCCTGCAATACCGGTATGACCACGGATGACGTTCTCGCGGATGTGGGCCCCCGGCTGCGGCGGATCAGGAAGGAACGGGAGGTGACGCTCGCCGCGCTGTCCGAGGCGACCGGCATCTCCGTGAGCACTCTCTCCCGGCTGGAGTCCGGGCTGCGCAAACCCAGCCTGGAGCTGCTGCTGCCGATCGCCCAGGCCCACCAGGTGCCGCTGGACGAACTGGTCGGCGCGCCGCCGGTCGGTGATCCGCGCGTCCGCTCCAAGCCGATCCAGCGCCACGGCCGCACCCACTGGCCGCTCACCCGCCAGCCCGGCGGGCTCCAGGCGTACAAGGTGCTCGAACCGCAGCGCAGGCTCGAGCCGGAACCCCGCACCCATGAGGGCTACGAGTGGCTGTACGTGCTCTCCGGCAGGCTGCGGATGGTGCTCGGCGAGCACGACGTGGTGCTGACGGAGGGGGAGGCGGCGGAGTTCGACACGCGCGTGCCGCACTGGTTCGGGTCGACGGGGGAGGGGCCGGTGGAGTTCCTCAGCCTGTTCGGCCCGCAGGGGGAGCGGATGCACGTACGGGCACGCCCCAGGCGGCCGTGACGCACGCGACGGTTCCCTGTCGGCAAGCGACCGCTTAGTATGCGAGTGACCCGGTCAGGCGAACACGACGTTCACAGTCCCGTGGAGGCTCCGCATGCAGGCATGGCAAGTGCACGAGAACGGTGAGCCGGGCGAGGTCATGCGCCTCGCAGAGGTGGCGCGGCCGGTGCCCGGCGAGGGCCAGGTCCTGCTGAAGGTGCGCGCCGCGAACATCAACTTCCCGGACGCGCTGATGTGCCGGGGCCAGTACCAGGTCAGGCCGCCGCTGCCGTTCACCCCGGGCCTGGAGATCTGCGGTGAGACCGAGGACGGACGCCGGGTGATCGCCAACCCCGTGCTGCCGTACGGCGGGTTCGCCGAGTACGCCGTCGCGGACGCCACCGCGCTGCGGGACGCCCCGGACGCGCTGGACGACGCCGAGGCCGCCGCCCTGCACATCGGCTACCAGACCGGCTGGTTCGGGCTGCACCGCAGGGCCGGTCTGGAGGCCGGTGAGACCCTGCTCGTGCACGCCGCGGCGGGCGGCGTCGGCAGCGCGGCCGTGCAACTGGGCAAGGCAGCCGGCGCCACCGTCATCGGCGTGGTCGGCGGCGCCGCGAAGGTGGCCGTCGCCCGGGAACTGGGCTGTGACGTGGTGATCGACCGGCGTGAGCAGGACGTCATCGCCGCGGTGAAGGACGCCACCGGCGGCAGGGGCGCCGACGTGATCTACGACCCGGTCGGCGGTCAGGCCTACGCCCAGTCCGCCAAGGTCGTCGCCTTCGAGGGCCGCATCGTGATCGTCGGCTTCGCCGGTGGCACGATTCCCAGCCCGGCGCTGAACCACGCCCTGGTGAAGAACTACTCGATCCTCGGCCTGCACTGGGGCCTGTACAACACCAAGAACCCCAAGCTGGTCCAGCACTGCCACGAGCAGCTCACCGACCTGGCCGCACGCGGTGCCGTCAAGCCGCTGGTCAGCGAGCGCGTGCCGCTCACCGGCGCCGCCGACGCCGTGCAGCGGGTCGCGGACGGAGTCACCACCGGACGCGTCGCCGTGCTGCCCGTACCGCAGAACGGAGCAGCGGCATGATCGACGCCACCGAACTGAGGCGCCGCACCCGGGAGTTGCTGGCCGTGCAGCCGCCCACCCGTCTCCCGCCACCACCCTCGACCGAGGGCCCTGCGGGCCCGCCCCCCTCGTTCGCCGGCACCGACCGCCTCGACTTCCTGCGCGCCCGCTTCGACGCGGGCCTCGCCTGGGTGCACTACCCCGAGGGGCTCGGCGGACTCGGCGCCCCCCGCTCCCTCCAGGCCGTCGTCGACGCCGAACTGGAGGCCGCCGGGGCACCCGACAACGACCCGCGGCGCATCGGCATCGGCCTGGGCATGGCGGCGCCGACGATCCTGCAGTACGGCACGGAGGAGCAGAAGCGGCGCTTCCTCCGCCCGCTGTGGACCGGCGAGGAGGTCTGGTGCCAGCTGTTCAGCGAGCCGGGCGCCGGATCCGACCTGGCCGCCCTCGGCACCCGGGCGGTCCGTGAGGGCGAGGACTGGGTGGTCGACGGGCAGAAGGTGTGGACCTCCAGCGCGCATCTCGCCCGCTGGGCCATCCTCATCGCCCGCACCGACCCGGAGGTGCCCAAGCACCAGGGCATCACCTACTTCGTCTGCGACATGACCGACCCCGGTGTCGAGGTGCGGCCGCTGCGCCAGATCACCGGCGAGGCCGAGTTCAACGAGGTCTTCCTCACCGGCGTCCGCATCCCCGACTCCCACCGCCTCGGTGAGGTCGGCGACGGCTGGCGGGTCGCGCAGACCACGCTCAACAACGAACGCGTTGCCATCGGCGGCACGCGGCTGCCCCGCGAGGGCGGCATGATCGGCCCGGTCGCGAAGGCCTGGCGCGAGCACCCCGAACTGCGCACCCACGACCTGCACCAGCGCCTGCTGGGGCTCTGGGTGGAGGCCGAGGTCGCCCGGCTCACCGGCGAACGCCTCCGCCAGCGGCTCGCGGTCGGCCAGCCCGGTCCCGAAGGCGCCGGGATGAAGCTGGGCTTCGCCCGCCTCAACCAGCAGATCAGCGGTCTGGAAGTGGAACTCCTCGGCGCGGACGGCCTGTTGTACGACGACTGGACCATGCGCCGCCCCGAACTGGTCGACTTCACCGGCCGCGATGCCGGCTACCGCTACCTCCGCTCCAAGGGCAACAGCATCGAGGGCGGGACGAGCGAGGTCCTGCTGAACATCGTCGCCGAACGCGTCCTGGGGCTGCCGTCCGAGCCGCGTACCGACAAGGACGTCGCGTGGAAGGACCTGGCCCGATGAGCACGACGAGCCCGATGAACCCGATGAACCCGATGAACCCGACGAACACGGTGGGCGCGAGCAGCACGACGAGCGCGACGCACCTGGAGGACCCGCAGCCCGACCTGCTCTACTCGGAGGAGGAAGAGGCGCTGCGCGCCGCCGTCCGGGACCTGCTCACCGACCACTGCGACGCGGCCGGGGTGATCTCCCGCATCGAGTCGGACACCCCGCACGACCTGGCCCTGTGGAAGTCGCTCGCCGACGGCATGGGTCTGGCCGGTCTGCTGGTGCCCGAGGACCGCGGCGGTCAGGGCGCCACCCACCGGGAGGCCGCGGTCGTACTGGAGGAGCTGGGGCGGGCTGTCGCCCCCGTGCCCTACCTGAGCAGCGCCGTCGTGGCCACCGAGGCGCTGCTGGCCTGCGCGGACGGGAGCGCGGACGGGGAGGACGTGCTGGCCTCCCTGGCGTCCGCGCGCCGGATCGGCGTCCTCGCTGTCGGGCTGCACACCGCGCCCGGCGCGTCCTTCGCCACCGCCCGGGCGGTGGACGGCGTACTGCACGGCGAGTTGACCGGTATCGCCGACGCCGCCGCGGCCGACGTGCTGCTCGTACCGGCGGACGACGGCGGGCTGTACGCCGTCGAGGCGGACGCGGTCACCGTCACCGGTCAGACGTCCCTGGACCTCACCCGCCCCGTCGCCACGGTCGTCCTCGACGGCGCCCGGGGACGCCGGCTGGGCGACGCCGAACCCGCCGTGCGACGGGCGCTGCGAGCCGGCGCCGGACTGCTGGCCTCGGAACAACTCGGCCTCGCCGAATGGGCGTTGACGGAGACCGTCCGCTATCTGAAGGACCGCAGGCAGTTCAACCGGCCGGTCGGCGGCTTCCAGGCGCTCAAGCACCGGCTCGCCCAGTTGTGGCTGGAGGTCGTCAACCTCCGTGCGGCGGCCCGCAACGCCGCCGCGGCCCTGTCCGCCGGCCGGGATGCCGATGTGGCTGTCGCAGTCGCGCAGGCCTACGCGGGACAGGTCGCCGTCCACGCCGCCGAGGAGGCGCTGCAACTGCACGCCGGCATCGGCATGACCTGGGAGCATCCGGTCCACCTGTACCTGAAGCGGGCCAAGGCCGACTCCCTCGCCTACGGCACGGCGGGTGCCCATCGAGAGGCGCTGGCCGAACTGGTCGACCTGCGGGCGCCCTGAGACACCGTCACGCGCCCGGTCCCGGTCGAAGGAGCCCGCCCCGCACGGGGCGGGCTCCTTCGCGTACCCGGCCCCGGCGAGGTGAACGCGTGACGGCGGATCGGCCAACTCCCCGCACAGCACTGCTTTCCGGGTGCGTGCCGACCTCATACTCCAGTGGTCCCGTACGGCACTTCCAGGGAGGCAGAGCATGGCCCTCACCACCCGTCGCAGAGCCCTCACCACCCTCGGCGCAGCCTTCGCGGGCTCGGTGGCGCTGCCCGCCGCCGAGGCGCTGGCCGGGGAACAGCGGCACCACCCACGTCCGTTGTGGCGCGCCCACGCCCACAACGACTACGTACACCCGCGCCCCCTCCTCGACGCACTCGACCACCGGTTCGGCAGCGTCGAGGCCGACATTTTCCTCGTGGGCGGCCAACTCCTCGTCGCCCACGACCCCGAGGACCTCGACCCGTCCCGTACTCTCGAGTCCCTCTACCTCGACCCGCTCGCCGCCCGGGTACGGGCCCAGCGCGGCTCGGTGTACCGGGGACACCGGGAGCCGCTCCAACTCCTCGTCGACATCAAGACCGAGGGCGCGTCCACCTACCTCGAACTCGACCGCCGCCTGCGCCGGTACCGGCATCTGTTCACCACCTGTGTCGACGGCCGGGTGCTGCCCGGACCGGTCACCGCCGTCGTCTCGGGAGATCGCGCGGCCCGCGCGCCCATGGAGGCCCAGCGGGTGCGGCACGCCTTCTACGACGGCAGGCTGACCGACCTCGGCGGGCCGGCCAGGGCCTCGCTCATCCCGCTGATCAGCGACAACTGGACGCTGCACTTCACCTGGCGGGGCGTCGGCGCCTTCCCCGCCGCCGAGCGCCAAAAACTGCGGGACATCGTGGGCGGCGCGCACGCGCGCGGCCGGCGAGTGCGCTTCTGGGCCACCCCGGACCAGCCGGGCCCCGCCCGGGACGCCCTGTGGGGCGAACTGGCCGCCGCCGACGTCGACCACCTCAACACCGACGACCTGGCGGGACTGGAATCCTTCCTCGACGCGTACCGCCCGCGGTAGACACCACACGTTCGGAGGACAGGTCAGCCGCCCGGACGAACCCTCCGCTACGCCACACTTACGGCCGAACGCCGCGAAGCAGACGTGGCGGAGGAGGTTGACGATGGCCGTTTCCATCTCTGTGGTGCTGCTGCTCGCGGTCCTGGCGGTGATCTTCCTGCGCAACGGCGGACTGAAGCTCTCGCACGCTCTGGTCTGCCTGCTGCTCGGGTTCTCTCTGGCCAGTACCAGCATCGCCCCCACCATCCACAGCGGTCTGACCGCGACGGCGGACATCGTCAGCGGTCTGCGGCCGTAGGACCCGGGGCCCGCCGGGTGACTCGGCGTTCCCGGAGTTTCGAGGGCTTTCGGCGTTCCCGGCGTTTTGGGCTTTCTCAGCGTTCGGTCACCGCGTCGCGCGGCAGCACCGTGACCCGGTGGAAATTGCACCCGGCGGTCGTCGGTGCGCAGGAGGGGGGCGGTGAGGTCTGGTGGGCCTTGAGCGCGACGCTCACCAGGCTCAGCAGCAGGTCCACGTCGGTGGCGCAGTCCAGATGCACCGTCACCCAACTCGACCCCGGGGTCAGCTGGATCGCGGTCGAGGCGTTCAGATCGTAGTGGAAGCGCTGAATGGCGCGGCGGGTCAGGTGGAGGTCGACGTCCCGTTCGGAGTGGAAGTGGACGATCTCTTCGCGAGTGGAGCGGAGAGCCTGTCCGGTACCGCAAGCTGCCTTGCAGGCGGTGAGGTCGGGCCAGGTCCGAAGTAGCTCCATGGCTCGCTGCGCCGGTTTCATGGCCTCATAGTGACCCGCTCATCGTGCGGCAACCAGTAGTTGGGCGTTTCGTAATCGATCGGTGAGGCGGCGCACCCCTTACCCATGATCACATCGTGACAGCGGGCCACCTGGTGACCGCACACGGTGCTCCCGTCCTCGTGTGCGACAAGGGCCAGGGCCGGAACCCGGGGGCAGGGGCAGGGGGCTCAGGCCCTCCCGGCGACCGCAGCCGGGTCGTCCAGGACCCCCCGGACCACCGAGTGCGCCGCGCCCAGCAGGGGGCCCTCGGGGCCCAGGGCCGACACCGAGACGGTGCAGGCCGGGCCCGCCGTGCGCCGGGCCAGTTCGGAGCGGAGCGAGGGCAGCAGCCAGGGCGCGAGCCCGGACAGCGCGCCACCCAGCACGACGCTCTCCGGGTCCAGGAGGTTGACCGCCCCGGTCAGCGCGATGCCGAGCGCCGTCCCCGCGTCGTGCAGGGCACGCCGTACGGCGGGGTCGCCCTGTTCGGCACGGCCGGCGAGCAGGCCCACGCGGTCCTCGCCCGGCTCCACACCGGCGGCGCGCAGCACCGCCCGCTCACCGGCGTACTGCTCCAGGCAGCCGCGTCCACCGCAGCCGCACTCCGGGCCGTCGGGCCGTACCGGCACGTGCCCCAACTCGCCCGCGAAGCCCCGGGTTCCGTGCAACAGCCGCCCGTCCACGACCACGGCGGCGCCGATGCCGATCTCGGCCGACACATGGAGGAAGTCGCGCGGTGTGCCCTCGCCGAGCCAGAGTTCGGCCAGCGCGCCGCAGTTGGCCTCGTTGGCCACGGTCAGTGGGAACCGCGCCGGGAGCAGGGCACCGAGGTCGGTGTCGCGCCAGCCGAGGTTCGGCGCGCGTACGACGGTCCGGGCGTCCCGTGCCACCAGGCCCGGCACGGCCACGGTGAGCCCGGCCGGCCACAGCCCTTCCCCCTCGGCCTCGGCGACGACCCGGAGCAGGAGTCCGGTCAGCTCCTCGATCACCGGTCCGGGGGAGCGGCCGCGGTTCGGGACGTGCCGTACCGCCCGTGCCCGGACCCGTCCCCGCAGATCGACCGCGCACACCGCGAGATGGTCGACGCCGATCTCGGCACCGATTCCGGCCGGACCGCGCCCGCTGACGGCGAGCGCCGAGCCCGGCCGGCCCACGCGTCCCGGTCGCTCGGGGCCCAGTTCCTCCAGCAGGCCCGAGCGGATGAGCTCGTCGACCAGGGTGGACACCGCCGCCCGGGTCAGGCCGATGCGTGAGGCGACGGCGGCCCGGGACAGCGGCCCCTCGGCGCTGACGGTGTGCATCACCCGTGAGAGGTTGCGGCGGCGCATGCCCTGCTGGGTGTCGGGCAGTGTCCGTCCCGGACCGGGAGGGGGCGGTACCCGCCCCGAGCCGGCCGGGCGGGTCTCGTGCAGCGGTGCGCTCATGCCTCCGTCAGTCCTCGTCGGTTCTGTCACGGTGTGGCCGGGGCCGGTGTCCGCCGGCGAAGGCCTCAGTCGGTGTCCGTGCCCCGCTCCAGGAGCGGGGCCGCGTCGGAGAGTACCCCGGCGATCCTGGCCAGCGTCTCCTCGTCCCGCTCCACCGGCTCCAGCACCGGCCCCGCCGCCGTGTCCCAGCGGCGGGCGACCGCGGCCGGGTCCTCCCCGGTGAGCAGGCCGGCCGCCTGCGCCGCCGCACCGAGCGCCACCAGCTCCCGCGCCTCGGGCACCTGCACGGCCCGGCCCGAGAGCCGTCGCACGGTCTGCTGCCAGGCCGTGCCCCGGGAGCCGCCGCCGATCAGCAACAGGGGCGCCGACGGGTCGGCGTCCTTGTCGTTCTGGCCCTTCTGGCCCTTCTCGTCGTCCTTGCCGACGACGCGGTCGAGCGCGCCGAGCAGGGAGTGCACGGCACCGTCGTAGGCGGCCTGGAGCAGCTGACCGCCGGTCGTGTCATGGCGCAGCCCATGCAGCAGGCCGGACGCGTGCGGGAGGTTGGGGGTGCGCTCACCGTCGAGGAAGGGCAGGAGCGTGATGCCGTGGCCCGGTTCGACGGCCTCGCGGTCCAGGCCCAGCAGGGTCGCGACCCGGTCCACGGCGAGCGTGCAGTTGAGCGTGCAGGCGAGCGGCAGCCAGTCGCCGCGCGCGTCGGCGAAGCCCGCCACGATGCCGGTCGGATCGGTCGGCCGGCGCCGCGACACCGCGTACACCGTGCCCGAGGTGCCGAGGCTCATCACCGGGGTACCGGGCCGCACACCGAGGCCCAGCGCGGCGGCCGCGTTGTCCCCGGTACCGCACGCCACCAGGGTGCCCTTGGAGAACGGCAGGTCAGGATGGGCGCGTACGGTCCCGGCCACCTCTTTGGGCCGTACGACACGGGGCAGCAGCGCCGGGTCGAGTCCCACATGCGCGAGGATCTCCTCGTCGTACGACTCGGTTCCGGAGGCCCACCATCCGGTGCCGGAGGCGTCGCCGCGGTCGGTGGTGCCCTGGCCGGTGAGCCGTCCGGTGAGGTAGTCGTGGGGGAGCCGGACGGCCTTGGTGGCGCGGACCGCGTCCGGCTCGTGCTCCGCCAGCCAGGCCCACTTGGTGACCGTGAACGAGGCGGCCGGCACGCTTCCGGTGTGCTCGGCCCAGAACTTCGCGCCGCCCAGTTCCTCGGTCAGCCGGCGGGCCTGCGGCGCGGAGCGCACGTCGTTCCACAGCAGTGCCGGACGCACCGGCTCGCCCCGCTCGTCCAGGGTGACCAGCCCGTGCTGCTGGCCGCCGATCGACACCGCGGCGGCCTCGTGCGCCGCCTGCCCGCACTGGCGCAGTGCCTCGCACAGGGCGTCCCACCACTGGCGCGGATCGCTCTCCCGGCCCGCCCCCGAGGTCACCGTGTGCGGTGCCTGGCCGCTCGCGACGACGCGTCCGGTGGCCACGTCGACGACCAGCGCCTTGGTGGACTGGGTGGATGTGTCCACGCCGACGACGAGCGGACCCTCGGCTGCTGACATCGGTTTCTCCCTCTTCCGCGGTTCAGCGGGGTGTCTCTCTTCCCAGAGCTGCTCCTGCATACTAATTTGTAAATCGCCATGACGAAATAGCCTCAGCGAGCAAGGAGCCACGGCATGAACTACCGGCCCACCCCCGAGGACAAGTTCACCTTCGGTCTGTGGACCGTCGGCTGGCAGGGACGCGACCCGTTCGGTGACGCCACCCGACGCGCCCTCGACCCGGTCGAGTCGGTGCAGCGCCTGGCCGAGCTGGGGGCTCACGGCGTCACCTTCCACGACGACGACCTGATCCCCTTCGGCTCGAGCGACAGCGAGCGCGAGGGACACATCAAGCGGTTCCGGCAGGCGCTGGACGCCACCGGGATGAAGGTGCCGATGGCGACGACCAACCTCTTCACCCACCCGGTGTTCAAGGACGGCGCGTTCACCGCCAACGACCGCGACGTGCGCCGCTACGCGTTGCGCAAGACCATCCGCAACATCGACCTCGCGGTCGAACTCGGTGCCCAGGTGTACGTGGCCTGGGGCGGCCGCGAGGGCGCCGAGTCCGGCGCCGCCAAGGACGTACGGGTCGCCCTGGACCGCATGAAGGAGGCCTTCGACCTGCTCGGCGAGTACGTCACCTCCCAGGGCTACGACCTCCGTTTCGCCATCGAGCCGAAGCCGAACGAGCCGCGCGGCGACATCCTGCTGCCCACCGTCGGCCACGCCCTGGCCTTCATCGAGCGCCTGGAGCGGCCGGAGCTGTACGGCGTCAACCCGGAGGTCGGCCACGAGCAGATGGCCGGGCTGAACTTCCCGCACGGCATCGCGCAGGCGCTGTGGGCGGACAAGCTGTTCCACATCGACCTCAACGGCCAGTCCGGCATCAAGTACGACCAGGACCTCCGGTTCGGCGCCGGTGACCTGCGTGCCGCGTTCTGGCTGGTGGACCTGCTGGAGTCAGCCGGCTACAGCGGCCCGAAGCACTTCGACTTCAAGCCGCCGCGGACCGAGGACCTCGACGGAGTGTGGGCCTCGGCGGCGGGCTGCATGCGCAACTACCTGATCCTCAAGGACCGCGCGGCGGCCTTCCGTTCCGACCCCGAGGTGCAGGAGGCGCTGCGCGCGGCCCGCCTGGACCAGCTGGCCCAGCCCACGGCGGCCGACGGCCTCCAGGCACTGCTCGGCGACCGGTCGGCCTTCGAGGACTTCGACGCCGACACCGCCGCCGCGCGCGGCATGGCCTTCGAGCACCTCGACCAGCTGGCGATGGACCACCTGCTGGGCGCCCGGGGCTGAACCTCGGGCCCCGGGGAGCAGAGGGTCCGGGACGGTGTGAGCGTGGCCGACGTGCTGCTTCGCGTGGTGGCCGCGCTCACCCGGGATCACGAGGACCACGGGGACCACGGGATCAGGCGGCGGCACGAGGGACCGCACGGCCGGCCTCCGCGCGGAGCACGCCGCGGGCTCGGGCCCGTGCCCCGGCTCCGTGTCGAATTCCGTGCGGGACGCTCGCGCCGGGAGCGCGTCCGAGGCGACCATGGCCGGTATGGCCAAGCCACCGGTACCGCCCCAGCCGCCCGGCCCGCCGGGTGACACGCCGCCCCCGGGCGGCGGCTTCGGACCCCCCTCGTACGGCGGCGCACCTCCGCCGCCGGACCCCCCTCCGCCCGGCCCGCCTCCGCCTCCCGATCCGCCGCAGGACCCGCCAGGCGACGGGGGCGGATCGGGACGGGGTCCCGGCGGGCGCAGGAACCTCCTGCTCATCGTGCTCGCGGCGATCGTGGCCGTGGCGGCCGTCTTCGTGGTCGTGCTGATGGCCTCGGGAGGCGACGACGCGCCGGACGAAGAACCCACCGGGAGCAGCACGGGCGCCCCCGGCTCGCCCGACCCGTCCCCGGGCGTCCCGTCCGAGCTGCCCAGCGGTCTGGAGAGCCTGCTGCCGTCCGGTTTCCCCACCGAGCTGCCGTCGGACTTCCCGAGCGAACTGCCCAGCGGTCTGCCGACCGAGCTGCCGAGCGGCGTGCCCAGCAATCTGCCGAGCGGGCTCGAATCGCTCCTCCCGCCCCTGGACGAGGCCGGGTTGCGCTGACCCGGGCCAGACACGTACACGGCGTCTTCCGGGTGAGACTGTTTCAGGCCGTTCTCCCGGCGTGGAGCTCCGCCCTCGCCGACGCCAGGGCCGTCGCCGGGTCCTGGGCGGCGCCTCCCGCCGGGACCCAGCGGCCGCGCTCCTTGCGGTACGGCCACCAGCGGCCGTCGCGTCCCAGCCGCAGCTGGACCGGCGCACCGACGACGGTCCAGCGGTTGGCACGGGTCCGGAACACCGGCCGTTCGCCCTCGTCGCCCTCGGCCCAGGCCGACTCGAGGGCCGCACGTGCGCGTGCGAGCGCTTCGGCGTCCACCGTCCACTCCTCGTCGAGCACGGCCAGCGCCGCCGTACCACCCTGGCGCCAGGCCCGTACGGCCACGGCCAGCCCCTCCCGGCCACGCCCCGAACCGGCGGCGAGCCGGTCCGCCACGGCGCGCGCCGGGTCACCGGCGGCCAGCCGCACCGCGTCCTGAGCCGCCGTCGGATCCGGCTCCACCGGCTGCCGTTCATGCCCGTCCCGGAGCGCCTCCGCGAGCAGGTGACGGGCCTGCGCGGAGGTCCGTGCGGCGAGGAACCCCAGGGCGGACGGGTCGATCCCGGCAGGGGGAGGCCCGTCCGTGTCCAGCGACGGAGGCACCCCCGGCGCCGCGGGCAGCGGGGGAGCGGCGGGCAGCCCCGGCCGGATGCCGCCCGCCGCGAACGCCTCGGCCGCGTCCACGCCCTCCGGGCGGGACCGCTTCTCCGGGTGTGTCCCGGCATGCGACCGGAGCGCGTCCAGCAGGGCCCGCTCACCGCGCCCCCGCAGCAGGAACAGGACGAACGGGTCCTGGTCCAGCAGCAGGGCCACCTGGTAGCAGAGCGCCGCCGTGTGACCGCAGTGGTCCCAGGCCCCGCAGTCGCACTCCGGCTCCAGATCGCCCAGGCCCGGCAGCAGTTCGACCCCGGCCGACTCCGCGTCCTCCACCAGATGCGGCGGCATCTCCCGGTCGAGCAGCGCCGCCACATGTCCGGCCCGTTCGACGGCCATGCCCAGAAAACGGTCCCACTGCTCGTCGGACAGCTCCTGGAGCAGGACGTCCGCCCGGTGCGCCGTGCGGTCGCGGTCCTGTACGACGGCCGTGATGCGTCCCGGACGCACGGACACCGCGCCGACCGCTCCCGCGCGGGCGAGCCCGCGCCCCGCCTTCAGCTGCTGGGCGTCCAGGGCCGTGCCCTCCAGCGCCGTCAGCCAGGCCCGGCCCCACCAGGTCTGCGCGAAACCACGCCCCCGCGCGGGAGGCAGCGCGGCGAACGTCCGCTCCGTCCCGGCGGCTTCACCGCCGGCCGCATCTCCGTCGGCCTCGTGACCGTCGGCGTCGCGGTCGTCGGTCTCCGCAGCGTCGTACCGGCTCATCGTGCTCCCTCTCGCAGTTCCACCAGATCCGCCAGTTCGGCGTCCGTCAGTTCGGTGAGCGCCGCCTCCCCGGAGCCGAGCACCGCGTCCGCCAGTTCGCGCTTGCGGACCAGCAGTGCGGCGATGCGGTCCTCGATCGTGCCCTCGGCGATCAGCCGGTGCACCTGTACCGGCCGGGTCTGGCCGATGCGGTACGCGCGGTCCGTCGCCTGCGCCTCGACGGCGGGGTTCCACCAGCGGTCGTAGTGCACGACGTGCTCGGCACGGGTGAGGTTCAGGCCCGTGCCCGCGGCCTTCAACGACAGCAGGAAGACCGGGACCTCGCCGTCCTGGAAACGCCGCACCATCGCCTCGCGCCCGGCCACCGGCGTGCCGCCGTGCAGGAACTGCGACGGCACGCCCCGTGCGGCGAGGTGACGCTCCAGGAGACGGGCCATCCGCACGTACTGCGTGAAGACCAGCACCCCGGCCCCCTCGGCGAGCACCGTGTCGAGGAGCTCGTCCAGCAACTCCAGCTTCCCGGACCGCCCAGCGAGCACCGGACGGTCCTCCTTGAGGAACTGCGCCGGGTGGTTGCAGATCTGCTTGAGCCCGGTCAGCAGCTTCACGATCATTCCCCGTCGCGCCATGCTGTCGGTGCCGGAGATCTCGGCGAGGGCCTCCCGCACCACGGCCTCGTACAGCCCCGTCTGCTCCTGGGTGAGCGACACCGGATGGTCCGTCTCCGTCTTCGGCGGCAGCTCGGGCGCGATCCCGGGGTCCGACTTGCGGCGGCGCAGCAGGAACGGCCGCACCAGCCGGGCCAGCCGCTCTGCCGCTGCCGGGTCCTGCCCGCTCTCCACGGCCTCCGCGTACTGCCTGCGGAAGGTGCCGAGCCGGCCGAGCAGGCCGGGCGTCGCCCAGTCCAGGATGGCCCACAGTTCCGAGAGGTTGTTCTCCACGGGCGTGCCGGTGAGCGCCACGCGCGCGCGTGCGCCGATGGAGCGCAGCTGCCGGGCCGTCGCCGCGTAGGGGTTCTTCACGTGCTGGGCCTCGTCGGCGACGACCATGGCCCAGTCCACCTCGGCGAGCCGGGGAGCGTCCAGGCGCATGGTGCCGTACGTGGTGAGGACGAACTCGCCCTCGGCCAGGTCGTCCAGTGAGCGCCGTGCACCGTGGAAGCGGCGTACCGGTGTACCGGGCGCGAACCGTTCGATCTCCCGCTGCCAGTTGCCCATCAGGGAGGTCGGGCACACCACGAGGGTGGGTCCGGCGGACACGGGGTCGGACTGCCGGTGCAGATGCAGGGCGATCAGGGTGATGGTCTTGCCGAGGCCCATGTCGTCGGCGAGACAGCAGCCCAGGCCCACGGAGGTCATGTGGGCCAGCCAGTTCAGCCCGCGCCGCTGGTAGTCCCGCAGGGTGGCGGCGAGGGCCGCCGGCTGTGCGACGGGCCGCTGTCCCTCGGGGTCGGCGAGACGGTCCCGCAGGGCCGCCAGCCAGCCGGTGGGCCGCACCTCGATCCGGTGGCCGTCCACCTCCACCGAGCCGGTCAGGGCGGCCCCGAGCGCGTCGACGGGCCGTACCTCGTGGTCGTGGCGCGCACGGGCGCGGAGCACCTCCCGAGGGTCGAGCAGCACCCACTGGTCGCGCAGCCGCACGACGGGACGCTTGGTCTCCGCGAGCCGGTCCAGCTCCGCGCGGGTGAGCTGCCGGTCGCCCAGGGCGAACGACCAGTCGAAGGCGAGCAGTGCGTCGGCCGACAGGAAGGACGGTCCCTGGGAGGCGCCCGCGACATCGGGCCGCCCGGAGCGCTCGGGGCGCCGCTCGCCGGCAGCGGGACCGATCTCCGCGCGGGTGGTCAGTTCGCGGGTCAGCTCCCTGGGCCAGTGCACGTCGACGCCCGCGCCGGCGAGCGCCCTGGTGCCCTCTCCGAGGAGCTCGGTGACCTCCTCGTCGGCGAGGTCGACCGCGTCCGGCACGGTCGCCGACAGCAGGGGGGCGAGCGGGGCCCAGGCGCGGGCGGCGCGGCGGAGCGCGAGCAGCGTGTCCGTCCGGGTGCGCGGTCCGAAGCCGCCGTCTGCGCCGTCTGCGCCGTTCGCGGGGCCGGCCCACACGTCGGTGGCGTCCGCGACGAGCGCGGGGTCGCTCACACTGTGCACCTGGAGCACCACTCGGAACGTGGCGTTCGCGCCGTCGTCACCCATGGTGTCGCTGTCCATGGTGTCGCTGTCCATGGTGTCGTCGTCCAGGGGATCCGTGAGCCCCGTCAGGTCCGTGAGGCCGTGCACCTCGACGCGCAGGGACAGGCGTACGCCGGCGTCGTGGCCCGCGGCGACGTCGGCGGCCCAGTCGCGCAGTTCGGGCAGGTGCTGCCGCTGCGGTACCGCGTAGGCGGGGGCGCCGGTGACGAGGGGTGCGGCGGGGGAGCGGGGCAAGGTGTCGGCGACCGCGTCGAGGAAGGCGCGCAGCAGCCGTTCGGGATCGGGCAGGCGCAGCGGCCCGGGGCCGTCCACCGGCAGGGCGTGTGCCTCGGGCGGCATCGCGGCGGCCAGCCGGCGCACCGCCTCGATGTCCTCCGCGTCCAGCGGCCCCGTGCGCCAGGCGTCGTGGCCGGCCGGGGACAGTCCCGGCAGCAGCAGTCCGCGCGCCACCAGACCCAGGGCGTGCACGGCGGCAGCGCCCCAGAACACGGCGGCAGGGTGCCCTTCGTCGCGTGCCCGTGCCCGGGTGAGGACGGGCAGCGCGGCGCGTACCGGCAGCAGTGCCGCCGGGACGCTCACCGTCTCCACTCCGGTCTCGCCGGGAACGACGACGGTCAGCTCCTCGACCGACGCCGCGTCCACGGCAGGGGGAGCCGACCCGTCGGGCCGCCAGAAGGCGACCCGGCCGGTGCGGGCCGGATCACCGGGTACGAATACGGCTGAACAGCGGGTCAGTTCGGCGTACTGAGCGGGAGCGTGCGGCGGGGGAGGCGTCTGCGCGACGATGACGGATTCCTTGCTTCATCGATTCATCAAACTTGACTAGCGGCATCGGAGCCGCCGAGAGTACAACACGACCGGGGGTGACCGGGTATGCCTGGGTGGTGAACCGGGTCACCATGGAGACGCGGTCGTGTTCCGTCCCCATGCATCAGTGAGTCGCCGAGTCGCCGAGTCACCGAGTCACTGAGCCGGTGAATCGACGAATCGACGGTGGCCCTCAGGGAAGCCTAGGGGGTGAACCTCAGGGGCGTCTCAGGGGCGCGGTCGGAACCGCCGAGGGCGCGGGTCCGTTTTCACGACAGAGAGCGGCAACGGCCGCGAAGGAGGCGACACTCATGTCGAAGAACGCCAAGATCGCCGCGGGAGGTGTGGCGGCCGGGCTCATCCTGCTCATCTGGCTGCCCTGGTGGGCGGCGCTCCTGATAGTCCTGGGAGTTCCGGCCGCCGCGTACCTCGCCCTGGACCCTTCACAGCGGAGCCGGCTGCGCCGTGTCTCGCGCAAGGAGCTGGGCCGCTGAGACCGGTGGGGCGCGTCCGGCGGGCCGGTGCCGGGTCAGGCCCCGGCCCGGCTCGGATCCGGGGCCGACCGTCTCGGGGTCCGCGGGCGCGACCGCGGCCGCCCGGCGGACCGCCGTGACCCTCACCGGACGTACGGAGCCCGCCACGCACAGTAGAGTCGAAGTCCGGCGGCAGAAGGGGGCGGCGCGGTGAAGCGCTTCGAGCGACTGGAACACATCCGGCGGATGGACCCGTACCGGGACGCCACGGAGATCTACCGCCTCAGCGCGGCGTACGAATTCCCCTGGGACTTCACCCGGTCGCTCGAACTCGCCCTGTACCGCACGTACGCCGTTCCCCGCATCGGCCGTCTGCTCGCCGAGACCGCGGAGCTCACGGACCGCTCCCAGCAGCGCTACGACGACACCTCGCTCCTCCTGGACGCCGTCGTCGAGCACGGGTTCGGCAGCGACCGGGGCCGGACCGCGATCCGCCGCATCAACCGGATGCACCGCAGTTACGACATCCCCAACGACGACATGCGGTACGTCCTGTGCACCTTCGTCGTGATGCCCAAGCGGTGGATCGACGCCTACGGGTGGCGCAGGATGTCGCGGCACGAGACCGTCGCCGGCGCAGTCCACCACCAGACACTCGGTCGGCACATGGGCATCCAGGACATCCCCGGCTCCTACGAGGAGTTCGAGAGCTGCCTCGACTCCTACGAGCAGGCCCACTTCGGCTGGGACGAGGGCGCGCGCCGGGTCTCGGACGCCACGCTCGGTCTCATGACCTCCTGGTACCCGCGCCCGCTCGCCCCGCTGCTGCGCACCGCCACACTCGCCCTGCTCGACGACCCCCTCCTGCGGGCCTTCCGGTACACCCCGCCGAGCGCCGCCACACGCGTGTGCGTACGCCGCGCGGTGCGGCTGCGCGGCCGCGCGGTCCGGCTGCTGCCGCCCCGGCGCGCCCCGCACTTCGCCCGGCAGAACCGGGAGATCAAGAGCTATCCGAACGGCTACCGGCTGGAGGACCTGGGCACCCACCCGGTGCCGGGCCTCGGCGGCTGCCCGGTGCGGCACCCGGACACCACGCCCGCCGACTGAGCGCCGGGGTGGCCGAAGAGGTCAGTCCTCCCGGACGGCCAGCGCCAGGAACCGCGCTTCCTCGTCGGCGTACGACGTCATGCGCCAGCCCGAACCGGCCAGCAGCGGACGGAGGTTGTGCTCCGCGCGGAGATCGTCCGGTGTGAGCGAGCGGCCCTGGCGGGCGGCGAGCGCGGCCCTCCCGATCGGGTGGAACAACGCCAGCGCCCCACCGGGACGCACCACCCGCGCCACCTCACGGAGATTTTCGGCCGGGTGGGGCAGATGCGCGATGAGGCCCGCCGCGAACACGGCGTCGAGCGCCCCCGAACGCAGGGGCAGTGCGGCGACATCGGTGAGCAGCAGCGTGCCGTCGCCGTCCCGTCCGGCGGCCGCGGCCTCCCGCAGCATGGCCGGCGTCAGCTCCGCCCCGAGGACCGTTCCCGAGGAGCCCACCGCGGCACGCAGCGGCGGCAGGGCCCGTCCGGTGCCACAGCCCGCGTCGAGCACCCGGTCGCCCTCACGCAGCCCGAGGTCGGCGACCGCGGCCGCGTAGGCCGGACCGTCGTCGGGGAAACGGCGGTCCCAGCCGGCGGCACGCGCGGTGAAGAACTCCTGGACGTGTGTGTGGTCGTGCGTGTGGTCGTCTGCGCGGTCGTCACTCATGTCCCGCATGATCCCCCACCGGACGGCCCGGACCGCGCCCTCCGGCGGTGGAGAGCTTGCCGGCGCGGATTTCGTGCGGGTTCCGTGCAGGACGAACTCGCGCCACTCCTCGTCGGCCACCTTCCGCCCCATGGCTCCTAACCTCCTTGTCCGGCGCCCGGTCGTGGGGAAGGCTGGCCACGGGGATCTCCCTGCCAGGGGATGCACCGCACGGGGGAAGCGAACGGAAAGGCCCACGAACGGAACCACGGGAACCATCACGGGGAAGAGCAAGGGGGAGATGCGCGAAATGACGCAACATCAGGGACTCGACTGGCTGCTGGACGACCTGACCAGGCGTGTTGAGCAGGTGCGGCACGTCTTGGTCCTGTCCAACGACGGACTGGTGACCGGGACGAGCACGGGACTGCGCCGCGAGGACGCGGAGTACTTGGCGGCCGTGTCGTCCGGACTGCACAGCCTCGCCAAGGGATCCGGACAGCACTTCGGTGCGGGCGGAATGCGCCAGACGATGATCGAGTTCGACGACGCGATGCTCTTCGTCACCGCGGCGGGCGCCGGCAGCTGCCTGTGCGTGCTCAGCGGGGCCGAGGCCGACGTCGGACGGGTCGCCTACGAGATGACCCTGCTGGTCAACCGGGTCGGAGAACATCTGGACGTGGACGCCCGCCGACCGGGCTCCAACGGTCTCGCCGGGAACTGACCCGCACGTTCGTCCACCCCCGCGGGGTTACCCACAGGGCTGTCGCAGAGAGTGACGGAGTGGATACGGTTCTCTCCGGGTCGGCGTACACCGCGTCGGCCCCGCACATTCCGCGGGGGAGACGAGCATGTCCGCGAACACCGCCACCCACACCATCACGACGACCACGCCTGCCACACCCGCCGCGCCCGGCCGGCGCCCGCCGGGCCGGGCGCCGGCACGGAGTCGCGCGACGGGAACCGGCGACCGGGGGCCCGCTGACCTACAACGCCCGGAACAGCCCCTCCTGGACGACGGACACCAGCATCCGCCCCGCGCGGTCGTAGATCCGCCCGCGGGCCAGCCCCCGCCCGCCCGTGGCGATCGGTGACTCCTGGTCGTACAGGAACCACTCGTCCGCACGGAACGGGCGGTGGAACCACATGGCGTGGTCCAGCGACGCCATGTCGAAGCCCCGCGGACCCCACAGCGGTTCCACCGGGATCCGGACGGCGTCCAGCAAGGTCATGTCGCTGGCGTAGGTCAGGGCGCACGTGTGCACCAGCGGATCGTCGCCGAGCGGGCCGACCGCGCGCATCCACACCGCGCTGCGCGGCTCGGCGTCCTTGACGTCGTCCCGGTTCCAGCGCAGCCGGTCCACGTAGCGGATGTCGAAGGGCTGACGGCGGGCCATCAGCTCCAACTGCTCCGGCAGCGCGCCCAGATGCTCGCGGATCTCGTCCGTGACCGTCGGCAGCGACTCGGGGTCCGGAACCGCGCGGGCCGGCGGCAGCTGGTGCTCGAAACTCCCCTGTTCGGGTTTGTGGAAGGAGGCGGTGAGATTGAAGATCGTGCGTCCCTGCTGCACGGCGGTGACCCGGCGGGTCGTGAACGACCGCCCGTCCCGCACCCGTTCCACCTCGTACACGATCGGCACCCCGGGGCGCCCCGGGCGCAGGAAGTACGCGTGCAGCGAGTGCACGGGGCGGTCGCCCTCGGTGGTGCGGCCCGCGGAGACCAGGGCCTGGCCTGCCACCTGGCCGCCGAAGACCCGCTGCAGCGACTCCTGCGGACTGCGGCCCCGGAAGATGTTGACCTCGATCTGCTCCAGATCGAGCAGGGCGACGAGGCTCTCGGTCGGATTCGTCATGGGAGGAACGCTCCTGTGCTCACAGCTGGCCGACATCGGTGACCCGGACGACCGCACGGCCCTCCGCGTCGGAGGCGGTGAGGTCGACCTGCGCGCTGATGCCCCAGTCGTGGTCGCCGTTCGGATCGTCGAAGATCTGCCGGACCCGCCACAGGCCGTCGGCCGGCACCTCCTCGATCAGCAGCAGCTTGGGGCCGCGGGCGTCGGGGCCGGTGCCGAGTTCCTCGTACTCGTCCCAGTACTTGTCCATCGCCTCACCCCAGGCGTCCGCGTCCCAGCCGGCCTCCGCGTCCAGCTCGCCCAGCGCGTCGACCTGGTCCAGAGCGGCGAGCTCGACCCGGCGGAACATGGCGTTGCGGACCAGGACCCGGAAGGCACGGGCGTTGGCGGTGACCGGCTTGACCTGGTCGGCCTTCTCCTGGGCCTCCTCGGCGGTCAACTCCGCGGGGTTGGCCAGCTGCTCCCACTCGTCCAGCAGACTGGAGTCGACCTGACGCACCATCTCACCCAGCCAGGCGATCAGGTCCTGGAGGTCCTCGGACTTCAGGTCGTCCGGGACCGTGTGCTCCAGGGCCTTGTAGGCGCTGGCCAGGTACCGCAGCACGATGCCCTCGGTGCGGGCCAGATCGTAGTGGGACACCAACTCCGTGAAGGACATCGCCCGTTCGTACATGTCCCGTACCACGGACTTCGGCGACAGCGGATGGTCGCCCACCCAGGGATGGCTCGTGCGGTAGGTGTTGTACGCGTGGAAGAGCAGCTCCTCCAACGGCTTCGGGTACGTGATGTCCTGGAGGCGCTCCATGCGCTCCTCGTACTCGACGCCGTCCGCCTTCATCAGGGCGACCGCCTCGCCGCGTGCCTTGTTCTGCTGGGCGGCGAGGATCTGGCGCGGATCGTCCAGCGTGGACTCCACGGCGGACACCATGTCGAGCGCGTACGACGGCGAGTCCGGGTCCAGCAGCTCGAACGCGGCCAGCGCGAAGGTGGACAGCGGCTGGTTCAGCGCGAAGTCCTGCTGAAGGTCCACGGTCAGCCGGACGGTCCGGCCCTCGGCGTCCGGCGTGTCCAGCTTCTCGACGATGCCGCCGTCCAGCAGCGAGCGGTAGATGGCGATCGCCCGCCGGATGTGCCGCAGCTGCTGCCTGCGCGGCTCGTGGTTGTCCTCGAGGAGGTGCCGCATCGCCTCGAAGGCGTTGCCGGGCCGGGCGATCACCGACAGCAGCATCGTGTGCGTCACCCGGAAACGGGAGGTCAGCGGTTCGGGATCGGAGCCGATGAGCTTCTCGAAGCTCTGCTCCGACCAGGCGACGAACCCCTCGGGCGCCTTCTTGCGGACGACCTTGCGGCGCTTCTTCGGATCGTCGCCCGCCTTGGCCAGAGCCTTCTCGTTCTCGACGACGTGCTCGGGGGCCTGAGCGACGACGAACCCCTCGGTGTCGAAACCGGCCCGCCCGGCGCGCCCCGCGATCTGATGGAACTCACGGGCCCGCAGCGTGCGCACCCGGCTCCCGTCGTACTTGGTCAGGGCGGTGAACAGCACCGTGCGGATCGGGACGTTGACGCCCACGCCCAGCGTGTCCGTACCGCAGATGACCTTCAGCAGGCCGGCCTGCGCGAGCTTCTCCACCAGCCGCCGGTACTTGGGCAGCATGCCGGCGTGGTGCACACCGATGCCGTGCCGGACGTAGCGGGAGAGGTTGCGGCCGAACTTGGTGGTGAAGCGGAAGTTGCCGATCAGGTCGGCGATCCGGTCCTTCTCCTCGCGTGTGCACATGTTGATGCTCATCAGCGCCTGGGCCCGCTCCACCGCCTGGGCCTGCGTGAAGTGCACGATGTACACCGGAGCCTGCCGGGCCGTCAGCAGATCGGTGAGCGTCTCGGTGAGCGGGGTGTAGCGGTACTCGTAGGACAGCGGCACCGGGCGGGTCGCCGAGCGGACCACCGAGGTGGGACGGCCGGTGCGGCGGGCGAGGTCCTTCTCGAAGAAGGAGACGTCACCGAGCGTCGCCGACATCAGGACGAACTGCGCCTGCGGCAGTTCCAGCAGCGGGATCTGCCAGGCCCAGCCGCGGTCCGGCTCCGCGTAGAAGTGGAACTCGTCCATGACGACCTGGCCGACGTCGGCGTGCCTGCCGTCGCGCAGCGCGATCGACGCCAGCACCTCAGCGGTGCAGCAGATGACCGGGGCGTCGGCGTTGACGGACGCGTCGCCGGTCAGCATGCCGACGTTCTCCGTGCCGAAGATCTTGCACAGCTCGAAGAACTTCTCCGACACCAGGGCTTTGATGGGGGCCGTGTAGAAGGTGACCTCGTCCCGCGCCAGCGCGGCGAAGTGGGCGGCCGCCGCGATCATGCTCTTGCCCGAGCCGGTGGGTGTCGAGACGATCACGTTCGCCCCGGAGACCACCTCGATCAGCGCCTCCTCCTGGTGGGGGTAGAGCGTGAGACCGCGTTCCTGGGCCCACGACTCGAAGGCTTCGTACAGGGCGTCGGGGTCGGCGGTCGGCGGCAGCTGATCGATAAGGGTCACGCCCCCCATCTTGCCTGCCGCCGGGCCCCACGTGGGAATCGGATTCGGGAACGAAGATCACGAAGGCTACGCTGTGGCGCCGAGGGGCGTCAGCGCACCTGGTCGACCGGACAGCTGTACACGAGCAATGGGGCGGGTAACGGGGATGATGGGACCAGCACACTCACTGTCGGGAGCCGCGGCCTGGCTCGGCGTCGGAGCGGCGACGGCCGCCGCAGGAAAACCGATGCCCTGGCCGGTGCTCCTGGTCGGCGCGCTCATCTGCGCCGGCGCCGCCCTCGCCCCGGACCTGGACCACAAGGCGGCGACGATATCCCGCGCCTTCGGGCCCGTCTCCCGGAGACTGTGCGAGATCGTCGACAAGCTGTCGTCCGCCGTCTACAAGGCCACCAGGAAGCCGGGCGACCCGCGCCGCTCCGGCGGTCACCGCACCCTCACCCACACCTGGCTGTGGGCGGTCCTGATCGGCGGGGGCACCTCCGTTCTGGCGATCACCGGCGGCCGGTGGGCGGTGCTGGCCATTCTCTTCGTCCATATGGTGCTGGCCATCGAGGGCCTGCTGTGGCGGGCGGCCCGGGGCGCCAGCAGCGATGTACTGGTGTGGCTGCTCGCCGCGACCAGCGCGTGGATCCTCGCGGGCATTCTGGACCAGCCGGGCAACGGCGCCGCCTGGCTGTTCACGGCACCGGGCCAGGAGTACCTGTGGCTGGGGCTGCCGATCGTCCTGGGCGCGCTGGTCCACGACATCGGGGACGCGCTGACCGTCTCCGGCTGCCCGATCCTGTGGCCCATACCGGTGGGCCGCAAGCGCTGGTACCCCGTAGGACCGCCGAAGGCGATGCGGTTCAAGGCGGGCAGCTGGGTGGAGATCAAGGTGCTGATGCCGGCGTTCATGCTGCTCGGCGGAGTGGGCGGCGTGGTGGCGCTCAACGTGGTCTGAGGCGGTGGCCCCCGGCCCGCCCGGGGGCTTCAGCCGGAGCCCTCACCGCCGTACCGGCGCTCGAAGCGGGCGACGCGCCCTTCCGTGTCCACGGTGCGTGCCTTGCCCGTGTAGAAGGGGTGGCTCTCCGAGGAGATCTCCACCTCCACCACCGGGTAGGTCTCGCCGTCGTCCCATTCGATGGTCTGCTCGCTGGTCGCGGTGGACCGGGTGAGGAAGGCGTAACCGGCGGACCGGTCGCGGAAGACGACGGGGTGGTAGTCGGGGTGCTTGTCCTGCTGCATGAAAGCTCCTCGTGCGACTCGTGCGACGTGCCACTCGTGCGACGTGCCTCGCCCGGGGGGACGGCGGGCAGGGGAGACGGAGGGGTCACCCGGGCAGGGTGTCCTCGTCGACGACATGCATGGCGGCCTCCTCGGCCGAGGCCGCCGCACCGTCGATACCGACGTCCGTGGCCACCAGGGCGGTCTCCTCGTCCTCGTGCGCCCCCTCGTCGGGAGCGACGAGCCGGCCGGAGCGCGCGGCACCGACCTCGTTGTCCAGGAGTTCGCCGTCGGTGCCCTCGCTGTCGCCGAGACCGTCGCCGTCGAGAGCCGCGGGTTCGGGCAGCTCCTCGGCGAGCCGCTGGTCCAGCGTCTCGCCCGCGCGGCCCTCCGCCGCCGTCACACCACGGCGCTCCACGGCCCACGGCCGCTCGGGAGGGGACCAGCCCCGGTCGAGGGGGTCGTCCACACCGTCGTCCATGAGGGTGTCCTCGGCATCGAGCAGTCCGGCGTCGTCCTGGACCTCGGACTCGTCGGGCTGGTAGACATCGTCTCCCCAACCGCCGGAACTGTTCACGGGTACCTCCAGGGGTGGCGGCGGGCCCGTTCCCGCCGTGGCCCGCTGCGGGCCGACCTGCACGGAGCACCGGCCTCACCCGCACCCCGGTCCTCCGGAGCTGCCGGATGTTCCCCGAGCCGGTGCCTGACTCCAGCCTTCCACCCAGGTTCGACTCCGCGCAACGGCACGGCGTCCCGCCGGGCGGGACGCCGCGGCCCTCACCCGTGCCAGGAACGCCACAGCGCCGCGTACGCGCCGTCCGCGGCGACCAGCTCGTCGTGGCTGCCCAGCTCGCTGATGCGGCCGTTCTCGACGACGGCGATGACATCCGCGTCATGGGCGGTGTGCAGGCGGTGGGCGATGGCGACGACGGTGCGACCGTCGAGGACGCGGGCCAGGGAGCGTTCCAGATGGCGCGCCGCGCGGGGGTCGAGCAGCGAGGTCGCCTCGTCCAGGACCAGCGTGTGCGGGTCGGCCAGCACCAGGCGGGCCAGTGCGATCTGCTGGGCCTGGGCCGGGGTGAGCGCGAGCCCTCCCGAGCCGACCTCACTGTCGAGACCGTCCTCGAGCGCACGGGCCCAGCCGTCCGCGTCGACCGCGCCGAGTGCCGCCCACAGCCGGTCGTCCTCGGCGTCCGTCCGGGCGAGCCGCAGGTTGTCGCGCAGGGAACCCACGAAGACGTGGTGCTCCTGGTTGACGAGGGCCACATGGCTACGGACCCGTTCCGCGGTCATCCGGGACAGCTCGGCACCGCCCAGGGTCACCGTGCCGTCCCGGGGCGCGTAGATCCCGGCGAGCAGCCGGCCCAGAGTGGACTTGCCGGCGCCGGACGGGCCGACCAGCGCCAGCCGGGTGCCGGGGGCGACCCCGAGTGACACCTTGCGCAGCACGTCGACGCCCTCGTGGTAGCCGAAGTGCACCTGCTCCGCGCGCACCTGGCGTCCGTCGGGGGCCAGGGCGGTGTCACCGGCGTCGGGCTCGACCTCCCGGACCCCGACCAGCCGGGCCAGCGACACCTGGGCCACCTGCAACTCGTCGTACCAGCGCAGGATCAGCCCGACCGGGTCGACGAGCATCTGGGCGAGCAGTGTCCCGGTCGTCAGCTGGCCGACACCGATCCAGCCCTGCAGGACGAACACCCCACCGATCATCAGCACCGAGCCGAGCACGGTCACATGAGTGATGTTGACGACCGGGAAGAGCACCGACCGGAGCCAGAGCGTGTAACGCTCCCAGGCCGTCCACTCCCGCACCCGCTGGTCCGACAGCGCCACTCGGCGCTCGCCGAGGCGGTGGGCCTCCACCGTCCGCCCCGCGTCCACGGTCTCGGCGAGCGCCGCGGCCACGGCGGCGTACCCGGCGGCCTCCGAGCGGTACGCCGCCGGCGCCCGCCGGAAGTACCAGCGGCAGCCGGCCACCAGCAGCGGAACGGCCACCAGCACGGCCGGCGCCAGTTCGGGCGCCGTGACGACCAGCCCGCCCAGCAGCAACGCCGCCCACACCACACCGATGGCCAGCTGGGGCACGGCCTCGCGCATCGCGTTGCCGAGCCGGTCGATGTCGGTGGTGATCCGGGACAGCAGGTCACCGGTTCCGGCGCGTTCCAGCACTCCCGGGGGCAGCCCGACCGACCGCACCAGGAAGTCCTCGCGCAGATCGGCCAGCATCCGCTCACCGAGCACGGCCCCGCGCAGGTGGACCTGCCGGACGAACACCGCCTGGACGATCAGCGCGAGCACGAACAGCCCGGCGGTGAGCCCCAGATGGAGTTCCCGCGTCCGGTCGGACACCCGCTCCACCAGACCGCCCAGCAGATACGGGCCGACCATCGAGGAGACCACCGCGACGGTGTTCACCGTGATCAGCAGCACGAAGGCCCGGCGGTGCCTGCGGAGCAGCTCGGCCACGTAGGCGCGGACGGTGGCGGGGGCACCCACGGGCAGGGTGCCGGCCGTGGTGGGGGCCGCCGGGTCGTAGGCCGGGGGCGCCACGCCGATCATGCCGTCTCCTCGATCTCTTCGAGTTCTTCCAGACCGTTCAGACCGTTCAGACCGTCCAGGTCGTCCAGGCTTCTCAGGTCTTCGACGTCCTTCAGGTCGTCGCGGTCCTCCCGGGCCACCACGGCCCGGTACCGGGGCTCGGTCCGCACCAGCTCGCGGTGGCCGCCCACCGCCACGACCGCCCCGTCGTGCAGGAAGACCACCTGGTCGGCCCGGTCGAGCAGCAGGGGCGACGAGGCGAACACCACGGTGGTGCGGCCCGCCCGCAGCGCGCGCAGGCCCTGTGCGACACGGGCCTCGGTGTGCGAGTCGACGGCCGAGGTCGGCTCGTCCAGTACGAGTACCTCCGGGTCGGTGACCAGCGACCGGGCCAGGGAGAGCCGCTGGCGCTGACCGCCGGAGAGGGACCGTCCGCGTTCGGTGATCAGCGCGTCCATCGGGTCCGACGCGGCGGCCGCCCCCTGCACCAGTGCCGCCAGCACGTCCTCGCACTGCGCGGCCTCCAGGGCCTCGCGCGCTCCGACGGCACCAGAGGCGGGTACGTCGAGCAGTTCGCGCAGCGTGCCGGACAGCAGCACCGGGTCCTTGTCCTGCACGAGGACGGCGCCGCGGGCGGAGTCCAGCGGCAGCTCGTCGAGCGGCACCCCGCCGAGCAGCACCGAACCGTCCCGCGCGGCAGATGCCGCGTGCCCGCCGAGCCGTTCGGCCAGCCGCCCCGCCGCGTCCGGATCCCCGCACACCACGGCGGTGAGCCGGCCCGCCGGGGCGAGCAGACCGGTCACCGGGTCGTACAGGTCACCGGTGGGCGGGGCGGCAGGCGGCGCGCCCGAGGTGTCCGTGGCCCGCTCCAGCGACAGCACACGCGCCGCGCGGGTGGCCGAAGGCCGTGAGAAGGAGTACGCCATGGCGATCTCCTCGAAGTGCCGCAGCGGATAGGCGAGCAGCATGACCGAGCTGTAGACGGTGATCAGTTCGCCCACCGCGATGCGCCCCGCACGGGCCAGATGGACGCCGTAGCAGACCACGGTGATCAGCAGGACTCCCCGCAGCAGCACCTGGACCGCCGCGATGAGGGACCACATCCGGGCACTGCGCACGGCCGCGTGGCGGAGGTCCTGGGACGCGTGCCGGTAGCGATCGAGGAACAGTTCCTCGCCGCCGATGCCGCGCAGCACCCGCAGCCCGGCGACGGTGTCCGAGGCGAGTTCCGTGGCCCGGCCGGCCTTCTCACGCTGGGCGTCGGCCCTGCGGGTGGCGTGCGGCAGCAGGGGCAGTACCGCGAGCGCCAGCAGGGGCACCCCCACGACGACGATCACGCCGAGCGCGGGCTGGAGGACGAGCAGTCCGACGCAGACCGCCACGATGGTGAGCACCGCCGCGGTGAACCGCGACAGGGCCTCCACGAACCAGCCGATCTTCTCGACGTCACCGGTGGACACGGCCATCACCTCGCCGGCCGCGACGCGCCGGGTCAGTACGGACCCCATGACCGCGGCCCTGCGGGCGAGCACCTGCTGGACGCGGGCGGCCGCGGTGATCCAGTTGGTGACGGCGGCCCGGTGCAGGAAGGTGTCGCCGACGGCGTTTCCCGCGCACGCCAGCGCCAGGAGACCGCCGGCCAGTGCCAGGCGGGAGCCGGAGCGATCGACGGCGGCCTGGACCCCGATGCCCACGCAGAACGGCAGCGAGGCGACGGCAAAGAAATGCAGCAGTCCCCAGGCCAGGGCTCTGAGCTGGCCGGAGAGCTGGTTCCGGAAGAGCCACCACAGGAATCGGGGACCCGAGCGGGCATCGGGCACGCCCGGGTCGGGATACGGAAGGTCTTGGATCTGCATGACGTCCCAGTGACTCGCAAAGGCGGGGCCGTGCGTCGTCCGCGGACGACTGCGGCAGCAAACCGTGACAGGTTGACCCCGCTGCGTACGGGAAGGCAAACGGTTTTCCACGGAACCGCACGGAACCGGCTGCCCGCGCCGGCGGGGCACGGCGACCGGACGACCGCCGTGCGGCCCGTCGGACGGGTTGCGGCGCCAGGATCCGGACGGGCCACGGCGCGAGGCTCCGGACGGTCGCGGCGCGCCGCCTCAGCGGGAGGCGTGCCGCTTCAGCAGGACGTGTCGCCCTGCCGCGGTGCGGCCGCCGTTCCGTCGACCAGGGTGTCCAGCAACCCGCCGAGGGCCTCACGCTGTTCGTCCGTCAGCGGAGCCAGGATCTCCTCGGCGGCGGCCCGGCGCGCGGCGTGCAGCTCCCGCAGGGCGGTGTGCCCGTCGTCGGTGAGCTCGATCCGGATCACCCGCCGATTGGCCGGATCGGGCACCCGCCGCACCTTGCCGTTCGCCTCCAGTCCGTCGACCAGCGTCGTCACCGCTCGTGGCACCACTTCCAGCCGCTCGGCCAGGTCGGCCATGCGCGGCGGCGAGGCGTAGTGGGCGAGGGTGCGCAGCAACCGGGACTGGGCCGGGGTGATGCCCAGCTCGCGCCGCACCAGATGACGCTTCTGGATGCGGTGCACCCGGCGGGTCAGCCGAAGCAGCTGCTCGGCCAGCAGGCCGTCGGGGTCGGAGGTGGTCATGCGCGGAACAATATCAGGATGCCGTTCATTGTGAGTATAGGTAACAATGAGCTAGGCTCCGCTGACCCCGGCAGGGGCCGGTGCCAGGCGGCCGTTCCCGGCTCCCTGTCACCCCTGCTGCTCTTCGCTTCCTCCAGTTCCCTGCTGCCAGTTCCCGAAGGAGACCATGCATCCCGACCGCGAACCCGTCTGGAGCGCACCCGCGGGCGCCGGGGAACAGCCCCGGCAGGTGCGCCGCATCCTGAAGCTGTTCCGTCCCTACCGGGGCCGTCTCGCGATCGTCGGCCTGCTCGTCGGGGCGGCGTCCCTCGTCTCGGTCGCCACCCCGTTCCTGCTGAGGGCGATCCTCGACGTCGCGCTCCCCGAGGGCCGGACCGGGCTGCTCAGCCTGCTCGCCCTCGGCATGATCCTCAGCGCCGTCCTCACCAGCGTCTTCGGAGTGCTCCAGACGCTGATCTCCACGACCGTCGGCCAACGCGTCATGCACGATCTGCGCACCGCGGTCTACGACCGGCTCCAGCGCATGTCGCTCGCCTTCTTCACGCGCACCCGCACCGGCGAGGTCCAGTCCCGCATCGCCAACGACATCGGCGGCATGCAGGCCACCGTGACCTCGACGGCGACCTCGCTGGTCTCCAACCTCACCAGCGTCGTCGCCACCGTCGTCGCGATGCTCGTCCTCGACTGGCGGCTGACCGTCGTCTCGCTGGTCCTGCTGCCGGTGTTCGTGTGGATCAGCCGCCGGGTCGGCAACGAACGCAAGAAGATCACCACCCAACGCCAGAAGCAGATGGCCTCGATGGCCGCCACGGTCACCGAGTCGCTGTCGGTCAGCGGCATCCTGCTCGGCCGCACCATGGGCCGCTCCGACTCTCTGACCAGCGCATTCGTCGACGAGTCCGAACGCCTGGTGGACCTGGAGGTGCGGTCGAACATGGCCGGCCGCTGGCGCATGGCCGTCATCACGATCGTCATGGCCGCCATGCCCGCCGTCATCTACTGGACCGCGGGCATCGTCCTGCAGGCGGGCGGGCCCGGCGTCTCCATCGGGACGATCGTCGCCTTCGTCTCGCTCCAGCAGGGCCTGTTCCGGCCGGCGGTGAGCCTGCTGTCGACCGGTGTCCAGGTCCAGGCGTCGCTCGCACTGTTCCAGCGCATCTTCGAGTACCTCGACCTCCCCGTCGACATCACCGAACGCGCGGAGCCGGTCCGTCTCGCCCGGGTCGGCGGCGAGGTCCGGTTCGAGGACGTCACCTTCGGCTACGACGGGAAGGGCGGTCCCGTCCTCGACGGCATCGACATCACCGTCCCCGCCGGCACCAGCCTCGCCGTGGTCGGTTCGACCGGCGCCGGCAAGTCCACGCTCGGCCACCTCGTGCCCCGGCTGTACGACGTCACCTCCGGCCGGGTCGCCCTCGACGGGGTGGACGTACGCGACCTCGACTTCGACACCCTGGCGCGCGCGGTCGGCGTCGTCTCCCAGGAGACGTACCTCTTCCACGCCTCCGTCGCCGACAACCTGCGCTTCGCCAAGCCCGACGCCACCGACGAGGAACTCCACGCGGCGGCCCGCGCGGCGCAGATCCACGACCACATCGCCGCCCTGCCCGACGGGTACGACACGGTCGTGGGGGAGCGCGGTCACCGTTTCTCCGGTGGCGAGAAGCAGCGTCTGGCGCTCGCCCGGACCATCCTGCGCGACCCGCCGGTCCTCGTCCTCGACGAGGCGACCAGCGCGCTCGACACCCGTACCGAGGCCGCCGTCCAGCAGGCCATCGACGCGCTGTCGGCCGACCGCACCACGCTCACCATCGCCCACCGGCTGTCCACCGTCCGCGGCGCCGACCAGATCGTGGTGCTCGACGCGGGCCGGGTGGTCGAGCGCGGCACGCACGAGGAACTGCTGGAACTGGACGGGCGTTACGCGGGTCTTGTCCGCAGGGACGCCCAACTGGAGCCGACAAGATGAAAATATGCCGGGTTTGTGGCGTTCTGGGCGTTACCGTGCCCGCATGCAGAAGAACACTCCGTCACGGAACACGATCCGACTGACGCGCCGGGGCCGGCTCGCCCTCGTCGCGACCGGGGCCGTCGTGGCCGGTACCGCCGTGGCGGTGCCCCTGCTGACCCTGGGCGACGACGATCCCCGCCCCACCACCCTGGTGATCCCGGAGGGCCACCGGGCGAGCCAGGTGTACGCGGCCGTCGACAAGGCCCTCCGACTGCCCGCGGGGAGCACGAAGAAGTCCCTCGCGAAGGCCGCCCTCAAACTGCCGGGTGATGCCGAGGGGAACCCGGAGGGCTATCTCTTCCCGGCGACCTATCCGCTGAAGGAGGGGGCGACGCCGGAGCAACTGCTGTCACTGATGGTCGACACCGCCCACAAGAAGTTCAACGGCGCCCCGGTCGCCGCCGGCGCGCAGCGCAACGCGATGAACGTCTACCAGGCCGTCACCGTCGCGAGCATCGTCCAGGCGGAGGCGTCCACCAAGGCCGACATGGGCAAGGTGGCCCGGGTGATCTTCAACCGGCTGGAGCGGGGAATGCCGCTGCAGATGGACTCGACGGTCGACTACGCCCTGGGCCGTTCGGCATCACGCACCACCGAGGCGGACACCGAGGTCGACAGCCCCTACAACTCGTACACGCGGATGGGGCTGCCGCCCACCCCGATCGACAACCCCGGCGAGGACGCGATGCGGGCCGCGATCACCCCGACGCCGGGCGACTGGCTGTACTTCGTCACGGTCGCACCGGGCGACACCCGCTTCACCGCCGACCACAAGGAACACCAGGGCAACGTCGCCGAGTTCAACGCGCGGCAGAAGAAGGAGAAGGAGGAAGGGGAGCAGGAAGCGAGCGGCCGGCCCGAGAAGTGAGCCGGCCGGCACCGGCCACCGGCACCGCGCCACCCGGGAGGGGCGTCAGGCCGCGACGCGTTCCTCCGTCAGCAGACGCCTGATGTCCCGTACGGCCGAGCGCCCGGCGCGGTTGGCCCCGACGGTACTGGCCGAGGGGCCGTAGCCGACGAGGTGGACGCGGGGGTCGGCGACCGCCCGGGTGCCCTCGACGCGGATGCCGCCGCCCGGCTCCCGCAGGCGCAGCGGGGCGAGGTGGTCGATGGCGGGACGGAACCCGGTCGCCCACAGGATGACGTCGGCCGCCACTCGCCGCCCTCCCCCAAGCTCTCGACTGCGCTCGAGCAGGGGGGACCCCCACCCCCACTCCACCCCCTCCGGCGTGATCCGGTCGAACATCGGCTGCCGGTCCAGGACGCCGTCGGAGAGACCCCGGCGGATCGCGTCGTTCAGCGGCAGTCCCGTCACCGAGACCACGCTGCGCGGCGGCAGCCCCTGCCGCACCCGCTCCTCGACCAGTGCCACGGCCTCCCGTCCCGCCTCCTCGTCGAAGGGGCCCTCGTGGAAGACCGGGGGCCGCCGGGTCACCCAGGTGGTGGCCGCCGCGTGGGGGGCGATCTCCAGCAGATGCTGGGTGGCCGAGGCGCCTCCCCCCACCACGACCACCCGCTGACCGGCGAACGCCTCGGGGCCCGGGTACTGAGCGGTGTGCAACTGCCGTCCCAGGAAGGTCTCCTGACCCTCGTAGCGCGGCCAGAACGGCCGGTTCCAGGTGCCGGTGGCGTTGATCAGCGTCCGTGTCGACCAGGCGCCCGCCGAGGTCTCCACGAGCAGCCGCCCGCCGGTTCCCTCCCGCACCGCCCGCACCTGCACCGGTCGCCGTACCCGCAGGTCGAACCTCCGCTCGTAGCGGTCGAAGTACTCCGTGATGACCTCGGAGGACGGCCGGGCCGGATCGGCGTCCGTGAGTTCCATGCCGGGCAGCGAGTGCATCCCGTGCACCTTGCCGTACGTGAGTGAGCGCCAGCGGTACCGCCAGGCGCCGCCGGGGCCGGGGTTGTGGTCGAGCACCACGAAGTCACGGTCGAGCTCGAACCCGGTGCGCCGCAGGTGGTAGGCGCTGGACAGTCCCGCCTGCCCGGCGCCTATGACGACTGCCTGGACCTCGGCCACCTCGACCTCACTCATGTAGTTCATATTTCTACTAACGCCGCTAGGGGGACACATCTTCCCGCGAACCGTCGCCGCCGCCCGGATACTTCCTCCCCCGAAGATCCCGGCACATGGGCCAGGATGGAAACCATGTCAGATGCCTTCACCACCCGGGTCCTGAACGTCGCCACCGGCTCCGCGGAGCGGGTCGTCAACATCACCGGCGACTGCGAGTCCTTCCTGCGGGAGGTGGCGGCCGGCCGCGACGGACTGCTCAACCTCTTCGTGCCGCACGCCACCGCCGGCATCGCCGTCATCGAGACCGGCGCCGGCAGCGACGACGACCTCCTGGCCGCCCTGCACACCCTGCTCCCGGCCGACGACCGCTGGCAGCACCGCCACGGCAGTCCCGGCCACGGCCGCGACCACGTCCTGCCCGCCCTCGTCCCGCCGCACGCCACCCTGCCCGTACTGGACGGCCGACTGGAGCTGGGCACCTGGCAGTCCGTGTGCCTGGTCGACACCAACCGCGACAACCCCGACCGCCGGGTCCGGCTGAGCTTCCTCGGCGGCCGGTAGACCGATGGCCCGGCGAGGCCGGTGACCGACGGAGCGGGCCGGACGTGCCGGAGCCCGGCGGGCGCCCGCTTCGTTGCCGGCGTCGGGCCCGGCGCCGGGGACACTCCCGTGGACCACCCAGGACGGCGGTGCCACCGTCGCCGGTGTCGGTGCGCTCGGCGGACCTGCCCGGTGCGCCCGGTGCGTCGTACGTGAGCGAGCCCCGGGACCGGCCGCCCTCGCGCGATCACCTCCGCGTTCGCCGGCCGGGAGACCCGCGTCGTATACCTGGCCCCCTCGTGCCGTAGAGGTGACCGGACGTCATCACGTCCGACGGCACCGCCCCCGTCCGGTCACCGCTCGCCGCGGACGACGGTGACGGGGCAGTCGGCGTGGTGGAGCAGTGCCTGGCTCACCGAGCCCAGCAGCATCCCGGTGAAGCCGCCGTGCCCCCGGGCCCCGGTCACCAGCAACTGGGCCTCCCTGCTGGCGTCCAGCAGAGCGTGGCGCACCCGGGACCGCTCCACGAGCAGTTCCACGGACACCTCCGGACGAGTGGCCCGGATCGGCGCCAGGGCCTCCTCCAGCCGGTGCCGGTGCTTCTCACGGAGCTGGTCCAGGTCCACCACCACGTTCAACGGGGCGCCGGGACCCTCGTAGGGTGTCGGCTCGTTCAAGGTGTTCCACACGTGCAGGGCGACCAGCCGGGCCCCGCGCAGCGCCGCCTCGGCGAAGGCGAATCCGGCCGCCGCCGCACCGGCCGCCGAGCCGTCCGCGGCGAGGAGTACGGGCCCCCGCGGATCGGGGCGTCCCCGAACCGCCATGACCGGGCAGTGCCCGTGGGCGGCCAACTGCACGACCGTCGAGCCCAGCAGCAGATCCCCGAACCCGCCGCGGCCCCGTCCGCCGAGCACCGCCAGTACCGCGTGGCGCGACTCGCTCCGCAGTACCGTCAGGGTGCCCCCGGAGGCCACGGTCCTGGACACCTCCAGACCCGGCGCCACGTCGGCGACCCGCTGTTCCGCCTGCGCCAGGACACCGTGGATCATCGGATCCAGGTCGGACGCACGGCTGAAGGCGTGCACGATCCGCAGCTGCGCGCCGCGCAGCCGGGCCTCACGGGCCGCGACGTCCACCGCGGCGATACTGGACGGCGATCCGTCCACTCCGACGATCACCGTGTCATCCACTGCTCACTCCCGTCCGGGCCGGGCGCCGGGGCAGGTGCATCCCGGTCACGCCCGCGAGCACCCGAGTACCCGCGGGCCGGTGACCGTACCGGCCCGGAGGCCGGAGCCCGGCGGCCCGGAAGCCTTGGACGGGGGAGCGCGCTACGCGTTCCCCTCCGCCTCCTCCCCGCTGTCGCCGCGGACGACGGCCACCGGGCAGTGGGCGTGGTGCAGCATCGCCTGGCTGACCGAACCGAGCAGCAGCCCGGTGAACCCGCCCCGCCCCCGGGCCCCGACCACCAGCAACCGCGCCGTACGGCTCGCTTCGATGAGCGCTTCGCGGGTGCCGCCATGCACGAGCTCGTGCCGGACCTTCACACCGGGGTACCGCTCCTGGTGCCCGGCCAGTGCCTCGGACAGCAGGCGCTCCTCGCCGGCCTCCAGCTCACCGGGCTCGCTCGCGTAGGGAGCCTTCTCGTCCTGCGGGGCCGGGGCCGGCGCGTTCCAGGTGGTCCAGGAGTGCAGCGCGACCAGTTCGGCGCCGCGCAGGGACGCCTCGGCGAAGGCGAAGTCGATCGCCTTCGCGCCCGCCGGGGAGCCGTCGACCCCGACCACGACCGGTCCGTCCGCCACCCCCGACTCACGCACGACCAGGACTGGGCACCGCCCGTGAGCCGCCAGGTGTACCGCCGTCGACCCCACCAGAAGCCCGACGAAACCCCCCATCCCGCGGGATCCGACGACCACGAGCTCCGCGGAGGCGGACTGCGCCTCCAGCACGGACAGCGGTTCTCCCGTCACCACGGTGTGCGAGACGTCCACGTCCGGTGCCACCGACCTGGCGTGCTCCACCGCCTCGGTCACCAGCCGGTCGACCGCGCTCTGCAGACCGCCTTCGGGCGGGCCCAGCGGCGAAGGGCCCAGCGGTACATGCATGGCGGGCCAGAGGAACGCATGCACCACCCGCAGCTCGGCCTTGCGCCGTCGGGCCTCCTCGGCCGCGGCACCCACCGCGGCCAGGCTCGAGGCCGATCCATCCACTCCCACTACGACCAGACGACTCATGACGCCTCCCCAATCGGTATGTCACCACCATGATCCCATTTCGCCGCCCCGTGGTCATGGGCCCAACGGGCCACACCTCCGGAGCGAGCAGGACCCTCCGGTGGTCCGCCCTCGTGAGAGTCGAGTCCACTGCGACCCTTTGTCCATCCGTGACACCACCCACTCCCTCGACAGCAGAGCGGGATGACACCATGTCCCCCCACGGGGGCTGACCATCAGCGGGATGGGGGGACCCCTCACCCAGCACGACGGATGACCAGAGGAAACCGGGAAGGGGACGGGCTGTGCCTGCTCCACGGATGAGCACCACGCCGCTGCCGGGCATCGGCGTGAAATACGACCTCACCACGCGTGAGCGCCAGCACCTTTCCGTGATCGCGCACCGGGACGGCGCACGCACGGTCAACATCTACCGGTCCGACGACCCGGACGCCTGCGCCCAGTCGCTGAGGCTGAACGTCGCCGAGTCGGCCGCCCTGGTCGACGCGCTGATGCCCGCCCACCACAGCCCGAACCTGCTGTACACGACCGACCTGGGCCTGGTCGCGGAGCGCATCGAGCTGTCCGCCGCCTCCCACTGGAACGGCAGGGTGCTGGGCGAGACCAGGATGCGCACCGACACCGGCGCCTCGATCGTGGCCGTGCTGCGGCGGGCCGAGGCGATCCCGTCCCCGACCCCGGACTTCCGGCTTGCGGGCGGTGACACACTGATCGTCATCGGGACCCGCGAGGGCATCGAGACCGCCGCCGAGATCCTCGGACGGGAGTGAGCCCGCGCCCTCACTCTTCCGCGAGCTTCCGTCACCACGCTGACGAAGGCGGCCACCGACTGGCGGGCCGCTCGACGGGCAGGCCGTCTTCAGGCCGTGCCGCCGGTACGCGGCCGTCGCGGCCGACCCGGCTCAGCGGGGGGCCGCAGTCCCGTGCGGTCGTTGCGGAGCGGGCCGGAGGCCAGGCCCGCCAGCCCGACGCCGACGAGCATGACGGCACAGGCGACGAGGACGACGGTGGCACCTTCGAGATCGACGAAGGCGCCGAGCACACTGTTCATGAGCAACAGGGCCAGGCTCTGCACGAGCACGAGAACCGCCTGGACGCGGGACAGATGGCTTTCCGGCGCCGCTGCCAGGACCAGCGGCGCGATGTGCGCGGAGAAGATCCCGTTGCCGACACCGACGACCACACCGGCGGTCACCGCTCCCGCCGTACCCGGCGCCAGCGCCAGGGCGAGCACCCCCGCACCGGCCAGCACGAGCGCGCCCGCCGACAGCAGACCGGGCCGGCCCAGCGGACCGCGCCTCACCACCACCAGGGTGATCGCCACCATGCCCACGCCCTGCGCTCCGATCACGAGCCCCGCGGCCCCCGCGCCCCACTCCCGCTCACGGGCGAGCAGGGGAACCAGGAGCGACAGCACGGGCAACAGGAAGCCGGCCGCGAACCCGGTGAGGCAAAGCCCCGGACGCAGCACCGGATGGGCGAAGGCCACGCGCACGCCGTCCATGGCCTCCTTGAGCAGACCGGCCGCCGCGGAGGACCGCGCCGCTTCGTACCGCGGGCGGACGAGCGCCAGGACGATCAGCGTGAAGGCGAAGGTGACGGCGTTGAACGCGGCCGCGCCCGCAAGCCCGGCAAGACCGACCAGGACGCCGCCCAGCGGCCCGCCTCCCATGGTGATCACCTGGCCGCCGACCTGTCGCAGGGACAACGCCCGCGGTAACTGTGCCTCGGCCACCATCCGACGGGGCATGGACCCCGAGGCGGGCAGATAGAGGGCATCGACGACACCCACCGCAATACCTGTCGCGATGAGCAGCCAGGGCGGAGCCCCCAGGTGGTGGGCGAGGGTGGCCAGACCCAGCGAGAGGACCAGCATCACCGCATCGCCGGTGATCAGCACGCGACGCGCGCTGACCCGGTCGCCCACCGCACCCCCGACGAGAAGGAGCAGAACGCGGGGAAGCGTGACCGCGCTCAGCACCAGACCCGCGACGCTCCCGCCGTACGCACTGGCGGCCCAGCCGAGAGCGAAGTAGAAGACCACGTTGCCCACGAGCGAGACCAGGATCCCGACGAGCCACCACAGATAGGACCGAGGCAGCCGCTCCTGGACCCGCGAGTGCCGCCCGCCACCCTGCGCGGACGGGACGCCACAAGCCGCTCCAGGAGACTCCGCGGTCTCGTCACCGGTCGGCATCAGAACCCCCGATCCATGCCGTACCGGCCTCGGGACGAACGGTCCCCGCCACGCCTCACCCACCCATGTCGAGCCATCGGTCCATTCCGCCAGGGGTCCTCAGCGCTTCAGTGCTTCGGCGCTCGGCTCAGGCCTGGCTGTCCAGCCGGACCGGCATCAGCAGCGAGAAGGTGTCCTCGTCGTCGGGGCGGCGGATCGCGAGCGGTGCCGTGGAGGCGCCGAACTCCAGGACCAGCCGGTCACGGGCCCCGGCGTCGAGGGCGTGCAGCAGGAACTCGCGGTTGACAGCGACACGGTCCTGGCCGTCGTCACCGTCCTCGCAGAGGACCACCGTGCCGTCGTCGGCCACCCCGAGCACGCTGACCTCGTAGGGCACCCCGTCCTGCTCGCGCACCTCGCCGGTACGGACGGGACCCGCCTCCACCGCCTCCCGGAAGGCCACCACCTCGACGAGGGCCCGACGCCCGGCCGGCAGATGGACCAGGCGCCGGTAGTCCGGGAACTCGTGGTCGAGGCACTGGCCGGCCACCTGACGGCCGCTCTCGGTCTCCAGCGCCACCCGGTCACCGTCCACGGAGAGCCGGACGGGTTCGGTGCCGCCGGCCAGCGCCCGCATCGCGTCGACCAGCGGCAGGGGCACGGTCACCTGCACGCGGGACCCGCCGTGCCCGGTGACCGCGGTCCGCGCGACGGCCAGCCGGTACCGGTCGGTCGCCACGAGGCGCAGGATGTCGCCCTCGATGTCGAACAGGACCCCGCCGAGCATCGGCAGTTCGGGATCCGTGCCGGCGGCGAAACGGACCGCGTCCAACGCGGTGGCCAGTTCGGGCGAGGCAAGGGTCGGCCGGGCCGAGGAGGTACGGAGCGAGGTCATGGGTTTCTCCCTGTCGTCGAGTAGGGCTCGGAGCGTGGAGAACTCACCGCGGGCATCGGACAACCCCTGTTCCAGCCGGCGCAGGTGCGCCTGAAGGAGCTGCCGGACGAGATCGGTGTCCGCGCCGGCCCAGCCGGCCAGCACCAGCCGGATGTCGGCCAGCGGCATCCCGGCCCGGCGCAACCGCGCCAGCAACCTGGCCTCGTCCGACTGCCCGGGCGCGTACCAGCGGTAGCCGCTGACCGGGTCCACCCAGTCGGGGACCAGCACCCCCGCACGGTCGTAGAACCGCAGGGCGCTCACGCTCAGGCCGCTGTCCCGGGCCATCTCACCAATGCTGCGCATCTCGCTCTCCACACCCGAGACCCTGCCCCCTCGACAAGGTCGAGGGTCAACCGTTCCTATGGGAGTCGGCCAGCGTGGCCGACTCGCCGCAAACCGGGCCGGTGAGGGCCTGGTGACCTCGCGAACGGTCTTCGAGGACGGGGAACAGCACAAGCTGGTCACCTCGGCACGGTCGGGTCTTGCCGCCCCGTCGGGGCGTGCCCGCTGTCCTGGGTGGGCTCGTGGTCCCGCGCGGCCTGGGAGGGGATGCGGTCTGGCCGGTAGCTCTCCGCTGCCCGATCCTCTGGTCGGGTGCGGTCACACCTGGCCGACGCCGGATCCTGTGTCCCAGGCCGCGCCTGCCGATCGCCACGGCGGCACCGTGGTGCCGGGTGACGGTGGTCCTGGTCTGCTGCTGGAGCGAGGGGGCCCAGTGCTTCCCGCCCCAGATGCTGGTGTAGGCGGGGTCGACGGCGATGACGATCAGGCCGTGGTGGTGGGCCATGCCGCGCAGTCGTTCGCGGAATCGTGCGGTGGGGATGCCTGCGACCGTGCGGCGGAAACGTTTGCCGCGCTGCCCGCGGCCCATGGTCTCGCGGCCGGTGGCGCGGGCGTCGGTGAAGCCGAGGTTCTCGATCGTGATACCCGCGCAGCCGTGCTCATGGGCGATGAAGAGCAGGCGGCGGATCGCTGCCCGGAGCCTGCCGTCCCGAGTGGTGGTGGGGCCGGTCAGGTCGAGCGGGACGGTGTGTGGTCCACCGGTCGGGTTGCCGTGCTCGTCAAGGACGATGGCCGCGAGGTGGTCGGCGTTGAGGTCGACGCCGAGCGTGCGCGCACCCGAGGCACGGATCTCTTGTGGGGTGGGCGGCGTGGCCTTGTCCGACGACCAGGAGGCATCGAGGTACCAGCGGCCCCGGGCGGGGTCGTGGACGATGTCGTAGCGGACGGCCCGGTTGGCGGTGACGCGGTCGATCCATTCCTCGCGCAGATGGTGGAAAAGCACCGTGCACTGAAGCCGGTAACGGCCGCGAGGTGCGTTGGCCAGGTGCCGCAGGGGCTCGGGCAGTACGAGGGTGACGGCGCCGTCGCCCGGGTCGACGGCGATGGTGTAGTTGCCGAACGGGGCCGCGGACTCGCCGTCAGCCGTCAGGAACAGGCGCGAGGCCTCCCATCGCCGACGCCACTGCTCTTCGGTGAGCTGGGCGTCGGCGAGGTGGTGACGCTTCTTCAGCAGTCCTCGGCCGCCGACGGTGATCGCCGGACGACCGGATGCGATGCGCTGCTCCACGGCAGCCAGGCGGGTCTTGAGGGACTGCAGGCGGCACTGCTTGTGGAAGCGCTCGTTCTGGTCGGTGTAGCCCCGGGCCTTGCCCACGCGCTTCCCGCACGGCACGGCGAGACGGCGTTCGATGGCGCGGGCGGCGCGACGCAGCCCGGCGGCCTGGTCGTACAGGCACCGCGGGGAGAGCTGGTACTGGTCCTCCGAGGTGCGGGTCATCGCCCCGGCCCACAGCGAGGACGACACAGCGGTGAGCGCCTTCTTGCGCTCCGCCCGCCGATCTGCCTCTGCCTCCACTGAGCCCCCGGGCTCACCACAGCAATTGAGGCAGTGTCAGGACCCGTCCCCAGGCGGAGACTTCCGGGCCCGGGCATGCGGCTTGGCGCTGTACCCGGCATCTCCCCGGCGCGAGGTCGACTTGTACGAGCACGCCGCCGGCACCCCGGCCGCCATCGGCAGCAAGACCCTGGTGGTCAACACCGATACCACCAACCCTTCGGAGGCCGCTGCCCGGATCACTGCTGCTCTTCGGCAAGCCTCTTGATGCCGTGAAGGGTGGTCTCCATCCCCGCGTGCAGTTCTTTCAGCCGGAAGGAAATGATCTCCTCCTCCCGATCCGGCCAGCGCTCGATGGCCAGAGTGACCCCGTTGCGGCCCGGCCCGATGAGGGCCGACTGCCGCAGCCGGGTGCCCTCGCCCTCGGCCTCGAGTTCGTAGCGCCAGGACGCCATAGGCTTCGCCGGATCCAGCGTCGGCTCTCCGAACCGGCCGTCCGCATCCGTGACGGCCCAGGCGAACACCCATGGTTCGTCCACCTCGACCACGTGGGAGACGGTTCGCCACTCGCCGAGCTTGTCGTGGCGGTTGTAGCCCTCGAAGCGCGCACCCACCACGGGCCGGTCCGCGCCGTCGAGCCATACGACGCGCTGCAGCTCCGGACTGAGCCGGGCAGGCAGATGGACGTCCGTCACCAGCTCCCAGACCCGCGGTAAGGCTGCCTCGACATGAACATCGCAGTGCACACGTGGACCATCGGCGAATCGCACGTCAGTCTCCCTCGGTTCGGACTCCCTGATCATCTGAGATCTTGATGTATCTCGCAACAGTTTTTGGCCTCGTCGGCTCGTCCAGAAGCGGGCGCACGGGTGAGGCCCCTGGGCGCAGGGGTACTGGCGGCGGCCGAGGTGCTCTTCGACGGCATTGAGAAGCACGTCGTCACCGCGGGCAGGAGAGGAGGTCAGGACAGCAGCAGTTGGTAGACGGCCCGGTGCTTGCCGGGACCCTTGAAGTCCCTGTGGATCGAGACGCCGTTCACTTCCATCTCTCCGGGCACATTGTGGAAACCGAGCGAGAGCCAGGTGGCCTGAGCGCCGGTGTTCTCGGGTTCGGACGTCAAGTAGAGACGGGAGCAGCCCCAGGAGACGGCTCGCAGCCGTACGTGTTCCAGCAGGGTCTTCGCCACGCCGAGCCTGCGGTGGCCGGGACTGGTCATCACGTCCTGGATGTAGACCTCCTCGGGATCTTCCTGACTGCGGAACGCCATGACCGCACCGGCCACTTCCCCGTCGATCAGGGCGACCGGGCACGAGGAGGCGAAAAGGTGCGCGTACAGCCAGTAGTCCGACGCGGTACGGGGGCTGATGTAAGGGGGTCCCTGCTCCATCAACTTGATGACGTCGGGGATCAGGTCCTGGCGAAGGGGGTGACGTGCATGGCGGTGGGTCTCACTCCGGTTGGTGGATCAATTGGGTCAGCAGGCGGGCGGCGGTGGCGGGGTCGGTGGCCTCCGTGACGCTGCGGCCGACGATGAGCACGTCCCATTCGGGGCTGCGCAGCACCATCCGGTCGGTCGAGCTGAAACCGCCGGACACGGCGACCGGCAGCCTCGTCCAGCTGTGGAGCGCCTGGGAGCGGGCCAGGGGATGGTTGCTCCCGACCCCGATGTCGATGTCGGTGGTGATGGCGAAGCCGTCCACACCGGCCTGCTCCCTGTCGGCGATCCAGTGCGCGGAGACATGTCCGGACGGTACGTCCAGCAGGATGGGCACGCCCAGCCGCCGCCCCGCGTCGACAGCTGCCGACACGCTCGCGATGGTGGCCGGCCCGATGAGGAAGACCGCGTCCGCTCCGTACTCGGCCGTCGGCACCACCTGGTCGCGTCCCCAGTCGGCCGACATCATCTCCGCGACGACGGTGGTGTGGGGGACGGCTCGCTTGATCCGCTCCACGGCGGTGACACCCACCGTCTTGATCAACGGATCGCCGACCTCGATGAACTCGGCACCCGCCGAGGCCACGGCCTGTGCCACTTCGACGGGCCTGGTCCAGGTCGTGCAGGTCCAGCGCGATCCGAATGGACCTGTCACCCCGCAACCGCCGATAGGCGTCGGGAGGCGGAAGTGGCGCGGACGAGCCCGTTGTTGCGCTCCGGAACTCCAGCGGTGCTACAGAGCCGCGAGCGCCACGAACGCGGTCCACTCGGCCTGGCCGACCCGCAGTACGGGCCCGCCGTCCACGGCCTTCGAGTCCCGTACATACACGGTGTCCGAGCCGACGGCCACCTCTACGCAGTCCCCGCCGCTCGTTCCGCTGTAGCTGCTCTTGAACCAGGCGAGTTCACTGGACTGCTCGATGCCCTGATCGGTGCTCATAGCTCCCCTGCCATGCGCTCGATGAGACGGGAGGACTCCTCGGTGTTGAGGGCCTGCGTGCGCAGCATCCCATACCGCAGCCAGAACTCGCTGACCTCGTGCCGGTCGGACCTGACGCTTACGACGTCCTGTGCCTCGATGTACGCGAACTGCTTGCGGTCAGTCGACTCGATCAGCACCATCGGCCCGTTGAGTCCGCTGTGGGCACCTCGGACCGTGGGCATGACCTGGAGTTCGACGTTGCGCATCTTCGAGCACATCAGCAGGTGCTCCAACTGTCCTTGCATGATGGCAGTGCTGCGGACCCCCCGCAGGATCGCTGCTTCCTCCACGACGAACACGAAGACCATGGGCGGGTTCTTGCGGCTCAGCAGCGCCTGACGCGCAAGGCGAGCCGCGACCCTTTGCTCGACGATCTCATCGGACAGAGGCGGAAAATGCGCTTCAAGCAGCGCCTGTGCGTATGCCTCGGTTTGCAGCAACCCGGGAATCAACAGGGGGTCGTACGAGAACCTGCTCACCGCCTCGGCCTCCAGCAGGGCGAAGTCCTGGAAGAAGACGGGCAGTTTGGCCCGGTCCACGTCCTCCTGGAGCACCCGCAGCGCCCCGCCCGCCTCCAGCACCCGCTCCGCGGCTTCCGTGAAGGCCGCCTTGGCCGGTCTCCGCCCCTGCTCGACGGAAGCGACCTGCTCCATCGAGTAGTCGATCGCCTCGGCGAGGGCCTGCTGGGTGAGGCCGGCGCGTTCGCGGAAGAGGCGGACGAGCTTGCCGTAGGCGCTCCAGGCTGCCGGGCGTTCCTTGTCCGGCCGGCGCTGACCGGTGGTTCCGCATTCCCGCTGGGTCGTCCTGCTCATCACGCCCCCTGTTCTGCGCAGTGGTTCCTTGTGACGGCAACGATCGGTGAGCCGTTCCGGCCACGGGCTTCGACCCGTACACCTGCCGTACGAAGCCGTACAGCGGCCGTGCTGGACGAGGGAGTGGTGGAGCCCGGTGACGACCGGCACCACATCGCCACCCTGCGCGACTACCGCAGCCTCATGAGACTCGCGCACGACGCCAGAAAGCCCATGTTCGATCTGAAGGCCGCCGACGGTGCGCTCGGCAGCACCCAGAAGTACGTGCAGACCTGCTACCGGGAGTTCCGCAGCCTGGCGGAAGGCGTACTGGCGCGCACACAAGAACTCGGCAGCGGGTGATGGGACCGTCCCCGCGTCTGAGGGAGACATCGAAGACTCGGAAGGATGTCGAGCGTCCCTGCTCCCCGTGAGTACCCCGAGGAACTCCGTGAGCGGGCGACGTGGTCGGTGGTCGAGGCCCGCAGGGGCCCGGCCGGTCGGCTCGGCGCGATCAGGCGGACCACTGATCAGCCCGGCGAGGCACTCACCAGCCGTCCGGCTCCGTCGGTTCCGGGCCGGGTGGGGTCAGGACGGCGAGGGTGCCGGTGGCTGTGCGCAGGGCCTGTTCGAGGGTGGTGGGGCAGTGCAGGGTGCCGGTGCCGTCGGGAGGGACGAGCCATTCCAGGCGGCCGGTGGGGCGGTACGGCGGGGGGACCGCCACCCAGGAGCCACGGCTGACGTGCCGCACGCCGAACCCGACCCACTGGCCGGACGGGTCGGGCGGCAGGAAGAATCCGACTCTGCGTGCCATGACATCCACCAGGGTGGGCCCGGGCACCTTCAGCGGATCGCTCCACAGGAGGTCCAGGGCGAGCAGTCCGAGCCGGTCGGGAACGCTCAGCACGTCCCAGTACCGTCCTGCGGCGAGCAGTGCCGTCCCCGTGCCGTGGTCCCATTCCCGTTTGCACTGCCGAGGGTCTTTGGCCGCCGCGGCCAGCCATTCGACGGCCTGTCTCCATCCGGTGCTCTGCATGTCCCACCCCGCGCACGGTCGGCTGCGCCGCTGCGGGCGCGTGCTGGTCACGGGCCGACGGTCGTCCGCGTGCCGACCCGGCGTGCAGCCATGGTCGTAGATATTTCTATGTGACGGAAGGGGTGGGGCAGGCTCGCGTTCCGTCGGCATCGCGGCACGCGGGGGCGCGTGCGGACGAGAACACCCCCGAGGGGAAAGCCCGTGCGGGGGTGTTCGAGGTCGTTCGGGGGTGTTCGGTGGTGAGGGAAGGAGCGGTGGGGATCGGCCGATCAGTCGTTGCGCTTCGCGCGCTCCTCGTTCCGCTGCTGGATGCGCTCCGCCTCCTTGCGGACCTCCGCCTGGGTGGCCTGCTCCCGCTCCAGCCACTCGGGGCGCTCCTCCCGCAGAGCCTTGATCTGCTCCGTGGTGAGGGGCTCGGTGATTCCGCCGCGGGCGAGACCCGAGATGGAGATGCCCAGCCTGGCCGCGACCACCGGGCGGGGGTGCGGGCCGTTGCGCCGCAGGTCGCGCAGCCACTGGGGCGGGTCCGCCTGGAGCGCGTTCAGCTCGGCGCGTGAGACGACACCCTCCCGGAATTCGGCGGGGGTGGCCTCGAGGTACACACCCAGCTTCTTCGCCGCGGTCGCGGGCTTCATCGTCTGGGTGCTCTGGTGCGACGTCATGGTGTCCAGGGTATCGACCGTGTGCGCGACCGCCGACCACGATCGGTGGACGGGGCCGGTAGCCTGGCCGGGTGACAGGCTCGGATGTGCCCCCATCGTTCCGGCTCGTGTACGCACCCGGGGTGATGCCCGGCAAGTGGGCACGCGTCTGGAACGAGCGACTGCCCGGTGTCCCGCTGACCCTCACCCAGGTGCCCGCAGCACAGGCGGCCGACCTGCTGCTGAACGGGGACGCCGACGCGGGCCTCGTCCGGCTGCCCGTCGACCGGACGGTGTTCAGCGCGATTCCCCTCTACAGCGAGCAGACGGTCGTCGTGGTTCCCAAGGACCACCTCGTGACGGCGGTCGACGAGGTGGCCCCCGAGGATCTGGCCGACGAGATCGTGCTGCACCCCCTCGACGACGTCCTCCTGTGGGAGACCCTGCCCGGGAAGCCCGCTCTCGAACGGCCCGCGACCACCGCCGACGCCGTCCAGCTCGTCGCGGCCGGGATCGGTGTGCTCGTCGTACCGCTGTCCCTGGCGCGGCTGCACCACCGCAAGGACCTCACTCACCGGCCGCTCAGGGACGCCCCCGAGTCGACCGTGGCGCTGGCGTGGCCCGAGGCCGCGACCACCGACTCGGTGGAGGACTTCATCGGGATCGTCCGTGGCCGGACCGTCAACAGCACCCGGGGCCGCACCCGGCCCCAGCCTTCCGCGCAGGAGAAGCAGAAGAAGCAGAAGAAGCAGGAGAAGCAGGAGAAGCCCGGGCGGGCCGCCGAGAAGGGCGGTGCCCGTCGGCAGCAGGCGGCAGGCGGGCCGGCCGGCGGCGGGCGGCGGAAGGGCACCGGCGGCACACCGAAGAACCCGCGCCGGGGCAACCCCCGCCGCGGGTCCTGACGTCCGTCTCCCGGGTTCCGGGGCGCCTACTTCACCGCCTCACCGGGCGTCGGCGCCGGGGAGACCGTGTTGAGGTCCTTCAGCTCCTCGGGGATCTCGAGCACCAGCACCGGGGCGCCCGCCTGCGGAGCCGGCGGCGTCACCTGCTCCCGGGGCATCTTGGGCGGGCTGGTCTGCTGGAAGTTGACCTGTTCGTGATTGACCAGTCCGGTCTTCTCCAGGACCGTGATGTGGTCGAGCACGGTGTCGTTGGCCTGGTCCGCCAGCTGCCGCACCAGGGTGTTCCTGGTGTTGGCCCGGACCTTGGCGATCACCGAGAAGATCTGGCCGTGCGTCACCCGCATGATGTTCACGGCCGTGGTGTCGAACTCCTTGTCGTTGGTGGCCTTGATGGTCTCCACGAACTGCTCCTGCTGGGGCGAGGCCTGGTTGGGCAGGGTGATGCCCAGCTCGAGGGAGATCCTGCGGCAGCTCTCGTCGAGCCGTCCGTGCCCCACGACCAGGTGCTCGCCCACCTCCTTCATCTCCGGCGTCGTGCCCCGCTCCATCGACAGCAGGCCCAGGGGGTGCTCCCACAGTCCGGCGGCGCGCACCTTGACCACGAAGTCACGGTCGGCCTCGGTCAGTTGGCCGTACTGCGTATTGGCGACGACCCGGTCCTGGGTGCTCGAGGTGTTCTGCACGCCCAGCATGGTGGGGTAGGCGAGCGCGGAGAGGGTGAGAACCATGGCTCCGCCCACGAACGCGGTTCCTGCCGTGCTGCGCGAGATGCGCATCGTTCCTCCTGGTGTATCAACAGCCCAACGCCAGGGAGTACGGACGGCGGTGGCGAAACAATCACCGTTCCGGAAGGAATCTTCTGCCGTCGGCACCCGGTGACGACGGCCGGTGCGGCCCTGCGATGCCGTCGGCCCCGCCCGGCAGGCCGGCACCCAGGCGGCCACGACGGGCCGCCCCCGTGTGACCAGGGCGTTCTTGCTGCCGAGGGTGCTCCCGTCCAGATTTCGTCCAGCAGGGTGACGCCGTCGCGGCTCCGGGAGGGGGGAGGCACCGGAGCCGGAAGTGCCGAAGATCACACGTGACTCCGAGCGTCGGGAGCAGGTGTGCGATGCCTGGGCGGACGAACGGCGGGCTTTGGTCTAGACCTGGAGGGATCGGCTGCTAGCGTCGCTCCGGTCGGGAGGAAACCGGCCGGAGACCGGTGCAGGCCGGTGGAGACCGGCAGGAGCAGCCGCGGACGGCGGGGAACCGGAGGGGATCAGGCGTGACGGACGGCAGACGGCGGGCGTTCATCGGATCGTTCACGGCGGCGGGAGGCCCGGGCATCGTCACCACCGCTGTCGCCCCCGAGGACGGCGCACTGACCGTCCTGGGCACCCTGAAGGATCTGCCCGACCCCTCCTGCCTGACGCTCTCGCCCGACGGAAGGACGCTCTACGCGGTCAGCGAGACGGCCGAAGGGGCCGTGGCCGCGTACCGGGTGCCCGGTACCGGGGCGGGGGACGTGCTGGAGCCGGCCGGCCCTCCGGTGCCGGTCCACGCGAACGGGCCGACTCACCTCTGCGTCTTCGCCGGACACGTCCTCACCGCCAACTACGGCTCCGGCAGCGTCACCGCCGTCCCCGTCCGCGCCGACGGCGGCCTGGGACGGTCCGCGTCCGGGGTGTTCCGGCACACCGGCCCGGGTCCCCACCCGCAGGGACGGCAGGGGTCGCGCGCCCACCAGATACTGCCGGACCCGAGCGGCCGCTGGGCGGTCGGCGTCGACCTCGGTACGGACTCGGTGCGGGTGTACGAGCTGGCCGACGGCGCTCCCGAGCAGCGCCGGGAGGTCGCGCTGCGCCCCGGCTCCGGCCCCCGGCACCTGGCCTTCCATCCGGACGGCACACGCGCGTACGTCCTCAACGAACTCAGCCCCACCCTGGTCGTCTGCCGCTGGGACGCCGCCGAGGGCGCGCTCCGGCCGCTGGCCGAGATCCCGGTCCTGCCCGGCACCCCGGCGGGCGACGCCTACCCGTCGGATGTCGCCGTCTCGCCCGACGGGCGCTTCGTGTGGACCGCGACCCGCGGCGAGGACGTGCTGTCGGTTCTCGCGGTCGAGACAGACGCAGAGGGGGCGGCAGGGACGGACGGGGCGGCCGGGCTGCGGCTGACCGCCACCGTGCCCTGCGGCGGTCACTGGCCCCGCGCGCTCACCGAGTCCCGCGGCTTCCTGTACGTCGCGAACGAACGCTCCGGGGACGTGACCTGGTTCGCGGTCGACCCGGACACGGGCGTACCGCGGCGCGGCGGTGCGATCCCGGTGGCGGCGGCGTCCTGCGTGGTCGTCGGCTGAGAGCCGCCACCCCGGCGGGCGCAAAGCCGAAAGGCCCGCTTTGACCACTGGAACGGAAGTGGTCGGAGCGAGCCCTTCGGCGTCGTGCGAGCGGATGAGCCGCCCCGGTCAGTGCGCCGGAGCGCTCTGCGCCTGCTGCGGGGCGATGCCCAGCGCGGACGTGTACTTGGCAAGGGCGAGCTTGCCGATCGCCGGGTAGGGGCCCAGCGCCTCGGAGGCGGAGCAGTCGATCTCCTTCGCGGCCTCCTCGACCAGGCTCGCGTCGATCTCGGGACCGATCAGGTACGGCGCGAGAGCCAGCTGCTGCGAACCGGAGTTGCGCAGCTGCTCGGCCACCGACGCGATCGAGCCCTCCTCGTCCAGGGCTGCCGCGATCACCGGCACGGCGAGACGCGCGGCGAGCAGCATGCCGGTGATCCCGGCCGCCTGCACGGCCTCGTCACCGCCCACGGAGGCGAGGATGATGCCGTCCGCGGCGGTCGCCACGGTGAACAGCCGGGCCCGGTCGGCGCGGGCCAGACCGGCCTCGGACAGTCGCACGTGCAGAGCCTCCGCGAGCAGCGGGTGCGGACCGAGCACATCGGTCAGCTCGGCGGCGACGCGGCTGTCCATCAGCGCCTGACGGACCTGGCGCAGCAGCGCGCTGTCCGGACCGGCGAGCAGCGGCACGACGACGGCGACGGGGCCGTCAGGTTCCTTGACGTCCATGCCGGCGGCACGAGCCTGCTCGAAGCGGGCGGTGCGCTCCTCGGCGGCGTGCGCGAGTACCGCCTGCAGCGTGGGAAACTCCTCGTCGTCTCCGTCGAGGTAACCGATCCGAGCGTCCAGGCCGGGGAGTTCGGAGCGGGCGATGCTCACGACCTCGTCCGCGAGGGAACGGGTGGCGCTGCTCGGAGTACCCGGCACGGCGAGGACGAGCGCGGGCGCGCCCTCGGGAGCCACCAGAGGCTCGGGACGGCGGTGCCGTCCGGGCTGGCGGGGGCGCGGCATTCGTACTGGCAGGCCGGACGCGGGCCCAGTGGGGGTGCTCATGGAGCGGAATGTTAGTGGTTTCCTGGGCTCCTCTGTTCGGGGAGGGTACGTCTGCGAGACATCCATCCGGATATGTCTGTTGTGTTATGTGTCGGCGCCGGGAGCGACGGTGTCCCCTCCACCTGCCGGACTCGTCACGCACAGCATCTTCTCGTCACTCGGAAGGGTGAACGAGCCGGTCGCGAGGTCGGTGGCGATGCACACCGCCCCATGCAGCGGATTGCCCTTGGCCGCCACCCGTCGAGCCCCCGGCAGCCGCTTGGCCAACTCCTCGTCCAGGGGTGCGAGAAGCGGGGCGCCCATGTTGAACAGGCCACCGGTGAGCGCCACCAGAGGCTCGACCGCACCCGCACCCGCACCCGTCTCCGGGTAGACGGCCGCCGCCGAGTCGGCCATGTGCCGGGCCGCTGCCCGCAGGATGTCCGCGGCGACGGCGTCGTCGTCGGCGCACTCCGCCACCCGGGGTGCGAAGGAGGCGAGGACGGCCGCCCGGTCGGTGCGCGGGTACAGGTGGCCGGGCAGCGCGGCCGCCGGGCCGAACATCTCCTCGGCGCACGCCAGCAGCCGGCCGGAGCCGCCGCCCCGTCCGTCGTGGGCGCGCAGCGCCGCCTCCAGCCCCGCCCGTCCGATCCACGCGCCGCCGCCGCAGTCGCCGAGCAGATGCCCCCAGCCGTCCGCCCGGCGCCACCCGGTCAGATCGGTGCCGACGGCGATCAGACCCGTGCCGGCGGCGATCACGGCACCCGGCCGGGGCCCCAGGGCGCCGACGTAGGCGGTGACGGCGTCGGCGGCCAGTGCCACCCGCCGTACCCCCAGCTCCCGGGCCAGCGCCCCCGGCAGCTCGGCGCGCAGCGCGTCCCCGAGGCTGGCCAGCCCGGCCGCACCGACGGCCGCCGTGTCCAGCCGCCCGATCCCGGCCTCGGCGGCCAGCCCCCGTGCCATGGGCACGAGTTGCTCCATGAGATGCCCCGGGTCGATTCCCCGGGAACCGGTCCGCACCGGTTCACCGGAAGCGCCCCGGGCGAGCGGACCGCGCCCGGCGGCACCGACGACGACACGCAGTCCGGAGCCCCCGGAATCCACGGCGACGAATCCGGGCCCGGCGGACGAAGACACCGCGTCCCCCCACCTCCTCGACGACCATGACGGGGAGGAACACTAGCGCCCGGACGGCTTCCGGCGCAGGGGCCGGACCGCTTGGTACGGGCTGTCGGTGCGAGCCACTAGAGTGATCCGGCGTGGCACCACGACCCTTGCATGAACTTGTTGAGCCCGGCTGGGCGAAGGCCCTGGAACCGGTGGCCGGACGCATCGCGGCCATGGGGGACTTCCTGCGCGCCGAGGTGGCGGCCGGCCGGACGTACCTCCCGGCGGGAGCGAACGTGCTGCGGGCGTTCCAGCAACCCTTCGACGACGTAAGGGTCCTGATCGTCGGTCAGGACCCGTACCCCACACCGGGAATGGCGATCGGCCTGAGTTTCGCGGTCTCGCCGGACGTGCGGTCGCTGCCGGGCAGCCTGGAGAACATCTACCGGGAACTGAACGCGGACCTGGGCCTGCCCAGGCCCGCCAACGGCGATCTGACCCCGTGGACCGAGCAGGGGGTCCTGCTGCTCAACAGGGCGCTCACCACCGCCCCGCGCAAGCCGGCCGCCCACCGGGGCAAGGGCTGGGAGGAGGTCACGGAGCAGGCGATCCGTGCCCTCGCCGCGCGGGGAGGCCCGTTGGTGTCGATCCTGTGGGGCCGGGACGCGCGCAATCTGCGTCCGCTGCTCGGGGACTATCCCGCCATCGAGTCGGCTCATCCCTCGCCGATGTCGGCGGACCGGGGCTTCTTCGGCTCGCGCCCGTTCAGCCGGGCCAACGACTTCCTGGTCCGGCAGGGCGCCGACCCCGTCGACTGGCGGCTGCCGTCGGCCCAGGAGACGAACGCGGCGGTTCAGCAGGGCCGTTGACGCGGGTCCCCGGGCCCGTCAGGAGGACGGACCCGACGACCCGAGTCCCGCGGTGCGCATCAGTCCGGTCCGCACTGCGGGGCCTGGGATCTCTCCGGTCCTCACCCCCTCAACCCCCTCAGTCCTCAGCCCTTCAGACCACTGCGGCCCGCACGCACAACACGTCCGGCAGATGCGCCGCGAGCTGCTGCCAGCTGTCGCCGTCGTCGGCCGACGCGTACACCTCGCCGTTACGGTTGCCGAAGTACACGCCCGCGGGGTCGGCGCCGTCGTGACACATCGCGTCACGCAGCACCGTGCCGTAGTGGTCGCCCTGCGGCAGCCCCTCGGTGAGCGGCTCCCAGCTCCCGCCCGCGTCCGTGGTGCGGAAGACACGGCAGCGCCGGCCGGCCGGGACCCGGTCGGAGTCGGCGTTGATCGGGAACACGTACGCCGTGTCACCTCGATGCGGATGCGCCACCACCGCGAAACCGAACGTCGACGGCAGACCCCCGCCGATGTCCGTCCACCGCGCGCCCGCGTCGTCGCTGCGGTACACACCCCAGTGGTTCTGCAGATACAGCCGGTCCGGTGTCACCGCGTCCCGGGCGACCTTGTGCACGCACTGCCCGAACTCCGGGTTCGGATCCGGCAGGAACACCGCGGAGACACCGGAGTTGGAGGGGGCCCAGCTGACGCCGCCGTCGCGGGTGCGGAACACGCCCGCCGCGGACACGGCCACCGTCACCGCACGCGGATCCCGCTCGTCGGTCAGCACGGTGTGCAGACCCTCGCCGCCACCGCCCGGCACCCACTTCGAGCGGGTCGGATGCTCCCACAGCGGACGGACCAGCTCGAAGGTCTCCCCGCGGTCCTCCGAGCGGTAGAGCGCGGCCGGTTCCGTGCCCGCGTACACCACGTCCGGCTCCGCCGCGGCCGGATGAAGCTGCCAGACCCGCTCCAGCGACGCCCCCGTGTCCTTGGGGAACCTGACGGCGGGCCGCGCCGGTTCGGTCCAGGTGCGGCCCAGGTCGTCGGAGTGGAACACGGACGGGCCCCAGTGCGCGCTGTCCCCGCCGACCAGCAGCCGGGGGACCGCGCCCCGGGTGTCGACGGCGATCGAGTACACCGCCTGGGCGTTGAAGCAGGGGCTGTCGTCGAACTCCCAGACGCCGCCCCGCCGGCGCCCGATGAACAGGCCTTTGCGGGTGCCCACGGCGAGCAGTACCTCGGTCATGCCGATCACCTCCGCGACGTCGCCGACGCCCTCGCCGACGCATCCGTTCCGAACACCGGCCAGTCTGCACCCCGCCACTGACAGTCACTTTTGGATCAGGCGTCGTCGCAGGTCGGACCGGTGCGGCGGCCTACGGGGCCGGAAGCGCGCGGTCCACGATCGAACCCAGATCGGCCCCGTCGGGCAGCGTGCCGAACGAGTGCCCCCAGTCACCGCCGAGCCGCGTCGCACAGAAGGCGTCGGCGACCGCGGACGGGGCGTGCCGGACGAGGAGGGAGCCCTGGAGGACCAGGGCCAACTGCTCCACCAGCCGCCGGGCCCCCGCCTGCGAACCCTGTGCCAGACGGTCCTCGAGCCGGCTCACGGCCGCGTCCAGCCGGGCGTCCGCCCCGCGGCTGAGCGCGAGTTCGGCGAAGAACGCCTGCGCCGTGGCCGTGTCCCGGCCCAGCGCCCGCAGCACGTCGAGGGCGTTGACGTTGCCCGAGCCCTCCCAGATCGACAGCAGCGGGGCCTCGCGGTAGTGCCGGGGCATGCCCGACTCCTCGACGTAGCCGTTGCCGCCCAGGCACTCCAGCGCCTCGGCGGTGAAGGCCGGGCCCCGTTTGGTGACCCAGTACTTGCCGACGGCGGTCGCGATCCGGCGGAACGCGGCCTCCTGCGCGTCCCCGCGCACCGCGCGGTCGGCCGCCCCGGCGAGTCGCAGGGTCAGCGCCGTCGCGGCCTCCGACTCCAGGGCGAGATCGGCCAGCACGTTGCGCATCAGCGGCTGGTCGATCAGCCGGGCCCCGAAGGCACTGCGGTGGCGCACGTGGTGCCCTGCCTCGACGAGCGTCTTGCGCATCAGCGCCGCCGACATCATCACGCAGTCCAGCCGGGTGCAGTTGACCATCTCGATGATGGTCTTCACGCCCTGCCCCTCCGGGCCGACCAGCCAGGCGACGGTCCCGTCGAACTCCGGCTCGCAGGACGCGTTGGACCGGTTGCCCAGCTTGTCCTTCAGCCGCTGGATACGGAACGTGTTGCGCGTACCGTCGGGCAGCACGCGCGGCAGCAGGAAGCACGACAGACCCCCCGGGGCCTGCGCCAGCACCAGGAACACGTCGCACATCGGCGCCGACGTGAACCACTTGTGTCCCCGCAGCGTGTACACACCGGGCTCCGCGGTCGGCGTCGCCCTCGTGGTGTTGGTCCGGACGTCGGAGCCGCCCTGCTTCTCCGTCATCCCCATGCCGGCCAGCAGCCCGCGCTTCTCGCCCGGCACCCGCAGGCCCGGCTCGTACTCCCGGCCGGTCAGCAACGGCTCGTACACCCGGGCCAGCTCCGGCTGCCGGCGCAGGACGGGCACCGCCGCGTACGTCATGGAGGTCGGGCAGCCGTGCCCCGCGTCCGTGTGCCCCCACACGAGTCCGCCGGCGGTGCGCGCGACATGGGCGCCGGGCCGGTCGTCCGCCCAGGGCGCGCCGGCCAGCCCTTCGACGACGGCCGTGCGCATCAGGTGGTGCCAGCTCGGATGGAACTCGACCTCGTCGATCCGGTTGCCGTACCGGTCGTGCGTGCGCAGCTCGGGCTCGTGGCGGTTGGCCTGTTCGCTCCACTCCTGCACCCGGGCACTGCCGGCCAGCCTGCCGAGCCGCCGCAGATCCTCCTCCGCCCAGCCGGCGCCCTCGCGCCGCACCCCCTCCAGGAGGGCGGTGTCGTCGGAGGCGTCGTAGGGGGTCAGGGGAGCGGGCTGGTTCAGAACGTCGTGCGTGGCGTACCCGCGGGGTGCCGCGAGTGCCTCCGGTGCCGCGTGTCCCCCGGGAGAGGCGGTGAGTCCGCCGTGCTGCTCGTGCGCGATTGTCGTGGCCATACACCGAGTGTTGCATTATTTCTGCGGCTGCAGCAATGATACAACATATGGCGTCCGGCAGTGCACCGCGGGGCGACAAGCGCGCCGTACAGTACGGATCCATGCGGATGAACGACCTGGAGCCAACCGGTGACCTGCGGCTACGTCCCCTGTCCGCGCGGTCGGTCGTGCTGAGCCTGCTGCTCGGCACGCACCCGCCACAGCTTTCGGCGCGGGAACTGGGGCGACTCGTGGAGCGCTTCGGCGTCGGCGGGTCCACGCTGCGGGCCGCCCTCAGCCGGATGGTGGCCGCCGGTGATCTGGTGCGCACCGAGACCGGTGCCGGCTACCGCCTCAGTGACCGGTTGCTCGACCGCCAGACCCGCCAGGACGAGGCCGTACGGCCGAGCACGCGCGCGTGGGACGGCGACTGGGAGATGGTGGTGATCACCGCGACGGGACGTGGTCCCGCCGAGCGGGCGGAGCTGCGCACCCGGCTGACCGCCCTCCGGCTCGCCGAACTCCGCGAGGGCGTGTGGCTCCGGCCGGCCAACCTGGACCGCCCGCTGTCCGTGCCTCTCGGCCGGGTGGCCCAGCACTACACGGCCCGCCCCGGCCGGCCCGCCGCCGACCTGGCCGGGAGTCTGTGGGCGCTGGACGCCTGGGCGGGCACGGCCCGCGCGCTCCTCGCGCACATCGACGGCGCCGACCGTCCCGCCGACCGGCTCACCGCTTTCGCGGCCGTCGTGCGCCACCTGCTCACCGATCCCGTCCTGCCTGCGGCCCTCCTCCCCGCCGACTGGCCGGGCGAGGCGCTGCGGGCCGCGTACACCGACTACCGGCGTGAACTCATCGGCGAGATCCGCGCGAGCGTGGGCGGGCGGAGGTAGCGCGGACGGGGCCGGCGGTGACGGGGCCGGCCGGCGGCGGGCGGGGCGGGCGGCGGGCCCGGCACGGCGCGGCGGCCGTACGGAGCACCGCGCGGGGCGCTCCGTACGGCCGCCGCCTCACCGTGGGGGGCCGTTGTGCCGGGAAGGGCTACTTGTAGGTGATGTCGGACGATCCGTACTTGCAGTACGTGCCGTCGGCGTTCGAGCCGTTGGTGCTGGGCTCCTTGCCGGTGTTGTTGCCGATGTACTTCTGGCAGGGGATGATCTTCTTGCTGCTGTCCCCGACGACCGTGATGTTGCGCAGGGACACGCTGTCGCCGTAGTTGGTGTTGATCCCGGCGATCCTGCCGCCCTTCCAGTTCACCTCGATCGTGTTGAGGTTGATGGTGCGCTTGTACTGCGTGGAGCAGTTGCCGCAGGAGCGCACGAAGGTGCCGAAGTTCTTGACCGCGAAGTTCGACACGTTCAGCGTCCCGGCGCCGTTGAACTGGAACACCTTGTCGCTGGCTTCCTTCGCCCCGCCGCCGCTGACGGTGTAGACGGCTGACGAGGACTTGCCCTTGAAGGTCGCCGCGTCCTCGCCGACGTCCTCCCACCACACGTTCTGCAGCGTGCAGGACCCCTTGCAGTGGACGCCGTCGGCGGCCGGGGCGCCGAGGATGACGTTCTTCAGGACCGCGCCGTCCGCCAGCTCCAGGATCGGGCCCTGGTCCTCGTCCTGGCTGCCGGATCCCAGGGCGCCGGTGCCGTAGAGGCGCTTCATCCCGTAGTCCTTGGTGCCGGACACCGAGATGGTGGAGGAGACGCCCTCGCTGCCGTTGGGAGACGGCCAGGTGGCGGCGCCGGCCGGGGAGACGCCGGCTGTCATAAGCATGCCAACCGAGAGTCCGAGGGTGGCCAGTGCGCCGGTCAGCGCCCGCCCACGGGCGCGCGGTGTTGTCACCGAAGTCATGTTCCGGTTCCTTCTGTCGTGATGTGGGGGTGTCGGCGACGCGGGGTGCGGAGGTGCGGAGGTGCCATGGATGCGTGAGGTTCACGTCGCTGAACGGAAGGTAGAGGGAAAGCGCTTTCTGGTCAACGTCCCGTGCGGCAGCTATTCAGCCATCTGCAGCCGTAGTGAGCGCGTTCTTCTGCGGAGGGGTGAAAGTGTCGTCTCCCCGACTCCTCGGCCGCACGGCCGAAGTGGCACCCGCTCCGCTGACAGGGTGCCGTCCACCGCTCGGGGTGCGTGTTCGTTCGTATGGAAAGTGCTCACGTGGTTACGTTGCGGGCGTGCTTGAGGAGTGCTTTCTTCATCTTTCCGATCGTTCTCCGGCGGACGGTGCCGTGTCCGTGTGGCCTGCCTGGGAGGTGCGCGAAGGGGAGCACACGACGCGCTGGTTCGATGTGCGGCTGACCTTCGCGGACGGAGCCGGGGTCGAGGCGCTCGCGATGGTGTCCGGGCACAGCGTCTGCGTCGAGGACGTACGGGCCCGGCCCGCGCTGTCGCTGGAGGACCTGGCGCTGTTCGCCGACTGGATCGAGGGGCCGCTCGCGCGGGCCTGCGGCGCCGAGGACGAACCGGCCGCCGGTGTCCTGTCCGGTACGGGGGAGCGGCGGACCCACGTGGTCGGGCCGCAGGGGCCCGTGGGGAGGCGTTTCGTGGCGCGGGAGTACCGCGCGGCCCAGGAGGAGGGCGCCGACCCGGTGCTCGCCGTGATGTGCGCGACCGGATACAGCCGGCGCGGTGCGCTGCGGGTCATCGGCCGGGCACGTGACGCGGGCCTGCTGACCCCGCGTCACACCCGGCGGTGAACGGCCCCGGCGCGGACGTCACAGGAGATCGCGCATCCGCGTGATCTCGCTCGTCTGCTGGGCCACCACGTCGTCGGCCATCTCCTCGATCTGGAGGTTGTTGCCCTGCGCCTTCACGTCCGTGGCCATGGTGATCGCCCCCTCGTGATGGGCGATCATCAGGGTGAGGAAGAGCTGGTCGAAGGTCTTTCCCTCGGCCGCGTGCAGGTTCTTGAGCTGGGCGGGGGTCGCCATCCCGGGCATCGCCGCATGGTCGTGGCCGTGGTCGTGCCCGTCGGCCTTCCTGGTCTTCTTGTGCGTCGTCAGCCAGCCCTCCATCGCCTTGATCTCCGGTTGCTGCGCGGCCGCGATCCGCTCGGCCAGCTTGACGATCTTCGGTGACTCGGCCCGGTCCGGGACCAGAGCAGTCATCTCCAGGGCCTGGGAGTGGTGCTCGATCATCATGCGGGTGTAGGAGACGTCCGCGGAGTTGGGGGAGTCGTCCTCGGCGCGCTGCTCCGCGGCCTCCGCGGCCGACAGGGTCCGGTTCGGCTGCCCGGGCTCGCCCGGGGCGATCACCGAAGGCCCTTCGGCCGCAGCCGGCTTGGCGTCGTCCGTGTCGGATTCGCAGCCCGCGAGCCCGAGTACGGCCAGGGCGGTCAGTCCGGTCGCGACGACGGACACGCGTGACACACGGCGGAAGAGCACGGGACCTCCTGTGGCTGGGGACACCCCCTCTGGGGGAGGGCTGCGGGACACCTCGTGAGTGCCGACGACCGTCCTAGCACGCTTCCGCGCGACAGTGATCGGAAAACTTCGTTATGAGTGTGTCGCGCACTGTTGTTATGTGCATGGCCAGGACGATACTGCCGGTGCACCACCCGTTCCGAGCCGAACGGTACAAGGGAGGAAAGACAGTGATCCTGTTGAAAGATCCCCGAACCCGGCGCAGACGGCTGGGAGTTGCCGCAGCAGCCGGGGGGCTGCTGGCCGCGCTGCTCACCGCCGCACCGGCCGCGGCGATCCCCGACCCCGGGGACGAGCCGACCGCCCCGAAGGAGATGTCCCGAAGCGCGCAGGCCGAGGTGCGTGAGGCCATCGAGAGCGGCGAGACACCCGCCCAGGACGAGGTCGTCCACTCCGACAACATCCGGCACGTGGCCAACATCCCCAAGGACGCGCTGACCGGGTTCAACTCGGACCTGGCGTTCCAGGGCCGGTACGCCTTCGCGGGCAACTACGACGGCTTCCGCATCTTCGACATCAGCAACCCGAAGTCACCGAGGACGGTGGCCCAGGTGCTGTGCCCCGGCTCCCAGAACGACATCTCCGTCTCCGGTGACCTGCTGTTCCTCTCCACCGACTCCTCGCGCAGCGACAGCAGTTGCAACAGCACCACGCAACCGGCGACCGAGAAGTCCTCGTGGGAGGGCATGAAGGTGTTCGACATCAGCGACAAGCGGAACCCGCGCTACGTCGCGGCCGTCGAGACCGCCTGCGGCTCGCACACCCACACGCTGGTGCCCGAGCGCAAGAACGTCTACGTCTACGTCTCCTCGTACTCGCCGAACGCCGCCTACCCCGACTGCCAGCCGCCGCACGACGGCATCTCCGTCATCAAGGTGCCGCGCAAGGCCCCGCACAAGGCGGCGGTGGTCGGGTTCCCGGTGCTGTTCCCCGGTGAGGGGCCCGACGGCGGCGGAAACCCGGGCGCGCCCACCCATCCGGGCGTCTCCAAGACCACGGGCTGCCACGACATCACCGTGCTGCCGTCCGAGGACCTCGCCGCCGGTGCCTGCATGGGCGACGGCATCCTGTTCTCCATCAAGAACCCCGAGCGTCCCCAGGTGATCGACCGGGTGCAGGACAACGTCAACTTCGCCTTCTGGCACTCGGCGACCTTCAACCAGCGGGCCGACAAGGTCGTGTTCACCGACGAGCTGGGCGGCGGTGGCGCCGCCACCTGCAACGCGGCCGTCGGACCGGACCGGGGCGCGGACGGCGTCTACGACATCGTCGGCAAGGGCGACAAACGCCGACTCGTCTTCCGCAGCTACTTCAAGATCCCCCGTCACCAGGCGGACACCGAGAACTGCGTGGCCCACAACGGCTCGTTGATCCCGGTCAAGGGCAAGGACCTCATGGTCCAGGCCTGGTACCAGGGCGGCGTCTCCGTCTGGGACTTCACCGACTCCTCGAAACCGAAGGAGATCGCCTACTTCGAGCGGGGTCCGCTGTCCACCGACCAGGTCGTCACCGGCGGCTCCTGGTCGGCGTACTACTACAACGGCCACATCTACTCGAACGACATCGCCAAGGGCCTCGACGTCCTGAGGATCGACGACCGGCGCACGGACCCGGCCAAGAGGATCCAGCTGCGCGAGTTCAACGCGCAGACACAGCCTGACTACTTCGACGACAGGGACTAGGCGCTGTCCGGGGCCGGGCGGCGGGGCGGGGCCGAGGGCTCCGGGGCCGGTTCGGTCGCGAAGAACCGCGACACATCCGCCCGGTCCGGCAGGCCCGTTGCGCCGGCTGCGTCCGTCCGGCCCGTCCGGTCCGGCGCACCCGTCCCGCCCGGCACCTCGGTGCCGGGCGGGACACCCAGCTCCCAGTCGAGCCGGTAGCGCTTGAACAACTCCGCGCGCAGTGTCTCGACGGGCATCGGCGCACCCGGCATCAGGGCCGAGAACACGGCGCCCATCAGCAGGGCGCGCAGCATCGGGTAGTCGCTGTCGACCTTGCTGGAGCCGTGCCGGGCGACGGTGTCGCTGAGCAGTTCGGCCAGGCGCCGCTGCTCGGGGCAGGGCAGGAAACCCTCGGCCTGCAGCAGCCCGGCCATGTGCTGGCGCATCAGCACGGGACGGTCGCGGGCCAGGCCCAGGATCGCGTCGATGGCCCGCGCCATCCGCTCCGGCCCGTCGTCGGTGCGCGGTTCGCGCTCCAGCGCTTCCTCCAGCGTCCGGTGCATCAGCCGGTGCACCGCGGACTGCACCAGATGGCGCTTCCCCGGGAAGTAGTACGAGACCAGACCCCGCGCGGACCCCGCGCGGTCGGCGATGTCGCCGAGCGTCGTCGCCTCGTAGCCGCGCTCGCTCACCACCTCGACGGCGGCTTGCAGAAGCCGTTCCTTCGAACGCCTCCGCAATTCTTCATTGACCGAGGGGCTGCGCGGGGACATGCTGGACTCCTGCATTGACTGGCCGACAGCCAACTATACTCAATGCGTCCGGTCGGGCCCCTGGTGGGCCCGCTCCGGGCTGCCGTTCTCCTCGGGCGACGCGGGGGATCGCCCGAGGGGGACGGCGCTGAGGAGCAGCCGCACCCCGGCCCTGCGGGCCGCCGCCCGGGCTGTCCGGCGCGTCGGCGCTCGTGCGTCCCGCCGAGCCGGCACCGGGAAGTGGTCACGGAGGCCCCGCGGGAGGATCCGGAAGACGCGGATCGTGCGGTCTCACGGGTGCCGCCGCCGGTGGACGCGCACCGCCACGGCCACGACCAGAGCGCCGAAGAGCCACCCCCCGAGCACGTCCGTCACCCAGTGGACGCCGAGCCAGACGCGGGTGAGACCGACGCCGGCCACCGAGAGCGCCGCCACGGTCACGGCCCACACCCACACGGCCCGGCTCACGCCGTGCCGGTGCAGGAGCCACAGCAGGAGACCGCAGACGATGGTGGCGGTCATGGCGTGGCCCGACGGGAAAGCCGCGTAGTGGGCCGAGTCGACCGGGTTCTCCCACACCGGGCGAGCACGGCCCACCGCCGCCTTCAGGACCTGCTGCAGCACCGTCCCCACGGCGCAGGTCACCACCAGCCACCCCGCGGTCCAGCGGGCCGCGTACCGGAACACCAGCAGCAGTGCGACCGCCCCGGCCAGCAGGCGCATGGTCCACGGGTCCCAGACCCAGTCCGTCAGGACGCGGGCCGTCTGGGTCAGCCCCGGTTCGTCCACCGCCCAGCGGTGGGTGGTACGGGCGACGTCCCCGTCCATCCCGGTCAGCGGGCGCCACTCGGCGCCGACCAGGATCAGCAGCAGTACCGAGCACAGGGCCGGCACACCGATGGACAGGGCGGCCGGGTGGTGCCGGTGCCCGGGTGGACGGGGCGGCGGCCCGAGGTCGGGGGGAGACATGTGGGGGGAGCGCATGAAGCGATCCTCGCCGACCGCCGGGGTCCGGGGCCAACACCGACGCCCTGAGCGCCCGCACGCCCCGGAGCGAAGAGAACCTCGGCGCACGCCTTTGGGCGGTGCTAGCCCAGAGCCCGCAGCCCGGGGGCGAACGCCACCAGGACCGGGATCACCGGAACCAGCGACGCAACGGCCGTCAGCCGCAGCCGGCGCCCCGCCGTGAGCCGGTCCGGGGGAGTCAGCAGCCGGTGCACCCGGGCCCTGATCTGGCCCTGGGAGGCCGGGCAGGGGCCGAAGACCCCGCGGTGCTCGTTGAGCTCGACCAGGGCGAGGGCGGTGGTCAGCCGGCCGAAGCGGCGGGAGGCCGTGTCGTCGGCGGCGAGCTCGACCAGCCGGTGCATCTCGTCGCGGAACGCGGCGAACACGGGTACCCGTGGGAACCCGTCCGCCAGCGCGGCGGAGCAGTGCAGCAGCCAGTCGTGCCGGGCCCGCGCGTGCCCCCGCTCGTGCGCGAGGACGGCGTCCAGCCGACGGCCCCTCAGCCGGCGCAACGCCGCCGTGGTGACGACCAGCCGGGGCGGGGAGCCGGGAAGCCACCACGCGTCGGGGTGCTCGCCCTCCAGGACCACCAGCCGCTCCGAGCCGGGGTCCTCGCCGGGCAGCAGCGGCGCCCGCACCAGGAGATCCTTCCGCCGGGCCCGCCGCCGGGCGCGGGCCCGTACGACCTCGCGGACCAGCATCACCGCGCTCCACAGCCCACCGCACGCCAGCGCGACCGCGGTGGTCGCGGCCGCCGGGCCGGCCGTACCGAGGGCGTACGCCTCCACCACCCCGCTCGGTGCCGTCGCGAACACGGGAGTGCCGACCGCCCGCGAGGCGGCCGCCGCGCTGAACGTCATCGACAGGGCACAGCACAGCAGCACGGTCGCGATCACGCACTGCCACACCCACAGCGCCACCACCGGCTCACGGTCCGGCCAGTCGGCCCGCGCGAGCAGCCTGGGACCGACGACGGCGGTCAGGACGCCGAGCAGCAGCAGCGCCGCGGGGAGCATCATGCGGCCAGCCTAGGAGCGCGGACCACCCCCGGACACGGCCCATCGGGCAAAGTGCCGCAGACAACGGTCCCGCTCGTCGGCCCGCGGCCGGCCGCCCCGCCTCACATCGTCAGCAGCATCGCCACCATCGCGATCCCCATGGACAGCCGGCACGCCAGCACCAGTTCGGGCCGGTCCCCCCAGCCCGGGACTCCGGGGGACCCCGCCCCGGTGGCCGCCGAGCGCTCCGGCGCGGCGGCCACCGGTACCAGCCGTACGCCCGTCACCAGCACGTACCCGGCGAAGTACAGCAGCAGGAGCCCGGTCAGCGCGGGTATGCCCACGCCGCCGTGCCCGTGCTCCCGGCCGGGGGAGGCGGCCATCGCCACCGCCATGTAGGCCATGGCTCCGGCGCCCACCGAATGGTGCAGATGGTGCGGGCTCCCGCGCCCTGTCCACAGGGCCTGCACCGCGGCCGCGCCGAACACCACCGCACAGGCGGGCCACGCCCACGGGGGCGGGGTGAACACCGCCGCCGGTACGGCCATCGCGGCCATGCCGAAACCCATCAGCGCCTCACCGCCCGCGGCACGGCGCTGTTCCCCGACACTGCTGCGCATCCGCAGCAGGCAGTAGGCGCCGGTCGCCGCGCAGAGCGCGACCAGCAGCCAGCCGGACGACGCCGGTCCGTGCACGCGTACCTCCCCCGGACCGCTCCACGGTCGGTCAAGGCATGCCCCGCCCGGCGGCGTGCACGCGGGCGCACAGGCGTACACGGGGAGCATTCGGGGGAGCACCGCTGGTCACCGCAATATTTTACGAGTAAAAGACCTGTTATCGTGGGACGTCATGAGCAGTGCGACCCCCACACCCACCCCCGACCCCAAGCCCCGGCGCTTCCCCGTGGCCAGCGTGCTGCGCCTCGGGCGGCCCTCCGACATCTGGTTCAAGCCCGCCCTCAGCGTGGTCGCCGCGGTCGCACCGCCCAACCTGATCCTGGTCGCCCTCGGCCGCCTCGACCTGGCCGCCTACACCATGGCCGGTTCCCTGTGCGCCCTCTACGCGCACAACCGTCCCTACGCCGCCCGGGCCAAGGCCCTCACGGGAGTCGTGCTCGGCATGCTCGGCGGCCTCGCCGTGGCCCTGGTCTCGGCCTCGCTCACCTCGAACGCCGTCATCCTGGTCACCGTCGGCGCCGTACTGGCCGCCGTGCAGAAGGTGCTGTGCGACGTCACCCGTATCGGCCCGCCCGGCAACGTGATCCTCACCTTCGTCAGCTCCGCCTCGCTGTTCGTCCCCCAGACCCTCGGGCAGGTCCCCGGCCATCTCGCGCTGGCCGCGGTGGCCGGGGTGTGGGCCTGGCTGGTCGGCATGGCGCCCGTACTGGTCCGGCCGCACGGCCCCGAGCGCCGCGCCACCGCCGACGCGCTGTCCGCCACCGCCGCGTACGTCGAGACCGGCGGCACCGGCGACGGCCACACCCGGGCCCGCGCCGCCGCCTACGCCGCCGTGCAGGCCGCCTGGCAGTGCCTGCTCCTCACCGGAACCCGCTCCGCCGCCACCCGCCGGGCCCTCGAACGGCTCGTGGTCCGCGCCGAGATCGCGCTCGCCGCGCCGGCCGACGCCGACCCCGCACTGCTGCGCGCCTGGGCCAGGGCGCTGCGCGGCACGGGCCGCCGCGTCCCGGGCGCCGACGCCCCCCTCACGGGCGCCGACGAACTCCTCGGGGTGGCAGCCGAGCGCGCCGTCCCCCCGCGCCCCCTGTGGCACCGCCTGGGGCCGCTCACCCCCATCGCCGTACGCACCGCCCTGGGCTGTGCCCTCGCCGGCTACGCCTCCCTGGCCGTCGGGGTCGGGCGGCCCTACTGGGCGCTCGTCACCGCCGCCTCGCTCTACCAGGCCAACCTCAGCCTCACCTGGAGCCGGACCGTGCAGCGGGTCGTCGGCAACCTCGTCGGCGTGCTGATCTTCGCGGCCGTCGCCCCGGTCGCCCACCTGGGGCCGCTCGCCCTCGTCCTGTGCTGTCTCGTCTTCAACTTCGGCGCCGAGGCGCTGATCGGCCGCAACTACTGGCTCGGCAGCGTCTGCGTGACCCCGATGGCCCTGCTCATCACCGAGTTCCCCGGTTACCAGGACACCGGCTCCCTGGTCACCGACCGTGTGGTGGACACCCTGATCGGCGCGCTGGTCGGCTTCGTCGCGGCCCTGGCCGTCACCAACCGGCGGGCGGGCGGCCGGGTCGAGAGGGCGCTCGCCACCGTGGACCGCGAGCGCGAACACACCATCCGTCTCCTGGCCGTCCCGCACACCGCCCTCGCCGCCCTGGAAGCCGCCCGCCGCGGCCTTGCCGCCGCGCTCGTCGACCTGCGGGCCACCGCCGACGCGGCCGCGGGCGAATGGTGGCTGAGCTCACTGCCGCAGGAACGGGTCGTGCTCGCCGAACAGGCGGGACACCGTACGCTCGCGGCAACGGTACGACGCCAGAGGGCGCTGACCGGCCCCGGCGCGGAGACGGAACCGGACACACACCCGGGCAGCGGGACGGACCCGGACACGAAGGACGGACGGCCATGACGACGACCGAGCGGCTCACGGCCGACGGCGGACCTGGAGGACTCACGGCCGAGGGCGGGCGTGCCGACGGGCCGCTCCCGGCCGGCCCCGGGCTCCCCGCCGCCGGGACAGGGACCTCCTCCGGTGCGGGAGGCCCGGCGGCCGACGGCGACACCGTGGCCGCGGTGGTCCGGCAGTGGCGGACCGTGTACCCCGGCCTCGACACCGGACCCATGGAGGTCATCGGGCGCATCAACCGCTGTGCCGCCCTCCTCCAGCAGGCCGAGGACGCCCCGCTGAGCGGGGCGGGACTGACCCGCCCCGAGTTCGACCTGCTCGGCGCGCTGCGTCGCACCGGGCGCGAACTGACTCCGGGCGAACTGGCACGCGAGACCTTCTCCTCGGGCGCCGCCGTCACCAAACGCCTCAAACAGCTCACCGGGCGGGGCCTGGTGGAACGCCGTGGCGACCCGCGCGACCGCCGCATGGCCCGGGTCCGCCTCACCGACGCCGGACGGGACGTCGTCGACGGCATCATGCCCGCGCAACTCTCCTACGAGAACGCCGTGCTCTCCGGTCTGGGCGGGCCGGACCTCGGCGAGCTGGCCGCGCTGCTCGGCGGGCTGCTGGTGGAGCTGGAAGGACGACTGGACGCCGTACGGGCGTGACGCGTCCTTCGCGCCCCTCCTCGGTCCCGGACCACCGGCCTCAGATTCCCGGCCGGTACCGCAGCGGATGGTCGGCCGGGGTCTCCACCAGGACGATGGGCGTGCCGTCCGGGTCGGCGGTCCACATCTCGATGAGGCCCCACGGCTCCCGCACCGGCGGCCGGACGATCTCGACGCCCTTGTCCCGGAGCTCCTCGTGGGCCGCCGCCACGTCCGCGACCTGGAGCCACAGCCGGGCAGCCGTGGCCGCCGGGGCCGCCGGGGAGTCGGACCGGCCGGACAGCTCCAGGAAGCCGCCGCCGAGGAAGTAGACGGTGCCGCGCTCCGGGCCGGTGCCGAACTCGCGGTACACGGCGAGGCCCAGCTGCTCGCCGTAGAAGGCGCGGGAGCGCTCGGGATCGGTGGGGCGCAGCAGGACGCGACTGCCGAGTACATGCACCATGCGGCCGAGCGTAGCGGCCGGGTTAGTCTCTTCCATGCCCTGGCCACGCCGGGAAGTGACGCAGAGGCGAGCGAGAAACCGGAGAAGTGCCCCATGGATACCGTCACCGAGAACGCGTTGACCTTCCGTGACGCCGCCGCCGCCGATGTGGAGGCCCTCGTCGCGCTGATCGAGTCGGCGTACCGGGGGGACTCCAGCCGGGCCGGGTGGACCACCGAGGCGGACATCCTCGAGGGGCAGCGGACCGACGCCGAGGGGGTGCGGCAGGTCGTCGAGTCCCCGGACAGCCGGCTGCTGACGGTGGAGCGCGAGGGCCGGATCGTCGCCTGCTGCCAGCTCGAGCACCGCGGCGACCACGCCTACTTCGGCATGTTCGCGGTCAGCCCCGAGCACCAGGGCACCGGGCTCGGCAAGGTGATCATCGCGTACGCGGAGCGCCTGGTGCGCGAGACCTGGGGCGCGACCGAGATGCACATGACCGTGATCTCGGTGCGCGAGGACCTGATCGCCTGGTACGAGCGGCGCGGCTACCGTCGTACGGGAAGGACGACGCCCTTCCCGTACGGTGACGAGCGGTTCGGTATTCCGCTCCGTGCCGACCTGCGGTTCGAGCTGCTGGTCAAGGAACTGGCCTGACGGCCCTCACGCGGTGAAGCGGCCGGTGCGCTTGATCTGCGGGTAGTCGGTGGTCGCGCCGTCGAGCCCGAGGGCCCGGACCAGCCTGAGGTGGTCCTGCGTGTTCACCACCCAGCCGATGATCCTCAGGTCCGCCTTGCGGGCCCGTTCGACGATCTCCAGGGTGAGGCGGCGGATGTTCAGGCAGACGGTCGCCGCGCCGACGCCGACCGCCCGCTCCACGATCTCGGTGTCATAGCGGCTCGCGACGAGCGCGGTGCGCACCCCCGGCACCAGGCGCGCGATCTCGGCGATCGCGTCGTCGTGGAACGAGGACACCTCGATCCGCTCCGTCAGGCCCCGCCGGTTCATCACCTCGGCCAGCGCCCTGGCTGCCTGGACGTCCTTGATCTCGGCCTGCAGCGGGGCCTGGACGGCCTCCAGCACCTCCGCGAAGACGGGGACGTGCTCGCCGCGGCCGGCGTCCAGGGCGCGCAGCTCGGCGACGGTCCGGTCGGCGATCGGGCCCGTGCCGTCCGTCGTGCGGTCCAGTTCCGCGTCGTGCATGACGACGAGTTCGCCGTCCTTGCTGAGATGCAGATCGAGCTCGATGACGTCCAGGCCGGCCTCCTGGGCGGCAACGAAGGACCGAAGGGTGTTCTCGGGCTCGACGCCCATGGCTCCGCGGTGACCGATGGTGAGGAAGTTCAAGATCCGACTCGCTTCCGTCGACGGCGGCGCAGGGCCGCGTCCCTACGGCCCTCCTGGACCGTATCGCCTGTGCCCGTTCCGTCCAGACGCTGAACATCATTTTTGAGGAGTGTCACCCACTCGAGTGGTGGGCAGGAAAAAATGCGGTGACCACCGGGGTAGCGCAGGATAATTTACGGAGACTCCTCTTGCTGGGGGAAACCCTGTATGTATACGGTCGGCGCACAAAGTTTCTTTTGCGGAGGATGGGACATGGCGGAAATTCTTGTGCAGGTGGGTGTGGAGGAGAGTGTTTCTCCGGCGGCAAGGGTGGTCGAGCACCCGGCGTGGCCCGTGCTCAAGGATGCCGTGCAGCGGATCCGGCCCTGGCAGGCGAAGGACGGCTCGATCGACTTCGACGCCGAGGAGGCCCCGGCCCGCGCCGAGGCCGAGGCCGCGGTGCGCCGGGTGACCGACGCGCTCGACGAGCTGTCCCCGCTGCTCCCGCACGACCGCGCCTACCACGAGGCCCTGGTGAAGGATCTGCGCCGCTGGGCCGAGGGCGGCTTCGAGGTGCCCGACTTCCTCGACTCGCTGCTGGCCTTCCAGCCCGCCGCGAGCCGCGAGGACGGCCTCCAGCACCTGGTGGTCTTCCCGATGTACACGCAGAACGGCAACCCCGACCGCAACCTCGAGGCGGTCGTGCTGCGCATGGTCTGGCCCGACTGGCTGGCCGAACTGGAGCGCACCCGCTACGACAACCCGCTGTTCTGCGGCATCACCTTCGAGGACTTCACCGCGGGCTACGACACCAACTCCGCGGTGCTCTTCCCCGAGACCATCGCCGTGCGCGAGGCTCCCGAGCGGTTCACCTGGGGCGGTATCTTCTGCGACCGCGAGGCCGCCCGCTTCCGCCGCGTCACCGAGGCCGCCGTCGACATCCTGGGCCTGGAGCTGCCCGGGGACGTCGCCGCCATGGTGCACGACCAGAAGCGCTGCGAAGAGGCGTTCGTGCTCTGGGACATGGTCCACGACCGCACCCACAGCCACGGCGACCTGCCCTTCGACCCGTTCATGATCAAGCAGCGCCAGCCGTTCTGGATGTACGGCCTGGAGGAGCTGCGCTGCGACCTCACCGCCTTCAAGGAGGCCGTCAAGCTGGCCGGCGACGGCGTCCCGCAGGCACGTGACGTGCAGGTCGCGGTGCTGTTCGACCGGATGTTCCGCTTCCCGGTCACCGGCGAGCGGGTCCGCAACTACGACGGCCTCGGCGGTCAGCTGCTCTTCGCCTACCTGCACAAGCACGACGTCGTCCGCTGGACCGACAACAAGCTCAGCATCGACTGGGACCGCGCCCCGCAGGTCACCAACCAGCTGTGCGCCGAGATCGAGACGCTGTACCGCGACGGCATCGACCGCCCGAAGCTCGTCCACTGGTTCGCCGGCTACGAGCTGGTCTCCACCTACCTCTCCCCGCACCCGGGATCCAAGTGGGCCAAGGGCCCCGAGGCACTGGACCTGACGCAGCCGCCGCGGAAACTCGTCGATGACGTGCTTCCGGACGAGTTTCCGCTGAGCATGTTCTATGAGGCACTGTCCAAGAAGCTGAAGAACGTGATCGCCTCGACCAGGGGCATCGTGGGGGACAGCGCCGAGCGGGTCGCCGCGTGAGCGACCTCGTTCACAACACTGCTCAGGAGGCGAGGACCATGGGGAACGGGGCGCTCGAGGGTGCGGTGATCGCGGTGGCCGGCGCGGGGGGACCCGCGGGGCGTGCGGCACTGCTCAGGCTGGCCGAGGCGGGGGCGACGGTGGTCGGCTCCGACAACGACCCGGAGCGGCTGGCGGCAGCCGTGGACGCGGCGCGCTACGCGCACGGCGGGGCCACCGTCACGGGTGACACGGTCGACCTGCTCGACCTGGATTCCACCCGCGAGTGGGCCACCCGCACCGAGAAGGAGTTCGGCCGGGTCGACGGCCTGGTCCATCTGGTCGGCGGCTGGCGCGGCAGCGAGACCTTCACCAAGACCAGCCTGGACGACTGGGACTTCCTGGAACTGCTGCTGGTACGCACCGTGCTGCACACCTCGCTCGCCTTCCACGAGGCGCTCCAGCGCAGCGACCGCGGCCGGTACGTCCTGATCAGCGCGGCCGGCGCCAGCAAGCCCACCGCGGGCAACGCGGCCTACGCGGCCGCCAAGGCCGCCGCCGAGACGTGGACGCTGGCCATGGCCGACTACTTCCGCAAGGCCGGGGGCGAGCAGGGGGCCACCTCGGCGGCTGCGATCCTGGTGGTGAAGGCGTTGGTGCACGACGCGATGCGTGCCGACCGCCCCAACGCGAAGTTCGCGGGCTTCACGGACGTCAAGGACCTCGCCGAGGCCATCGTCGGCGTTTGGGACAAGCCCGCCGCGGAAGTGAACGGAACCCGTCTGTGGCTCACCGAGAAGCCGTGAACCCGCCCAGGACCGACGCACGTCGTCATCACGACCCGGCCGTCCGTGGTTTCGCCAGCGACAACTACGCCGGGGCCCATCCGGAGGTGCTCGCCGCCCTGGCCCTGGCCAACGGCGGACACCAGGTCGCGTACGGCGAGGACGCGTACACGGAGAACCTCCAGCAGGTGATCCGCAGCCACTTCGGCCCCACCGCCGAGGCCTTCCCGGTCTTCAACGGCACCGGCGCCAACGTCGTCGCGCTCCAGGCGGTCACCGACCGCTGGGGCGCGGTGATCTGCGCCGAGAGCGCCCACATCAACGTGGACGAGGGCGGGGCACCGGAGCGGGTCGGCGGGATCAAGCTGCTCACCGTGCCCACCCCGGACGGCAAGCTCACCCCCGAGCTGATCGACCGGCAGGCGTACGGCTGGGAGGACGAGCACCGTGCCATGCCGCAGGTGGTGTCCGTAGCCCAGGCCACCGAGCTGGGCACGGTGTACACGCCGGAGGAGATGCGCGCCCTCTGCGAGCACGCGCACGCCCGGGGCATGAAGGTGCACGTCGACGGCTCCCGGCTGGCCAACGCCGCCGCCACCCTGGACGTGCCGATGCGCACCTTCACCAACGCGGCCGGCGTCGACCTGCTCTCCCTGGGCGGCACCAAGAACGGTGCCCTGTTCGGCGAGGCCGTCGTCGTACTGAACCCGGACGGCATCCGGCACATGAAGCACCTGCGCAAGCTGTCCATGCAGCTCGCCTCGAAGATGCGCTTCGTCTCGGTGCAGCTGGAGGCCCTGCTGGCCCGGGACCTGTGGCTGCGCAACGCCCGGCACGCCAACGAGATGGCCCAGCGCCTCGCCGAGGGCGTACGCGCCGTGCACGGCGTGGAGATCCTCCACCCGGTACAGGCCAACGCGGTCTTCGCCCGCCTGCCGCACGAGGTGAGCGAGCGGCTGCAGAAGCGCTTCCGCTTCTACTTCTGGGACGAGGCCGCCGGCGACGTCCGCTGGATGTGCGCCTTCGACACCACCGAGGACGACGTGGACACGTTCGTGGCGGCGCTCAAGGAGGAGATGGCGCACGCGTAGGGACCGCGTGGGGGCGCGGCCGGTCGGGAACACGTCGACTCCCGGCCGGCCGCGCTTTTGCGGCTGCCCCCGTTCTCGCCGTTCGCGGAGGGGGTGTCCGGGCTCAGCGTGCCTCGGCCTCGCGGACCTGTTCCGGGGTCGGGGCCGTCCCGCCGAGATGCGCCGGCATCCACCAGGTGTCGTCCTGGCCCCTGGGGCGCACCGGGTAGGCGCGCTGCGCGGCCTCCAGCAGCTCCTGGACGCGCTCCCGCAGCTGCCGGGTGATCGCGCCCGCGTACTTGTCCCTGGACGCCTCGAGCGCCTCACCGACACGCATGGTGATCGGGGTGTGACTGCGCTTGAAGTTGCGGGGGTGGCCCTTGGTCCACAGCCGCTGGGTGCCCCACACCGCCATCGGGATCAGCGGCACGCCGGCCTCCTGCGCCAGGCGCGCGGCACCCGACTTGAAGCTCTTCAGCGTGAACGACTGCGAGATGGTCGCCTCCGGGAAGACCCCCACGATCTCGCCGGACCGCAGCGAGTCGAGCGCGTGCGCGTACGCCGTCTCGCCCTGCTTGCGGTCCACGGGGATGTGCTTCATCCCGCGCATCAGCGGACCGGAGACCCGGTGCCGGAACACGGAATCCTTCGCCATGAAGCGCACGAGGCGCTTCTGCGGGAGGGCGGCGAGGCCGTTGAAGACGAAGTCCAGGTAGCTGATGTGGTTGCTCACCAGCACGGCGCCGCCCGATCGCGGGATGTTCTCCGAACCCTGGCAGTCGATCTTGAGGTCCCACACCTTGAACAGAGTCTGGGCGAAACCGATCACGGGGCGGTAGACGAGTTCTGCCATGGGTGGGGTGGAACCCTTCCTGCTCTGTCTGGGAAGGGGACTCCCAGCCGAAGTTACGCAGCCGTAGGTTTACGGCTTGTCGCTGATGGTGCCCCAAGAACGACCGGCGAACCAGCCCTGAGGGCCGCCTGCGGCGAGATTCTCGTCACGTCCACCCCCTTGATCCACCTCGGGCTTTTGCGTCGCCGTTACCCCGTGCGCCCCGTCGTCCGCCGTGGGAGCGGGTGCATCCTGCGACCCTCCCGCGTCGATGCCCGTGGAACAAGTGTCCCGTACGCGAATCCGTACAGGACACCGGGAATCTTTGCGGCCTCGTGAACGCTACGAAGGGTCGGTGACCGGGCTGACCGGACCGACGGTCATGACGGTGTGTGCCGGTGCTCGCGGCGGCGAGTGCCCACGGAGTGCCGCGGCGGCGGCGGAGCGGGAGAGTGCGGGTGCGCGGGCGGGACGACGGCAAGCGGCTCCGAGCGCCGGAACTCGGTGCGGAACTGGGTGAACGCGCCACACTGGTGCAGTTCTCCAGCGCCTTCTGCGCACCCTGCCGGGCGACCCGGCGGGTGCTCGACGAGGTGGCCGGCCTGGTCCCGGGCGTGGCCCATGTGGAGATCGACGCCGAGGCCCACCTGGACCTCGTACGCCGGCTCGAGATCCTCAGGACGCCGACGGTGCTGGTCCTCGACGCCGACGGCCGTGTCGTGCGGCGGGCCGCCGGGCAGCCGCGCAAGGCCGATGTGATCGCCGCGCTGGGGGAGGCGATGTGACGGAGGAGCGCCCCCCCCGTGAGTCATCTCCCATATTCCGGGGCCGACTTGACGGTGCGTGGCCCCCGTCGTCAGCCTGACATCATGTTCTCGGCGTACTCGAAGTGCTCGGAACTCCTTCACCCCCGGTGGGTGCCCGCCTCGCCGGAGCTGCTGCGCTCCGTCTTCCGGCAGCACGCGGCGGGCGTGGCGGTGATCACCGCGCGTGGGGAGTCCGGCCCGGTCGGCTTCACCGCCACCTCCCTCGCCTCGGTCTCGGCCGATCCCCCCCATGCTCTCCTTCGGTGTCGGCACCGGGGGCGCCAGCTGGCCCGCCATCGCCGCGGGCGACCACGTCGGGGTCCGTGTGCTGGGTGAGCACCAGCGGGAGCTGGTGACCACCTTCGCCCGCCCCGGCGCCGACCGCTTCGGCGCGGCCACCGCCTGGCGCGAGGGCCCCGAGGGCGTCCCCGTGCCAGGCGGCGTCCTCGCCCGGGCGGTGTGCGCGGTGGTGGCCCGGGTGCCCGCCGGTGACCACCGGATCGTGCTGGCCGAGGTCCTGCTCGGCGACCACACCGGCCCCGGCCGGCCCCTCGTCCACCATCAGGGCCGGTTCCGCGCACTGCGCGACTGACCGGGCCGGGGGTCCCTGCTGCGGGCCCGTCGGGTTCCGGTTACGCTGCGTTGCGAAGGTCACAGTTCAAAGCGCTTGCTCAGCGGGAAAGAACTGGGTGTACTGGCGAGTAATATTTTGTTGGGAAGAGTGCTTCGCCCCGATCGGGAACGGCCGTTTGAGGCGCTTATGCTGCCTGAAGGCAGGCAGCCAGAAATGACGATGCAGTAGGAGAGCCGGCGTGAGCTTGAGGATCGTTGTCCCCGTGAAGTATGTGCCCGACGCCACGGGCGACCGGCACTTCGCCGATGACCTGACCGTCGACCGCGACGACGTGGACGGTCTGCTCTCCGAGCTGGACGAGTACGCGGTCGAGCAGGCGCTGCAGATCTCGGAGAACTCCGACGACGACGTGGAGATCACCGTGTTGACGGTGGGTCCGGAGGACGCCAAGGACGCGCTGCGCAAGGCGCTGTCCATGGGCGCCGACCAGGCGATCCACGTCGAGGACGACGACCTGCACGGCACCGACGCGATCGGCACCTCGCTGGTGCTGGCCAGGGCGATCGAGAAGGCCGGCTACGACCTGGTCCTCTCCGGCATGGCCTCCACCGACGGCGTCATGGGTGTGGTGCCGGCGCTGCTCGCGGAGCGCCTGGGCGTGCCGCAGGTGACGCTGCTGTCCGAGGTGGCCCTGGAGGACGGCACCGTCAGGGGCCGCCGGGACGGCGACGCCGCGACCGAGCAGCTCGAGGCGTCGCTGCCGGCCGTCGTGTCGGTCACCGACCAGTCGGGCGAGGCGCGCTACCCGTCGTTCAAGGGCATCATGGCGGCGAAGAAGAAGCCGGTGACCTCCTGGGACCTGTCCGACCTCGACCTCGAGGCGGAGGAGGTCGGCCTGGAGGGCGCCTACACCGTGGTCGAGTCGGCGACCGAGCGCCCGGCCCGCACCGCGGGCACGATCGTCAAGGACGAGGGCGAGGGCGGCAGGCAGCTCGCCGCCTTCCTCGCGAGCCAGAAGTTCGTCTGAGCCACGCGGCCCAGCTCGCTTCCCGCCCCTCATCTTTCGCAAGCAGGAGAGAAGAAGTCCCATGGCTGAAGTTCTCGTCTACGTCGACCACGCCGGCGGCGCGGTCCGCAAGCCGACCCTGGAGCTGCTGACGCTGGCCCGCCGCATCGGCGAGCCGGTCGCCGTCGCGCTGGGCGACGGCGCCGCCGACACCGCCGCCACGCTGGCCGAGCACGGCGCGGTGAAGGTCCTCACCCACGAGGCCGCCGAGTACGCCGACTACCTGGTCGTGCCGAAGGTGGACGCCCTGCAGACCGCGGTCGCGGCCGTCTCCCCGGCCGCCGTGCTGGTCTCCTCGTCCGCCGAGGGCAAGGAGATCGCGGCCCGCCTGGCGCTGCGCCTGGGCTCGGGCGTCATCACCGACGCCATCGACCTGGAGGCCGGCGAGGCGGGCCCGGTGGCCGTGCAGTCGGTGTTCGCTGCCGCCTTCACCACCCGCTCCCGTGTCTCCAAGGGCATCCCGGTCATCACGGTCAAGCCCAACAGCGCGGCCGTGGAGCCGGCCCCGGCCGCCGGTGCGGTCGAGGCCCTGGACGTCACGTTCTCCGAGCAGGCGAAGGGCACCAAGGTCGTCTCGCGTACGCCGCGGGAGTCGACGGGCCGTCCGGAGCTGACCGAGGCCGCGATCGTGGTCTCCGGTGGCCGCGGGGTCAACGGCGCGGAGAACTTCGCGGTCATCGAGGCGCTCGCCGACTCCCTCGGTGCGGCCGTGGGTGCCTCGCGTGCCGCGGTGGACGCGGGCTGGTACCCGCACACCAGCCAGGTCGGCCAGACCGGCAAGTCCGTCTCGCCGCAGCTGTACGTCGCCGCCGGTATCTCCGGTGCGATCCAGCACCGGGCGGGCATGCAGACCTCGAAGACGATCGTGGCCGTCAACAAGGACGCCGAGGCCCCGATCTTCGACCTGGTCGACTACGGCGTGGTCGGCGACCTGTTCGACGTGGTCCCGCAGCTCACCGAGGAGGTCAAGGCCCGCAAGGGCTGACCGTCCCCGCACTGTACGAGGCCCCCGCGACCGCACCTCGAGTTCCCGTGGTCGTGGGGGCCTCGGCCTGTCCCGGCGCCTCCTGTTCCGGTGCGGCGCCGGTCATCCCGGGGTCAGTGACGCCTGTACCGGCAGATGGTCGCTCGGGTACCGGCCGTCCAGGGAGAAGGTGTTGACCGAGGCGCGGTGCACCGTGGCGCCGGGTGTGGTCAGGACCCAGTCGATGCGGGCACCGTCCGGCACGAGCGGCCCGTACCCGTGGAACGTCCCGTAGGGCTCGCCCCGGCCGGCCGCCGCGTCCCAGGTGTCGACGAGACCGGCGCCCAGCAGCGTGCCGTACACCGGGTTCCCGTGGGCGGCGACGTTGAAGTCCCCCGTCACGATCACCGGCAGGGAGCGCGCGAGGCCGGCGACGCGCTCGGCGATCAGGGCGGCGGCCCGCTCGCGTGCGTACTGGCTGGCGTTGTCCAGATGGGTGTTGAGGACGTAGAACTCCCGGCCGCCGGCGCGCAGATCGCGGAAGCGGACCCAGGTGACCATGCGGAGGTGGGCGCTGCCCCAGGTGTTCGAGGCGATCGTGTACGGCATGTCGGACAGCCAGAAGTGGTCGTACTCCAGCGGGGCGAGCCGGCGGGTGTCGTAGAGGACCGCCATGAACTCGTCGCGGCTGCCGCCCGCCCGGCCGGTGCCGATCCAGTCGTAGGACGGCCCCAGATCGGCCTCGATGTCGCGCAGTTGCTGGTGGAGGCCCTCCTGGGTGCCGATGACGTGCGGCTGCTCGCGGCGCAGCAGCCGGCGCGTCACGGGTCTGCGGGAGGCCCAGCTGTGGGGTTCCGCCGTACTCGCGAAGCGCAGGTTGAACGACATGACCTCCAGCGGCCGGTCCGGACGTTCCCGGGCCGAGGCGGGCTCGGGGGGCAGTGCCGTACTGGAGAGCGGAAGCGCGACGGAGGCGGCGAGCGCGGTTTTCAGTCCCAGGCGGCGCGTGACTCGGCTGTGGTTCGGCACAGAAGCTCCTTCGCTGGTGCTGTGCGGCGGTTTCCGGGCGAGTCGGGCGGAGACGGCGAGTACAAACAGTGCCAGAGGGACGTGAACATGCCGAGAAGGTGGAGTGGATCGGGCTGTGAGCGAGGCGTAAGACGGTGTTGACCGGCGCGGAGGCCGCCCGATAGCTTCGTTAGCTTCGTTCGACGGATTATTGATTCCGTACCGCGGAAGACGGGCGGGTGTGGGAGATGAGCCAGGGCCGGCAGGAGCAGGTCGCGACGAGCCTCACGGACGCCGTCGGCGCGGAGATCGGCGCCTTTCTGGCGCCCGTCGACGCCGAACTGGCGCGGCGCTATCCCGGAGACCCCGGCACCCGCCAGCCCGTCCACACCGTCTACGTCCCCGGCGACGCCTTCACCGCCGGGACCCTCCGCTCCTGGGGCGACCAGGCCCTGGCCACGCTCGACGAACACGCCCCGGACGCCGCCTCGTTCGCCGACGCCATCGGGCTGGACCCGGCACTCGCCGAGGACGTGTACGGCCGCGTCCGCTCGAAGCTGGAGCGCGAGCCCGTCGAGGATCTGCGCGTCGACTTCGAGGACGGCTACGGCAACCGCCCCGACGCCGAGGAGGACGAGACCGCCGCCCGCGCGGCCCTGCTGATCGCCGAGGCGTACCGGGACGGCACGGCCGCCCCCTGCATGGGGATCCGGATGAAGTGCCTCGAGGCCGCCGTGCGCGACCGGGGCATCCGCACCCTCGACATCTTCCTCACCGGCCTGGCCGAGGCCGGCCCGCTGCCCGCCGGACTGGCGCTGACCCTGCCCAAGGTCAGCTGTCCCGAGCAGGTCACCGCCATGGTGCGGCTCCTCGAGGCGTTCGAGGAGGCGCGCGGCCTCGAGCCCGGCCGGCTCGGCTTCGAGATCCAGATCGAGACCAGCCAGGCCGTCCTCGCCGCCGACGGCACCGCCACCGTCGCCCGGATGATCCAGGCCGCCGCGGGCCGCGCCACCGGACTGCACTACGGCACCTTCGACTACAGCGCCTGCCTCGGTGTCTCCGCGGCCCACCAGGCCAGTGACCATCCGGCCGCCGACCACGCCAAGGCCGTCATGCAGGTCGCCGCCGCGGGCACCGGCGTACGCCTCTCGGACGGCTCCACCAACGTCCTGCCCGTCGGCCCGACCGCACAGGTCCACGCGGCCTGGCGGCTGCACCACCGCCTCACCCGCCGCGCCCTCGCCCGTGCCTACTACCAGGGCTGGGACATGCACCCCGGTCACCTTCCCACCCGTTACGCGGCCGTCTTCGCCTTCTACCGCGAGGGCTTCGAGCAGGCCGCCGCCCGGCTCGCCCGGTACGTCGACCGGACCGCCGGTGACGTCATGGACGAGCCCGCCACCGCCAAGGCCCTCGCCGGACACCTGCTGCGCGGCCTGGACTGCGGCGCCCTGGACCTCGCCGAGGTCGCGCGGGCGAGCGGTCTCACCCGCGCCGGCCTGGAGGGCTTCGCGTCCCCGCGCCGCGGCGGCCCGGCGGCCTCCGCCCGGTAGCCCCGCCGCCGGCTACGCGCGGGGCGGCGACGAGGACACGCCGGCGCCCGGGCTCCCCGCCCGCCGGGACCGTACGTACCGCTCCAGACCCGACGACGTCACCAGGTGCTCCTCGGCGAACACCCGCGTGCCCCGCGCGCACAGCAGCCGGTCGGCACGGGCCCGCGTACTGAACTGTTCGGCGGAGACGCCGAACAGTTCCCGCAACCTCCTCGATCCCATGAGGAGTCCGGTGAGCAGGGGGCGCTGCCCGCAGTGGGTGCGCGGGGCTCCGGTGCCGTCGTGCAGGACGCCGTGCCGGTTGACGTAGGCGTGGGCGCCGGGGAGCGGGGTGCCGTCGGGGAGTTCCACGCGGACGTCGGGTGCGGGCAGCCAGGCGCGGTCGTAGTTGCCGTCCGGCAGCGGCACGCCCTCGCTCGCGTCGATCGCCGAGAGCTGCTCGGCGTCGAGCCAGATCACGAACAACTCCCGTTCGACACCGGGGGCCTTGAGCGGAGAAGCGGACACATAGCCCATCCGGCTCACATGCGCCGAGACGCCCACGTCGACACCGGTCACCCGGGCCCGCACCATGGGGACGGGCGAGGAGATTCCGAACCGGGCCACCTTGTGGCGCAGTTGGCCGGGGCTGGCGTTGGAACCGAAGGCGAGGACGGGCACCCGGTCCTCGTGGACCAGGCGGTCCAGCGGCAGCAGCCGGTCCCCGTCGAGCAGCCCCGACTCCCGTGGCCACGGCCCCGGATACCGCAGCGGGTGCTCGCGCGGCGCCTCGGCCAGGCCCAGCGCCCGCAGTGTGCGTCCTGCGGGACCCGGGTCACCGGTGCGGTCCTCGGTGGACACCGCGGGCTCAGTCCGCCGGGGGCAGTTCGCCGGAGCCGCGTGTGATCAGCCGGGTCGGCAGCTCGATGCGCTCGGGGGCGCGCAGGGTGCCGTCCAGCTGGCGGAAGAGGCGCTCGGCCGCGGTCCGGCCGAGGGCCGCCGCGTCCTGGGCGACGACCGTGACACCCGGCTGGAGCAGATCGGCGAGTTCGATGTCGTCGAAGCCGACGAGCGCGACCTGACGGGACTGCTCGGTCAGGACCCGGATCACGGTGACGGTCACCCGGTTGTTGCCCGCGAAGACCGCGGTGACCGGGTCCGGGTGGGAGAGCATCTCCTCGGTGGCCCGGCGCACCCGCTCGGGGTCGGTGACGCCGAGCGAGATCCAGGCGTCCTCCACCTGTATGTCCGCGTCCTCCATGGCGGCGCGGTAGCCGCGCAGCCGCTCGGACGCGGTGTGGATGCCCGGCATGTCACCGATGAAACCGATCCTCCGGTGCCCGTGGGCGATCAGGTGCGCCACGCCGTCACGGGCACCGCCGAAGTTGTCCGAGAGGACGACGTCGGCGTCGATGAGGCCAGCCGGCCGGTCCACGAAGACCGTGGCGACGCCCGCCTTGAGCTCCGGTTCCAGATACCGGTGGTCGTCACCGGCCGGAATCACCACCAGCCCGTCCACCCGGCGGGCGCACAGCGCCAGCACCAGCTCCTGTTCGCGGTCGGCGTCCTCCGCGCTGGAGCCGTTGATCAGCAGCGCGCCGTGCGCGCGGGCGACCTCCTCGACCGCCCGGCTCAGCGGACCGTAGAACGGGTCCGCGAGATCCTCCAGGACCAGACCGACACTGGCGGTGCTGCCCTTGCGGAGCACCCGGGCGCTGTCGTTGCGGCGGAAACCGAGGGCGTCGATGGACTCCTGCACCCGGCGCTCCGTCTCCGGCGTGACCCCGGGCTCGCCGTTGACCACCCGCGAGACCGTCTTCAGTCCGACTCCGGCGCGGGCCGCCACGTCCTTCATGGTCGGACGGTTGCCGTAACGGGGCCCTGAGAGGCGGTCGGTGCGGCGGGGCGTCTCCGGCACGGTGCGGTGTCCTGTCCTGTCGACCACGGGATGCGTGGATCCATGGGCTTGTATGAGGATGTGGCGTCGAGCATAGAGCCTGGACAACGTTGTCAAGCTCGGGGGACACTGTTCGTCGCGCACTCCGGCCCGCGGACCACCGCGAGATCGAGGTGTGACTCGCCCTGTGTGTCGGTTCCTGGCCGGGCATGGGTCATTTCGGCGCTTTTTGACAGTTGACGGGGGAGATCCGACACTGATGCACACCGACCTCGTGGCGGCGCTCGACATCGGCGGTACCAAGATCGCCGGCGCACTGGTGGACGGCCGCGGCCGGATCCTGGTCCGTGCCCAGCGGCCGACACCCGCCGAGGAGGACGGCGACACCGTGATGCGGGCGGTCGGGGCGGTGCTGGCGGAGCTCACCGCGTCCCCGCTGTGGGAGAACGCGGGCGCGGTCGGCATCGGCAGCGCCGGCCCCGTGGACGCCTCGGCGGGCACCGTGAGCCCGGTGAACGTGCCCGGCTGGCGTGACCACCCGCTGGTCGCCGGGGTCCGGGAGGCGACCGGCGGACTGCCCGTGGAACTGATCGGCGACGGTGTGGCGATCACCGCGGCCGAACACTGGCAGGGCGCCGCCCGCGGCCATGACAACGCGTTGTGCATGGTCGTCTCGACCGGGGTCGGCGGCGGACTGGTGCTGGGCGGCCGGCTGCACCCCGGGCCGACCGGCAACGCGGGGCACATCGGCCACATCAGTGTGGATCTCGACGGCGACCCGTGCCCGTGCGGCTCACGCGGCTGTGTGGAACGCATCGCGAGCGGCCCCAACATCGCCCGCCGGGCCCTGGAGAACGGCTGGCGCCCCGGACCGGACGGCGACACCTCCGCCGCCGCGGTGGCCGCCGCCGCCCGGGCCGGGGACCCGGTGGCCGTGGCGTCGTTCGCCCGGGCCGCGCGGGCACTGGCCGCCGGGATCGCGGCCACCGCGACCCTCGTCGAGATCGACATCGCCGTGGTCGGCGGGGGAGTGGGCAAGGCGGGCGAGGTCCTCTTCGCGCCTCTGCGGCAGGCCCTGACCGAGTACGCGACCCTGTCCTTCGTCCAGCGGCTCGTGGTGACACCGGCGCAGATGGGCACCGACGCCGGCCTGGTGGGCGCGGCGGCCGCGGCGCTGGCGAGGCGGAAGGACCCGGCCGCCGCGGGCGTCTGAGGGCGGCCGGCCGTACACATCACGCCGTGTTCGCCGTGCCGCGTGACCCCGAGGCGGTTCCGGCAGTTGGGCCGGGCATGAAGAAGCGCAGCATGCTCGCCATCGCCTCCCTCGCCACCGGCTTCGTCGTCGCGGCGATCACCCCCTCGCACGCGCTCGGTGAGAGCCTCGACAGCCTCCCCGCCGGCGACGCCCTCAGCGCCCTCGACCGGACCGTCGCCGACGAGAGCCCGCTCCTCGCCGACGACGACCGGGAGGCCAGGGGCTGACGGGACCCACCGCGAAATCCACGGCGCCGACGCCCCTCGAGGGGCGTCGGCGCCGTCGGCGTGCGTTCTCAACTGGGGCTGGTTTCCGTGGCAGGGTGGAGCGGGCAAGCCACAGGGGGCCGACAGAAGAGGGGGAACCGTGATCGTCTGGATCAACGGTGCGTTCGGTGCGGGGAAGACGGCGACCGCACGGGAACTGATCGAACTGATCCCGAACAGCGCGCTCTTCGACCCCGAGGTGGTCGGCGGGGCGCTGGGCCATCTGCTTCCGCCCAAACACCTCGCCGAGGTCGGCGACTACCAGGACCTTCCCATCTGGCGCCGGCTGGTGATAGACACGGCGGCGGCGATGCTCGCCGAACTCGGCGGGACCCTCGTCGTTCCGATGACCCTGCTGAGACAGGAGTACCGGGACGAGATCTTCGGCGGCCTCGCGGCCCGCCGCATTCCGGTCCGGCATGTTCTCCTCGCCCCGGCGGAAACGATCCTGCGCGAGCGAATAGCGGGCCGGGAGGTCCCACCGGACCTCCCGGACGGCGAGATGCGGGTACGGCAGTGGTGCTACGACCACATCGAGCCGTACCGGGCGGCCCTGGCCTCCTGGCTCACCGCCGACGCCTACCCGGTCGACACCGGCCCGCTGACTCCGTACGCCGCCGCCGCCCGCATCGCCGAGGCGGTCGGCAACGGAGAGGTGCCCGCCTGCGACATCGTGCAGACACCCGAGCCGACCGCCGAGACCGTGGCCGCCGGTGTCCTGCTCTTCGACGAGCGGGACAGAGTGCTCCTCGTGGACCCGACCTACAAGCCGGGCTGGGAGTTCCCGGGCGGGGTCGTCGAACCCGGGGAGGCACCCGCGCGGGCGGGCGTGCGCGAGGTCGCCGAGGAGACCGGGATCCGCCTCGACGACGTGCCGACGCTACTCGTCGTCGACTGGGAACCACCCGCGCCGCCCGCCTACGGCGGTCTGCGCCTGCTCTTCGACGGCGGTCGTCTGGCCGCCGCCGACGCCGCGCGGCTGCTGCTGCCCGGCCCCGAACTGCGCGACTGGCGCTTCGTCTCCGAGACGGAGGCCGCCGACATGCTGCCCCCGGTGCGCTACGAGCGCCTCTGCCGCGCCCTGCGGGCACGGGAACGCGGGAAGGCCATGTACCTGGAAGCGGGGGTACCGGTCGGCTGAGGAGCGGACGCGGGACGGCGGCGGGCCGCTCGGCGCCCACAGGCTCGGTGGGACGCCCCGGCCGCGTCCGCCGCCCGCGCAGAGCGCTGCCGCCGTGCGTGTGTCCGGATCCGCGCACGGCGGCAGCGCGGCAGAACGTCGGACGGGCCCGGCGGAATCAGCCCACGGTGGCCGCGTAGTTGCGCAGGAACAGCGCCTCCGTGACCGACAGCCGCTCCAGCTCGTCGGGGGAGACGCTCTCGTTCACCGCGTGGATCTGGGCCTCCGGCTCGCTCAGCCCGATAAGGAGGATCTCCGCCCGCGGGTAGAGCGCCGCGAGGGTGCTGCACAGCGGGATGGAGCCGCCCTGGCCGGCGTAACTCATCTCCTGGCCCGGGTACGCGACCGCCATCGCGTCGGCCATGGCCCGGTAGGCCGGGCTGGTGGTGTCGGCGCGGAACGCCTGACCCTGCCCGATCTGCTCGGTGCTCACCCGCGCACCCCACGGCGTGTGCGCCTCCAGGTGCGCCTGGAGCAGCTTGGTCGCCTCGACCGCGTCCACGCCCGGCGGCACGCGCAGGCTGATCAGCGCGCGGGCGCTCGCCTGCACGGACGGGGTGGCGCCGACGACCGGCGGGCAGTCGATGCCGAGGACGGTGACGGCCGGGCGGGCCCAGATACGGTCGGCGACCGTGCCGGAGCCGATCAGGTCCACGCCGTCGAGCACCTTGGCGTCCTTGCGGAACTGCTCGTCGTCGTACTGCAGTCCGTCCCACGTGCTGTCGCCGGTCAGCCCGTCGACGGTGGTACTGCCGTCCTCGGCGCGCAGCGAGTCCAGGACGCGGACCAGGGCGGCCAGGGCGTCGGGGGCGGCGCCGCCGAACTGGCCCGAGTGCAGGTTGCCCTCGAGGGTGTCGACCCGCAGCCGTACGAGCGTCATGCCGCGCAGGGTGGAGGTCACCGTCGGCAGACCGGCGCGGAAGTTGCCGCTGTCGCCGATGACGACGGCGTCGGCCGCCAGGAGTTCGGGGTGCTGCTCGGCGTACCGCTCCAGGCCGCCGGTGCCCTGTTCCTCCGACCCCTCGGCGATCACCTTGACGTGGACGGGCACACCCCCGTCGGCCTGGAGCGCGCGCAGGGCCAGCAGATGCATGAGCACGCCACCCTTGCAGTCGGCGGCCCCGCGCCCGTACCAGCGGCCGTCCCGCTCGGTCAGTTCGAACGGCAGGGTGTCCCAGCCCGCCTCGTCCAGCGGCGGCTGCACGTCGTAGTGGGCGTACAGGAGCACTGTCCTCGCGCCCTCGGGGCCGGGGAGGTAGCCGTACACCGACTGGGTCCCGTCCGGGGTGTCGAGGAGGGCCACGTCCTGGAACCCCTCGGCGGCGAGCGCGTCCGCGATCCAGCGCGCGGCGCCCTCGCTCTCACCGCGCGGGAACTGGTCGAAGTCCGCCACCGACCTGAAGGCCACCAGTTCGGCGAGTTCCTCCTTCGCCCGGGGCATCAGCGAGGCGACGGTCACGGCGACCGGATTCGACGACATGGGCACGCTCCTTGTGGGTGCGACGTTGTACGGATGCGTACTTTCGTGTGCGGGACGGTCATGCGGCACGGGCAAGGCCCTTGTACGGGGCATCCATGCCGTCCGATCCTCCCACAGCGGCCTCGAGTGATCGTCGCCGTAGTATGCGGGAGACAGACGGGGTGCCCCCTGCTCGAGCGGAGCCGAGAGCCTGGGGGAGGCAGGCGGCTGGATCGGGAGCAGTAACCATCGTGAGCAGCGAGAACTCTTCGGCGGACGACGCACGGCAGGTATGGGACGTCGTCGTGGTGGGCGCGGGACCCGCGGGGGCCTCGGCCGCCTACGCGGCGGCGGTCGCGGGGCGGCGCGTGCTGCTGCTGGAGAAGGCGGACCTGCCGCGCTACAAGACCTGCGGCGGCGGCATCATCGGCCCCTCGCGCGACTCGCTGCCCCCCGGCTTCGAACTTCCGCTGAAGGACCGCGTGCACGCGGTGACGTTCTCCCACAACGGCCGCTTCACCCGCACCCGCCGGTCGAGGCAGATGCTGTTCGGACTGATCAACCGGCCCGAGTTCGACCACCAGCTGGTGGAGCACGCGCAGAAGGCTGGCGCCGAACTGCGGACCGGCGCCGCCGTGCAGCGGGTCGAGCAGCACGGCTCGGCCGTGCCGGACCGCCGCACGGTCGCCCTCGTCCTGCAGGGCGGTGAGACCGTGCTCGCGCGGGCCGTGGTCGGCGCGGACGGCAGCGCCGGCCGGATAGGAGCGCACGTCGGGGTCAAGGTCGACCAGGTCGACCTGGGGCTCGAGGCGGAGATCCCGGTGCCGGAGACCGTCGCCGAGGACTGGAAGGGGCGGGTGCTCATCGACTGGGGGCCGATGCCCGGCAGTTACGGGTGGGTCTTCCCCAAGGGGGACACACTGACCGTCGGTGTGATCTCACGGCGAGGCGAAGGCGCCGCGACCAAGCGGTACTTGGAGGACTTCATCGGACGGCTCGGCCTCGCCGGCTTCGAACCGAGTATCTCCTCCGGCCACTTGACCCGCTGCCGCGCCGAGGACTCGCCGCTCTCACGCGGCCGGGTACTCGTCTGCGGGGACGCCGCCGGACTGCTGGAACCCTGGACCCGTGAGGGCATCTCCTTCGCGCTGCGCTCGGGCCGGCTGGCGGGGGAGTGGGCGGTGCGTATCGCCGAGGCGCACGACGCCGTGGACACGCGCCGACAGGCGCTGAACTACGCCTTCGCGGTCAAGGCGGGACTCGGAGTCGAGATGAGCGTCGGCAAGCGGATGCTGGCCGCGTTCGAACGGCGTCCCGGGGTGTTCCACGCCGTCCTCACCGGCTTTCGCCCCGCCTGGAAGGCGTTCCGGGACATCACGCGCGGGGCGACGACACTGGGCGAGCTGGTCCGCACCCATCCGCTGGCCCACCGCGCCATGACCGCGCTGGACCGGCGTCCCGCGGGCGGCGGGTCCGACTCCGAGGGCGCGTCCGTCAGTTCGTGACCGTGATCCGGAAGACCGGGTGGTCGGGGGCGGACGCGACGATCTCCTCGTCGGAGGACTCGGCGGTGACCCCCTGGAAGTACTGGTTCACCTCCCAGCCCCACTTCTTCAGGTAGGTCCGCAGGATCGGGAGCTTCTCCTCGTCGGGAAGCTCCACCGCGGTGAAGGAGCGGACCTTGCGCCCGACGCGCAGTTCCCCGCCCCCGGCAGCGCGCATGTTGCGTACCCACTGGGAGTGGCCGCGCGCCGAGACCAGGTACTGCGTGCCCTCCCAGATGTGCGGGTTGACCGGGATGCGCTGCATCCGGCCGCTCTTGCGGCCGCGGACGGACATCTCGGCGGTGCCGGCGAGGCTGACCCCGTGCCGGGCCAGCCAGCCGATGACGCTGTTGAGCCGGACAGCCACGGGACTGCTCTTGCGGTAGTAGGGCGTTGACGACGCCATCGGTGTCCTCCGGTCGGAATGCCGTGGGGAGCGACGCTCTCTTTTGTGAGCACTGCTCTCGCTACGTGTCCTCAGTCTGCACGACGCCGGCGCGAGAAATCAAGAGCACTGCTCTCTTTTGTGTGCGCTGCTCTGGACCTGTGGGACACTGAGGCGCATGAGCAGCACTGCACACGGCGCCCGTGCCCGAGCGAGGCTCGAAGTCACCGCGGCCATCAAGGAGGCGGCCCGCAGTCAGCTCGCGGCGGAAGGCGCCGCCAAGCTCTCACTGCGGGCCGTGGCCCGCGAGCTCGGTATGGCCTCCTCCGCGATGTACCGGTACTTCCCGAGCCGCGACGACCTGCTGACCGCGCTCATCATCGACGCCTACGACTCCCTCGGTGACGCTGTGGAAGCAGCCCACGACGCGGTCGCCGACACCGCGCCGGCCCGGCGCTGGACCGCGGTCTGCGAGGGTGCGCGTGACTGGGCGCTCGGGCGCCCGCACGAGTACGCGCTGATCTACGGGTCGCCGGTGCCCGGATACAGCGCGCCGGAGACCACCGTCCCGGCCGCCGCCCGCCTGGGCTTCCTGATGATGGACATCCTGCGGGACGCGCAGCGCGACTCCGCCCTGGCGAAACCCCCGCTTCCGGCCGGGCTGCGGCCGGAAGCCGAGCGGATGGCCGCCGACCTCGCGCCGGACCTCCCCCCGGAGGTGGTGGCGGCGATGGTGGCGGCCTGGGCCGAGCTGTACGGACTGATCGGGTTCGAGGTGTTCGGGCAGTTCCACCGGGTCGTGGAGGACCGCGAGACGTTCTTCCGGCACGCGGTGGGCCGGCTCGCCCACTCCGTGGGGCTGCCGGCATCGGCGTAGCGGCCTCCCCAGGCACCCTTGATCACGTACTTCGCCGGGAGTGCACGTGATCGCGACGTCGGGGATGTGGCGGCCCGGCCCGCCCGGCCGGTGCCGCCGGTCCCCTCGCGCGACTGCTGCCGTTCGTGTCCGGCACGGTACTGCTGATCCGCGAACTGCGGCTCGACATCGTCCTCATGGACATCCGCATGCCCGCACTCGACGGGCCGGCTGTCACCCGCAGGGTCACCGGACACACGGACCTGACGGTCATGAAGGTGGTCATGCTCGCCACCTTCGAGCTGGACGAGTACGTCTTCGAGGCGATCCGGTCGGGTGTCTCGGGTTTCCTGGTGAAGGACACCGATCCGGAGGAACTCCTGTGCGCGGCGCAGGCTGTGGTCGCGGGAGACGCGCTGCTCCCACCGGCGGTGCCCCGGCGTCTGATCGCCGGGTTCGCGACCCGTTCCAAGGAGCCAGCCGCGACCGGGCACAACTGGTCTTCCTGGTCAACGAGTCGGGCCTGGTGCGGCCGGGCCGGCTGGGCTGAGCTGAGCAGTCGTCCGGAACCGCGGCAGCGCACCGACCACACGGACGAGGGAGAGAACTGACGCGAGCACCGGCCCGGCCCGGAGCGGGAGACCTTCGACGGTGCCCGGGAGACTGAAGGGAGCGCGGAGCCGCCACCACCCCGTGAGCACTCGCCGGTACGCCGTCGGGGTGAAGCCGTAACCCGTGTGAACGCCTCGAATGGTGGGAGCGGCTCTTATGACTGACGGTTAATCACGTCGGGGCCCGGTCAACCGTGCTGGTTAAGTGTCAGCAGCCGGGCGCGCCGACGGAAGGAAAGTCAGATGCGCTCTGCCCGCATGCTGCTCGCCACCGCGACGGCCACCGCGGCCCTCGTGGTCGGGGCGCCTGCAGCCTTTGCCGCCCATATGGGCGACTCGGACCACGACAAGTCTTCCTACAGCAAGGAGCACAAGGAGGACAGCAGCCACGACGAGGACGACTACGAGAAGAAGCCGTACGGCGGAGTGCACACCGGTGGCGGCGCTCTCACCGCTGTGGGCGAGGACGACGGCGAGTACAAGGACGAGAAGGACGACGGCGAGTACAAGGACGAGAAGGACGAGGGCGACTACAAGAAGGGCGAGGAGGACGAGGGCGACTACAAGAAGGGCGAGGAGGACGAGGGCGACTACAAGAAGGGCGACAAGGGCGACGAGTACAAGAACGACAAGGACGACGAGTACAAGAAGAAGCCGCACGGCGGAGTGCACACCGGTGGTGGGGCTCTCGCGGCCGTGAACGGGGACGACTGGAGCGGCAAGCAGGACGAGGGCGGCTACGAGGACAAGGAGGACGAGGGGGACTACGAGGACGAGGGCGACTGCAGGGACGAGAAGAGCGACGAGTACAAGGACGAGAAGGGCGACTGCAGGGGCGACAAGGGCGACGAGTACAAGAACGACAAGGACGACGAGTACAAGAAGAAGCCGCACGGCGGAGTGCACACCGGTGGTGGGGCTCTCGCGGCCGTGAACGGGGACGACTGGAGCGGCAAGCAGGACGAGGGCGGCTACAAGGACGAGGGCGGCTACAAGAAGGACGAGGGCGGCTACAAGGACGAGGGCGGCTACAAGGAGGACGAGGGCGGCTACAAGGAGAAGCCGCACGGCGGAGTGCACGCCGGCGGTGGCGGCCTCGCGGACCCGGGTGTCTCCGGTGGCGGCCTGGCCGCCCTGGCGGTCCTCGGTGCCGGTGCCTACGCGCTGAAGCGCAAGAAGGCTTCCGGAAGCGTGGCCTGAGCCATGCCTGACGTCATAGCAGTCGGGGCCGCCGTATGCGCGTCGCGTGTACGGCGGCCCCGACTCGCCCTTTCGTATGCCGTGTTCGCTGCCGTGTCCGAATGAGGTGGTACCCCGATGGCAACCCGCCCCCTTTCCCCCGACCACACCGATCCGACTCCGGCGAGGCGAAGACTGCGCGCCCTCATGACGGCGATCTTCTGGGGTACGGCGGCCCTGGTGCTGGCGGTGAGCCTGCTCGGCGGCGGGGAGGAGCCCCCCGCCGACGCCCGCGGCTCGCACTCTCCCCCCGCGGCCTCCGCAGTGATGTCCCCCTCGGCGTCCCCTTCGGCCTCCGGTTCCGCCGCGGCCGGGCCGGCGACCAAGCAGCTGCCGCGGTCCGCCCCGACCCGGATCCGCATCCCCGACATCGACGTCGACGCGCCCTTCACCGATCTCGCCATCAGAGCCTCGGGCCAGCTCGACGCACCGCCGGCGGACGACATCAACCTGGTCGGCTGGTTCGCCGGCGGAGTGTCGCCGGGGGAGCGCGGAACGGCGATCATCGCCGGGCACGTGGACACGAAGACCTCGCCGGCCGTGTTCGCCCGGCTCTCCGAACTCGAGAAGGGCGACCGGTTCAAGGTGGAGCGGGCCGACGGGCGGGACGCGACGTTCGTGATCGACCACGCGGAGTCGTTCCCCAAGAAGGACTTCCCCGACGATCGGGTCTACGCCGACGCGGACGACGCCCAGGTCCGGCTCATCACCTGCTCCGGAGCCTACGACCGTGTGGCCAAGGACTACACCGAGAATCTGGTGGTCTTCGCCCACCTGGTCTGACCCTGACGGACCGCCCGCCGTGGACGGCAGCCGGCGTGGGTCCGCTGCCCGGAAGGGGGAGGAAGGCACCCTTCCGGGCAGCGCGTTCGTCAGGCCACGGAGCAGGCGGACCCGTTGAGAGTGAACGCCGAGGGACTCGGATCACGGTCCGTCATGGTGGCCGTGAAGCCGAGGGTGACGGAGCCGGCCGCGGGGATCGCCGCGGTGTAGGGGACCGAGGCGACACTGACCTCGGAACCGGTCTGGAGCGGGGTGCCGCCCCACATGTGGGTGATGCGCTGGGCGCCCGGGAAGGTCCAGTTCAGCGTCCAGCCGTCGACCGCCGAGCTGCCGGTGTTGCGGATGGTGACCTCGCCCTGGAAGCCGCCGGGCCATTCGTTCGTCACCCGGTACCCGACCGCGCAGGCGCCCTGGCTGCCGCCGGAGGACGTGGTGGCGGTCACCGTGGCGGAACGCTGTGAGCGGTTGCCGGCCGCGTCGCGGGCGTACACGGCGAAGGTGTAGGAGGTGGCGGGGGAGAGGCCGGTGAGGGTCGCGGAGGTGCCGGCGGTGGTGGTGACGACCGTCTCGTCACCGCCGTCGATCCGGACGACGTCGTAGCCCGTCACTCCGTTCGCGTCGGTGGCCGCAGTCCAGGAGAGCGTGGCGGACGACGAGGTCACCGAGGAGACGGCCGGTGTGCCGGGGGTCGTCGGGGCCGTGGTGTCACCGCCCGGGCCGGAGGAGTAGACCGCGGCCTCCTCGGAGGTGGCCGCGATTCCGTTCGCGCCGTCGAAGAGACGCTCACCCCAGCCGGTCAGCCGGTCCGGGTCGAAGTCCGCGACCATGTCCAGGTACTCGACTCCGCCGCCGTTGCCGCTCCAGGACCAGCCGAGGTAACCGAGCCCGAGCTGCCGGGTGACGGCCAGAATGGTGTCCTCGTCGGGGTCGCCGTCGGAGTGGTCGTGTCCGAACTCGCCCACGACGAGGGGCAGCCGTGCGGCGACGAAACGGCCCAGGTAGTCGCTGATCTCGGCCGCGGTGTCGAAGACGCCGTACATGTGGATGGAGAACACCGTGTTGGCGTCCGGGTCGGCGGCGAACACCGAGGCGGCGTTGTCACGCATGGTGAACGCCCAGTCCTGGCCCCAGTTGGGGGCGTCGACCATCAGCGTGTGGTCGAACCCGGCGTCGCGCAGCTTGCGGATCGCGGCCTTGGTGTCGGCCGTCCAGTTCGTGTAACCGGTGTTGCCGTAGGGCTCGTTGCCGATGTTGACGATGACATGGTCCTCCTGACCGGTCAGCGCGCTCCGCACACCGATCCAGTAGTCGGCGGCGCGGGAGAGCGTCACCGCTCCGCTCTGCTCGCCGTAGCCCGTGGTGTCGTGCACCTCGAGGACGCAGATCAGCCGGTTCTGCTTGCACCGCGCCACGACGGCGGCCACGTCGGCGGTGTCGTCGGCGGTCCACCGGTCGCCGCTGGAGAGAACCACGCGCACGGTGTTGGCACCCTTGGCCTTGATGTGTGCGAGAGAGCTGATCCGGTCCGTGTACCAGGTGTGGGCGTGGTTGACGCCGCGCATCACGAAGTCGTTCCCGGAGGCTTCCAGCAGCCGGCCGTTCTCGACGCGGAAGCCGGTGGGGGCCGCGTGGGCCGGGGTGCCGAGGGCGAGCAGGGGGAGGAGAAGACCCAGGAGGGCGGCGATCAGACCGGCCGCGCGGGGGGCGGTGGACGGGGGAGGGGGCAGGTGGGCAGTGCGGGTTCTCATGGCGGCTCCAGAGATGCGGTTCGGGGGTCGGTTCGGTCCTGGTCCGTGCGGTGCGTCATGGGGGCGTGCCCGGTGTGCGCCGTGCTCAGGAGGTGGCCGTGCAGCCGAGAGTCGCCGCCGGGGCGCCGGACGTTGCCGGGGTGTGGGCGAGGAAGCCGAAGGCGGTGCTCGCGCCGGGAGCCAGGGCGCCGTTCCAGCCCGCGTCGGTGACGGTCACCGTGCCGTCGGCGGCGGTGCCGAGCGTGCCGTTCCACACCTGCGTCAGTCGAGCGCCGTCGGCCGGTGCGACCGTCGCGGTCCAGCCGGAGAGGGGTACGGCGGAGGTGTTCCGTACCGTCACCTCGGCCTGGTAGCCGCCCTGCCAGGACGAGACGGCCCGGAACGACGCGGTGCAGGCGGGTTCGCCGGTACCGGGGTCGCCGGGATCGCCCGGGACACCCCGGTCGAGGAGTTCGGACAGGGCCGGGTACCAGCGGGCGGCGATCTTCTGGTTGCCGGAGTCGTTCGGGTGCACGCCGTCGTAGGTGTCGGTGGCGGTGTCGAAGCCCGTCCACTGGTCGACCACGGTCACCGGGGAGCGGCTGGTGCTCGTCGCCTCGGCCCACCCGGGGATCAGGGCGTTGAGGTCGACGACGCGCCGGGCGCAGCCGGTGCAGCTCGCGGGGTTCATCGGGATGATCCTGGCCACCAGGAGCCGCGTGTCGGGATCGGCCGCGCGCATCTGGGCCACCAGCTTGGTGTAGGCGGCGAGGATGCGGTCGGGGGAGACGCCGCTCCAGACGTCGTTCGTGCCGAAATGCAGGACAACGATGTCCGGCCGGGTCGCCGCCAGTCGTCCGGGCAGCAGGTCCCGGTCCGCGACGTCGGTCACCAGTTCGCCGCCGTGGCCCTCGTTGTCGCCGTCGTACGCCAGGCCGCAGCCCTGGCCGGGCAGGGTGCCGACGAAGTCGATGTCCGTGTGGCCGGCGTCCTGCAACCGGTTCCACAGCAGGGCCCGCCAGCAGCCGGGTGAGCCGGTGATCGAGTCGCCCAGCGGCATGATGCGGACGGGATCCGCGTTCGGCGCGGCCGCCGCGCGTGGCGCGAGAGGGCCGAGAGCGAGGCCGAGCGGGAGGAGCAGGGCGGTCAGGACGAGCAGGGCCCGTAGCGACAAGCGGTCGGCGACGCGCATGGTGTTCCCTTCCCTGGATGAGGTGGGAGCGCTCCCATAAAGTCATCAAGCCACCCTTGTCGGTGACGCGTCAAGAGGGGTGGTGGAGGGAAGTGCGTGCGGCGGGTCCGCGATGTCACGACGCCCCATGGGTGTGGCGCACCTGTGCGCCACACCCATGGGGGCGGAGAACAGCACGGGCGGATCAGGACCCGACGCGCCTGCGGAGCACCACCTTCCTCAGCAGCGGCCAGGCCAGCAGCAGCGCGACGACCGCGTACACGGTCACGGAGAAGGGCGTATCGACCAGGCCCCGTACGTTGCCGTCACTGATCTGCAGCGCGCGGCGGAGCTGCTGCTCGGCGGCCGGGCCGAGGATGACGGCGATGATGGCGGGCAGCACCGGCAGGCCGTACCGCCGCATCCCGAAGCCGATCAGACCGATGATCAGCAGAATCACCAGGTCGATCACCTCGCCGCCGACCGCGTACGCGCCGATCGCCGCGAAGAACAGGATCCCGGCGTACAGGTACGGCCGCGGGATGCGCAGCAGCTTCGCCCACACCGGCGCCAGCGGGAGGTTGAGGGCGAGCAGCAGCACCATGCCGACGAACAGGGAGGCGATCAGGCCCCACACCAGCTCGGGCTCACGTTCGAAGAGCAGCGGGCCCGGCTGGATGCCGTACTGCTGGAAGGCGGCCAGCATCACCGCCGCGACGGCCGTGGTCGGCAGGCCGAGCGTCAGCATGGACACCAGCGTGCCCGCCGCCGAGGCCGACGCCGCCGACTCCGGTCCCGCCACGCCCTCGATGGCGCCCTTGCCCCACTCGTCCTGGTGCTTGGACAGCCGTTTCTCCGTGACGTACGACAGGAACGTCGGGATCTCCGCGCCGCCCGCCGGGATCGCCCCGAAGGGGAAGCCGATGAACGGGCCGCGCGCCCAGGACTTCCACGTGCGCCGCACGTCGCCGCGGCCCAGCCACGGCCGGCCCACCGGGATCGGCTCGGGCGGCCTGCGCCGCAGGTGCGCGGCGACCCACAGTGCCTCGCCGATGGCGAACAGGCCCACCGCGACGATCACTACATCGACGCCGTCGGCCAGTTGGAGGGCACCGAAGGTCAGCCGCTGCTGGCCGGTCATCTGGTCCAGTCCCACCAGACCGATCGTCAGGCCGATCAGCAGCGAGGCCAGACCCCGGATCCGCGACGAACCCAGCACCGACGTCACGGCGATGAACGCCAGCACCATGATGGCGAAGTAGTCCGGCGCGCCGATGTCCACGGCGAGTTCGGCGACCGCCGGTGCCAGCACGACCAGCAGGATCGTGCCGACCATGCCACCCGTGAAGTGACCGATCGCGGCGGCGGCCAGTGCCTGCGCGCCACGACCCGACTTGGCCATGGGGTTGCCCTCCATGGCCGCGACCACGGCGGCGCTCTCCCCCGGTGTGTTCAACAGGATCGAGGTCGTCGAACCGCCGAACATCGCGCCGTAGTAGATCCCCGCGAACATGATGAACGCGGCGATCGGATCGAGCCCGTACGTCACCGGCAGCAACAGCGCCACCGCCATCGCCGGGCCGATACCGGGCAGTACGCCGATCGCGGTGCCCAGCAGCACACCGATCGCGGCCCACAGCAGGTTGATCGGGGTCAGAGCCGTACCGAAGCCGTCCAGAAGGGAGTTGAGGGCGTTCACGTCACAGCACTCCCATCAGCGGACCACCGGGCAGCGGTACTCCGAGCAGGTTGTCGAACACGGTGTGGGCGACGAGGGAGACGACCGCCGCGATCAGCGGATCACGGTCGAATCTGCGGCTGCCGAGGGCGAAGGCCGCCCCCCAGAAGAGCAGTGCGCCCGCGACCGGGAAGCCGAGCGGTTCGATGAGGACGGCCGAGCCGAGGAACACCCCGGCGAGCAGCAGCACCGTGCGCCAGTCGGCGGGTTCGGACAGGTCGACGTCCTCGCCGGTCTCGGCCTGACCCCGGCCGCCGCGCAGGACGTCGACCGCGAGCAGGGCGGCGACGAGCAGCAGTCCGGCGCCGACCACGACCGGTACCGTCCTCGGCCCGACGGGGCCGCGCTGGGTGATGTCGACGTCCATGGTGAGGGCGTCGGTGAGGACGAGGACGCCGAGCGCCGACAGCAGGGCGCAGACGCCGAGTTCCGAGTGGTCGCGCAGCCAGGAGCGCCGTCCGGGGGCGGGTGCGGGGGACAGGTCGGTGGTCGGTGCGGTCACAGTCCGAGCTCCTTCAGGACGGACACCACGCGCTTGTCCTCGGCGTCCAGGAAGTCACCGAACTCCTCACCCGTCAGGAAGGCGTCGTCCCAGCCGTTCTGCTTCAGGGACGTGCGCCATTCGTCCGAGTCGTGCAACTCCTCGGCCAGAGCCACGAGTGTGTCGCGTTCGGCGTCGGTCAGTCCGGGCGGGGCGACGAGGCCGCGCCAGTTGGTGAAGTTCACGTCGTAGCCCGCCTCCTGCAGCGTGGGCGCGTCGAGTCCGGGGACCCGCTCCGGTCCGGTGACCGCGAGCAGGCGCAGCTCACCCGCCTTGATCTGGTCGAGATACTCACCGACACCGGACACGCCGAACCCGACCTTGTTGCCGAGGATCGAGGCGAGCAGTTCGCCGCCGCCGTCGAAGGGGATGTAGTTGACCTGCTTCGGAGCGATCCCGGCGGCCCGCGCCATCAGCATCGGCGCGAGGTGGTCGGGTCCGCCGGGGGAGGAACCGCCGCCCACCGGGAGCCTGCCGGGGGCGTCCCTCCAGGCGTCGATCAGGTCGTCGATCGTTCGGTACGGGGAGTCCTCGGCGACCACGACGACGTCCTGCTCCTCGGTGAGCCGGGCGATCGGGGTGGTGTCGCCGAGGGTCTTCGGCGCGTCGTTGGACCGGACGGCGCCGACGACACCGAGGCCCATCGACATGGCGAGCTTGCCGTTGCCGTGTTCGCTCACCAGCCTGCTGAGGCCGACGGTGCCGCCGGCGCCGGGCAGGTTGAACACCTGGATGTTGTGGGTGAGCCCGGCGTCCTCGGCGTTCCTCGCGGCCGTACGGGCGGTGATGTCGTAGCCGCCGCCGGGCGTGTTGGGAACCATGAGGCGCAGGCCCGGGATCCGTGTGCCGGTCTCGGTGCCGCTGCCGGTCGTGAGCAGCGGCGGACCCACGAGTACCAGCACGGCGGCCCCGAGCAGGGCGAGGGGGGTGCGCAGGCGCACGAATGCCACCACCTGTCGGTCGGTCGTCCGGAGGTCACGCGAAGCCCTGTGGGGGAGGGCGGCGTGCGCCACATGGTGCACGGGTGCCCGCAGGCTGTCCCGGTTGCGGAACCAACGGAGGTTTTGGTCATTGCGTCAGCGGCCCGCCGCGCGTCCGGGGCGGGCCCCGGGCGGCCGTGTCGCGGCATTCCCGGGGCACCGACGGCACGTTCGGACGGGGCATGTGTCTTTCGTTCGGCGCAGGTGGGCGCCATGATGGGGCAGCCCGTCACCCGCGTCGCACCGCGTCGTGTCCGCCGGAGCGCATCGCCGACCGGAGAGCCCGCCGGCAGAAGAGATTGAGTACGCCGTGGCCGTCACCTTCCGCCGCCGGACCCCCGCAGGCGAGATGCCGGTGCGTCGGCTCACCGTCGGCCTGGTGCTCACCCGCCTCGTCCGCGAACGTCACGGCGGCGCGATCTCGAGGACCGACACCCCGGACAGGACGATGTCCGGCGCCCGCATGACCGTGAGCCACCTCGCCGACGCGGTGGCGGAAGGAGCCGGCCGATGACCAGTACGCACGGTGAGCACGCCGGGCCCGCCCGCGCCGACGCCATCGACGTGCTGGTGGTCGACGACGACTTCATGGTGGCCCGTGTACACCGCGCCTTCGTCGACCGCCTCGAGGCGTTCCGGGTGGTCGGCGTCGCCGGCACCGGTGAGCAGGCCGTCGCCGCGGTGGACGAACTCCGTCCCGGTCTGGTGCTGCTCGACCTGTACCTGCCGGACCTGTTCGGCCTCGAGGTGATCCCCCGGCTGCGCAGCGCGGGGCACGACTGCGACGTGATGGTCGTCAGCGCCGCACGGGAGGCGGAGACGGTGCGCGGGGCGGTCCGGCACGGGGTCGTCGACTATCTGCTCAAGCCGTTCGAGTTCGAGGACCTGCGGGTCAGACTGGAGCGGTACGCCGGCCGGCGCGGTCGGCTGCTGGGCACGGTCGTGCGTGGCCAGGCCGACGTGGACCGGGTGCTGGCCGGAGCGGCGGCGCCGGTCGTGGCGTCCGCGGCTCCGGTGCTGCCCAAGGGCATGAGCGTGGAGACCGCCGAACTGGTCGAACGCACCCTGCGCGAGGCCGACGGCACGCTGTCGGCCACCGAGTGCGCCGCCCTCACCGGCGTCTCCAGGGTCAGCGCCCGCCGCTACCTGGAACACTTCCACACCGTCGGCACGGCCGAGGTCTCGCTGCGGTACGGGGTCGCGGGACGGCCGGAACGCCGCTACCGGTTCGTCGGACGGCCCCCGCGGCAGGCCGGCCGGCGGGCCGGCGAGGTCCGCCCGTGGGGCGGGGCACGGCTCTAGGGGCTTTGGCCGGGGACCGGCGGGGGCCGGTGTTCAGCCTCCCCGGCCGGCGGTCAACGGGTCCGGGGCGGGCGTGGCTTTCTGCTCCCGTACGAGGCGGGGAGGCGGGCGGACGCCAAGGCGAGGGCGGTGGCCGCGCTCACGATGCCGAGAACCGCACCGGCGGCGACGTCTCCCGGGTAGTGCACGCCCGTATGGATGCGTGAGTAGCCCACCGCGCCGGCCAGTGCGCCGAGCGGGCCGGAGGCCGCGGGCAGGACCGTACCGACGGCGGTGGCGAAGGCGACCGCCGAGGCGGTGTGCCCGGAGGGGAAGGAAGCCGAGGTGGGCATCGGGACATGCCGGTCCACGGTCACCCGGGCCGCCTCCCGGTCCGGCCGGTCCCTGCGGACCAGACGCTTGCCGAGCAGATTGGCCGACGCCGACGCCACGGCTATGGCCCCCACTCCGACGAGCGCGGCCCGGCGCTGCTGCGACCCGCCCAGAGCGAGGGCACCGGCGATGGCGAACGAGATCTTCGAATGGTCGGCCGCGTGCGAGAGGCGGCGCAGGGCCCGGTCGAGGGTGGGGGTGGGAGTGGCCGCCACCGCCGCGTACAGGGCGCCGTCCACGGCCCTGAGATCGCCGAGGACGGCGGACGCCACCCGGCGGAGTCCGTCGGCGGGCCGGGCGGGTGCGGTGAGCGGACGGGCACCGCCCTGGTCGGTGGTGGTCGGCTCGCTCATTCGTCTCTCCCGCGGGGGCGTTGTGGAGGGGGGTCCACGGGTACGGGGCTCGCTGGGCGCGCCCGCACCCGCACCGTGGACCGGGGGTCACCAGGTGTCCACGGTACGCGTGGTCCACCCGGTGCGTCCCCGCGCCCCCGCCGCAGTCCGGCCGTCACACCCGTCCGGGTGACCGCCGCCGGTCAGGCCGCCCGGAAGGTGCGCAGCCGGAGGGAGTTGCCGACGACGAAGACCGAGGAGAAGGCCATCGCCGCCCCCGCGATCATCGGGTTGAGCAGGCCGGCCGCGGCGAGCGGCAGCGCGGCGACGTTGTAGGCGAAGGCCCAGAACAGGTTGGACCGGATCGTGCCGAGAGTGCGGCGGGCCAGCCGGATCGCGTCCGCCGCGGCCCGCAGGTCGCCCCGGACGAGGGTCAGGTCGCCGGCCTCGATGGCCGCGTCCGTGCCGGTGCCCATGGCCAGTCCGAGGTCGGCCTGGGCCAGCGCGGCCGCGTCGTTGACCCCGTCGCCGACCATCGCGACCGAGCGGCCCTCCGCCTGGAGGCGCTTGACGACATCCACCTTGTCCTGCGGCAGCACCTCGGCGATGACGTCCTCCGGCGCGATCCCGACCTCGCGGGCGACGGTCCGGGCCACCGCCTCGTTGTCGCCGGTCAGCAGGACGGGCCTGAGGCCGAGCGCGCGCAGCCGGCGCACCGCCTCGGGGCTGGTCTCCTTCACGGCGTCGGCGATCTCCAGCACCGCGCGCGCCTCGCCGTCCCAGGCCACCGTGACGGCGGTGCGCCCGGCCGCCTGGGCCGACTCCAGGACCCGCGCCAGCTCGGCCGGCAGCTTCAGTTCCCCCTGCGTCAGCAGCTGTTCCCGGCCGACGAGCACCGCACGGCCCTCCACGACACCCTGGACGCCGAGTCCGGGCACGTTGCCGAACTCCTCGGGGGAGGGCAGCGTGCCCAGCTTCTCCCGGGCGCCGTCGGCGACGGCACGGGCGATCGGGTGCTCGGAGGAGTGCTCCAGGGCGCCGGCCAGCCTCAGCACGTCGGCCTCGTCGGTACCTTCGGCCGGGTGCACGGCGAGCAGGGTCATCCGGCCGGTGGTGACCGTGCCGGTCTTGTCGAGCACCACGGTGTCGACGCGGCGGGTGGTCTCCAGGACCTCCGGGCCCTTGATGAGGATGCCGAGCTGCGCGCCGCGCCCGGTGCCGACCATCAGCGCGGTCGGCGTGGCGAGGCCGAGGGCACACGGGCAGGCGATGATCAGTACGGCCACGGCGGCGGTGAACGCGGCGGTCAGCCCGGCGCCGTTGCCCAGCCAGAAGCCCAGCGTGCCCAGGGCCAGCGCGATCACGACCGGTACGAAGACCGCGGAGATCCGGTCCGCGAGCCGCTGCGCGGCGGCCTTCCCGTTCTGCGCGTCCTCCACCATCTTCGCCATCCGGGCGAGCTGGGTGTCGGAGCCGACCCGGGTGGCCTCCACGACGAGCCGTCCGCCCGCGTTGAGTGTGGCCCCGGTGACCGCGTCCCCGGGGGCCACCTCCACCGGCGCGGACTCTCCGGTGAGCATGGAGACGTCCACCGCCGAAGTGCCCTCGGCGACTGTCCCGTCGGTCGCGATCTTCTCGCCGGGGCGCACCAGGAAACGGTCACCGACCACCAGATCCTCGACGGGCACCGTCTCCTCGCGCCCGTCGGGCCGGAGCACGGTGACGTCCTTCGCGCCCAGTTCCATCAGCGCCCGCAGCGCCGCGCCCGCCTTCCGCTTGGCGCGCGCCTCGAAGTACCGCCCGGCCAGGATGAACGCGGTGACACCCGCGGCGGCCTCCAGATAGATGTTCCCGGCGCCGTCCGAACGGGCGATGGTCAGCTCGAAGGGGTGGGTCATGCCCGGGGTGCCGGCGGTGCCGAAGAAGAGCGCCCACAGCGACCACAGGAACGCCGCCGAGGTGCCGACCGAGACCAGCGTGTCCATGGTGGCCGCACCGTGCCGCGCGTTGGTGAACGCCGCCCGGTGGAAGGGCCACGCCGCGTACGTCACGACCGGTGCCGCCAGCGTCAGGGAAAGCCACTGCCAGTACTCGAACTGCAGGGCCGGGATCATCGCCATCGCGATGACGGGCACCGACAGCACCACGGCCGTGATCAACCGCTCCCGCAGCGACCGGAGCTCGTCGGGGGAGTCGGTGGAGCCGGAGGCGGCGGGTCCGTTCCCGCGCGCGGGCGGCGCGGGCTCCCGTGCCGTGTACCCGGTGGCCTCGACGGTGGCGATCAGGTCCTGGACGGTGACCGCACCGGCGTGCGACACCCGGGCCTTCTCAGTGGCGTAGTTGACCGTGGCGGTGACCCCGTCCATCCGGTTGAGTTTCTTCTCGACCCGCGCGGCGCAGGAGGCACAGGTCATCCCGCCGATGACCAGCTCCACCTCTTCCTGGGCCCCGGCCTCGGTCTCGGTGCCGGCTGTACGGACGGTCATGAGCGCTCCTGGTGACGAGGGCCGGCCTGGACGTGCCCGGCCGCCGGTTGCAGTATACGGGCCGGGGGTATCCCTCCCGGTTTCAGGTATACCCCTGGGAGGTATGCGGATTCAAGGGCCGACCGGACTTGATTGCGTACCCCCCAGGGGTATGGTGAGGTGTGTGGGCACCGCCCCGGACCCGGGCCGGTGTCCGGTTCCGAGAGGATTCCGAGAGGATCCAGAGGAGGGGTGACCATGCGTACCGGAGTGAAGATCACCGCATTCGCCGCAGCCCTGGCCGTGACCTTCGGCACGGCCTACGGCGTCGGCCGGGTGCTGGACCCGGTCATCGCGGACAGCGCACCCGCACCGGCGCACGACGGGAAACACGCCCCCGCGCCCCGCGAGGGCGCGGGCCACGGCCACTGAGGATCAGCCCAGGGCGCGGTCCAGATTGAACGCGGCACTGATCAGCGAGAGGTGCGTGAACGCCTGTGGGAAGTTGCCCTGCTGTGCACCGGTGTGGCTGATCTCCTCGGCGTACAGGCCCAGGTGGTTGGCGTACGTCAGCATCTTCTCGAAGGCGAGGGACGCCTCGTCGAGCCGTCCGGCCCGGGTCAGCGCCTCGACGTACCAGAACGAGCAGATGGAGAACGTGCCCTCGTCGCCGCGCAGGCCGTCCGGGCTCTCCTGCGGGTCGTACCGGTAGACCAGCGAGTCCGACACCAGGTCCTCGGTGAGCGAGTCGAGCGTGGACAGCCACTTCGGGTCGGTCGGCGCGATGAACTTCGTCAGCGGCATCATCAGCACCGCCGCGTCGAGCACGTCCCCGTCCTCGTGCTGCACGAAGGCCCGGCGCGCCTCGGACCAGCCGTGGCTCATGATCCGCCGGTAGATGGTGTCGCGGCTCGTCCGCCAGCGGGGGAGATCGGCGGGCAGACCGCGCCGGTTGGCCATGCGGACGGCCCGCTCGATCGCCACCCAGCACATCAGCCGTGAGTACAGGAAGTTCCTGCGCCCGCCGCGCGTCTCCCAGATGCCCTCGTCGGGCTGGTCCCAGTGCGTGCACACCCAGTCCACCAGCGCGCACACATGGTCCCACTGCTCGCTGGAGATGGGCTCGGCCCACTTGTCGTACAGGTAGAAGGAGTCGATCAGCGCCCCGTAGATGTCGAGCTGCAACTGGTCGGCCGCCGCGTTGCCGACCCGCACCGGTGCCGAACCCCGGTACCCCTCCAGATGGCCGAGTTCGCGCTCGGCCAGGTCGGTACGGCCGTCGATGCCGTACATGATCTGCAGCGGGCCGGAGGGGCACCCGTCGCCGGGACTGACGTGCCGGGACACGAACCCCATGAACGCCCTGGCCTCCTCGGAGAAGCCCAGCCGCAGCAGCGCGTACACGCAGAAGGCCGCGTCCCGCATCCACACGTACCGGTAGTCCCAGTTGCGCTCCCCGCCGAGCTCCTCCGGAAGACTCGTCGTGGGCGCCGCCACGATCGCCCCGGTCGGCGCGTAGGTGAGCAGCTTCAGGGTGAGGGCGGAGCGGTGCACCATCTCCCGCCACCGGCCGCGGTAGCGGGAGGAGGACAGCCAGTGCCGCCAGTACCGCACCGTGGTGCCGAACTGCTCCTCCGCATCCCGGTGCGCGCAGTGGCGGGGGGCCACCTCGCCGCCGACCCGGTCCAGGGTGAACACCGCGGTCTCGCCCTCCGCCAGTTTGAAGTCGGCCCGCACGTCCGGGCCGTCGGCCTCCAGCGGGACGGTCGAGGTGAGCGCGAGGGACAGCGCCTCGGACTCGAACACCGCCAGGTCGCCGGCCAGCCGCAGGGTGTGCGGCCGGGTGCCGTACTCGAACCGCGGCGCCGCCCGCATCCGGAACGGGAGGGCCCCGCGCACGCACAGCACCCGCCGGATCAGCCGGTGCCGGTCCTCCTCGGCCGGCTCCGGCTCCCCGGTGACCGGCATGAAGTCCTGCACCTCACCCACGCCGTCCTCGGTGAAGAACCTGGTGATCAGGACATTGGTGTCGGGGAAGTAGAACTGCTTGGTGTGCGCCGGCACGGCCGCCGCCAGCTCGAAGGAGCCCCCGCGCCCGGCGTCCAGGATCGCGGCGAAGACACTGGGTGAGTCGAAGTCCGGGCAGCAGTACCAGTCGATGGTGCCGTCGGTCGCGACCAGCGCCACGCTGCGCAGATCTCCGATCAGGCCGTGATCGGAGATCGGTGCGTACCGCTGCCCGCCGGACGTTGCCCACTCCCTCGCCGCCCCGTCCATCGCAGCCTCCCTGGCCCGCCGGTACGTGCCGCCCTGACTGCCAGCTTAGGCAGGCCCGGCCGGACGGGCCCGCGGTAGGAGGTTCACGCCACGAGGACGCGCAGTCCCGCCTCCTCGAACCGGCGCACCGCCTCCGGGGAGGCCGCCGCGTCCGTGACCAGGGTGTCCACCGACCCGGCCGGACAGATCCGGGCGAACGCCCGCCGGCCCAGTTTGCTGGAATCGGCCGCCACGATCACCCGCTCGGCCCGTTCGCACAGCAGCCGGTTGATCGCCGCCTCCGCCTCGTCGTGCGCCGCCGCGCCGTGTGCGACGTCGAAGGCGACGACACCGAGCACCGCCACGTCGAGCGTGATCTGCCCCAGCACCCCGTCCGCGAGCGGCCCGACCAGCTCGTACGACTGGGCCCGCGCCACCCCGCCGGTCACCACGATCTTGAACTGCGGGCGCACGGCGAGCTCGCCCGCGATGTTGAGCGCGTTGGTCACCACCGTCAGCGCGGGCGACCCGGACGCGAGATCACCGCGTACCGCCAGCGCACGCGCCACTTCCGTGGTGGTGGTGCCGCCGGTCAGCCCGACCGCCTCGCCCGGCGCGAGGAGCCCCGCCACGGCCTCGGCGATCCGCTGCTTCTCGGAGGCGCGGCGAGCGGTCTTGTAGCGCAGCGGCAGCTCGTACGACACCCCGTGCGCCACCGCCCCGCCCCGGGTGCGCACCAGCATCTGCTGCCCGGCGAGGGTGTCGAAGTCCCGGCGGATCGTCGCGGCCGACACCTCCAGCTCGGCGGCGGTCTCGTCCACGTCCAGTCGGCCCCGCTCGACGAGCAGTTCGAGCAGCGCCTGCCAGCGGGCGTCCCGCGACATCCGCCCTCCCGTCCTGCCGCCACCTGCCGTCTCCCGGCCTGCGGCGACCCTAGCGCCTGTCCGGCGGACAGGCCCCGACGCACCGACGATCTCTGCTCGAATGCTTGATTGTGCTCGAAACTCCGCTCTATCTTGCAACAACAATCACCGAGGCGGGTGGGGGCGGCCATGACACATGTCGAGGACGAACTGACGAGTCAGCCCGAGTGCTGGACGCGGGCCGCCACGCAGGCGGCCGAGCACACCCGGGCCCTCCCGGCACCGGGGGAGCGGGTCGCGGTCGTCGGCTGCGGCACCTCGTACTTCATGGCGCAGGCGGTGGCGGCCCTGCGCGAAGGGGCGGGTCAGGGCGAGACGGACGCCTTCGCCGCCTCGGAGTTCCCGCACGGACGTGCCTACGACCACGTCGTCGCCCTCACCCGCTCCGGCACCACCACCGAAGTCCTGGACCTGCTCGACCGGTTGAAGGGCGGCACCCGTACCACCGCGCTCACCGCCGACCCGGACACCGCCGTGACGGCATCGGCGGACGAGACCGTCGTACTCGACTACGCGGACGAACGCTCCGTCGTGCAGACGCGGTTCGCGACCACGGCCCTCACCCTGCTCCGCGCCCACCTCGGCCTGCACACCGGCACGGTCGTCGAGGACGCGCGAACCGCCCTCGCACGACCGCTGCCCGAAGGGCTCGTGGACTGCACCCAGTTCACCTTCCTCGGCCGCGGCTGGACCGTGGGCCTCGCCCACGAGGCGGGTCTGAAGATGCGGGAGGCCGCACTGGCGTGGACGGAGGCCTACCCGGCCATGGAATACCGGCACGGCCCCATCAGCGTCACCACGCGCGGTACCGCGACCTGGATGCTGGGCGACGCACCGGACGGTCTGGCCGAACAGGTGCGGGACACCGGCGGAGCGTGGATCCAGGGCACCCTCGACCCGCTGGCCGAACTCGTCCGCGCCCAGCGCCTCGCCGTCGCCGTCGCCGAGGCCCGCGGACTCGACCCCGACCGCCCCCGCCACCTCACCCGCTCGGTCGTTCTCGAGCCCTGACCCCGCCGGAAAGCACCGGAAAGCACCGGAAGGCGCTGAAAGGGACCGGAAAGAACGGAAGGAGCGAACGTGCCTCTCACCACCACCGGCGAACTCGTCGGCCGCGCCGCCGCGGCGGGTTCCGCCGTCGCCTCGTTCAACGTCATCACGCTGGAACACGTCGAAGCCGTCATCGCCGGTGCCGAGTCGGTGGACGCCCCCGTGGTCCTCCAGGTCAGCGAGAACGCGGTCAAGTTCCGCTACGGCCGCCTCCTGCCGCTCGCCCGCGCCGCCGTCGCCGCCGCCGAACGCGCCGCCGTCCCCGTCGCGTTGCACCTCGACCACGTCCAGAGCGACGCCCTGCTGCGCCAGGCCCCGGACGCCGGCTTCGGTTCCGTGATGTACGACGCGGCCCGGCTGACCTACGCCGAGAACCTCGCCGCGACCCGGGCGGCCGTCGACTGGGCGCACGCCCGGGGCCTGTGGATCGAGGCGGAACTGGGGGAGATCGGAGGCAAGGGCACGGCGCCGCTGGACGCCCACGCGCCCGGCGCCCGCACCGACCCCGAACAGGCCCGCGCCTTCGTCGCCGACTCCGGCGTGGACGCCCTGGCCGTCGCCGTCGGCACCACCCACGCCATGACCACCCGCACCGCCACCCTCGACCACGCCCTCCTCGGACGCCTCTCCGCCGCCCTGGACGTCCCCCTCGTCCTGCACGGCTCTTCGGGCCTGCCGGACACCGAACTCACCGCGGCCGTCGGCTCGGGCATCGCCAAGGTGAACATCGGCACCGCCCTGAACCTCGCCATGACCGGCGCCATCAGGGACTTCCTCGCCGCCCACCCCGAAGCGGTCGACTCCCGCGGTTATCTGACCGTGGGCCGGGAAGCGATGACCCGCGCGGTGGCGGACCTCATCACGACGCTCGCCCCCCGCTGAAGCAGGCCACCGGGAGTGCTGCGGCGCCGTGCTGCGGCGCTACCGTCGGACGGACTTCAGAACGACGAACTTCGGGTCGCTCGCCACCACTTCACTGTTCCCGAACAACCGCCGCAGCTTCACGTGGTACCCCAGATGGCGGTTGCCGACCACCCACAGCTCACCACCGGGGCGCAGGGTGCGCCTCGCGCCGGTGAACATGCGCCAGGCCGTCGCCTCGCTGGTCGCCTGGTGGGAGTGGAACGGCGGGTTGTTGAGCACCAGGTCGACGCTGTCGTCCGGCACGCCCGCCAGACCGTCGCCGACCCGGAACTCGGCATGCCCCGGTACGCCGTTGGCCCGGTACGTGGCCTCCGCGGACGCCACCGCCTGGAACGACTCGTCGACGAACAGCACCTCGGCCCGCGGATCGGCCAGCGCCACCGCCGTACCGACGACACCGTTGCCGCACCCGAGATCCACCACCCGCAGGCCCGTCCGCCCGGTCGGCAGATGCTTCAGGAGGAACCGGGTGCCGATGTCGAGCCGGTCGGCGCAGAAGACCCCCGCGTGGTTGACGACGGTCCGGCCCGAGACCGCGCCGACGCCGTCGGGCAGCGCGTAGCTGTACGGCCAGGGACTGGAGGGCCGGACCAGGGCCGGGTCCGGGGTGCAGAAGACGAGCCGCGCCTTCTTCTCGGCGAGAGAGGTCCGGGTGGGGCCGATGATCCGCTCGAAGAGGTTCAGCGTCGAGGTGTGGATCTCCTTCACCATGCCGGTCCCGACGACGACCGTGTCCTCGTGCACCGCGGGAGCCAGCCGCAGCAACTGGTCCTCCAGCAGGGCCAGACTCTTCGGCACCCGCACCAGCAGCACATCGATCCGGGCCGGCGGCGGGTCCTGCGTGGTGAGCAGCCGGACCGCGCCCGGCTCGACACCGGCGCGTGCCAGGTTCGCGCGGGTGGCCTGCTGCCCCAGCCAGGAGTCGGTGATCTGTGTCGGCCGGTGCGCGGCGAGCGCCGTGACCAGTGCCCCCCAGCGGTCTCCGACGACCACGACCGTGCCGTCCAGCGGGATCGGCTCCCGGTCCAGATGTCCGAGGAGGTACTCGTCGGAGGCGTCCCAGGCGCGCAGTCTGTCGCGGGGGTCCTCGGGGAAGCGGGCCAGCACCGGCGCGCCCCACGCAGTCGTCATACGGTCGTTCATCGTGCGACCAGGCTAGCGGAGCCCGGAGTCCCGCCGGGCGGCCGAGCCTCCCGCTCCGGGACGGCGGCCGGTGGCCCGCCGCCGTTTCGGATCATGGGAGACTCGCCCTCATGAGCGGGAAGGCGGACCCCCGGCCGGCGGGGGAAGGGACCACCTCGAGGACACGGCTGGACCGGGGACGCGGAGCCCTCGGGCCCGCGTTGGAACTCGTGCACACCGGACGTGCCCCGACCCGCGCGGTGCTCACCACGGAACTGGGCGTGACGCGGGCGACCGCCGGTGCCGTCGCCGCCGAACTGGAGGCGCTCGGCCTGATCAGGGTGGACGCCCGGCCCGGCGCGGCCGCCGGTTCGCAGGGCAGGCCCTCGCACCGGCTCTCGATCGCCGAGGACGGACCGGTGGCCCTGGCCGCGCAGGTGCACGCCGACGGGTTCCGGGCCGCCCTGGTCGGCCTGGGCGGCCGGATCGTCGCCACCGCGCCCGGCAGCGAGGTCATCGACGCCGACCCGGCGAAGGTGCTGGGCTCCGTCGTCGCGGCCGGCGCCGAACTGCTCCGCGAGACCGGACGCCGGTGCGTCGGAGCGGGGCTCTCCGTGCCGTCCGCGGTGGCCGAACCCGAGGGACTGGCCTTCGGCCCGCTGCGCCTGGCCTGGCCCACGGGCGCCCCGGTGCGGGAGATCTTCGCCGAGCAGGTGCGCGCCGCCGGTCTCGGCGGCCCCGCCTTCGCGGCGAACGACGTCAACCTCGTCGCCCTCGCCGAACACCGGCACGGTGCCGGGCGCGGCGCACGCGACCTGCTGTGCGTGGCCACCGGCCACCGGGGTGTCGGCGGCGCGCTGGTGCTCGACGGCCGCCTGCACACCGGCAGTTCCGGTCTCGCCCTGGAGGTCGGCCACCTCGCTGTCAACCCCGGGGGCCGCCCCTGTTACTGCGGCAGCCGGGGCTGCCTGGACGTGGAGGCGGACCCGCTCGCCTTCCTCACCGCGGCCGGACGCGAACCCGGCCCCGAGATGTCCCTCCTCAAACAGGCCGACACACTGATCCACGAGCACCACGACGACCCGGCCGTCCGCGCCGCCGTCGACACCCTCGTCGACCGCCTGGGACAGGGTCTCGCCGGTCTGGTGAACATCCTCAACCCGGACAGGATCATCCTCGGAGGCCTGCACGGCACCCTCCTGGAGGCCGCCCCGGACCGGCTGCGCGCCGTCGTCGCCGACCGCAGCCTGTGGGGCCGCAGCGGCGGCGTCCCGATCCTGGCCTGCGCCCTGGACCACAACAGCCTGGTCGGCGCCGCCGAACTGGCCTGGCAGCCGGTGCTCGACGATCCGCTGGGGGCCCTGGCATAACGGTCCGGCCGGTGGGCAGGCGGATGCCCGGGTCGAGAGGCGGAACCACGGCCGGACACCGCACAATGATCCACGAAACGTGATCGGCGAAGCGCTGCCGGGCAGTGCGCGCGCCGACCGGGCACGGGACACTCGACCCGGTGCCGGACCAGGGACCCGGACCGGACCAGGGACCCGGACCGGAGCACGAGGCACTGCCCACCGCACGCGGAGCGACCACCCCGACCCGCAGAAAGCCGAGGTCATGACCGATCAGCTCACCGTGACCGTCCTGGGCACCGGCATCATGGGTGCCGCGATGGCCCGCAACCTCGCCCGGGCCGGTCACGCCGTCCGCGTCTGGAACCGCACCCGCGCCAAGGCCGACCCGCTCGCCGCCGACGGCGCGCACGTCGCCGGCACCCCCGCCGAGGCGGTCGAGTCCGCCGATGTCGTCCTGACCATGCTGTACGACGGTCCCGCCACGCTGGAGACGATGCGGCTGGCCGCCCCCGCCCTGCGGCGCGGCACCGTCTGGGCGCAGTCCACCACCGCCGGTCTCGAGGGCCTCGCCGAGCTGGCCGGCTTCGCGCGCGAGCACGGCCTGCTCTTCTACGACGCCCCGGTGCTGGGCACCCGGCAGCCGGCCGAGGCCGGACAGCTGACCGTGATCGCCGCCGGACCGGCCGAGGGCAGGACCACGGTGGCCCCGGTGTTCGACGCCGTCGGTGCCCGCACCGTGTGGACCGGCGAGGACGGGGCGGCAGGCAGCGCGACCCGGCTCAAACTCGTGGCCAACAGCTGGGTCCTCGCGGTCACCTCCGCCGTGGGGGAGACCCTCGCCCTGGCCGAGGCGCTGGACGTCGACCCCGGCGGCTTCTTCGACCTCATCGCGGGCGGCCCGCTCGACATGGGCTATCTGCGCGCCAAGGCGGGGCTGATCCTGGACGGGCCGCTGACCCCGGCCCAGTTCGCCGTGACCACCGCGGCCAAGGACGCCCGTCTGATCGTCCGGGCCGGTGAACAGCACGGTGTGCGCCTGGACGTGGCCGCAGCCGGCGCCGAGCGCCTGGAACGCGCCGCGGCCCAGGGCCACGGGGATGAGGACATGGCCGCCGCCTACTACGCCAGTTTCGCCGGTCACGGCGAGTCCCCCACCTGAGCACCCGGTACGAAGCGTCCGGGGAACCGTTCGACGAGCCACCGAGGAGTCCGTAGTGTCCAAGCCCCCGCTGCCTTCCGAGGCCGACGACCTGCTGCGCCGTCCCAACCCCTGTGTCATGGCCACCCTCCGCTCCGACGGCACACCCGTCTCCACGCCCACCTGGTACGTGTGGGAGGACGGCCGCGCGCTGATCAGCCTGGACGAGGGCAGGGTGCGCCTGAAGCACCTGCGCCGCGACCCGCGCGTCACCCTCACCGTGCTGGACGAGGAGAACTGGTACACCCATGTCACCCTCGTCGGCCGCGTCGTCGAGCTGAAGGACGACGAAGGCCTGGCCGACATCGACCGCCTCTCCCGGCACTACACCGGCAACCCGTACCCCGACCGGGTCCGGGCCCGGGTCAGCGCCTGGATCGAGGTCGACCGCTGGCACGGCTGGGGCGCCCTGAAGGACAGCGACCAGCCGTCCACCTGAACCCGACGGGCCCGCCGGGGGAGGGGAACGGGTGCCGCCGGCCTCCCTGATCCGGGCTCTGGTCGTCGGTGGCGGCAGCGCACCGCTGCGCCGCGCGGCAAGGGTGGTGCGACACGGCCACCGGAGGTCAGAGCCCGGTCAGCCGGCAACGACGGACCGGGCGGGTTCCGGTTCGGCCCGGTGGCCCTCGACGGCGTGCTCGACGAGTGCGACCTCCGCGAACCGGTGTGCGGCGGGCTCGACGGTGTCGATCCTCGGACACCGGTCCCAGTCCGCGACGGGAGTCGCGGACGGCGTCGGCAGCGTGAACCACACGACCTTGCCCGAATCGCCGTCCGGCAGCGCGCCCCAGCTCTCGCTCATCGCGGCCACCATGGCCAGCCCCCGCCCGCAGGTGGCGAGCGGACCGGCGTCCGCCACGGCCGGCAGCCGCGGGTCGTGGTCGCGCACCGAGACCTTGAGCCGGTCGAGCAGCACTTCCAGCTCGACCGTGCAGGTCTTGTCGGGCTGGGCGTGCCGGTGGACGTTGGACAACAACTCCGTCACACCGAGCGAGGCCCGGTCTATCAAGATGTCCATATGCCAGTAGCGCAATTGCGCAGATACGATTCTGCGGACCTGGCCGATCCGCGCGGGCAGAGCCTGGAGCTCCACCGTGCAGTGTCTGCTTGGGTGAGTGATCACAGCTGCGACTCCCCGGTGTCAGGTCCGGACGGACGTCCGGAAGAACACGGAGTACGGATCCAGCAGGGTGCCCGCGTGGCGTGGCTGCCTGCTGTCGTGGCCGGCGGGCTGGTTCGCAGCGTTATCGCCGGTAAACCCAGAGTGACGTGACAACAGCGTGACGCAGGGCCCGAAGTGGCGCAACTCACGGACACATCAGGCGCCGCGGCCCGATGCCCGGCGTACGGCTTCGATGAAACGGCGGGCCGCGGGCGGTCCCGGCTCGCCCGGCGCCGGGTCGTGGTCACCCAGCGTCAGCAGGTACCGATGGCCGTTGAGGTCGGCCAGGGCCCGGTCCTCGGGTGCGAACCAGGGACGGGAGGCGCGGACGGCCTGCACCGGCGCGCTGTCGATCTCGGTTCCGTGGCTGGTGAGCAACTCGAGCCTGCCGTCGCTGATCCGGACCTGCCCGGCCCGGGTGAGCGACCGCAGCCGCCTGCCGATCCGCACGCCCCTGGCCGTGAACTCCGGCTCGGCCATGCCACCCGCCCCCTTGTGCGCGTCGGTGTGCCGGACCGTGTTCCGCGGGCCGGCTCGTGTCCAGATCCAGTGTGCCCCCGTCCGGGACCCTGCTCCGCCGGTGCAGTCTGCCCGCCCCCGTCGCCGAGCACCAGTGCACGTGCCCCTGTTCCCCGCGGTGCTCGAAGCACTCGCGCGAATGCGCCCCCACCGCCGCGCCCAGGGCGCCCCCCGGCAGAGGGCCATGACGTGGTCCCAGGGTTGCCTTTGAGCCGCCCAAAGAGGCGTTTATGCAGGTGAGAGGCTTTCCTGGGGTGCATATGATCGGTGTGTCGGCCGCGCGGGACGCCGTCGGCGCTCAGCGTAAGGAGCCCTGCCGTGAGTACCCCCCAACAGCCCCCGGGCGATGTCACCCTCGATGTCGACCACAGCGACCCCGGCTACCGCGACTGGCTGAAAGAGGCCGTGCGCAGGGTGCAGGCCGACGCCAACCGGTCGGCCGACACCCATCTGCTGCGCTTCCCGCTGCCCGAGCGGTGGAACGTCCACCTCTACCTCAAGGACGAGTCGACGCATCCGACCGGCAGCCTGAAGCACCGGCTCGCCCGCTCCCTCTTCCTCTACGGGCTGTGCAATGGCTGGATCCGTCCGGGCCGCCCGGTGATCGAGGCGTCCAGCGGCTCGACCGCCGTGTCGGAGGCCTACTTCGCGAAGCTGATCGGGGTGCCCTTCATCGCCGTCATGCCCCGCACGACGAGCGCCGAGAAGTGCCGCCTCATCGAGTTCCACGGCGGCCGGTGCCACTTCGTGGACGACCCCCGCACGATGTACGAGGCGTCGTCCGCCCTCGCGGCGGAGACCGGTGGCCACTACATGGACCAGTTCACCTACGCCGAACGGGCCACGGACTGGCGGGGGAACAACAACATCGCCGAATCCATCTTCCGTCAGCTGGAGTCGGAGCCGTTCCCGGTGCCCGAGTGGATCGTCGCCACGGCCGGCACCGGCGGCACCTCGGCGACCCTCGCGCGCTACGTCCACTATCTGCAGTACGACACCCGCGTCTGTGTCGCCGATCCGGAGAACTCCTGCTTCTTCGAGGGCTGGACCACCGGCGATCCGGACGTCACCTGCGACAGCGGTTCCCGTATCGAGGGCATCGGCCGGCCCCGGATGGAGCCGAGCTTCCTGCCCGGTGCCATCGACCGGATGATGAAGGTGCCCGACGCTGCCGCCGTCGCCGCCGTACGGGCCCTGGAGCGGGTCATCGGCCGCAAGGCGGGGGGCTCCACCGGCACCGGGCTGTGGAGCGCGCTGAAGATCGTCGCGGAGATGGTGGCCGAAGGGCGGCAGGGGAGCGTGGTGACGCTGCTCTGCGACCCGGGGGACCGCTACCTCGACAAGTACTACTCGGACGAGTGGCTGGCCGGCCAGGGACTGGAGATCGCCCCGTACACGGCGACGATCGAGACGCTGCTGCGCACCGGGGTCTGGCCGGACTGAGGTCTTCCGGGCGGCCCGGACGCGGGGTCAGCCGACCGCGGGATCGGCAGGACCGTCGGGTTCCCCCGCCACGACCAGGTTCCGCAGGTGCTCGAAGACCTCGAGGCGGGCCCCGGCCGGCAGCCCGGAGTCCGTCACCAGCGTGTCCACCTGGTCCAGGGACGCGAACGAACTCAGGCCCACCGTGCCCCACTTGGTGTGGTCGGCGACCACGACCACCTGCCGCGCCGACTGCACCAGACGCCGGTTGGTCTCGGCCTCCGCGAGGTTCGGCGTCGACAGCCCGGCCTCGACCGATATCCCGTGCACCCCCAGGAACAGCAGGTCGAAGTGGAGCATCGAGATCGCCTGGTCGGCCACCGGCCCCACCAGCGAGTCCGACGGCGTGCGCACACCGCCGGTCAGGACGACGGTGGCCGCGCCCTGCCGGGGGCCCGAGGAGCGCTGCGCCGCGTGGAAGACGTCCGCCACCCGCACCGAGTTGGTGACCACCGTGAGGTCGGGCACCTCGAGCAGCCGGCCGGCCAGCGCGTACGTCGTCGTGCCGCCGGAGAGGGCGATCGCCGCGCCCGGGACGACCAGTTCGGCCGCCGCCCGCGCGATGTCGTCCTTCGCGCTCAGCTCCAGACCCGACTTGGCCTCGAAACCGGGTTCGTGCGTGCTGGCCTCGACCAGTGGGACCGCGCCGCCGTGCACCTTCTCCAGGACGCCCTGCCGGGCCAGCGCGTCGAGATCGCGGCGGACCGTCATGTCCGACACGCCGAGCTTGCGGGTCAGCTCGTTGACCCGGACTCCGCCGCGGCGCCGGACCTCGTCGAGGATCAGGGTGCGTCGCTGCTCCGCGAGGAGGTTCTGATTCTCGCTCACGTACGCTCCGGTCCTTTCGCCGCCAAGCCGTCCGACACGCCGCACACGCCCGGTCCGACTGGCAGGTTCTCTCCGTCGCCGGTGCGTCGGCGTCCCATCCTCGCATGCCGGGGCAAGGGGGACGCACCCGGCTGTCAGGCGTGTACATGCCATCATTGTCCCGCGGGTTCGTCCCAGGGGGCCGTCCCGCAGGTCGCCCGGGCCTCACCCGGATCGGGGAGATTCCGTGAGAACAGGTGTGAACCGCTCGGGCAGGGGAGATCCTGCCGGCACGGGCGGAACCGACGGAGTGTCACGGGGGAAGTGCGAAGCGGTGGAGCGTGCGCGGGAACACAGACCGGCCGGGGGCGCGGGCGAGACGGCCGAGCGGCCCGGGGAAGCCGGCACAGCCCTGGAACTCCTGGTCCACGGGGTGGGCGGCACCACTCCGCAGGAGATGCTGAACGATCCGCGCACGGTGCGGATCACGGGCGACGACATCGCCGCCGTGTTCCGGCGCGCCGACGACGCCGACGCGGAGCACCGGCCCGCCGACCGCCAAGGCGGCCCGGTCCCCGAGGCGTACGTCTGGTGCAACCTCACCTCCGGCAACGGCACTCGCGCCCTGTGGCTGTTGCTGCTGCCCTTCATGGTGGTCAACCTCGCCCACTGGATGCGCCCGACGGCCCGGGGCCGCGGACGCCTCGTGCGGCTGTACGGACTGCTGGTGCGGCTGACCGGACTGAGCCTGACGGTGCTGTTCGTCGCGGCCGCCTGCGAGGTCGCCCTGGACCTCGCGGCCTGGCAGTGCGCGGGCACGCACGCGTGCGCCGCACGGCACTCCTGGCTCGGCTTCCTGTCGCCCGAGGCCTCGGACGGCGGCTGGTGGAGCCTGCCGGGCCGCCGGCTCGCCCTCGCCGCCCTGGTGCCCACCGCCCTGACCGGGCTGCTGTGGTACCTGTCCCTGCGCACCTGGAGCGCGTACGAGTCCCAGCAGCCGATCGCCCACGGGACCGAACCCGAGGAGCCCGAGGAGGCAGGCCCCACCGCCCTGGGCCGGCCCGGCTTCTGGTACGGCCGTCGCCTGGTCGCCCGGCTGCGCGCCGCGCACACCGCCGCCGGACTGCTCACCGTCGCCGCCGCGGTCGGCAGCGCGGCCGCGCACCACGACCGTGCTCCCGGCGGCCCCGCGGTGCTGGGTGTCCTCGGCCCGCTCCTCGAAGCGGCGCTGTTCGCCGGCGCGGCCGTCGTGGTGTGGGTGGTCTGCCGGCGCGGCCGCACCGACCGCCGGCTGGACGGCGAACTCGACACCCGCGTGGTGCGCCTGCTGCCCCTGGCCGCGCTCACCCTGCTCGTCCTGACCCTGGTGTACGCCGGATGGCAGCGCCCCGGCTGGGAGTCGGCGGGCCGGCTGTCCGGCGATGCGACCTTCGGCGCCGTCACCCTCGCCCAGGGCCTCCTCGTGATTGTGCTCGCCGGAGTCGCCCACGCCCTGTACCGGAGCGCCCCCGACCGGCGTGCCGCCATGCGGGGACTGGCCGGGCCCGCGGTCGCGATGCTGGCCTGCGCGCTGGGTGGCGTGATGTCCGGCGGCGTGGCCCAGCGGGTCTCCGACTGGCTGGACGGCACCGGGGCGTCGATTCCCGGGCCACCGGTGGTGCTCACCTGGCAGGCGTCCGTGATCCCGCCCCTGCTCGTCCTGCTGCTGGGGCTCTGCGGCTGGCTGGCCCGGCGGGCCTGGCACATCGCCCGCGACGAGCACGCCACCGTGGCACAGGAGTTCCCGGGGGAGACCGGCGACCCCGCCCGTACCCGGCGGATCGCCTACGCCCGCGCCATGGCCACCCTCACCGACCGGGCACCCCGCATCGTCGCCGTCACCTCCGCCGCGACCCTGCTGCTGGGCGCGGGCGCCCTCGTCGGCGCCCTGACCACCGACCGGACACCCGGCCGGGCCGCACAGGGCAGCTACCCCGTGGTGCACGGCGCCGCCGAGACGGCGCAGGCCCTGGGCTCCTGGCTGATCGGGCTCGGCTTCATCCTGTTCGTCACCTGGGGCCGGCGCGCCTACAAGGACGCCTCCGCACGGCGCACGATCGGCATCCTGTGGGACGTCGGCACCTTCTGGCCGCGCGCCGCCCACCCCTTCGCACCCCCCTGCTACGCCGAACGGGCGGTGCCGGACCTGACCTGGCGGATCGAGACCTGGACACGGTCCACCGGCGGACGGCTGGTGCTCTCCGGACACTCACAGGGAAGCGTCCTCGCCGCCGCCGCGGCCTGGCAGCTCACCCCCGCCACCCGCAACCGCGTCGCCCTGCTCACCTACGGGTCCCCGCTGGAACGGCTCTACGGCCGCTGGTTCCCGGCCCACTTCGGACCCGCCGCGCTCGGCGCCCTGCACCAGGAGGTCGTCTGCTGGCGCAACCTCCACCGGCTCACCGACCCCATCGGCGGCCCGGTGCGGCTGCCCGGCGACCGCGGCCCCGGGGTGGACCGTCCTCCGCTCGGGGACCCCCTGGCGTACGGCCGCACCGAGGCCCACCCGCTGCCCGCGCCGATCCTCGGCCACTCCGACTACCAGGCGGACCCGGCCTTCGCCGAGGAACGCCGACGGCTGCTGGCCCGGCTGCGGCCGGAGGTTCCGGTACCGCGGCACCCGGGAGAACCCGACGACGGCGTCCGCAGCGGCTCCGGCGCGCCCACCGCGTGAGGTGTGCGGCGCGCGCCGCGCGGCGGCGGGATCAGGGCAGCTCGGGCAGGTCGTCGGCGTAGAGCAGGGTCAGGTCGTCCGTACTCGGCTCCGGCAGCTGGGCGACCCGGCTCGCGTGCCGCTCCACCATCGCCTCGAACGTCTGCCGCGCGGTGCGGCCGTTGCCGAACGCGGGACCCCTGGGGAGCTCCGTGAAGTACTTCAACAGGCCCTCCGAGGCACCCGCCGCCAGCCGGTACTCGTGCTCCTCGGCCTGCTGCTCCACGATGCGCAGCAGCTCCTCGGACCCGTAGTCACCGAAGGTGATGGTCCGTGAGAAGCGGGACGCCACCCCCGGGTTGACGGACAGGAACCGCTCCATCTCCGCCGTGTACCCCGCGACGATCACCACGACCGCGTCCCGGTGGTCCTCCATCAGCTTCACCAGCGTGTCGATGGCCTCCTTGCCGAAGTCCCGCCCGGAGTCCTCGGGGGAGAGCGCGTACGCCTCGTCGATGAACAGCACACCGCCGCGCGCCTTCTCGAACGCCTCCTGGGTGCGGATCGCCGTGGACCCGATGTGCTCGCCGACCAGATCGACCCGGGAGACCTCGACCAGATGCCCCTTCTCCAGCACGCCGAGGGAGGCGAGGATCTCGCCGTACAGGCGGGCGACCGTGGTCTTGCCGGTGCCGGGGGAACCCGTGAACACCAGGTGGCGCTTGACGGAGGCCGCCTTCAGCCCGGCCTGCTGCCGGCGCCGGCCCACCTCGATCATGTCGGTGAGGGCCCGCACCTCCCGTTTGACGCTCTCCAGGCCCACCAGTGCGTCGAGTTCACCGAGCACGGTCCTCGACGGCCGCAGCTCCTTCTCCGGTCCGACGGCGGGGGCGGGCGGCGCCTGCCCGGCACGGGGTCCGGGAACGGCGCCCAGCAGACCGGAGGAGTGGGTCACGGTCTGCACGGCCGGCTCCGGTGCCGTCGGTGACGCGGGATGGCCGCTCTCGTCGCTGGTGCAGTCCTCCACCACGGGACCGCCCGCACCGGTCGCTCCGCCGCTCTCGGCGAACTCGTAACCACCGCGCGCGCAGCGCTCCGTGCGGCACTTCCGCAGTGTCGTCCGGCTGCCGTCTATCACATGGAAGCCGTACCCGCCGCTGCCCGTGACCCGGCAGTCCAGAAAGCTGCCGCGGCCACCGGCCGAGACATAGACACCGGCCTCGGCCGGGGAATCGACGGTGCAGCGCTCGACGGTCGGGTCGGCGCCCTTGGTGACGATCACTCCGGTCTGCATGCCGTCCAGGGTGCAGTTGCTGAGGGTGCCGCCACTGCCGTGGTCCCGGAACCAGGCCCCCGTGGCCGCCTCCCGGATCCGGCAGTCGTCGAGCTGCGCGGTGGCGCCGTCGCTCACCGACACCGCGGTGTTGCGCACCTGCGACAGGTCGCTGTCGACCACGTCCGCGCGTGAACCGCGGTCGAGGACGAACAGGGCGTCCGGCACGTCGTGCACCCGGCAGGAGTCCAGTACGACGGTCGCGCCGTCACTCACCCACACCGCCGGATAGTCGCCGGTGCTGTCGGAGATCTCGCACTGGTTGGCGTCCGCGCGGGTGCCCGGATCCCACACCGACAGGCCGTTGCGGCCGAACTGCCGCACGGTGGTACGGGTCATGGTGAGGACGGAGCGGGAACGCAGATCGACCGCGTTCTCCGGGATGTCGTGGATACGGCAGTCGGCCAGCGTCAGGACCGCGTCGGTGTCGAGGGTGACACCGTCGCCGGTGGTGCGGTGCACCTCGCAGTCGGTGAGGTGCGCGGTCGCCCGGCCGGTCACCTGGACACCGCTGCCCCGCACCTCGTAGACCTCGCAGCCCACCGCCTCCAGCGCCGAGTTCTCCCCGGTGGCGGTGAGTCCCGAGCCGGCCGTGTGGTGCACGCGGCAGCGCTCGAGCCGGGGGTGCGCGCCCCCGCGCACCGCGACGCCCGCCTGCCCGGCGGCGACGACCTCGCACTCCTCGAACACCCCGCCCCCGCCGTCGAGGACGGCGATACCGACCCCCGCCGGGTTGTCGACCGTGCAGTGACGGACCGTCGGCCGGGCGCCGCCGCGCACCTCTATGCCGACGGCCGACCGGGTGACCACCCGTACGTCCCGCAGTTCCGGGGTGCCCTCCTCTATCAGCAGGGCCGGCGCCGCGGAGTCCTGCCCCTCCACATGCAGGTCCTGGACCATCGCGGACGCGCGTACGGTCAGCGGGACCCCGTCCACGGGGGCGATGCGCACCGAGCCGGGCGAGCCCTCGGGCCCGCGCAGGGTCACCGCCCGCTCCACGACGAGGTTCTCCCGGTAGGTCCCGGGAGCGACGGTGAGGATGTCGCCCTCGGCCGCGGCCTCCAGGGCGGCGGCGAGCGACGCGTATTCACCTGTGCGGCGCCGCCATCGCGATGTGCCGGTGTGCGTCACCTGGACCGTGCCCTGTGCCATGGCGTAGCTGTGCCCCCACCTTGTCGTACGCGGGTCTGCCGGCGAGTGCTCCGGCCGGACCACCGTAGCGTGCGCACGGCTGTCGCATTGACCAGAGGCACCAGGCCGTCAGCTTCCGGTGCCGGTCCTGCCCCAGTCGGGGCCCGCCCTCTCCCAGGCCCGGTCCAGGCGGACGTACCGGTGGTGGACCATGCGCCGGACGACCAGCCGTCTGACGCACTCGATCGCACCAGCCGTCAGCAGGGTCACGCCGAAGCCGGCGAGCACGGCGTGCGTCGTCGCCGTCACCGTGTCCATCGGCCGTGCCGTGGGACGGCCCCCGGCGTCGGTCCACAGGGGGAAGCGGTCGCCCGGCCGCGGGTTCTTCAGACGCGTCGCCACCGGGCCGCTGTGCCCGGTGCCGTCGGAGGCGGTCCAGCGGGCGAGGACCCGGGTGCGCGGGTCCCCGCCGACGGAGCCCTCCGGGTCGATGTTCAGCGGGGCGGGGTCCACCTCGCGTACCACCGTGGCCCGCACCTGATGCCGGTTCGCGTGCTGTTCGCGCACGGAACGCCGCAGGGCGTCCTCGGTGGCACACCCGACGAGAACCCCGACGACCGGGGCGGCGAGGACGACGAGCAACAGCGCCACGAGCCCCACCCGGCCCTCGGCCAGATCGGTCGGGCGGCACAGCGGGTTGTGCCGCCAGCGCCACAGTCCCCTGATCGCCCGCACCGTCCGCACCGCCTTCCCGCTTCCGTGTCCCCCGCTTCCGTGATAGCTCCCGGCGGAGCGGTGCGTGCGGGGTTCCGTGGAAGAGAGAGGGACGTCACCCTTCGCCGGGGCCTTCCGCTAGGCCTTCCGGAGGCGTCCGGATGGTGATCCGGATGATCAACGCGGACGATGGTGCTCGAGCCCCGGATGCTCCGCGGTTCCCGGACGGCGCTCACCCGTGCAGTGCCGCAGCGACAGTCGAAGTCGAGGGAGGACCCCGTGGGCCCAGTCGGCGCAGGCCGGTGTCTACCGGCGGGACTCCTTGCGGTCGGCTCGAGCGCGGGGCGGACGGCCCGCGGCGGCAGGAGGTGATCGCGTGAAGACTCCCCCCGGCGCCGGCTCGCGCCTGCGGGCGCTGCTGATCGCGCCGGGCACCAGGAAGTCACCGGCCGCCATGGCGTTGATCCTGCTGGTCCTCCTTCCGACGGCGCTGCTGCTGGGCTGGTGGGGCATAGAAGACCTCAGCGAGGCCCTTACCTACACGGGGCGCATCACCGGTGCCATCCTCATTCTGGTCGCGGCCCTCTCGTTGCTGGGCTCCGTCGCAGTCGTGGACCACTGGGGCCGGAACGTCTTCCCCTATTCCGGGATGGTCGCGCTGATCGGCACGGTCGCGGCGTTGTTGACCAACACCATGCTTCTGCTCGAGACATTCAGGGACGGCGACTCCACGCTCTACCGGGTGTTGTTAAGCCTGCTCACGGCAGGTTCCGCATGGGCCGCCCTCACGGTGTGGCGGACATCGGTCGTGATCCCCTCTCCGAAGCGGGTGGCCGCGGCAGTGGTGGTCTCCTCGGCTCTCGCGGTGGCCAATTTCGGCTACCAGCACCTCTACCAGCCGTCCCAGCACAGTGCCAGGCCCCTTGTCAACGTCACCGTGGGAAAGCCTGTGCTGAGCAAGGACCGTAAGAAGTTCGTCGTACCGGTCGACATCAAGATCGAGAACCGCAGCGATGTGGGCTTCTACGTGCTCGGCACCGAATTCCACGCCATGGGTGAACGGGTGACGCTCAGTCGGACGGACCGGCCCCGCGAGCAGTGGCGTGCGGACGCCAAGACGTTCCGTGAGTTCTATGTGCAACGTCCGCTCTCCCGAAAGGAGGTCTACCAGCCCGGCCAGTTGGTGTCGGCGCAGCCATGGATGCCTTTCGGGAACTGGATCGAGGCGAATGACGCGTTCGTCACCCAAACGGTGGTGCAACTTCCCATCGACACGCCGTATGACCAGTTGGCGCTCTACGCCTCCGCGCAATTGGCGCGTAAGGACCGGCTCGGTCTGGACCAAGTCGAGATGAAGGGGTATTCCTGGGGTGAGGGCAAGGTGCCCCAGTGGGTCAAGAAGGACAAGAATCTCGACTCCGTCGCCTACCGGGGTCGGGTGTATGAAAACAATTCGGTCGACCGGCACACGATGGATCCCCGCTATGCCACTGTCTATTGGCAGTTCGGCGCGCATGGCGCATTCTTGTTGGCGTCCATCACGCGAGGCGATGAGGAGAACCGCATCCCGTCCATAGCGGAAAGGCACGAGATGGTGAACCGGTACGGCTTGGTCACCGCCGAAACGGGTCCGATCAAACGGACGCTCTGGGACATCAAGAAGCAGGGATGACCGGCATGGCCGCACGGCGCGCGCGGGAACTCCGGTCCAGTCGCTCCAGCCACGCCACGAGGGCGAGGGAACTGTTCACTCGGTCCCAGGAATAGGAGTCCCCCATGCCGAACTGCGCCTCCCTCACCGCCCGGCACAGCGTCTCGACGTCGAACATCTCCGTGACCAGCGGATGCCTCGCGGAGCGGCAGAGGTCGATGAGTTCGTCGCCGTGTGTCCGCAGGCCGCGGGCGTAGAGCTGGTTGAAGGGGACCTTGTCGACCCGGCCGCCGATCCGGGGCGGAAGCAGATCCGCCATCGCCTCGCGCAGTACCGCCTTCGGACGGCCCGGCTGGAACGCGGTCTCGGCGGGGAGGCGGCGCATCGTGGCGATGACCTCCGGGTCGAGGAAGGGGTGGGAGAGGAAGAACCCGTCCTGCCGTGCGCGGCGCCAGGACAGCGGGTCGGGAGCGGCGAGGTAGTTGGCGGCCTCGTAGAGGGACTGCTCGGGCTCGCGTCCGAACACGAAGCGGCTCTCCGCGATGCCGGCCGCACGGTAGCCGTGAGCCCGCGCGAATCCGGAACGCAGCCATCGGGGGCGGGCGAAGCCGCCGAGGCCGCCGAGCACCGTTCCGCGGCGGCGGACGAGCGCCGTGACCCGTTCGGCGGCCAGCGGAAGAGCCGGCTGCACCACGTAGGCGGAGACGATGTCCCACAGGCCCCGCTCGCTGCCCGCGGCCCAGTCACGGGCCTGCCTCGTCATCCGCCGGAGCTGTCCCGTGCGGGCCAGCCTGTGCAGGTGAAACGGGTTGGCGTCCACGATCGGATCGGCCCCGCAGCCGGTCAGGAGGGTATCGCAGCCCAGATCCGCCGCAGCGGCATGGAGCCTGCCCCAGAACGGGGCGCGGAAGGCGTGCGCATGAGGCTCGTCCGGGTCCCCCGCGTGGTGCTGGAAGTCGTCGAAGTCAGCCACGTCGTCGGCATCGAGGACCACCGGGCGGGCTGCGGGCGCGTACCGGCGGATCTCCGCCATCGCCTCGTCCACATAAGGCCGTTCGGCGGCGAGCTCTCCGCTTCCGAAGCGCCCGGCGAGCAGGACGAGGTCCCCGGGGTCGCCCTGTTCCGCGGCCAGCAGACGTGCCGCGAGCAGCGCGACGCTGGTGGAGTCGGTGCCGCCGGAAACATGGCATGCCGTCATCCTGCCCACACGGCGCCCGACAGCGTTCTCCAATGCGAGACGCAGGTCCTTCGCGGCCCCGCCGAGACCGGGTCCGTCCGCTGCCCGCACCGACGGGTCATGGGCCTGACGGACGTGTCGCGGCACCCGGCCGCGCATCTGCCCCGTGAGTGAAAGTTCCACCACCTCGCCGCCGAGGATGCGGTGCACCCCGGCGAAGGGGGTGAGCTCCGAGTGGGGTTGCGCCATGTTCCCGGTCAGGTATCGGCAGAAGTAGCGCCGTTCCAGCTCCGCTCCGCCGCCCAGGTGGCGCGCCGAGGTGCTCACCGTGGTGACACGGCCACCGGATTCCCTGAAGAACAGGGGGATGCGCGCCTGCTGGTCCCGCATCAGCAGGACGCGGTCGCGGCACACCAGGACGGCCGCGTAGTCGCCTGTCGGCAGAGGCGGCGGTGCCGCTTGCGGCCGGCTCCAGTCGTCGAGGAGGCCGCGCGCTCCCGCCACGCGCCCACGGACGGAGCCGATCCAGCCGGCGACCACCGCGGTCCCGGCCCGTGAGGAAACCGTCGTCACGAGCCCCTGCCGCGCCATGGAGTCGGCTGTCCAGAGCTGTGGGACGCCTCCGTCCCACTCGAGGCGGAGTGCTTCCACGTCACTGCCCTCCGCCGCCGACCGAGAGGACCGGAGCGAACGCGTGCCCGCGCGGATCGGCGTCGGGGATGCACAGGCCGGCCGAAGACGTCCAGGCGTGCAGGGCGAACGGGTGCTCGCGCACACCGACGTGGAGTACGGCCCGCAGGCCGCGCCGCCGCAGCAGGACGAAAGCCGTCATGGCCTCGGCCTTGCAGTCGCCGTTGACGAACCAGCTTCTGTGACCGTGTGATTGCACCGCCCGTTTCAGCCGTTCGACGTCCTTTGCGGCAGCGGGGTCCGCACGGGCGTAATCCGGGGCCGCCAAGGACAGGAGCCGAAGGGCGCGTCCGAATCCCACGGCCCGGATCAGCAGGTGTACTCCGCGCAGCCAGAGCCCGATCGCGGTGTCCGACGGCTGCCTCCGGCGGGCCGTCGTACACCCGGAGTGGAGGAGACCGGCGACGATGTCGGCGCGTTCCTCGGAGAGTCCGTCAGCGAACTTCCGGATGTCGGCCGTCGTCATTCCGAGAAAACGCGTCCGCCGCCAGTCCGCGATCAGCGCTCCGTCGGACATCCTGGTGACACGGCAACACGGTGACAGGATCCGCTCCATGGCCACCAGTGCATCGGTGTCCTCTGCCACGTCCTCTGCCACCGCGCAATCCTCCAGGGTCGGCCTGGCACCGTCTCCGCGGCGGACCCGGTCCGACGGGGGACGGTGTCAGGAGTGGTATCCGTGACCGTCGTAGAAGGCTCCGCTGAAGCCCCGGATCAGACGGCCGTTGCCGAGAAGGACGAGCCGATGCGGTGTACGACGCCGCAGCAGTCGGAGAAACATCGCCTACCTCCAGAATCAGGTAGTATCGGTAAATTTCAGGCTACTCCGCCCTGGAGGCCCCGCAACCGGACTGCCGGCTCCGGTGCCGCGAAGGCAAGGCGCCCGCTGCGCAGCTGTCGTGAGAGGTGATCATCCCGGCCTGCTCGAGCGGCGGCCCGAAGATGGGCGGGCCCTGCGAGGGGATCCGCTCCGGGCGCGGACACGCCGGAGACCGCCGTCGGCCAGAAGGTCGGCGGCGGCCTGGGCGAGGCGTGGATGCCCGCGTCGCTGACGACCCTCCCCCTGTCGTCGATCGGCATCCAGGGCCGGACTCCGGTCGGTCCCCAGGACTCCGCGGAGACCTCCCGCAGGGACAGGCTCCGGAAAGCCCTGACCGGACGTACGTGAATCGAGTGCGGCAGCACGTTCCCCATGGAGTCGTCGTGTCGGCCGGCGACGGCGACTCCATGGGGCCGGTCGGTTCCGCGGAACGGCTCCGTACCCGGGGATCGGTGCCCCGGGACGGCTCAGTAGCCGCGGTACTGCTGGTTGTTGTACGGGTCCTGGTACGGAGCGGGCGCCGGCCGCGGGGTCGCGGGGCGCATCGCCTCGTAGCCCGAGCCGGGAGGGGCCGGACGCGGCGGCTGCGGCTGGGGGTAGCCGCGCGGAGCGCTCGCCTGCTGCGGGATGTACGCGGTGGCCTGCTGCGGGACGTACGGGGCGTGCGCCTGCTGGAGCGGGGCCGGCTGCTGCGCCTGCGGGTAACCGTAGGCGGGCTGGGAGGGGGCCGCCGGGAGGGCGGGCAACGCCGAGGGAAGCGCCGGGAGATGGGTGCCCGGCGCGTCGTAGGCGGAGGGGACCCGGATCGGGGCGATCTGCGGGGTGCCCCGCTCGGCGACGAGCGAGTCGTAGATCGGGGTGTCCGGGAAGGAGGCGGAGTAGTAGCCGCCGCCATAAGTGGAGCGGGGGGAGGTCATGGCCATAAGTTAAGCCCACGATGTGCTGGTTGGGGAGACCGATAAGAGGGTTGTTTTCCGTGTCCTCAGCGACCAGGGATCACTAAAACGGGCGAACTTGGAGGAAGTGGCTGTTATTTCGGGTGGCCTTCTGGTAAAAGCCGAGTTCCGGGCGGGTTACCGGCGGGTCGTCACTTCTCCGCGCACGCCCCGTGAAGGCTTCCCGCACGCGGGTACTAAGTTGGGCGGACGAGATCCGACGGACGCCGGGTGCGACCTGGCGCGGTGACACGTGAGAGGGGCGGGCATGTCGATGTCGATGTCGAAGGGATCGAACACACCGGTGCCGACCACGGCACTCAGGGTGGAACTGGGGTGGCGCTCGGGTCCCGGCGTCCCCGACGCGGACGCCTCCGCGCTGCTGCTGGCCGGCGGCAAGGTCCGCTCCGACAGCGACTTCGTCTTCTACAACCAACCCGCCCACTCCTCCGGAGCCGTCCGGCACGAGGGCAAGCGGAACGCCGGCGGGCAGGTGACCGACACCCTTCTCGTCGACCTCGCACGGGTGGAGCCCGGAATCGAGACCGTGATCCTCGCGGCCTCCTCCGACGGCGGCACCTTCGGCCGGATCCCCGACCTGTACATCGAGGTCAGGGACGCCGCGCAGGGCACCGTCGCGGCCCGGTTCGACAGCGTGGGCGCGACCGACGAGAGCGCCTTCGTGCTCGGCGAGTTCTACCGCCGCCAGGGAGCCTGGAAGTTCCGCGCGGTGGGGCAGGGGTACAGCAGCGGACTCGAGGGCCTGGCCACCGACTACGGCATCACCGTGGACGAGCCGCAGCACGCCGCCCCCGCCGGCCCGGCCCCGGTGGCCCCGCCCCCGCCTTCGGCGCCCCCGGCCGCCATGCCTCCTCCGGCCCCCGCGGCCCAGCCCCTCGCCCCGCCCGCGCCCGCGCCCGCCGCGCCGCCGTCGCCGGTCCGGCTCACCAAGGTGACGCTCACCAAGGAGGCCCCGGCCGTCTCGCTGACCAAACAGGGCGGAACCTCGGGCACCCTCCGGGTGAACCTCAACTGGCAGGTGCGCAAACAGTTCTCCGGCTGGATGGGCAAGCTGGGCCGCCCGGCCGCCATGCACTCCGACCTCGACCTCGACCTGTGCGCCCTGTACGAACTCGCCGACGGCAGCAAGGGAGTCGTCCAGGCCCTGGGCAACGCCTTCGGATCCCTGCAGCGGCCCCCGTTCATCCACCTGGACGGCGACGACCGCACCGGTGCCGTCACGTCCGGCGAGAACCTCACCGTCAACCTCGACCACCAGCAGCACTTCCGGCGCATCCTCGTCTTCGTCACCATCTACGAGGGCGCCCGCTCCTTCGCCGACCTGCACGCCACGGTCACCCTCCAGCCGCAGCACGGCGCCCCGGTCGACTTCTCGCTCGACGAGTGCACCGTCCCCTCCACGGTGTGCGCCCTCGCCCTCATCACCCACACCGGCGGCGACCTCGTCGTCCAGCGCGAGGCCCGCTACCTGGTGCCCGAGCGGGGAGTGAGCCCCCAGCGCACCGTCGACCACGCCTACGGGTGGGGCATGAACTGGACCCCGGGCCGCAAGTGACCCGACGGCCGGCTCAGCCCTCGTCGGGCAGCACGCCCGGGCGCGGGTAGGTGCGGCCCTTCCAGGCCGCACCCCGTCCGCGGTGGTGCCGCACCGCCGAGTCGACCGTCATCAGGAGGTACAGGAACGCGGTGAACGGCAACAGCGGAGCGAGCCACAGCGGTTGCCGGTAGTAGCGGAGCATCGGGAGGTACGTTCCCGCCATCACCAGCCAGGCCGCCGCACCGACGGCCACGGCACCCCGGTCCCCGGCCGCCAGCCCCGCGACGACGGCCACCGGCGGCACCAGGTACACCAGCGCCAGCCCCACGACCGTCCCGGCCAGCAGCACCGGGCTGTGCCGCAGTTGCGCGTACGCGCTGCGCGACACCATGCGCCACAGGTCGTCCAGCCGCGGATACGGGCGCACACTGTCCACCCGGTCCGCCAGCCCCAGCCAGACCCGTCCGCCGCCGGCCTTGACCGCCCGCGCGAGAGCCACGTCGTCGATGACGGCCTGCCGGATGGCGTCGGGGATCCGCGCCCGCTCGGCCGCCTCGGCACGCAGCAGTACACAGCCTCCGGCCGCCGCGGCCGTCCGCGTTCCCTGCCGCCCGATCCGGCGGAACGGATACAACTGCGCGAAGAAGTACACGAACGCCGGTACGACCAGCCGCTCCCAGGCGCTCTCCACGCGCAGCCGCGCCATCTGCGAGACGACGTCGAACCCCCCGGTACGGGCCGCCGCGACCAGCCGGCGCAGGCTGTCGGGCGCGTGCGCGATGTCGGCGTCCGTCAGCAGCAGGTACTCGGGCGCCCGCGCGCGGGCCAGCTCGATGCCGTGCCGCACCGCCCAGAGCTTGCCGGTCCAGCCGGCCGGCGGCTCACCGGGCGAGCCCACGGTCAGCGGCAGGCTCCCGGGCCGGCCCGCCAACTCCCGTGCGAGTTCCCCGGTGCCGTCCGTACTTCCGTCGTCGACCAGGAAGACCTCCGCGCGCCCGGGGTAGTCCTGGGCGAGCAGCGACGGCAGGCTCGCGGGCAGCACCGCCGCCTCGTCGCGCGCGGGGACGACCACGCACACCGACGGCCACGCCTCGGGTTCCCGCCGGGACGGCAGCCGGACATCCGTACGCCAGAAGAAGCCCTGGAAGAGCAGCAGCCACAGCCAGGCGGCGAGGGACACGGCAGCGGTCCACACTACGGCGCTCACAGGCGCAGTCTGCCCCACGGAAAAGGCCGGAAGCGGCTCATCGTCTATCGTGGCCGGGTGAAGATCGCGCTGATGGACTCCGGAATCGGCCTGCTGGCGGCCACCGCAACAGTACGGCGCCTGCGCCCCGACGCCGATCTCGTCCTCTCCCTCGACCCCGACGGCATGCCCTGGGGCCCCAGGACCCCCCAGGACCTCACCGCCCGCGCCCTGGCCGTCGCCGAGGCGGCTGCCGCACGGCGGCCCGACGCCCTGATCGTCGGCTGCAACACCGCGAGCGTGCACGCCCTCACCGCCCTGCGCGCCCGGCTCGAACCGGTGCTGCCCGTCATCGGCACCGTCCCGGCGATCAAGCCGGCGGCCGCGGGCGGCGGACCGTTCGCGATCTGGGCCACCCCGGCGACGACCGGCAGTCCGTACCAGCGGAACCTGATCCAGGACTTCGCCGACGGCGTGACCGTCACCGAGGTGCCCTGCTGGGGTCTCGCGGAGGCCGTGGAGCGCGCGGACGGGAACGCGATCGACGCGGCCGTCGCCGCCGCCGCCGCACTCACCCCGGAGGACGTGACGACCGTCGTCCTGGGCTGCACCCACTACGAACTGGTCGCCGAACGCATCCGGGCCGCCGTGCGGCGCCCCGGCCGGCCGCCCCTGATCCTGCACGGCTCCGCCGGAGCGGTCGCCGCCCAGGCCATGCGCCGTATCGGTGAACGGCCTGCCCCCGAGGCCCCGGCGACCGGCACCCTCACGGTGCTGCTGAGCGGCCGCGAGGGCACGCTTCCGCCGGCCGCCCTCACCTACGCGGAAGGCCGGCTGCTGCAGGAGGTCGCCCCCGCCGGGTGAGACCGCCGAGGGACCGGTGCACGCCCGGTCGGCGCAGTGACGCCGTGCGACCCCGTACCCGCGCGGCGAAACCGAAGTAGCCTCAAGCGCATGAGGGACCACTCCCGCAGTGCCCGCCCCCCGTACCCCGATGTCTGGACCGGCCGCGCGACCAACCGCATGCAGTGGCTCCTGGCACTCATCGGTGTCGCCTGCATGACGCTCGGCATCGTGCTGGCCCTCGACTCGGCATGGACGACCGGCGTCGCGCCGCTGGTCATGGCCGTCGTCGGGTGCATCGCCGCCGGGCTGCTGGTGCTGTTCGGCACGCTCGCCTTCGTGCACGTCGCGCTGCGTGTCGACGAGGACCACCTCGAGGTGCGCTGCGGTCACATGGGTGTGCCGCGCCGCCGCATCCCGCTGTCGCACGTCGCCGGAGCCGAGTTCGTACCGCACGTCACCCCGCGGCACTGGGGCGGCTGGGGCTACCGCTGGCGGCCCGAGAAGGGCACGGCGGTCGTCGTACGCCGTGGTGAGGGTCTCGTCCTGAGGCTGTGGGACGGGCACACCTTCACGATCACCGTGGACGACGCGGAGGCAGCGGTACGCGTCATCCGCGACCGCCTGCACCCGCACCGGCCGGACCCGGTCCACTGACCTGCGGGGAGAGCGGTCACCGCGGTCCCGGCGGCCGGGCGCTCGTGCGGTCGGCGCCCAGGTCACGCGCCGTAGACTCTCCGGGTGACCGTCACCGCAACCTCCGTCGACGAGTCGGCCCCGGTGCCGCCGCGGACCGCGCCCAGGGCGTGGTCCGGGTGGCTCGCGCGCCTCGTTCCGGCCGCAGCGGCAGCACTCTCCGGGCTGCTCCTCTACGTCAGCTTCCCGCCGCGCACCCTGTGGTGGCTGGCGCTGCCCGCCTTCGCCGTCCTCGGCCGGGTGCTGCGCGGACGCGGCTGGAAGGCCGGGCTGGGCCTCGGCTACCTCTTCGGGCTGGGCTTCCTCCTGCCGCTCCTGGTCTGGACCGGTGTGGAGGTCGGACCCGGCCCGTGGATCGCCCTCGCCGTGATCGAGGCGCTCTTCGTCGCGCTGGTCGGCGCGGGTGTCGCCGCGGTGTCGAAGCTGCCCGGGTGGCCGGTGTGGGCCGCCGCGCTGTGGATCGCGGGTGAGGCGGCGCGTGCGCGTGTGCCGTTCCACGGGTTCCCCTGGGGCAAGGTCGCGTTCGGGCAGGCGGACGGCGTCTTCCTGCCGCTCGCCGCGCTGGGCGGGACCCCGGTGCTCGGCTTCGCGGTCGTGCTGTGCGGCTTCGGCCTGTACGAGATCGTGCGGGTGACGGTGGACGCCCGCCGTACCGGGACCGTGCGGCGCGTCGCGGCGGCCGTCGGCGCGCTGAGCGTGGCGGTGCCGGCCGGGGCCGCGGTGGCCGCCCTGCCGCTGGTGAGCGACACGGCCGAGACCGGTACGGCGACCGTCGCGGTCGTCCAGGGCAACGTGCCGCGGCTGGGGCTCGACTTCAACGCGCAGCGGCGGGCCGTCCTCGACCACCACGCGCGCGAGACGGAACGCCTGGCCGCGGAGGTCGACGCGGGCCGGGTGGAGCGGCCCGACATCGTGCTGTGGCCGGAGAACTCCTCCGACATCGACCCCTTCGCCAACGCCGACGCGTACGCCGTGATCGACCGGGCGGCCAAGGCGATCGGCGCGCCCGTCTCGGTCGGCGCCGTGGTGGGCAGGGACGGCAGGCTGCTCAACGAGCAGGTCCTCTGGGACCCGGTGAAGGGCCCCGTCGACACCTACGACAAGCGGCAGATCCAGCCGTTCGGCGAGTACCTCCCGCTGCGCTCCCTGGTCGGGGCGATCAACGACGACTGGACGTCGATGGTCCGCCAGGACTTCAGCCGGGGCACCGAACCCGGCGTGTTCACCATGGCCGGAACCGGGGTCGGCCTCGTCACCTGCTACGAGGCGGCCTTCGACTGGGCGGTGCGCGACACCGTCAAGGACGGCGCCCGGCTGATCTCCGTACCCAGCAACAACGCGACCTTCGGCCGCAGCGAGATGACCTACCAGCAGCTCGCCATGTCCCGGGTCCGCGCCGTCGAGCACAGCCGCACCGTCACCGTCCCGGTGACCAGCGGGGTGAGCGCGATCATCATGCCGGACGGGACGGTCAGCCGGAAGACCGGCATGTTCGTCGCCGACTCCCTGGTGCAGGAGGTGCCGCTGCGCTCCTCGCAGACCCCCGCCACCCGCCTCGGCGTCCTCCCGGAGACCGCTCTCGTCCTGGTCGCCGCGGGCGGCCTGGGGTGGGCCGTCACCGCCGGTGTGCGCGGGCGGCGCGCCGGTGACGCGTAGTCGTACGGCCGGCACACACGCCCTGAAGCGCCGCGGAGCGGCCCGACCTGCCCGTTAAGGTCGCAGCATGGCTACTCCTGACTTCATCAGCACCCTGCGCGCCTCCGCCGGCCACCAACTGCTCTGGCTCCCCGGGGTCACCGCCCTCGTCTTCGACGACGAGGGCAGAGTGCTGCTGAACCGCCGGTCCGACACCCGTAAGTGGTCGGTGATCGGCGGCATCCCCGACCCCGGGGAGCAGCCCGCGGCCTGCGCCGTGCGCGAGGTGGAGGAGGAGACCGCGGTGCGCTGCGTCGTCGAGCGGGTCGTCCTGGTCCAGGCGCTGAGCCCGGTGACCTACGACAACGGCGACATCTGCCAGTACATGGACATCACGTTCCGCTGCCGGGCCGTCGGCGGTGAGGCGCGGGTCAACGACGACGAGTCGCTGGACGTCGGCTGGTTCGCCGTGGACGCGTTGCCGGATCTCAACGAGTTCGGACGCTTCCGGATCAAGCAGGCCATGGGCGACGCACCCACATGGTTCGACCCCACCGGTTCCGGCTGAACCACGGGGCGTCACCCTATGGGGCGGGGAGGGCGCTGCCCGGGGGCGCGGTCATGCCGCAGGACAGCGCGGTCACACGGCGCGTCGAACCGGAGGAGACCGCCGAGGTGGTGGCGTGTTCGTGCGCTCCGCAGGCGTCCTTCGGGACCGTTGCCTCGCTGGTGCCGGACGATGGCCGGACCGCGCTCCGAGCCGCCGTCCGGTCCCACCGGCCGAGTTGTCCACAGGCCTCACGGGGCGGCCGCGGGATGAGGAATCCTGAGGCCATGTCCCGCGATCACGTACAGTCCGCCGAGCCCCCGGCCCCCGGTTCGACCGTGCCGGGCCGGGCCCGCCCCGACGACCGCTGCGCGTACGGCAGCGCCGAGACGCCGTTCCTGGAGCTCCTGGCCCGGGGCGCGTCCGCCGAGGCCTACGAGCAGCCGGTGCTCCTGGCCCGCGCGCAGGGACTGCCCGCCGAACGGATCGCCGCCCTCGAACAGTCCAGGCGGCTCGCCCTGCGCGTCCGCTCCGACCTGGAGGGGCGGCGGCGCAGGGAGGCCGAGCTGTCCGCGCTCTTCGAGACCGCGCACGACCTGGCCGGACTGCGCGACCTGGACGCCGTGCTCCAGGCGATCGTGCAGCGCGCCCGCTCGCTGCTCGGCACCGACGTCGCCTACCTCAGCCTGAACGACCCGGCCCGGGGCGACACCTACATGAGAGTCACCGAGGGCTCGGTCGCGGCCCGCTTCCAGCAGTTGCGCCTCGGCATGGGCGAGGGCCTGGGCGGCCTGGTCGCCCAGACCGCCCGCCCCTATGTGACCGACGACTACTTCCGCGACGACCGCTTCGAACACACCCTCTCCATCGACACCGGCGTGCGGGACGAGGGACTGGTGGCCATCCTCGGGGTGCCCCTCATGCTCGGGCACACCGTCATCGGCGTACTGTTCGCCGCGGACCGGCGGGCCCGGGTCTTCGAGCGGGAACAGGTCGCCCTGGTCGGCTCCTTCGCCGCGCTCGCCGCGGCGGCCATCGACACCGCGAACCTGCTCGCCGAGACCCGCTCGGCCCTCGCCGACCTGGAGCGTGCCCACGAGATCATCCAGGACCGCAGCGGGGTCATCGAACGCGCCTCCGAGGTCCACGACCGGCTCGCCGAACTCGTCCTGCGCGGCGGCGGGGTCCATGACGTGGCCGCCGCCGTCTCCCGGGTGCTGGACGGCACCGTCGAGTTCACCGAGGCCGCCACCGCGCCGGCCCAGGCCCTCGAGGCGTCCCGCGCGGAAGGACACGCGGTACGGCACGGCCGCGACTGGATCGCCGCCGTGGCCGCGGGCGACGAACTCCTCGGCGCCCTCGTGCTGCGCGGCCACCCCGGTCTGGACCCCGTCGACCAGCGCACTCTGGAACGCGCCGCCATGGTCACCTCGCTCCTGTTGCTCGCCCGCCGCTCCGCCGCCGAGGCGGAGCAGCGCGTCCGTGGCGAACTGCTCGACCACCTGCTCGACGCCCGCGACCGGGACCCGCGCCTGCTGCGCGAGCGCGCGGCCCGGCTGCACGCCGACCTCGACGCCACCCATGCCGTGCTCAGCGCCCGCCTGGAGGGCGCCGCGGCCGACGCCGACGAGGAGGAGGACGCCCGGCGGCGCCTGTGGGCCGCGGCGGCGCACCTCGCGGCGACCCGCCACGGTCTCGCCTCCGCGCGTGACGGCGGCACCGTCCTGCTGCTGCCCCTCGACCCCGGCGACACCGCCACCGACCTGGCCCGCCGTACCGCACGGCACCTGGGAGCGGCCGTGCACGAGCCGGTCACCGTCGGCGCGTCCGCCCCGGTCGAGCACCTCACCGCCCGCCCCGACACCGTGGCGGCGGCCTACGCGGAGGCCCGGCGCTGTCTCGACGCCCTGCGCGTGCTGGGCCGCCCCGGTGACGGTGCCGCCGCCGAGGACTTCGGCTTCCTGGGGCTGCTCCTGGCCGGGGAGCGGGACATCACGGGCTTCGTCGACCGCACCCTCGGTCCGGTCGTCGCGTACGACGAACGACGCGGCACCGAACTGCTGCGCACCCTCGACGCGTACTTCGCCTGCGGCATGAGTCCCGCCCGCACCAAGGACGACCTGCACGTGCACGTGAACACGGTCGCCCAGCGCCTGGAGCGCGTCGGCCGCCTGCTGGGCGAGGACTGGCAGAGCCCGGCCCGCGCCCTGGAGATCCAACTGGCCCTGCGCCTGCACCGGTTCTCGGCACCGGCGGACCCGTCGGGGCCCGGACGGAGCTGACGGGCGGCCCTCTCGCGCGTTACCCGCCGGTACGGAATGATGCCGGGCAACCATCCGTACGGCCGGGAGCTGAGGCAGCGGTGACGACTTTCGAGGAACGCGGCACGGTGCACGCCTTCCGGGACGACGCCCTGGGGGAGCACGACGCCGTCGGTCTCGCCGCGGCGATCCGGCGGGGCGAGGTGAGCGCCGCCGAGGCCGCCCGGGACGCGGCGGAGAGGGTGCGGTCGGTCGAGGCGAGAATCAACGCGGTCCAGACGCACGCAGACGTCCCGGCGCACATCGACGGGGCGGGCGGCGGTGCCTTCGCCGGGGTGCCGACGTTCGTCAAGGACAACACCGACTACCGGGGACTGCCCACCGGCCACGGCAGCGCCGCTTTCACCCCGGCGGCCGCGCGGCGGCACGCGCCGTTCGCCCGGCAGTTCCTGAGCACCGGTGTCACGGTGCTGGGCAAGACCCGGCTGCCCGAGTTCGGGTTCAGCCCGACCACCGAGTACGAGGGCGCCGAGCCCGTTCGCAACCCGTGGAACACGGGCTACTCGGCGGGTGGTTCCTCGGGCGGCAGCGCGGCGCTCGTCGCCGCCGGTGCGGTGCCGATCGCCCACGCCAACGACGGCGGCGGCTCGATCCGGATCCCCGCCGCCTGCTGCGGACTCGTCGGCCTCAAGCCCACCCGCGGCCGGGTCGTGGCCAACGCGCAGGGCCGCCGACTGCCTCTGGACGTAGTCTCCGACGGAATCGTGAGCCGTTCCGTGCGGGACACCGCCGCGTTCCTCGCCGACGCCGAGACGTACTGGCGCAACCCCGAGCTGCCGCCCCTGGGCCTGGTCGAAGGTCCCTCGGGACGGCGGATGCGCATCGGATTCCTGCTGGACTCGCCGAACGGCGTCCCCTCCGACACCGTCACCCGGGAAGCCGTCACCGGGACCGCGGCGACACTCGAACGGCTGGGCCACACCGTGGAGCCCGTGGAACTGGCCATCGACCCCCGCTTCACCGAGGACTTCCTCACCTACTGGGGGCTGCTGTCGTTCCTCCTCGGCGTCACGGGCCGGACCCTCGGAGCGGACTTCGACCGGCGCCGGATGGACGGCCTCAGCAGGGGCCTGCGCGAGGAGTACGTCAGATCCTGGCGGCGTACTCCGGGCATGCTGCGGCGGCTGAAACGTACCCGGGAGGCGTACGCGGCGGCGTTCCGCGGGTGCGATCTCGTCCTTTCCCCCGTGCTCGCCCACACCACGCCGCCGATCGGTCATCTCAGCCCGGTCGTCTCCTACCCGGTACTGATCGAGCGGATTCTGGCGTACGTCGCGTTCACGCCGGTCGACAACGTCGTCGGTACGCCGTCGATCTCGGTGCCCGCTCCGGGGGCGACGGCGGACGGGCTGCCCGTCGGCATCATGCTCTCCGGTCGCCCCGGCAGCGAACGGACGCTGCTGGAGGTCGCGTTCGCGCTGGAGGCGGACCGCCCTTTCCGGCGTGTCCAGGACGTGTGAGCGCGGTCGTCGTGCCCGACGCCTTGTCCGTTTCTGACCGATTGAAGGTAATCGCCTTTCCGGGTGGGCGACTTGCGCCTTGACTGTGTCTCATTCACGTAATGCGGGGTGATGCACCCTCATATCGCGCTAACGTCGGCGATCGGGTTCGGCGCCATGCCCCGCGGCTCCATCGACCTGCGCCGCTACGGGAACGTCAACGTCGTCGACGGGGGATACCGCATCGTGGGCCCGCTCCGCCCGTACCACGTCATGGACCCGCAGGTGGCCCCGTCGCTCGGCATGCGGAACGGAGGCCGTCCGTGAACGACACGTTCACCGTGAGGGCGTTGTGGGCCTGGTACAGCAAACAGGCCGGCTCGCCGGACGAGTACGACGTGCTGCGCTGCACCGGAGGAGCACGGCGCCGCGCCACGTTCTTTGACCACATCACTGCCGCCGGTCTCGGCGACCCGCCCTCCGCGGCGGCCACGCGCGACCGGCTGCCCTGGGTCTCCGTGACGGGCCTGCCCTGCACCGACCGGCAGTGGACGGGCATCTCCGTGATGGAGCCCTCCCCCCTGCGCGACGGCGTGAACCGGGACGTCACATCGACGCGCTACGTACTGCTCGACTCCACCGAACTGGTGCGCCGGAGGGTGGAGTACGTCACCCTGTGGGACGCCGTTGCCTCCCTGCGTCTGCCGCCGGAGCACGAGGAGACCATCCCGCTGGAGGTGCCCGCTCCGGCCGGCGACGGCCTGCCGGAGGGTCTGGAGACCATCGCCGGCCATGTGCCCGGCACCGTCGGCGACAGCGATCGGCGGCGGGCCGCGGCCGTGCACTGGGCCGTGGCCGTGGCCGCGCTCCTGCTGCAGGGCGGTCCCGTCGTCATCACCGGCGGCGGTGCTCTCGACGCGCGGGCCCGGCTGGCCGTGTTCGACGCGATCGCCGGTCTCCTGCCGTACGGGGTACGCGGCGGGCTGGCCGTGGGCAGTTGCGTCGACGGCGGTGACGAGCCGCCCACCCACCTGGCCTTCGGACCGGCGCACACGCCGTCCGCCCGCTGTGTCGAACTGGGCACCCTCCCGCAGGTTCCGGCCGGCGCCCCGGAGGAGTACCGGCGACAGCTCCTCCGCCTGATCGAGGTCCTGGGACTCGACGCGGTCACCGCCGGCCTGCGCACGTTCGACGCGGCCGTCGCACCGGCCGGCCCCGGGGCCGTCCTGGGCGTCCTCGACCGGCTCGACCCCTTCCGCGCCGCGGTGCACGCCGTGGAGGCCGGGGAGCAGTCCGTGCAGCTGGTGACCAGAGGGCTGAACAGCCTGACGGACGGCGAGGACACGGAATCCGAGGGCTTCCTGCGGCTCGTCAGGTGCGGGATCGACTACGCCGTCGAACCCGGGGGCCGGGAGGTGTACGACGCGCTGAGCCGCCACTGGGCGCACGGGAAGACGGGACCGCGGGTGTCCGCGCTGATGGCGGAAGCGCTGCTGGACGTGGTGCTGGGCGGTGTCTCCGCCGCCGCGGACAGCACCTCGTGCCGCGCCCGGCTGGACGAACTCTGGCGGCTGGTCGAACTGTGCCGCAAGGAGGCCGAGGTGCTGCGGCTGCTGCCCGGCAGCGGGGAACCGGCCGATGCCCAGCGCCTGCGGTACGCGGCCGACTGCCTGTGCCTGCTGGGTCCGGGCAGGGTGGCCGACGGCCGGGCCGACGCCGTGCACGTGCTCCGGGACACGCGTCGGCTCACCCGTGCGGTGCTGGTGCGGGAATCGGCCGATCCCACGCGGCTCGCTGGCTGGCTGACGCTGCTCGAGCCCACCGCGCACGAGGCCCCCGCCTGGCTGCGGGCCTGGGCGGTGCTGGCGGTGGGCGAACGGAAGAAGGCGGCCCTCGTCGAACCGTGTCCCACCGCCGAGGACGCCCTTCACGTGCTCACCGCCACCGTCCGTTCGAGACAGCCCGACTGGACGGCCGAGGCCGTCCGGTGGCTGTGGCCGCAGCTGTGCTCCACCGCCGTCGGACGCGGGGAGAGCGGACGAACGGGCGACGACGGAGCCACCTCCGGGCTTTCCCTCCAGGGCCGGAGCGGATCGCGGAGACCCCCGGCCCGGACCCCGGAGCACCTGGACGACCCCGCGCATCCGGCGGACCCGGCGGGCCCGGCGCATCCGGCGGGCGGGCCGGACGCGCGCGGCGCCTTGCGGACCCTGCTCGCCACCGACACGGATGTGTGGCGGCACTGCCGGGCGCGGGCCGACGTCCTGAACTGCCTGCTGGGCGCCCCGGCCGCCGGGCCCCCGTGGCGGGAGTCGGCGTGCCGCGCCTACGCACAGAGCCTGCACCGCGTCCTTTGGGACGAGGGACTGGCGCCCTTCCTGGCCCTGCTCGTGGAGGCGCTCGCCACGCCGGCACTCGGCGGACCCTGCGGAAAGGAGGGCGAGTCCACCGTGCTGACGGCCCTGCTGCGGGTGCCGGACGAGGCGGCCGCGGAGAAACTGCGCCGCCGCGTCGACGCCCGGAACGACGCGTGGCGGCGACGGCAGGACGCCCTGGAGGCGGAGCGATCCGTCCGGGCCCGGCGCCTCGCCGACCAGGAAGCCGCCCAGAACACCCGACTGCGGGCCGCCCGGGAACGGCACACCGGAACCGGGACAGGCCCCGACTGCGCCACCGGGACCGGCGCCGGCGGGGCGGCCGTACCCCGCGAAGGCCGCGGGCGCCCGCCCGTCATCGGCACCGGCGACCGGACCGGCGACGGACCCGACCCCCTGGACGTCCTCGCCGTGGCCGTCCAACAGCTCCGCTCCCCCCGGGACATCGCGGTGATGTGGGCGCCCTTCACCTTCGACCTGGACTCCGGGACGGGCCGCCGGGCACTCGAACTGACCGGTCGCTGGTGGGGGAGGGCCCCTGAAAAGGAACGCGACGCGCTCTTCGGCCACCTGGAACGCACCCTGCTCACCGCGCACCGGTGCAGCGTCGACGTCACCGCGGACATCCTGCACGAGATCAGGAGCCTGATCATGGCCTGCCACGCCTCCGGCCACAGCAGCGGCGGATGGCTGGCCGGGCCGGTGTTCCGGGAGGCGAAGCGGGAGCTCAGGGACCGCCGCTCCCGGGTGCGCGAGCTGCGGCGGATACGGCTGATGTCCGTCTTCCACCTGGTACCGAGAACGCCGCGCAAGCACAAGGAGCGGAACAGAGGGAGCAGCGACCGATGAACGACACCCTCGCCCGGCGGCCGCCCCGACGCGCAACTGCACGCGCCCGACGACCCCAAGTACCGGGACCTCTCCGCGAGCGGCTGGCCCGACCTGCGCAAGCAGGCCTCGGGACCGACCGGCGACCGCACCCTGACCGGCTACGGAATCGACCCGGCCCCCGGCCACCGGATGCCGGACGAGTCGGGGTCCCGGGCCCGGGCCGCGATGACGGCGGCTCAGAACGCACCCGCCTGCGGCAGGCCGATCTCGTCGTGGCCGGGGCCAGGGCGAGGGGGTGTCCGTCTCGGGGCCGGACAGGCCGGAGAACGGGCCGGATCCGGACTGCGGGTAGGGCTGACCGCCACCACCGACGCGCTGCCCGTGCATATCGGCGACCTGCTCCGCCCGGTCGGCCCCAAGCCCGGGGAGTCCCGCGACATCGATTTCGAGCCGAGCTCCGCCACCGCTCATCGCAAGGGATGGGGGAGCTGCTCCAGGACCGGGAGCTGGCAGCAGGACCGGGACCTGGCAGCTGTCCGTCGACGGCCGGGCGGCCCACGCCGCTTCGCCGGATGCCGTGACACCACGGCTCACCCGGATGGCCCGCACACGGCTCAGCCCCGAGGCCGCCGGCTCCGCGACATGCGCGGCATCGGCGACCTCGGGGCTGTTCGGTCCGCCGGCTCAGGAGCCGGCGCCGCGCTCCCAGTGGTAGAAGCACTGCGCCATGGCGTCCTTGGGACTGCGCCACGTCGCGGGGTCGTACGGGCTGACGTACGCCTCCAGCTGCTCACTGATGCCGCGGAACTCGGGGTGCCCGGCCACCTTCGCGATGGCGGGTGCCGGGTCCTGCTCGGACTCGATGAGGTGCAGATACAGGTCGTCACCGAACTGGAAGAGCCTGCGGCGGTTCACCCCGATCAGGTGGGGGAGCTCGCCCCGGTCGGAGGCGGCGAACACGTCGGCGATCCGCGGCGCCGAACCGGGCGCCATACGGGCGACGATGAGTGCGTGGTGCATCGACGGTCCTTTCCGGATGGGTCGGCGGTCAGCCGGACGTGACGGACGCACCCTTGCGGTCGCGGGCGGCCTGCTCGATCCGGTCCCGGATGAGCGCCATCTGGGTACGCGAGTTGCGGTTGATGTTGTCCGTCATCCAGTCGTCGTCGACCGGGGCGTCGGGCTTCATCGCGAAGTCCTGGGTCCAGCGCATCCGGACGCCGCCCGGGAGCTCCTCGTACTCCCACAGGATGTCCATGTGGGCGAAGGGCCCCGTTTCGACGCGACGGGCGCGCACACTCCGGGTGGCGCGGTCGGGGGTGCGCTCGGAGACCCAGCTCCACACCTTCCCGCTGTCGTCCGGGTGCATGGTCAGCCGGAACGTCGTGGTGTCCCCCTCGCGGGAGAGCACCTCGACGGACGCGTACTCGCTGAACAGCTGCGGCCAGTTCTCGAGGTCGTTGGTCATCTCCCAGACGAGGTCGAAGGGAGCGTCGACGGTGATGCTGTTCTCGGTGTGTCCTGCCACTTCAGGCTCCAGCCTTGAGGGTGCTGTTGACGAGGTCGAGGAATTCCCGGGGCGTTTTGCAGCGCTCCGAGTCGGGGGGAAGCGACCCGCTGTACCGGTTCTCCAGCTCGCCGACGATGCCGAGCAGGCCGAGCGAGTCGAGGCCGAAGGAGTCGAAGGGGGACTCCGCCGCCTGCCTGAGTTCCGCGGGGTCGACGGTGATGCCGGCCGCCTTCTTCATCAGGGCGGCCAGTTCGTCGAAGGTCACTTCGGTGGTGATCATGGGTTGTCTGCTCCTTCCCCGCCCGGTGCTACCGGGCGGATTCGCCACCGCGGCGCACGACAAGCGCCGCGTTGGAGCCCATCAGTCCCCTGCTGAGAACGAGGGCCGTGCGCAGCTCGGCGGGCCGAGCACGCGACATCACCAGGTCGAGGTCGTGGCAGATGTCGGACACGTTGGGTGTGGGGGGCACCTGGCCGTGTTCCATGGCGAGCACCGCGGCCACCGTGTCCAGCACGGGCGCCGCGCAGTGGGCCCGGCCGAAACCGGTCTTGGGCGCCGTGACGGGCACCCGTGTGCCGTGCGCGCCGAGCGCGTCGGCGATCGCCAGCGCCTCGGCGCGGTCCGCCTCCCACACGCCCATGGCGTCGGCGAACACCACGTCGATCTCCTCCGGGGCCGCGCCCGCCTCGTCGAGGGCGCCGCGGATCGCGCGGGCCAGCCCCTCCCGGGACTCCTCCCAGCGGGACGCACCGGTGAAGGTGGCGGCATGGCCGGCCAGGGTGGCCCGCACCGGCGCCCCGCGCCCGCGGGCGCGCTCCTCGTCCTCGACGACGAGCAGGGCGCCGCCCTCGGCGGGCACGAACCCGCAGGCGTTCGAGGTGAACGGACGGTAGGCCAGGTCCGGGTCCTCGACGGTGCTGAGCTCGGGGTAGCCGAGCTGGCAGACCATCGAGTAGGGGGCGAGGGGTGCCTCCGCGGCGCCGACGATCATCGTGTCGGTGCCGCGCCGGACCGCCCCGGCGGCGTGCGCGAGGGAGTCGAGCCCGCCGGCCTCGTCGCTCGCCACCACCCCGCACGGGCCCTTGAAGCCGCCGCGGATGGAGATCTGGCCGGTGCTCGCGGCGTAGAACCAGGCGATGGACTGGTACGGACCGACGAACCGCGGGCCCTGCCCCCAGAGTTTCTGCAGCTCCCGCTGCCCGAACTCGCCGCCGCCGGAACCGGCCGCGGTGACCACGCCGATGGAGAACGGCTCCGCGGGATCCCCGCTGCCGAGCCCGGCGTCGTCGAGGGCGAGGGCGGCCGCCGCCATCGCGAAGTGGCTGAACCGGTCGGTCTGGACCAGGAAACGGTCCTCGATGAGGTCCGTCGCGTCGAAGGTCCGGACCTCGCCCGCCACCCGCAGCGGCAGATGCCCGCAGCCCTCGCGGGTGATCCGGTCCAGCACGCTGATGCCTTCGCTGACGGACTTCCAGTAGGCGTCGGGCCGCAGTCCGCCCGGCGCGACCACACCGATGCCGGTGACGGCCGCGCGGCGGGGGCGCTGAGTGCGCTGAGTCCGCTGAGTACTCATCGGGTCCTCCCACCCGGCCCGGTCAGCAGCACCGCGGACTGGAAACCGCCGAATCCGCTGCCGACGGAGAGCACGTTCCTCAGCCTCCGTGGACGGGCGGTGCGCGGCACGTAGTCCAGGTCGCACTCGGGGTCGGGGGTCTCGTAGTTCGCCGTCGGCGGTACGACCTGGTGCTTCAGGGCGAGTACACAGGCGACCACCTCGATCGCGCCGATCGCGCCGAGCGAGTGCCCCACCATCGACTTGATGGAGCTCATGGGCGTCTCGTGGGCGTGGGCGCCGAGGGACCGCTTCACCGCGGCCGTCTCGTGCCGGTCGTTCTGCCGGGTGCCGGAGCCGTGCGCGTTGACGTAGTCGATCAGTGTGGGGTCGAGACGGGCCTGGTCGAGCGTGCCGTCGATGGCCCGCGCCATCTCCAGACCCTCGGAGGTCAGACCGGTCATGTGGTAGGCGTTGCCGTACGTGGCGTACCCGCCGATCTCGCAGTGGATCTCCGCACCGCGGGCCCGGGCGTGCTCGTACTCCTCGAGGACGAGGACCGCCGCGCCCTCGCCCATCACGAAGCCGTCGCGGCGGGCGTCGAACGGCCGGGAGGCGTGCTCCGGGTCGTCGTTGTTCGGCGAGGTCGCCTTGATGGCGTCGAAGCAGGCCATCGTGATCGGCGAGATCGGGGAGTCCGACGCCCCGGCGATGCAGACGTCGGCCCGGCCCTCGGCGATGGTGTGGAAGCCGTAACCGACCGCGTCGAGGCCGGAGGTGCAACCGGTGGAGACGGTCTGCACGGGGCCCCGCGCGCCGAACCGCTCGGCGACGACCGAGGCGAGGGTGCTCGGCTGGAACGCCATGTGCAGTTTCGGATCGGCCTGCCGGTGGTCCACGTCCCAGCGCTTGCCGTGCTCGCTGACCTGCACGTAGTCGTGCTCCAGCCGGGTGGTGCCGCCGACCGCGCTGCCCAGCGACACCGCGGTGCGCCAGGGGTCGCCGGTGGCGGCGTCGAGTCCGGAGTCACGGACCGCCTCGTCGGCGGCCACCGCGGCGAACTGGATGTACCGGTCGGCGTGCTGGCACAGATCCGGGTCGAGACCGTGGGCGAACGGGTCGAAGTCGCACTCGGCCGCTATTCGGGAGCGAAGACCGCTCGGATCGAACAGGGTGATGCCGCGGGTCGCGGTGCGGCCGGCGGCGAGCAGGTCCCAGAACGCCGTCGCTCCGGTGCCGCCGGGAGCGACCACACCGACACCGGTGACGGCCACTCGCCGGGTCATTTTATGGCCTCACTGCGCTCGGCCGGCCGCTCCTGCCCCGGCCCGGACACACCCGGCCCGCCCACGGTCAGCTGGGGACCGGCCACGGAACCGGCGTTCTCCTCGGTGTCGACGTGACCGAGACTCGGGTGCGGGGCGAGCGGACCCAGGTGGAACACCATGCGGGCCTCGGCGTCGGAGACGTTGCGGAAGCGGTGCCGCATGTCGATCGGGATCATCAGCCCCTGATCGGCCCGGAGCGCGAACGGCTCCCCGTCCAGGTCGACTTCGAGGGCGCCGCTGACGACGTAGACGAACTCCTCGGAGTACGGGTGGTAGTGCTCGCCGATGCGCTCGCCGGGCTGGATGACGGCCAGTCCCATGAAGCCGCTGGTGGAACCCACCGTGGCCGGGGTGAGCAGGGTTCTGAGGTCGCCCCCGCGCCGTCGGTTGGGTTCCGTCTCGCTCAGGTCCACGATGCGTGGATGCTGTTTGGACATGGTTGGTACCTCCGGGTGTGGCGGGGACGTCCGGACGCGCGGGCCGCGGACGTCCCCACGGTGTGCCGTCAGGAATCCGCCGTGCTGCGGTCGGTGACGGGCAGCATGTCGGCGTGCGACAGCAGCCGGTTGATGGTGCGCTCCGAGTCCAGCGGGCCCTCGACGCCGACCGCGGCGCCGTCCAGGAGCCGCTCCAGCTCCGCCGCCTTCCCCGCGCCCTTGATGCCGAGCGCCGCGAGGGGGTCGAGGTCGAGGTCGCCGGTGGCGTCGATCAGACGGACCACGACGTTGTCGCGCTGGAAGACGGTGCTCGAGTACACCGGGCCGTCCGGCTCGTCGGCCGCGGCCTCGTCCTGGCGGGAGAGGAACCGGGCCAGTTCCTCCCCACGGCCCTCGACGGCCGGGTAGTACAGCGCGTGCCGCCGCAGACCCGCCGGCCGGGGCCCGTGCCGGTCGACGTGGTGCACGGCGGGGAGCGCGGCCCTGGTGAAGAACACGCGCATGGAGCCGGGATCGCCGAGATCCCGGGCATGCTCCAGATAGGGGTTGATGGCCTCTTCGGCCGCCTGGGTCTCGGGCTGATCGGCCACGTGGCGCAGCGCCGTGGCCAGGTCGCCCTCCACCTCGATGGTCCGCACCACGCGGTTGCCGTGCATGAACACGGAGGTGCGGCGCAGTTGCGTGCTGTCGTTCAGCGCGGCTTCGGGGGCCGCGTACCCGGCCAGGTGCTTCGCGACCTTGGACTCGGTGCCCGGCTTGACGGTGAAGGTGAGAGCGTGCCGGGCCACACCCTCGCCCACGCGGGCCTGTGCCTGGAGGTTCGCGGCGGCCTGCCCGGTGAGCGGCCGGCCGTCCCGCATCTCGCGCAGGACGCTGTAGCGCATCGACCGCGTGTCGCGGACGCAACTGTGCAGCGGGCGGACGGTCTCGATGTGCTCCTCGCTGTTCACCCAGGCGAGGAAGGGCGGGGCGCTCTCCCACTCGCTGGTGATGAGCCACTGCGAGGGGTTCTCGATCGACTGGCAGAGCTGGTCACTGATGTGACCGGGGACGGACGCGATCATGCTGCTCATGTGTTCGTACGCGTCGAGGAACTGTTCCTGGGCCCCGTCGTACAGGTCGAGCATCAGGATCACCCGCAGCCTGGAGCCGTCGAACGCCGACTGCGGTATGCGTCCCGTCATACGTCCCGTGGTGGTCATCCGGTGCACCTCTCCTCTTCTTCACGGAAGGTTCTTCACGAGGTCGGGAACGGCCGCCGCATCCGAAGGTCCGGGGTCGCCCTGCACCGATCGTCGACGTGCCCCGCGATGTGCGCGAGCGCCACGGGGCAGGAGGGTGAACCCCGCGTCAACCGGGTGCCGCCAGGACGCGGAACGGCCCGTACCGGGCATGGATCCGACGTCCTTTTCCACCGCCCGTCGCGGGCGAGGCTGGAGGCAGTCCAATGAACCGTTCGGAAACGGCCGACGAGATCGGCCACCGCACGCCCGTCCTGATCGTCGGCGGCTCCCTGGTGGGCCTGTCCATGTCCGTGTTCCTGGGACGTCTGGGCGTGCCGCACACGCTCGTCGAACGCCACCCGGGCACGTCGATCCACCCGCGCGGGCGCGGGAACAACGTGCGCACCATGGAGCTGTACCGGGTGGCCGGAGTCGAACAGCAGATCAGGGAGGTCGCGTCGGTCCTCGCGGACAACCACGGGATCATGCAGACGCCGAGCCTGGTGGAGGGTGACGGCGAGTGGCTCTTCAAGGAGATCGACCCTGGCGGCGGACTGGCCCGGTTCAGCCCCGGCGGGTGGTGCCAGTGCAGTCAGAACGACCTCGAGCCGGTGCTCCTCGCGCGCGCCCGCGAACTCGGCGGCGACCTGCGCTTCGCGACCGAGATGATGTCGTTCGACCAGGACGGCGAGGGTGTGACGGCGCGGGTCAAGAGCCGGGAGACCGGCGAGCACACCACCATCCGGGCGGACTACCTGGTCGCCGCGGACGGCCCGCGCAGCCCTGTCCGGGAGCGGCTCGGCATCGGGCAGAACGGACCGGGCGACCTGTTCCACAACGTGAGCGTCACCTTCTCCTCCCGCGACCTCGCGGACATCGTCGGCGACCGGCGGTTCATCCTCTGCTACCTCACGAATCCGGAGGCCGACGGGGCGCTGCTCCCGGTCGACAACGCCGAGAACTGGGTGTTCCACGCCCCCTGGCACCCCGAACACGGCGAAACCTTCGAGGAGTTCACCGACGAGCGGTGCGTCGCCCATATCCGGCGGGCGATCGGAGCCCCCGACCTCGACGTCAAGATCACCGGCCGGGCCGCGTGGCACGCCGCCGAACGGGTCGCCGAACGCTACGCCGACGGCCGGGTGTTCCTCGCCGGTGACTCGGCCCACGAGATGTCGCCCACCGGGGCGTTCGGTTCCAACACCGGCATCCAGGACGCGCACAACCTGGCCTGGAAACTGGCCGCCGTCCTCGGCGGCTGGGCGGGACCCGGACTGCTGGACTCCTACGACGCCGAGCGCCGTCCGGTCGCGGAGGCGACCAGCGCCCGCGCCTCGAACCGCTCGGTCGAGCACAGTCACCCCGGCTACACGCCCGCAGCGGGCGCCGGGGGCAAGGGCCCGAAGGGCGGAATCCTCACCGTGGCGCTGGGCTACCGCTATCCGCGGGGCGCGGTCCTCGGCAGTGACCCGGCGGCGCCGGTCGTCCCCGAGGGCCTGCAGCTGGCGGGGGAGCCCGGCAGCCGGGCCCCCCACCTGTGGCTGGACCGCGCCGGCGCCCGCGTCTCCACCGTCGACCTCTACGAGCGGTCACTGGTGCTGCTCAGCTCCGAGGACGGCGCCTGGCACACCGCCGCGGAGCAGGTGGCGAAGCGCCTGCCGGTGCCGCTCGACTCGTACCGGATCGGCAGCGGTCCGACCGCTGACCTGACGCCGGACGCCGACGTGGACTGGGCGCAGGCCCACGGCGTCACCGAGGCCGGCGCGGTCCTGGTCCGCCCCGACGGGTTCGTGGCATGGCGCTCCGAAGAGGCCGCTGTGGACGCCGCGACGGCGCTGCACGACGCCGTCGCGGCGATCCTGGCCCGGCGACAGGACTGACGAGTGGACTGACGAGAGATACGGAGCGGAGGCGTCAAGCCCCTCCGACGCCGCCCTGCCGCCCCCGCTCCGCCTTGGCCTGGTGCTGTTCGAACCGCTGGACCGCCGGCCCGTCGTCGTTCCACGGCCACGGGGTCACCATGCCCTGAAGCGCCTGGAACACCGGGTACGCGTCGGCGGCCCGGCCGGCCGCGCACAGCGCGTACGCCAGCACGTTCAGATCCGCCTGGGCCGCCGCGTGCTGGAAGAAGCCGGGCTTCGCCCAGAGGGAGGCGGCCTGCTCCAGTGAGGCCGCGATCTGTCCGCCCTTCCACAGCTGACCTGCTGTCATGGCCCGGACACCGCCCTGCGCCACCAGTCCCTGGTACTGCCGCACGGCCGCGGTCACCTCGATCGCGGCGCACGGCGCGTTGGCCGGTATCCGGGCGCGCACCACATCGATGAAGTCGAGGACGGCCGCACTCGAACCGCCTTCCTCCGGCGACAGATGGGCGAGCATCTGCAGATACGCCTCACGGTGCCAGCGGTCGCGTCCGGTGGCCTCCCGCCAGATGGCGTTGACCTCGCTCTGCGCGTACTGCTCGATCCGGGCCATGCCGAGCAGGGTCACCCAGGGCAACGGATCCGCCGGGTTCAGCTCCGCGGCCCGATGACACTGGGCCACCAACTGCCCCGCTTCCTCCAGGTGTCTGTCCCGCAGGCCGCGGGCCAGGCCGACCCTGGAGTGGAACACCAGCGCGTCGGGGCTCCCCGGATACTTGGCCAGCCAGGAGGACGCCAGGTCCGACCCCGACTCGGCCGTCGCGTCGGCCAGTACGGAGACACGGTGGCCGCGCCGGTCCCAGTCGCTCCCGGTCTCCTCGAGAAGCGTGGCGACGAGTGTCACCTCCGCCTGCTTGACGCTCCCACCGCGCTTGTTCAACTGCTTGAGGACGCGCGCGAGGTCGGCGTCGTCGAGGGAGGGAACGATGCGGGGACGTTTACCGGTACGACTACTGAAGAGGGACATGCCCGCAGACTAGGAACTTTACCGGGCCGGGCAACCGGTACGAGACGATCGTTACCGATCCGGCCCTCAAGGTCACGTTATGCGTCCACCAGGTGGGCACATGGGGCCCGAGCAGGGCGAACACCGGCGGGGCGGGGCCGGACCGCTTGCCGGTCCCACCCCGCCCTGCCGCTCCGTCCGCCGGTCAGGGAGCCGGTGCCGGGAAGGTCGGGTACTCCACGCCGGAGACGTACTGGACGACCCGGACGACCTGGCACGAGTAGCCGAACTCGTTGTCGTACCAGAGGTAGAGGATCGCGTTGTCACCCTCGACCTTGAGGGCGCCGGCGTCGACGATCGACGCGTGCCGCGAGCCGATGAAGTCGCTGGAGACCGCGTCGGGGGCGCTGGTGAAGTCGATCTGACGCTTCAGCGGCGAGGTGAGCGACACGTCGCGGAGGTGGTCGAGGACCTCGGCGCGGCTGGTCGCGCGGCCCAACTGGAGGTTGAGGATCGCGATGGACACGTCCGGTACGGGGACCCGGATCGAACTGCCGGTGATCGTCGCCTCGAGGTCGGGCAGTGCCTTGGCGACGGCGGAGGCGGCACCGGTCTCGGTGATCACCATGTTCATCGGCGCGGAGCGGCCCCGGCGCTCGGACTTGTGGTAGTTGTCCAGCAGGTTCTGGTCGTTGGTGAACGAGTGGACGGTCTCCACGTGGCCGCGCAGCACGCCGTACTCGTCCGCCATCGCCTTCAGCGGCGGGACGATCGCGTTGGTGGTGCAGGACGCGCAGGACAGGATCTGCTCGTCCGGCTTGAGGGTGTCGTGGTTGACGCCGTGCACGATGTTGGGCACGTCGCCCTTGCCGGGGGCGGTCAGCACGACCTTGTCGACACCGGGGCGCAGGTGCTGCGAGAGGCCCTCGCGGTCGCGCCACTTGCCGGTGTTGTCGATGAGGATGGCGTTCTTGATGCCGTACGCCGTGTAGTCCACCTGCGCCGGGTCGTCGGCGTAGATCATCTTGATCGTGTTGCCGTTGGCGACGATCGTGCCGGCCGCCTCGTCGACGGTGATCGTGCCCTGGAACTGACCGTGCACCGAATCGCGGCGCAGCAGCGAGGCCCGCTTGACGATGTCCTGCTCACCGCCCCGGCGGACCACGACGGCACGGAGCCTGAGACCGTTGCCCGAGCCCGACTTCTCGATGAGCAGGCGGGCGAGGAGCCGGCCGATGCGGCCGAAACCGTAGAGGACGACGTCGCGCGGCTCACGGCGGTCGATCTTGTTGGCGCCGGTGGCACCTGCCACGGCCTCGGCGGTGAACTCCGCCACCGACAGTCCCCGGTCGTCGGTCCGGTAGGTCGCGGCGAGCAGGCCGAGGTCGATCTGGGACGGACCGAGGTCGAGCGTGGTGAGGGCCTGGAGGAACGGCAGCGTCTCGGTGACCGAGAGTTCCTGGCCGGCGATCTGGCGGGCGAAGCGGTGGGTCTTGAGGATGGAGACCACCGACTTGTTCACCAAGGAGCGGCTGTGCAGCAGGACGGTGACGTCCCGCTCGCGGTGCAGCTTCCCGATGATCGGGATCATCGACTCCGCGATTTCCTCGCGGTGCTTCCAGTTGGTGAACGAGTCTTCGTTGACAGTCACAGGATTTATCTTTCGAGCTAGGCGGCGCTCATATGATAACCATGCGGGTCAAGGGGCTCTCAGGGGGTGTCCTGCCGGCCTCTCCGGGGGTGTCCTTCCGGCAGGGTTGTGTCCCGCGCGATCGGGTACGCGTGCAGGACCGTGCCCGGAGCGGATCTTGTTCCGATCACCGATCACCGATCACCGATCCGGTCCGGGGCGGTCCGTACGACCACCGCTACGAGGGAAACAGCCATGGAGACACCCGCGCACGAGAACAACGGACCCACGCCCGCCCAGCGGGCTCTGGACGCTCTCTCGGAGAACACCGAGGACACGGCGGCTCTGGACGCCCTCGCCGACAGTGACGTACTGATCCCCGTGCCCGACGACACGGGCGACGAGACGGCCGCCGACCCCGGCGCCGTCGCGCTGCCGGTGATGGAACAGCCGGACGGCATCCAGGTGGTGCCCGTGTTCACCTCGGAACTGGAGATGTCGGGACTGCTCCCGTTCGTCTCCCGCTACCGTCTGGTACCGCTCGGCGCCCTGGCCGCGCAGTGGCCGGCCGACGAGCTGTCCCTCACCATCGACGGCAGCTCCGAACACCGCCTCACGCTGACGTCCGAGGGCGTCCGCACCCTGCTGGCCCGCCCCTAGAGGTGCCGCCGCGGCCGCCCCGGGTGGCGGCGGGGGCTATCCGCCCAGCGCGCGGGTGAGGGCCGCGCGCTGCAGCGGCAGCACCTCGGCGTGCAGATCGCGGCCCTTTCGGGTGAGCGTCACATACACGCCCCGCCGGTCCTCCGCGCAGGCGCTCCGGACGACCAGGCCGTCCTTCTCCAGCCGGGCGATGAGACGGGACAGCGCGCTCTGGCTGAGGTGGATCCGCCCGGCCAGGTTCTGCACCCTGCAGTGCTCGCCCTCCGCGGGCGGGGAGGTCGCCAGGATGTCGAGCACCTCGAAGTCGGAGGCCCCCAGACCGTACGGATGCAGCGTGCGGTCGATCTCGGCGAGGGTGCGCGCGTGCACCGACAGGATCTCCCGCCACCGCTCCTCGAGCCGCGAGTCCACCGCCTCAGCTGCCATAGGTGAACGGTAACACTCGTTGGTTTTTCAACGACCGTGTGCGTTCCCACCGACGGGCGGTGCCGGTGCGCTACGTCGACTCGCGCTTCACCAGTTCCGTCGGGAGGATCACCGCGGCCGGCTCCTCGCCGCCGATCCGGGCCAGCAGGACCCGCACCATCTCGGCGCTGATGCGGTCCCAGGGCTGGCGGATCGTGGTGAGACGGGGGCTGGTGGCGACGGCGGCCGGGGAGTCGTCGAAGCCGCCGACCGCCACGTCCTGTGGCACCCGGCGTCCCGCGCGGTGCAGCGCCGTCAGCACCCCCTGCGCCATCAGGTCGGAGGCGACGAACACGGCGTCCATGTCCGGCGCGCGGGCCAGCAGCCGCTCCGCGCCCGCCTCACCGCTGGCCCGGCTGTAGTCACCGGAGACGACGAGCCGCCCGTCGGCCTCGAGGCCGGCCTCGGCGAGCACCTCCTGGTACCCGGCGAGGCGCTCCACCCCGCCCGGTGTGTCGAGCGGCCCCGTCACCACGCCCACCCTGCGCCGGCCCAGGTCCAGCAGGTGACGCACCATGTCACGGGCACCGTCCCGGTCGTCCGCGGCCACGTAACTCACCTTGGAGCCCAACCCGATCGGCTTGCCGCACGCGACCAGCGGCACGCCCGCCGCCCGCAGCTCCTCGGCCACCGGATCGCCCGAGTGACTGGAGACCAGCAGCACCCCGTCCACGTGCCCCGCGGTGATGTACCGCACGATGCGCCGCCGTTCGTCCTGCGTCCCGGCGATCATCAGCAGCAGCGGAATGTCGTGCGCGGCCAGTGCCTGCGTACAACCCCGCAGCAGGACGTTGAAGTTGGGGTCCTCGAAGAACCGCTCCTGCGGCTCCGTCAGCAGGAAGCCCACCGAGTCCGACCGGCCGGTGATCAGTGAGCGGGCGTGCCGGTTGACGACGTAACCCGTCTTGCGGATCGCGGCGTCGACCGCCTGAGCCGCGGCGGGGCTGACGTAGTGGCCGCCGTTGAGCACGCGCGAGACGGTGCCGCGCGAGACACCGGCCTCGCGCGCCACGTCGTGGATCGTCGGCGGCTTGCGCCTGCCCCCCGTGTTGCTCATGGTCATGACTTTACGGCCCCGGAGAGCAGGTCCAGGCTCCAGAACCGCTGGATGACCAGGAAGAGCGCGACCAGCGGGAACACCGCGAGGAACGCGCCCGTGATCACCAGGGTGTACAGCGCCGGGGTGTTGGCTCCCTGCTCGAGGAGCGTGTACAGACCGAGGGTGATCGGGAACTTCTCGTCGTCGCTGAGCATGATGTACGGCAGCAGGAAGTTGTTCCAGATCGCCACGAACTGGAACAGGAAGACCGTCACCAGACCGGGCACCATCATCGGCAGCGCCACCCGTGTGAAGATGCGCCACTCGCCCGCGCCGTCCGTCCGCCCGGCCTCCACCACGTCCGCCGGCACCGCGGCCGCGGCGTAGATCCGCGCGAGGTAGACCCCGTACGGGGAGAGGATCTGCGGCAGCAGCACGGACAGGTAGGAGTCGGTGAGGTCCGCCTCGGCGAGCAGCAGGTACTGCGGGACGGCGAGGATCACCGGAGGCATCAGCACACCCGCGAGCAGCACGCTGAACAGCGCCTCGCGGCCCCGGAAGCGGTAGACCGCCAGCGCGTAGCCGCTGACCGCCGACACGCACGTCGACAGCAGCGCGCCCAGACCGGCGTACAGGGCGGAGTTGCCCATCCACCGCCAGTAGACGCCGTCGCGGTAGGCGCCGAGGTCGGAGATGTTCTCCGCGAAGCCGGTGCCGGGCCAGAACGTGAAGGTGGAGAACAGTTCCGAGCCGGACTTGGTGGACGCGACGACCACCCAGGCGACCGGCAGCAGGCAGTACAGCGCGCCCAGCAGCAGGGTCACGGTCGGGATCAGCGCGGTCCGGCGGCGGCGCGCCGGACCGCGGGCGGTGCCGGCCGCGGGCTCGGCCTCGGGCAGGGCGAGGGAGCTCATCGTGCGGCCTCCTGCTTGGTGCGCCGGTTCGCGGCCCGCAGGAAGCCGAAGGACAGCACCAGGGTGGCGAGCGCGATGATGGTCGCCTGGGCGGCTGCCGCGTGGAGGTCGCCGTTACCGAAGGCGTCCTGGTACACCTTCATCAGCGGACTCCAGGTGGTGGACACGGAGTTGGTGAGCGGTTTGAGGGTGGTCGGTTCGTTGAACACCTGGAGCGTCGCGATGATCGAGAAGAAGAAGGTCAGCACCAGCGAGGGCGCCACCATCGGGATCTTGATCCGCAGCGCGATCTGCAGCGGGCCGGCGCCGTCCAGCTTCGCCGCCTCGTACACCTCGGCCGGGATCGCCCGCAGCGCGGTGTAGATGACGATCATGTTGAAGCCGGTGCCGCCCCAGACCGCGATGTTCGACAGCGCCAGATACAGCGGGCCGCCGTCCAGCAGATCCGGCTGCGGCAGACCGAGCCGGTCCAGCACGAAGGAGAAGGGGCTCACGTCCGGCAGGTAGAGGAAGCCCCACAGCAGGGCCGCGATCACGCCCGGAACGGCGTACGGCAGGAAGATCGCGAGCCGGGTGAAGGGAGCGAGCCGGACCCGTTCGGAGTCCAGCATCAGCGCGAACACCAGGGCCAGGCCCAGCATGACCGGTACCACGATGCCGCCGTAACCGAGCACGCGCAGCGCGCCGTTCAGCAGTTCGCTGTCGGACAGGGCGCCGGTGTAGTTCTCCAGTCCGGCCCAGACCTCCTCGCGGGAGCCGGCCCCCAGCCCGAGGCCGGAGACCCGCACCTTGCGGAAGCTGAGCCAGACGGCGTACCCGATGGGCAGCGCGAAGAACAGGAGGAACAGGAGGGTCGCGGGGACAAGGAAGACGTAGGGGGCGCTTCGCGCTCGTCTGAGGGTGGCGGTGGGAGACGGGTGGGCGTACGGGGCCCTCTCGACCCCGTACGGCCTCCGGCGGGCCGGGGATCTCACTCCGCGACTCCGAAGCCCTGCTTCTTCAGGTCGGCGACCGTGTCCGCCTGCATGGTGTCCAGGGCGGCGGTGAAGTCCGACTTGTTCTTCGCGGCGGAGCCGAAGGCGTCCTTGAAGGTCGTGTAGGCGACGTTGACGTTCGGCCCCCAGGCGGAGGGCGCGGTGGTCTTCGCGATCTCGGCGGCCTTGGCGTAGAAGTCGGGCTGGTTGGAGAAGTACTCCGGCGGGCTGGCGAAGGCGCCGCTGAGCTGGGCCGAGGTGGAGGCGGGGTAGATGCCGCCCTCCTTCGCCAGCGCGTTGAGCGCCTCGCCGTCGGTGTTCAGCCAGGCGGCGAACTTCGCGGCGGCGTCCTTGTTCTTCGAGTCCGTGGTCACGGCGGTGGAGGAGCCGCCCCAGCTGCCGGTGCTGCTGTCGCCCTCGTCCCACTGGGGGAGCGGGGCCATGGCCCACTTGCCCTCGGTGTCGGGGGCCGCCGTGGTCAGCGTGCCCGGCGCCCACACGGCGCTCACCCACGCTATCTGCTTGCCGGTGTTGAGCGCCTTGTTCCAGGCCGGGGTGTACATCGGCTGGTTGTCGACGGCGCCCTCCTTGACCAGGCCGCCCCAGAACTCGGCGACCTTCTTCGTCGCCTCGTCGTCGATGCCGACCTTCCACTGGTCACCGGAGGTCGTCCACCACCGGGCGCCGGCCTGCTGGGCGAGGCCCGCGAACAGTCCGGAGTCGTTGGCGGAGAAGGTGGTCAGGTCCTTGTCGGGCGCCGTCTTCTTCAGCTTGCGCGCGGTCTTCGCGAACTCGTCCCAGGTGGCCGGGACGGTGAGGCCGTACTCCTTGAACAGGTCCTCGCGGTAGTAGAACATCATCGGCCCGATGTCCTGCGGGACCGCGTAGACGGCGTCCGTGCCCAGCGTGGTCTGCTGCCAGACACCCTCGGCGAACTTGCTCTTGGCGTCGCCCGCCGTGTCGCCGATGTCGGCGAGCGCGTCATTGCTGACCAGGGTGGGCAGCGCCTGGTACTCGGCCTGCACCAGGTCGGGCGCCTTGCCGGCCTGGTGCGCGGTGAGGATCTTGGTGACCAGCGTGTCGCCGGACGCCTGCTTCTTCACCGTGACGGTGATCTGCTCCTTCTTGCCCGGCCCCTTGTTCCACAGGTCCACGACCTTGTCCATGCCGGGGGTCCAGGTCCAGTACGTCAGTGAGACCGGGCCCGACCGGGCCTCGCCGTCGTCGTCGGACGACGAGCCGCAGGCGGCGAGCGCGGAGGCGCCGAGCGTGACGGCGACGGCGGAACTCACGAGGCGACGACGCTTCGTGTACGGCATGGATCTCTCCCCTGACCTGGGGCCTCCGCCCGGGGCGAAGACCAGCCATGCTTCTGTGAGCGTTCACAGTAGAGAAACACATCGGACGCTTGTCAATGGTTGTTGCTCTGCGGTTATGTTGGCTTCGAGCCGCCGAGAATGTGTGTGCACGTTCTCAGAACATCGACACATCGGGAGAGAATCCATGCCGGAGACCACCCCCAGGGGCCTCACCGGGCTCGCCTTCGGTGGGGACTACAACCCCGAGCAGTGGCCACAGACCGTCTGGGACGAGGACGTCCGGCTGATGCGGGAGGCCGGCGTCACCATGGTGAGCGTCGGGATCTTCTCCTGGGCCCTGCTGGAACCCTCACCCGGCGGGTACGACTTCGGCTGGCTCGACCGCAGCCTGGACCTGCTGCACGCAGGCGGCATCCGCGTCGACCTGGGCACGCCCACCGTGGTGCCCCCCGCCTGGTTCTACCGCGCCCACCCCGACGCGCTGCCGGTCACCGCGGACGGCGTGCGCCTGGAGTTCGGTTCCCGCGGCGCCATCTGCCACAGCAACGCCGACTACCGGGCCGCCGCCGCGGACATCACCACCCGGCTCGCCGAACGCTACGGCGACCACCCCGCGCTCGCGATGTGGCACGTCCACAACGAGTACGGCGTCCCCGTCTCCGCCTGCTACTGCGACTCCTGCGCCGCCCACTTCCGCCGCTGGCTGGTGGCGGCCTACGGCACCGTCGAAGCCGTCAACGAGGCCTGGGGGACGGCCTTCTGGGGCCAGCGCTACGCCTCCTTCGAGGAGATCAACCCGCCGCGCGCGACCCCCACGGTCGGCAATCCGGCCCAGGCGCTGGACTACCGGCGGTTCGCCGACGCCACGATGCGCGAGAACTTCACCGCCGAGCGGGACATCCTGCACCGCCTGACACCCGGCGTCCCGGTGACCACCAACTTCATGACCGCCCTCAGCCAGTGCGACTCCGTCGACTACTGGGCCTGGGGCCGGGAGGTGGACCTCGTCACCAACGACCACTATCTGATCACCGACGGCCGTCGCACCCACGTCAACCTCGCCATGGCCGCCGACCTCACCCGCTCCGTCGGCGGCGGCGCCCCCTGGCTGCTGCTCGAGCACTCCACCTCGGGCGTCAACTGGCAGCCCCGCAACCCCGTCAAGGCGCCCGGCCAGATGGCCCGCAACTCCCTGGCCCACGTGGCCCGCGGCTCCGACGGCGCGATGTTCTTCCAGTGGCGCCAGTCCCGGCGCGGCGCCGAGAAGTTCCACTCCGCGATGCTGCCGCACGGCGGCACCGAGACCCGCGTCTTCCGCGAGGTGACCGAACTCGGAGCCGCCGTCGACTCGTTGGCGCCGGTCCGGGGCACCCGTACCGAGGCCGACGTGGCCGTGCTGTGGGACTGGCAGTCCTGGTGGGCACAGCACCTCGACTGGCGCCCCAGCGAGGACCACGACGCCCGCGAACGCGCCGACGCCTACTACGAGGCCCTCTACGACCACCACCTCACCGTCGACTTCGCCCACCCCGAAGCCGACCTGTCGAGGTATCCCCTGGTCGTCGTACCGGCCCTGTACCTGATGACGGAGGCGGCCGGGAACAACCTCAGGGAGTACGTCGAAGGCGGCGGCACCCTCGTCGTGTCGTACTTCTCCGGCATCGTCGACGAGCACGACGCCGTGCACGAGGGCCCCCACCCGGGCGCCCTGCGCGACGTCCTCGGCCTGACCGTCGAGGAGTTCTCCCCCCTGCTGCGGGGCGAGCGGGTCCGCCTCACCGGCCCCGACGGGGCGGAACTCGACGCCGACGTCTGGACGGAGTTCGTGGTGCCGCGGGGCGCCGAGACCGTGTGGACGTACGCCGACGGCCTCACCGCCGGCCGTCCCGCCGTCACCCGGCACCGCCTCGGCGAGGGCACCGCCTGGTACGTCTCCACCCGGCTCGGCGCCGAGGGCCTCGCCGCCCTCCTCGGCCGGGCCGCCGAGGACGCCCGGACCGCCCCGCGCACCGACCTGCCCCGCGACGTCGAAGTGGTGCGCCGCACGGGCGAGTCGGGCAGCTTCCTGTTCGCGATCAACCACACCGCCACCGACGCCAAGGTGCCGCTCGACGCCCCCGGCACCGAGCTGCTGACCGGTGAGCGCGCCGCGGGCCGCCTCCCGGTCCCGGCCGGAACCGTCCGGGTCGTACGACTCGACGCCTGAGCCACGACTCCCCTCCGCCCGCGTGAGCACACCGGCCGCGGGCGGAGGGGGCCCCACTCCCTCCCCGGGGCGCGGGGCACCCCCCTCCCCACGTCGAAGGGACGACGAACACCCATGTTCCATCCCAGACGCACACTCCGGGCCCTGCTGCTGCCGCTCGCCGCGGGACTCTCCCTCACCGCACTGCCCGCCCAGACCGCCACGGCCGCGAGCACGCTCACCAACGGCGGCTTCGAGACCGGCGGTTCGGGCGCCGCCACCCCGGCCGGCTGGTCCGAGTACGGCGACACGGCCGCCTCGTACACGGAGTCCGGCGGCCGCGACGGCGGCCACCGGCTCTCCCACTGGTCGTCCTCCGCCTACAAGGTGGAGACGTACCAGTACCTGTCGGGCCTGACCAACGGCGACCACAGACTCACCGCCTGGGTCCGCTCCGGCGGCGGCCAGAACGCCGCCCACCTCGCCCTGAAGAACTGCGGCGGCGCCGAGCAGCGCACCGATCTGCCGGTGTCCGACTCCGGTTGGATACGGATCGTCGTGCCGGTGAGGGTGACGAACAACCAGTGCACGATCAGCGTCACCAGCGACGCGAACGCGGGCAACTGGATCAACGTCGACGACCTGACCTTCACCCCGGGCACCTCCGGCCTGACGATCAAGGGCGCCGACATCTCGTCCCTGCCCAAGAGCGAGGACCGGGGCGGCGTCTACCGGACCGCCTCCGGCACCGCCGGCGACGGCGTCGCCCTCCTGGGATCCGCCGGAATGAACTACGCCCGGCTGAAGGTCTGGGTCGACCCGGCCGACGGCTACAACAACAAGGCGCGCGTCCTCGCCTTGGCGAAGCGGGTCAAGGCCCAGGGCATGAAACTGCTGGTCGACTTCCACTACTCGGACACCTGGGCCGATCCGGGCAAGCAGACCAAGCCCGCGGCCTGGTCGGGGCACTCCTACAGCCGGTTGAAGACGGACGTGTACCAGCACACGTACGACGTCCTGAGCGCCCTCAAGGCGCAGGGCACCACGGCGGACATGGTCCAGGTCGGCAACGAGACCAACGGCGGCATGCTGTGGAACGAGGGCTCCACGAACAACTGGAGCCAGCTCGCCGGACTGCTCAACTCCGGCTACGACGCGGTCAAGGCGGTCAGCCCCTCCACGGTCGCCGCCCTGCACCTCGCCGAGGGCGGTGACCTCGACGGCACCCGCTGGTGGTTCGACAACGCGGTCTCCCACGGCGTGAGGTTCGACGCCGTCGGCCTGTCGTACTACGGCTACTGGCACGGCACCCTGCACGACTTCCAGACCACCCTGGACGACGCGGCCGCCCGGTACGGCAAACCCGTCTTCCTCGCCGAGACGGCGTACCCGTTCCGCCTCGACAGCGAGGACGGCCACGAGAACATCATCGACCTCGACGGTGAACTCGTCCCCGGCTACCCGGCGTCCACCACCGGCCAGACCCGCTGGATGAACGACGTGGCGAGCATCGTCGAAGCCGTCCCGAACGGACGCGGCCTCGGCGTCTTCTACTGGGAGGCCACCTGGACCGCACGCACCGGCAACGGCTGGGACCCGGCCGACCCGGCCTCCGGCAACGGCTGGGAGAACCAGGCGCTGTTCGGCTACGACGACCGGGCGCTGCCCGCGACGGCGTGGTTCCGCCACCGGTGAGTCCCTGAGTCCCTGAGTTCCTGAGCCGCGGCGGGGCCCTGCCGCCCACGCGGTACCTGTGCGGCAGGGCCCGTTGCCTCGAGGTGATGTGCGGTTCGACCCCCTTGTGGACAGGGGGCCGACTCTCGGACAAGGTGCCGGAGCGCATGACACGGGGCCCCGGTCGCGGGACAGTGGACGTGCCCGGAGAGGACACCGGGACGGAGGTGGACGGCATGCCGAGGACTCCCGCGGACGGGACCCGACTGCAGATCCTGACGTGGCTGGGAGAACCCGGCCACGCCGCGCACGGCGTCACCGCGGAAGCCGTCGCCGCCCGCTTCGGCATGCCCCGCCCCGTGGCCCTCGCCCACCTCCGGCTGTTCACGGCCGTCGGCCTGCTGCGCACCGGCCACATCGCCGGACGCCCGCACTACCGGCGCGACGAGGTACGGATCGCCGAGGTCGCGGCGGTGTTCGCGAAGGGCTGGTGGCACACGCCACCGCGCGACGGCCACGGCAGCGTGAAGTGACCCTCGCGCGCCCCGGGCGTTACGCTGGCCTTCGGCCGCGAGCGCGTCCCGTGGCGCGGCGGTGGGGCCCGCCGTCCCCGAACCGCGGCACACCGCCGACGGTCCCTGCTTGTGGAGGCGCGCGCCCGCACGTCCGGGCCGCGCGACGAGTAGGAGACGCACACCCGTGACAGTCCCGCCCACCGAGGTTCTCCGCGGGCGCCGCCGGTCCCGGCGCGCCGCCGCTCCCGTCGTGGCCGTGGTCGCCCTCGGCGGGGGAGCGGGCGCCACCGCCCGGTACGCGGCCTCCCTGTGGTGGCCGACACCGGCGGACGGGTTCCCCTGGACGACCCTGGGGGTCAACATCACCGGCTGTGCCGTGATCGGCGTGTTCATGGTGATCATCACCGAGGTCCGCACCGCCCACCCCCTGGTCCGCCCGTTCTTCGGCACCGGTGTCCTCGGCGGTTTCACGACCTTCTCGACCTACGCCGTCGACGGCCGGAACCTGTTCGACGCCGGCAGCCACGGCCTCGCCCTCGCCTACCTCGCCGTCACCCCGCTCGCGGCGCTCGGCGCCGTGTGGACGGCCGCTTCCGCGACCCGCCGTGTGCTGAACAGGAGGCAGTCATGACAGGGACGACCGGCAGGGCGCTGCGCCTGACCGTGTTCATCGGCGAGAACGACACCTGGCACCACCGGCCGCTCTACTCGGAGATCGTCCACCGGGCCCACGCCGCGGGACTGGCGGGCGCCAGCGTCTTCCGCGGCATCGAGGGGTTCGGCGCCTCCTCGCTCGTCCACACCTCCCGGCTGCTGTCCCTGAGCGAGGACCTGCCGGTGGCGGTCGTCATCGTCGACACCGAGGAGCGGGTACGGGCCTTCCTGCCCGAGCTCGACGCGCTCGTCACCGAGGGGCTGGCGACCCTCGACGCCTGCGAGGCGGTCCGGTACCCGCGCGACGAACGGCCTTCCGGCCCTCCCGCCGCTCCCGGAACGGAGGGTGAGGGGCCGTGAACTGGCTGCTGGTCGTCCTCGGCGCCATAGTCGGGGCACCCCTGCGCTACCTCACCGACCGCGCGGTGCAGTCCCGGCACGACTCGGTGTTCCCCTGGGGAACCTTCACGGTGAACGTGGCCGGCTGCCTGACGCTCGGTCTGCTCACCGGCGCGGCGGCGGGCGCCGCGAGTTCGCACCTCCAGCTGCTGCTCGGAACAGGTCTGTGCGGCGCCCTGACCACGTACTCCACCTTCTCCTACGAGACCCTCCGCCTGGCCGAGGCGGGGGCGGTCCGCCATGCCGCCGCGAACGTCGTGGCGAGCGTCGCGGCCGGCCTGGGCGCGGCCTTCGCCGGCGCGGCCCTGGCCGACGCGCTGTGGGCGTGACGGACGTTCATTCCCGCCGCTCCGCCGCCGTGTGCGGGTCGCAGCCCCCTCAGCGGGCCTCGCGCAGTGGTTCCCCCACGTTCCTGAGGTGGCGCAGCGCCGTGCCGTACGAGGCGAACAGCCCTGTCCGGCAGTACGGGACGCCCAGCTCCGCGCAGTACCGCTCGGTGATGACCTGGGCCCGGCCGAGGGCGGGCGTGGGCATGCTGGGGAAGAGATGGTGCTCGATCTGGTGGTTCAGCCCGCCCATGAAGACGTCGACGAACACACCGCCCCTGACGTTGCGGGAGGTGAGGACCTGACGGCGCAGGAAGTCCAGGCGCATCCCCTCCTCGATCATCGGCATGCCCTTGTGGTTGGGGGCGAACACCGAGCCGAGGTAGATCCCGAACAGGCCCTGGTGGACGGCGAGGAAAGCGAGCGCCTTGCCGGGGGAGAGCACCGTGAACAGGCCGCCGAAGTACACGGCGAAGTGGGCGACGAGCAGTGTTCCCTCCAGCACCGGCCGCTTCACCGACGGGCCGCGCAGCGCCCTGAAGCTGCTGAAACTCAGATTGAGGCCCTCCAGCGTCAGCATCGGAAGGAACAGCGCCGCCTGGTGCTTTCCGACGAACCGCGCGACGCCCTGGGCCCGGCTCGCCTGGCGGCGTGACCAGACCAGGAGGTCGGGGGCGACGTCCGGGTCCTTCTGCTCGTGGTTGGGATTCGCGTGGTGGCGGGTGTGCTTGTTCATCCACCAGCCGTAGCTCATGCCCAGCAGTACGTCGGCCACCAGCAGACCACCGGCTTCGCTGGGGCGCCGACGGGAGAACACCTGGCGGTGCGCCAGGTCGTGCGCGGCGAGTGCGAGCTGCCCGAAGACCACGGACAGGGCCGCCGCGACGAGCAGCTGGCTCCAGCTGTCGCCCAGGACGAGGAAGGCGGTCACCCCTCCCGCGAGGGCGAGGGCCAGGGCCCCGAAGCGCAGGGTGTAGTAGAGCGGGCGGCGCCTGAGCAGCCCCTCGGCGGTGATGCGCCGCGACAGTTCGGCGAAGTCGCTCCCCCTCTCGCGGTCCGGTGTGGGCGGGGTTCCGGTGAGCACCGTTGGATTGGCCATGCACTTGAGTATGTGAACGACTCCCCGGCCGCAGAATGATGTGGGCCCCCAGAACGAGGGGGTGGGTAACCCCACCGCGTACACCGGGCCGGCCCCCGCTTGACAGTCCCCGCGTCCGCCCGCACGATCGCTTCCGTGAACCTGTCAGACAGCCGGACAGGTGGGACGGGGCCGCGGCGCGTGAGCGCGATGGAAGCGGTTCTCTCCCACCTCCGCGACGCCATCGAGCGGGGCGCGTACGCGGTCGGGGACAAGCTCCCCTCCGAGGCGGAGCTGTGCCGCACCCTCGGGGTCTCCCGGCCGGTGCTGCGCGAGGCCCTGCGGGCACTGCAGACCATGGGCCTGACCGTGTCCAGGACCGGCAAGGGCACCTTCGTCGTGGCCGATGCGGTGGGAGAGCCCACCTTCGGCGACTACGCGGCCGGTGACCTGCTGGAAGTGCGCCGCCACGTCGAGCTCCCGGTCGCCCGGTACGCGGCCCGGCGGCGCACCCCCGAGAACCTCGACCTGCTGAACCACCTGCTGGACCGGATGGACCGGGAGACCGACACCACCGCGTGGGTCGCCATGGACACCCTCTTCCACCTCACCGTGGCCGAGTCCACCCAGAATCCCGTGTTCCGCCGGGTCATCGAGGAGATCCGGGACGCGCTGGCCCGCCAGTCCGCCTTCCTGAACCAGCTGGGGGACCGGCGAGAGCAGTCCAACCACGAGCACCGGGCGATCGTGGAGGCACTGACCGACGGTTCCGAGGACGACGCCCTCGCGGCGATGTCCCACCATCTCGACCGCGTCGAGACGACTCTCGCCGCCATCGTCCGCCCGCCGGGCGCGCACCCTCCCACGGACACCACCACGGAAGAACGATCCCGATGAACCTCCCTTCCCCCGCGGCCGCACCCCCGGTTCGCGAACCCCTCCACGCCCCCGTCGCCCACCTCGTCCGCGGCGGGGTCGTCGAGGGGGTCCACTACGGTTCCGTCGTCGTCCTCGGCGCCGACGGCGAGGCCCGGCTCCGGCTCGGCGACATCGAGGCCGCCTGCTATCCGCGCTCCGCTCTCAAGCCCGTCCAGACCGTCGCCATGGTGCGCGCCGGGCTGCCGCTCGAGGGCGAACTGCTCTCCCTCGCCGCGGCCAGCCACTCCGGGGAGGAACGCCACCTCGCCGGTGTCCGGCGCGTCCTCGCGGGCGCCGGACTCACCGAGGACCACCTGCGCAACGTCCCGGACCTGCCGCTCGGCCCGGCCGTGCGGGACGTCTGGGTGCGTGACGGCCGCCCGCCCTCCCGGCTCGCCCAGAACTGCTCCGGAAAGCACGCCGCCATGCTGCTCACCGCGAAGCTCAACGGCTGGTCCCTCGAGGACTACCTCGACCCCGCCCACCCCCTCCAGCGGGCGATCGCCGCGAACATCGAGGACCTCACCGGGCAGCGCGTCGCCCGGGTGACCGTCGACGGCTGCGGCGCGCCCCTGTTCGCCGTCTCCCTGCACGGACTCGCCCGTGCCGCCGCCCGCGTCGTCACCGCCGCGCCCGGCACCCCCGAGGCCCGGGTCGCCGACGCGATGCGGGAACACCCCGAGATGGCCTCCGGCTCCGGCCGGGACGTCGCCGCCCTGATGCGGGCCGTCCCCGGGCTGCTCGCCAAGGACGGCTACGAGGGCGTCCAGATCGCCGCCCTGCCCGACGGCCGCGCCGTGGCCGTGAAGATCTCCGACGGGGCCGGCCGGGCGCGTGTCCCGGTGACCGCCGCCGCCCTCGCCCGGGCCGGGGTCGAGCCGGCCCTGCTCACCGGGTTCGCGGGCGAACCGCTGCTCGGCGGCGGCCGCCCGGTCGGCGAGGTCCGCCCCGCACCCGCGCTCGCCCCGCTCGACCGGTCCGGTGCGCGGTGAACGGTCCGCACGGGAGGGGAATCACCCCCCTCACGGCCGGGCCCACCTGAGCCGCAGGAACAGTGCCACGCCCGTCGCGCCCAGCAGCGCGGTGCACGCGACCGTCCACGCCACCGGCCGCTCCGGACCGGTGCCTCGTGCCGCGGGGGCCGAAGCCGAAGCCGGGGCCGGACCGGTCGCGGACCGGCCCCGGGGCCCCGGCATCGACGTGGCCCGCAGGGCGTCCAGCGACCCCACCGGATCGACCCGGCCGGACGCCTCGAACCCCCAGTCCAGCAGCGCGCGTGCCTCCTCGTACACGGGGTGCCCGCCGTCCGGCCGGGGGTTGAGGACCGTGACCACGAGGGTGCGCCCGTCCCTGCGGGCGGCCGCCACGAGGGTGTTGCCGGCATTGCTGGTGTAGCCGTTCTTGATCCCGAGGAGGCCCGGGTAGCGATCCACCCCGTCGGCTCCGGTGAGCAGCCGGTTGGTGTTGAGGATTCCGTACGATCCACCGTCACGGCCGGGGAACATCGCCTCCGCACGGGAGCAGTACCGTGCGAAGTCGGGGCTGTGCAGTCCGGCCCGGCCGAAGATTGCCAGGTCGAACGCCGAGGACACCTGGCCGGGAGCGTCGTAGCCGTCGGGTGACTCCACCCAGGTGTCGTGGGCGCCCAGGGAGCGGGCCTTCTCCTGCATCTGCTCGGCGGTGGCCTGCCAGCCGCCGTTGAGCGCGGCCAGGACGTGCACGGCGTCGTTGCCGGAGCTGAGGAAGACCCCGTTCCACAGGTCGGAGATCCGGTAGGTACGGTCCTCGGCGACCCCGACGAGGCTGCTGCCGGGGCTGATGTCCGCGAGTTCCTCCGCGCTGACGGTGTGCCGGAGGCTGCCCGGCAGGACGGGCAGCACGGTGAGGGCGAACAGGGTCTTCAACGTGCTGGCGGGCGGCAGCCTGCGGTGCGCGTCGTGCGCCGCGAGCACCTCACCGGAGTCGGCGTCGGCCACCAGCCAGGACCGGGCGGACAGCTCCGGGACCTCGGGTGCCTCGGAGCGGAGGCGCACCTGGGTGCCGGAGCGGTACAGCAGCGAGTCCGGCGCGGCGCGTGAGGCGGAGCCGGCCGGCGGCGCGGGGTTCGGACGCGTACCGGCAACCGCCGCGGCGGGCGCGAGCGCCAGCAGGCCCGCCGTGCAGAGGGCACAGGCGGACACGGCAGCCCGCGAAGCAAGTCCGATAGTCATATCGCAAACGTAGGAAGGGAACCCCGGAGGGCCGTGGTGACCGGGCCGGGGGTTCTTCGCCAGCACCCGGATGCCGTACGCCGTTACGTCGGTCGGCCATCGGGCAGGGTCGGCCGGACACTCCGGAGGAAGGTCGCGTTGTCGGGGGTCTCCCGCATCCGCTCCAACAGGGTCTCCAGGCCCGCCGCCTGCCCGTCCCGGGGCCGGAGAACCCGGCGCAGACCGCGTACGGCGGCCAACTCCGCGGGGGTGAGCAGCAGTTCCTCGCGACGGGTGCCGGACGGAACGATGTCGACGGCCGGGAACAGCCGGCGGGAGGCCGCTTCACGGCTCAGCCGGAGCTCCATGTTGCCGGTGCCCTTGAGTTCCTCGAAGTAGAACTCGTCGGCGCGGGAACCGGTCTCCACCAGGGCCGAGGCGAGAATCGTGAGCGAGCCGCCTTCCTCCGCCTTGCGGGCGGCGCCGAAGAACCGCTTCGGCCCGACCAGCGCGGACGTGTCGACACCGCCGCTCATGGTGCGGCCACCGGAGGGTGCGGCGTTGTTGTACGCCCGGCAGAGCCGGGTCAGCGAGTCGAGCAGGACGACCACGTCCTCACCCGCCTCGACCAGCCGCTTGGCCCGCTCGATCACCAGCTCGGCCAGGGCGATGTGCTGTCTCGCGGGCCGGTCGAAGGTCGAGGCGTACACCTCGCCGCGCACCGAGCGCCGCATGTCGGTGACCTCCTCGGGACGCTCGTCGAGCAGGACGACCATCAGCCTGCACTCGGGGTGGTTGCCCGCCACGGCCGCCGCGAGCTGCTGGATCAGAACGGTCTTGCCGGTTTTCGGCGGGGCCACGAGCAGACCGCGCTGCCCCTTGCCGACGGGGGCGAGCAGATCGACGAGGCGCCCGGCCGGACCGGACGCGGGGTGCTCCAGGCGCAGCCGCTCCCGTGGGTGAAGCGGCGTCAGGTCCCCGAAGCGCGGCCGGTGGCGCAGCGTGTCGGGGGTACGGCCGTTGACCCGGACGATCTCGGTGAGGTTATGCCGGTCACCGTGCAGCCCTTCGACGTGATCGCCCTTGCGCAGGCCGTGCCGGCGGACCAGCGCGGGGGAGACGGCGAGGTCGGACGGGGAGGGCAGACAGGTGCCGGCCCGCAGCTGCGCCTTCCCGGCCGCATCGATGTCGAGGACACCGCTGACGGGTCGGGGCTGCTGGTGGACGGAGGGGCGGGGGAGTGCGGTGGTGGTCACGGAGGCCGGACCTTTCGTGGGCGACGGGGGGGAGGGGGGGAAGAACACGCGGTGGAACGGACATGCGAAGGGAAGGAGGGGAACCGCGCCGGAGGGCGCGTCCGCGCTCCTGGGCTGCGGGAAACAGCACCTCGGCGGTGGCGATGGAGCCCTGCTCACGAGGTGGTGGGGAACGCCGGACGGCCGGTCGGAAACGACGGGCGGATCGGTGAACCGATGAACCGGCGAAAAGCGGGAGGAGAACCGGAGAAGAAAGAGAAGAAACGGCACCGAGGCCTGTGATGTGCACGGAGGCGCTGAACGAGTGCTGTCACCAAGGTACCACGGGGCGCACGAGCACGGTCGAGGACGACGGCGTGCGAACCGGAGAGCCGCAGAAGGGCCCGCCGGGACGGTCGGCGGGCCCTGGGGTCGAACAGGTCGGGCGAGCGGGCGGTGTTCCGCCGTTCCCGAGTGCGGTCAGGCCGAGCGGTCCCGCTCCTCACGCGCGATTTTCTCGAACTGCGCACCCATGGCGGCCGCGAGAGCCTGCGCGCCGGACAAAGGACGCACCATCACGGTGAATTCGTCGATACGGCCGTCGTCGTCGACATGGATGAAGTCGCAGCCCTCGATCTCGCGGTCACCCACCCGCGCGGAGAAGACCAGCGCGTGGTCACGGCCGTTCACGTCGTTGATCTCCCGCAGGTACCGGAAGTCCTCGAAGACCTCCGCCACCGCGCGCAGGATCGCCGCCGTGATCGGCTTTCCGGTGTAGGGCTTGAAGACGACCGGGCTGGTGAAGACGACGTCCTCGGCCAGCAGCGCTTCGGCGGCGTCCATGTCGTGCGCCTCGACGGCCTCGCGGAATGCCCGCATCACAGCTCCTCACATCAATGGTTCGCACAGGAGTGCACGAGGCTAGCCCCTCGGGCGATGCCCGGGTCTAGGCTGATCCGATGTTCAGCCCCGAAGGCCCGCGGCTGCGGGAACTCGCCGTCCAGGCGCTGTCGTCCGTGGAGCGCGGCTACGACCTCCTCGCGCCGAAGTTCGACCACACCCCCTTCCGTACACCCGGCTCGGTGCTCGACGCCACCGCCGGGGCGCTGCGGAGGCTGGGGCCGTTCGACACCGGGCTCGATCTGTGCTGCGGCACCGGCGCGGGCGTGGACGTACTGGCGCAGGTGTGCCGCCGAAGCGTCACCGGCGTCGACTTCAGCGCGGGCATGCTCGCCGTCGCGCGCGAGCGGACCCGGCCCGGGGGACCGCCGGCCGGTCATGTGCGGGCGGACGCGCGGGCGCTGCCGTTCGGGCCCGCCTTCGACCTGGTGGTGAGCTTCGGGGCGTTCGGCCACTTCCTGCCGCGCGAGCTGCCGGAGCTGTTCGCCCAGGTCCACCGGGTGCTGCGGCCGGGAGGACGGTTCGCCTTCCCGGTGGGCGCTCCGTCCCGGCCGGGCTCACTCGTGTACTGGAAGCTGCTGGGCTTCGACACGGTGATGCGGGTGCGCAACGCGGTGTGGCGCCCGCCGTTCGTCATGTACTACCGCACCCTCCGCTTCGGCGGCCTCCGGCACGAGCTGGACCGGGCCGGGTTCCGGGTCGAACTCCACCCGCTGCCCGGATTCGGGCAGCGGCCGGACGGCAGCCCCCGAGCCCGCCTGGTCGTCGCCCGGCGGCCCGAGGAGTAGCCGGAGCGCGCCTCCCCGGCACCCCGGCCGGCCCTCCGTGTGTTCCCCGGTCAACGGCCCGGTGAGGTCGAGGAGAAACGCTACGCCGACCAGGCAGCGGCCGAACCGGTGAAGCCGAAACCGCGTCACCCTGCTCTGACCAGCGGTTCCGCCCCCCTCGCGCGGCGGGCGAACATCAGATCGTCATAGATGTCGATTCGGGATGTACCGGATGTTTCGGTGCTGTGCCCCATGCTGGATCGCGCTGCGTCCAACCCCACTCGAGGCCCTTCGGGGCAGGGGTGGGTACGTGTGCGACCGACCGGAGGGCCATGTTCAGTCAGGAACACAACCGTCAGACTTCTTCTCGACCCCGCCGCGCCGTACTCGGTGCCGGGATCGCCGCCGTGGGATCCGGCCTGCTCGCCGCCTGCTCGGACGGCGCACCGGACCGCAAGCACGTCGTGGGTGCTCCGGGCCCCGAGCCCGAGCGCTTCACCCCTTCGAGGGACGGCACGCAGACACCGTCCGCAGAGACTCCGGGCTCCGAACGGCCGGACCGGGAGCTGACCCTCACGGCGACTGCCGGCACAGTCGACCTGGGGGGTGGGCAGACCGTCAGGACGTGGACGTACAGTGACGAGCTGCCAGGCCGTGAACTCCGTGTCACCGCGGGTGAGAGACTCAAGGTGACCGTGAACAACCATCTGCCGGAAGCCACCACGGTGCACTGGCACGGCATCGCCCTGAACAACGACATGGACGGCGTGCCGTACGTGACGCAGCGGCCGATCGCCACGGGCAAATCGTTCACGTACCAGTTCCGCGCTCCGGACCCCGGCACCTACTGGTTCCACCCGCACCTGGGCGTGCAGATCGACCGTGGTCTCTACGGGCCACTGATCGTGGACGACCCCCGTGAGCCCCTCTCCTACGACCGGGAGTGGGTCATCGTGCTCGACGACTGGCTCGACGGGGTGAACGGCTCGACCCCGGATGAGGTGTTCGCGCAGCTCCGCAAGGGCAAACCCGCGATGGGACACGGCCCGGGGCACGACGGGCATGAGGGTGACGGCTCGCCTACCCGTCCCCGGGGAGGCATCGACGTCGGGCACGGGCCGCCCCTGAACTATGCGCCGGGGCGCGGGGACGACGACCCTTCGGAGCCGTCGCGCGGCGGTAAGAGCACCTCCCGGGTGCTGAGGGGCGCCTTCAGCAGACTGCTCGGCGGGCACGCGGCCAGTGTCGACCACCCGTACTACCTGATCAACGGGCGGACTTCGGTCGACCCCACACAGTTCAAGGCCAAGCCCGGCGAACGCATCCGGCTGCGCATCATCAACGCGGGCGCTGAGACGGCGTTCAGGGTGGCGCTCGGGGACCACCAGCTCACCGTCACCCACAGCGACGGCTTTCCCGTACGGCACCACAAGGTCGACTCGCTGCTCCTGGGCATGGCCGAGCGGTACGACGTGCTCATCACCGTGAAGAGCGGGGTCTTCCCGCTCACGGCGCTCGCCGAGGGGAAAGGCGGGTCGGCGATGGCCGTCCTGCGCGCGGGCAGCGGCGCCACCCCGAAGCCGTCCGCGCGTCCGGCGGAGCTGAACCGGAACGTGCTGACCGCGGCCGGGCGGCTCCGGCCGCAGGAGTCCGTGGCCCTGGACCGGCGCAAACCCGACCGTCAGATCAAACTCGTCCTGACCGGCAGTATGAAGAAATTCAACTGGGGCATCGACCACCGGCCCTATTCGCCACACCGCATCCACAAGGTCGAACGTGGTGAGCGGGTGCGGTTGGTCGTCTTCAACGGCACGGACATGTGGCATCCCGTCCATCTGCACGGCCACACCTACGGCCTGGCCGGCGGCGACTCCCCCGGTGCCCGCAAGGACACGTCCGTGGTGCTGCCGCACCACAAGCTGGTGGCCGATTTCGACGCGGACAATCCAGGGCTGTGGATGCTGCACTGCCACAACATCTACCACTCGGAGTCCGGGATGATGACGACACTCGGCTACGAGTAGCCACGCGGCTGCCCCGTCGGGGCGGGACCCGCCGACGGCAAAAGGGCCGGCTCGGAGGAGGAACCCCTCCTCCGAGCCGGCTCTTCGCCGTTGCGGGCGCCCTGCCACACACCTGCCGTCACGTCCGCCCGACGTGCGGCTCCCCCCGCTGGACGGGAGAGGCCGACCGGCCGGTCAGCACGCGCCGGCCGGTTCGGAGACCCGGCAGACGTTGTCGACGAACTTGTTGTCCTTGCCCTTCTCGTCGCGGGTGACCAGGTCCGCCGGACCGTTGCCCAGGACGAGGTTGTCGCGGACGGTGTTCTGCTCGTTGGAGACGCCGTCCATGCTGCCGAACACGACGATCCCGCCGGAGTACGGGGAGTCACCCACGTTGTCGCGGACCGCGTTCTGCGTCACCAGCACCTTCTCCGCGCCGACGAGGACGATGCCGACCCCCTGGAGGTGTGGCAGGCGCTCGGAGGCGGGACAGTACTCGTTGTTCTCGTGGACCGCGTTGCGGCGGACGGTCAGGTCGCCCGTCGTGCGCGGCAGCACGACGAAGACACCCGCGCAGTTCTCGGTGACGAGGTTGTGCTCGACGGTGAGGTTCCTGAGCCGGCGGGTGGTCAGGCCGATCCGGTTGCCCGTCAGGAGGTTGCCGCTGATCACCGTGCCACCGGAGTCGAGGGTCTTGCTCTCCGCGTCGGCCTCGAACACGTTGGCGGTGTAGAGCCCGGCGTCGCCGTTGCCGCTCGCGGTGTTGTAGCGGAACGAGCCACGGGTGGAACGATCCTGCGCGATGCCCCACCGGCCGTTGTCCCGGGCGGTCACCCGGCGGACCTCCAGCTGGTCGGTGCGCGTGGCCGTGAGACCGTTCCTCTTGAACCCCTCGACGGTCAGCGACTGGATCCGCGCCCCGGTGACGGGCTGTTCGTCCGTGCCGGTGACACAGATGCCGTCCCCCGCCTCGGCGCACGCGCTCCCCGCCTCCTCGTCCTCTCCGGGCACGATCACGGTCTGCTCGCCCGCGCCCCGGAGGGTCAGCGGCTTGGTGAGCGTGACGCTTCCGCGGTAGGTGCCCCGCGTCAGGACGATGGTGGCTCCGGGGGCGGCCGCGTCGACGGCCTCCTGGAGGGACTGGTCCGGACGGACCACCTGCTCGGACGCACTGCGGGCGGAGGCGGCCGGCGCGAGGGCGCCCATGCCGACGACGAGCGGCGCGATGGCGCAACTAATGCACGTGACTTGGTATTTCCTCATGATCCCGACGTTATGGGCGACCCCGCGGCGCCGCCACTCTTGGCAACCATACGGATACAGAAAGGAGCCGATCGGGCCTGCCGCCCGGCCCCGCGCCCGCGCGAGGTCAGGCGTACGAGCGCAGCCAGCGGAGCTTGGCCGCCTCCTGGAAGGGCCCGCCGCCCTCGTGGTCGTTGAAGTCGTACACCTCGATGGACTTGTCGTCGTGCGTCCAGGCGTTGAAGGCGGCGAAGACCGTCGAGGGCGGGCAGGTCTGGTCCTCGAGAGCCGCCGAGAACAGCGCCGGGGCACGGCCGCGGGCGGCGAAGTGCACCCCGTCGAAGTAGGACAGGGTGCGCAGGGCGTCCTCGGTGCGTCCCCGGTGCGTCCTGAGGAAGAGGCCGATCTCCCGGTACGGGTGCCGGTCGGTGAGCGTCGCGGCACGCGGGAAGTCGCACAGGAACGGCACGTCCGGGGCGACGGCCGCCAGGTCCGGGACCAGGCCGCCCACCGCGAGGGCGACCCCGCCGCCCTGACTCGCGCCGACGGCCGCGGTACGGGCCGCATCGGCCAGCGGGTGTGCGCGGGCCGCCTCCACCGCGCGCACCGCGTCCGTGAACACCCGGCGGTAGTAGTAGTTCTCGGGGGCGTCGATGCCACGCGTCATGAACCCGGGGTACGCCGGCGCGCCGCCCACCGGGTCCGCCGTACCACCGCCGGCGCCCCACCCGCTGCCCTGGCCGCGGGTGTCCATCACGAAGTGCGCCCGGCCCGTGGACGCCCACAGCAGATGCTCGTGGGGCAGCCCGCGACCCCCGCCGTAGCCGATGAACTGCACGACCAGCGGCAGTGGCTCCTCGGCCCCGGCGGGCAGCGTCAGCCAGCCCTTGACCGGGTGGCCCCCGAAACCGGCGAACGTCACATCGAGGACCCGCACCGTGGACAGGCCCGTGTCGACCGGCTCGAAGCGGACGTCCAGATCGTGCTCGCGCGCCTCCGCGAGCGTCTTGGACCAGAACGCGTCGAAGTCCTCCGGGGCCGTGGACGCGCTCCGGTACTCGCGCAGTTCGTCGAGCGGCAGGTCGAACAGGGCCATGGGGACCGCCTTTGTACGGAGACAGGACGAAGCGATCACACCGTACGTGGGCCGCGGGAGCGGTCGCCAGAGCGCGTGCGGGACTCCGTCCGCGTGCGACGCGGGAACAGAGGCACACAGGTGAAGGGCGCGGAAAGCGCTTGTGCCCGGTGGGGCCGGCGTCCTGCGGCGGCCCCGGCGCGGCGCGGGTCAGCCGAAGCGCTCGATACGGATCCGGTCCACGGGCTGGCCGGCCGCGACAAGCAGCCTGGAAGCGTGCTCGGCAAAGGAGTTGGAACCGCACACATAGGCTTCCCACCCATCCTCGGGAGCCTCGGCCAGGAGCGGCGCCACATGTGCGGCCGCCATACGTCCCACGGCCACACCCTCCGGCGCGCTCCGGGTGAACACGGGCAGGGTCTCCGCACCGAGCTCACCCCGGTAGATCAGCTCCTCGGGACTGCGCGCCGACACCAGCAGCCGCAGGGGCAGTGACAGGCCCCGGGTCCTGTGGTGCCGCACCATCGACATCAGCGGGACCACACCCGAGCCGGCCCCCAGCAGCAGCGCGGGCCGGTCGCCCGGCCAGGCGAAGAAGCCGCTCAGCGGGCCGCGCACCTCGACCCGGTCACCGGGCCGGGCCACCGAGTGGAACCAGCCGGAGACCTCGCCGCCCGCCACATGGTCCAGGGTCAGCTCGAGGTACCTGGAGTCGTCCGGTGCGGACGCGATCGAGTAGTGGCGCTGAGCCACATAGCCGTCCTCGGCGGTCAGCCGCAGCAGCAGGTGCTGACCCGGCACATGTCCCGGCCAGCCGGGCACGGCGAAGCGGAAGGTCGCGGCGCGCGGGGTCTCGCGGCGGATTTCGGTCAGGGTCGCCGTCCGCCACACCGAGGCCGCCTGCCGGCCCACGCCGATGCGTCCGGGCACGGCGAACCGTGTCGGCGGGGCGAACCGGGCGGGCGGAGCCGGGTCCCCGGGCCCTCGCGGCAGTGTCACTCGCTCAGTCACCGGAGTACCGCTGCTCCTCCCAGGGATTGCCGCGTGCGTGGTAGCCGTTGCCCTCCCAGAAACCCGGCTCGTCGTGGTCGAGGATCCGCAGGCCCGCGATCCACTTGACGCTCTTCCAGAAGTACAGGTGCGGCACGATCAGCCGGGCCGGGCCGCCGTGCTCGGACGGGATCGGCCGGCCGTCGTACTCCCAGACGATCCAGGCCCGTCCGCCGGTCAGGTCGGCGAGCGGCAGGTTCGCCGTGTAGCCGGTGTGCGAGTAGGCGACGGCATGGGTGGCGGACCCGTCGGGCCGGACCAGATCCATGAAGGTGTCCAGACAGACGCCGCCGAAGCGCACCCCGAACTTCGACCAGCCCGTCACACAGTGGATCGCGCCCTCGTACGCCGAGGCCGGCAGGGCGTGCGCCTGCTCCCAGTCCCAGGTACGGGGATCGGCCACCAGCCCGTCGATCCGGAACGTCCAGTCGGCGGGCGCGAGGTCGGGGGTGACCTCGGCGGACAGCACGGGCCATTCGTCGCCCGCGTCGTACTGACCGGGCGGCAGACCGGGGTGGTCCACGCGGGGGCGGCCGGTGAAGCCGCGGGTGATGTTCACGTGATCGGCGATTCCGTTACGAGTGGTGCTCAGGTGTTTCCGGTGTTTCCGGCTTCAACCGTACGGGGTGCCGGAGAGCACCCGCACACCGATCTCGCCTGCCGGCCCACGGCCGTACCGCCGGCCTCGGTCCCGCCCCACCGTGTGCACCGCGCCATACAAAGAACGCCGTACGGCCGGCAGCGTCGTCGGGTAGTGTGGCGGCCCGGCTGCGGACGGTCCCAGCCGTCGACGGCCCGGGGAGGTGAGACCCATTACCGCTGTGTCAGGTCGGGTGCTCTCACCTCGAAGCGACGCGGATCACCCGCAGTAGGTGACCGCGGGAGCACCCTTCGGCTCCCGAAAGGCTCTTGCCGCCATGCCGTCCCCCTCGCCCGTCCCCCCGTTCTCTCCCGCCGGGCCGCCGCACGCCCCGCCTTCAGCGCCCGCCGCCCGGGACTCCGTCGTCGCCACGCTGCGCACCGCCGGCTGTGTCTTCGCCGAGGACGAGGCCGAGCTGATCCTCGCCGCCGCGCACACCCCGGACGAAGCGACCGCGATGGTCGCGCGCAGGGTTCGCGGGCTCCCGCTCGAACTCGTCGTCGGCTGGGCCGAGTTCAGGGGTCGGCGGATCGTCGTGACCCCCGGCGTCTTCGTACCCCGGCGCCGTACCGAGTTCCTCGTGACGCAGGCGCTCGCCCAGGCGCCCGACGCGGCCGTCGTCGTGGACCTGTGCTGCGGTTCGGGCGCCGTCGGCGCGGCGCTGGCCGACGGGCTCGGCGCGGCCGAACTGCACGCCGCCGACATCGATCCGGTCGCCGTGCGCTGTGCCCGCCGCAATGTCGCGGACGCCGGCGGGCAGGTGCACGTCGGAGACCTGTTCGAGGCGTTGCCCGCAGCGTTGCGCGGCCGGATCGACATCCTCGCGGCCAATGTGCCGTACGTGCCCAGCGACGAGATCGGTCTGCTCCCGCCGGAGGCCCGCGACCACGAGCCGCGCGTCGCACTCGACGGCGGCACGGACGGGCTCGACGTGCTGCGCCGGGTGGCCGCCGGGGCCCCCGAGTGGCTGGCGCCCGGCGGGTGCCTCCTGGTCGAGACGAGCCGTCGGCAGGCTCCCGCGGCCGCCGCCGTCCTCACCGGTGCCGGACTGCGGGCCCGCCGGGCCGCCTCCGAGGAGGAGGACGCCCATGTCGTGATCGGCGTCAGACCGTAGGAGTGCCCCCGCGTTCCGTACCGTCGGGAGTCGTCGCGCGGGCGATGAGCAGGGCCACGTCGTCGAAGTTGTCGGGCTCGTGCAGCGTGCGCAGCAGCAGGTCGCACATGTCCTCGAGGGGGCGGTCGGGGCCCTCCAGCAGGGTGAGCAGGCGGTCGAGACGCTGGTCCAGCGGGTCCCGGCGGGTCTCGACGAGGCCGTCGGTGTAGAGCACCAGCCGGTCGCCCGGCTCGATCCCGACGACGGTCGTGGAGAACGTGACGCCGCCCACGCCCAGCGGCACCCCGGTGGGCAGATCGAGCAGTTCCGGGGTGCCGCCGGCCCGTACCCGTACCGGCGGCAGATGTCCCGCGTTGGCGATCAGGCACTGGCGCTCACGGGGGTCGTGGACGGCGTAGACACAGGTGGCGATGGCATCCTCCAGACCGCCGACGATCCGGTCGAGGTGCTCCAGGAGCACCGCCGGATCGAGGCCGAGCGAGGCCAGTGTGTCCGTCGCCGTGCGCAGCCGTCCCATGGTGGCCGCCGCCTGGATGCCGCTGCCCATCACGTCGCCCACCACGAGGGCCGTCCTGCCGCCGCCGAGCGGTATCACGTCGAACCAGTCACCGCCCACCTCGCTGGTGCTGCCCGCGGGCTGGTAACGGGAGGCGACCTCGAGCCCGCCCGTGACGGGCGGATGGCTGGGCAGCAGACTGCGCTGCAGGGTGAGCGCGGCGTCGCGGGCGCTCTGGTACCAGCGGGCGTTGTCGATCTGCACCGCCGCCCGGGCGGCCAGTTCCCGGGCCAGCAGCAGATCGTCCTCGTCGAACGGACGCGGATTGCCGGTGCGCTTGAGGTCGAGCGCACCCAGCACCTCGCCGCGCGCGATGAGCGGCACGGCCAGATACGAGTGCACACCCGCCCGGCCCAGCAGTTCGGCCGCCGGGGCGGAGCGGGCGATGCGGGTGAGGTGTTCGTCCTTCACCCGCGGCAGCATCACGGGCAGGCCGGTGCGTACGCACTCGGTGACCAGCCGGTCCGGTCCGTACAGGACCACCTGGCCCGGCGGATCGGCCGCCCGCAGGGCGTCGTCCGAGCCCGCGCCCTCGCCCCGGACCGCCAGCGCCCGGATCATCGCCGGTTCGGCCGGGGTGAGGGCGCTGCGGTGGCCCCGGACCACCGCGTCCAGCAGGTCGACGGCCGCCACGTCGGCCAGTTCCGGCACGGCCACGTCGGCCAGCTCACGGGCCGTACGCTCCAGGTCCAGGGTGGTGCCGATCCGTACCGAGGCGTCGGCGACGAGGGCCAGCCGGCGCCGGGCCGTCTCGGCCTCCATGGCCGCCCGGTACTGCTCGGTGACGTCCACCACGGACACGGCCACGCCCAGCACCGAGCCGAGCGCGTTCTCCAGCCGGTAGAGCGAGACCGACCAGGCGTGGTCCACCTCGGGATCGGCCGGGGTCCGGCCGATCATGGACTGGTCGACGACCGGTTTCCCGGTGTCCAGGACCCGGAACGCCACGGTCTGGATGGCCTCGGCGTCCAGCCGTGGCAGCACCTCGGGGACCGTGCGGCCCAGATGGTCGTCGGCCGGCACGCCGTTGATCTGTGCCAGCGCCGGGTTGACCGAGACGTACCGCAGACCGGTGTCCAGTACGGCCAGCCCGATCGGGGACTGGGAGACGATCCGGGTGGACAGCGCCACGTCCCGCTCCATCCGGCGCACGGTCGACTGGTCGACCGCGAGGCCGAGGGCGTAGACGGCGCCGCGGTCGTCCGTCAGCCGCATGTTGCGGAACTCCACCAACCGGGTGCCGCCGTCCTTGCGCCGGATGGGGAAGGCCCCGGCCCAGCTCTGCCCGGTGCGCATGACGTCGGAGAACAGCTTGATCACCAGGTCCAGGTACCGCTCGTCCACCATGATCCGCGCGGCGTACCGGCCCAGCGCCTCCTCGGCGCCGTAGCCGAACAGTTCCTCGGCCTGAGGACTCCACAGGACGATCCGTCCCTCGGGGTCCAGCACCACCGAGGCCACACGCAGCACGTCGAGCAGCCCGCTGGGACGGGTCGGCCCCGGTGCCGTTCCGTCACCCTCGCCCAGGGGTGACTCGGCTGAACTCATCGCACGCCCCGCCTTCGCCGATTCCCACGGCACACCGTCGCGGTGCCGTCATCCCTTGTTCTACCGCGCGTGGGGGCGATTTTCCGCCGCTCCGACGGTCTCCCGCCACCTTCTTCCTCTCATCCGGTGAGTGCCCCGCGATCCCCCGGGCACGCCGGTGGTGCGCGGGTGGTGCTCCCGAGCGTGCGGTGTTTCCCCGGGGAGGGGCGGGGAAGCCGGGAGGCGACGAGAGGAGCGATCACGATGGGCAGTGAGCGAGCGCACCCGGAATCCGTCTCGGTCGAGATCAGCGGGTGCGACAAACATGACGCGCGGATCGTCTTCGACACGCTGTGCGCGTGCTACACGTCCGACCGGTGCTCCGACGACGTACCGGAGAAGTTCCACGAGACCCGCCCGATGGTGTGGCTGGGCACGTTCGACGTCGCCGCCCCGCGGGAGGGCGGTGCCCGCCCGGCCCGGCTGTCGTCGTCGGTCGACGCCGACGTGCACGGCGGCTACTGGGCCGTCGACCGGTTCCGCACCACCCTGGACTCCCTGTTCACGGTGCACGATCTGAGCACGGTCTCGGGCGACCAGGAGGAGGAACTGCACATCCGTCTCGAAAGCCGGTGACCCACCGGGGCGCGGCGGCGCGCACAGACGCCCCGACGGTGCTCCGCGTCGCCGGCTCACCGCGCCCTCCGTCACGTTTGTGCAACTAGTTGCACAAACGGGTGCGCGTCCTCTACAAAAGAGGCACCACACCGCGCACGGAGGGCCCGATGAGCCGATACCCGCACCTGCTGACCCCTCTCGACCTGGGTTTCGCGACCCTGCCCAACCGGGTCCTCATGGGCTCCATGCACATAGGCCTCGAGGAGGCCGAGGGCGGCTTCGCGCGCATGGCCGAGTTCTACGCCGCCCGTGCCCGCGGCGGTGTGGGCCTCATCGTCACCGGAGGCATCGCACCCAACGACGAGGGGCGGGCCTTCGAGGGCGGCGCGAAGCTCACCACCGACGCGGAGGCCGAGCAGCACCGGACCGTCACCGAGGCGGTGCACCGCGAGGGCGGGCGGATCGCCCTGCAGATCCTGCACTTCGGCCGGTACGCCTACCACCAGGACCTGGTCGCCCCCAGCCCGCTCCAGGCGCCGATCAGCCCCTTCGTACCCCGCGAACTCACCGACGCCGAGGTCGAGCGCACCGTCGACGACTACGTCCGCACCGCCCGCCTCGCCCGGCAGGCCGGCTACGACGGCGTCGAGATCATGGGCTCCGAGGGCTATCTGATCAACGAGTTCATCGTCGAGCAGACCAACCGGCGCACGGGTCGCTGGGGCGGCTCGTACGAGAACCGGACGCGCTTCCCCCTCGAGATCCTCCGCCGGGTGCGCGAGGCGGTCGGTGAGGACTTCATCGTCATCTACCGGCTCTCCATGCTGGACCTCGTCCCCGGCGGTTCGACCCTGGACGAGGTGATCGCACTGGCCCGCGCCGTCGAGGAGGCCGGCGCCACGATCATCAACACCGGCATCGGCTGGCACGAGGCCCGCATCCCCACCATCGCCACCTCGGTACCCCGTGGTGCGTACACCTGGGTGACGAAGCGGCTCATGGGCGAGGTCTCGGTGCCCCTCGTCACCACCAACCGCATCAACACCCCCGAACTCGCCGAGGAACTGCTCGCCGAGGGACACGCCGACATGGTGTCGATGGCCCGCCCGATGCTGGCCGACCCCGACTTCGTCGCCAAGGCCGCGGCCGGCCGGTCCGAGGCGATCAACACCTGCATCGGCTGCAACCAGGCCTGCCTGGACCACACCTTCAGCGGACAGATCACCTCCTGCCTGGTCAATCCGCGGGCCTGTCACGAGACCGAACTGGTGCTGTCACCGACCAGGCACCGCAAGCGCGTCGCGGTCGTCGGCGCCGGCCCGGCCGGGCTCGCCTGCGCCGTCAGCGCCGCCGAACGCGGCCACGACGTCACCCTGTTCGACGCCGCGAGCGAGATCGGCGGCCAGCTCAACGTCGCACGGAAGGTCCCCGGCAAGCAGGAGTTCGACGAGACCCTGCGCTACTTCCGTACCCGGCTCGCCGAACTGGCCGTGGACGTGCGCCTGGACACCCTGGCCACGGCCGACGACGTCGCCGGCCACGACGAGGTCGTCATCGCCACCGGTGTCAGCCCGCGCGTGCCCGACCTCCCCGGCATCGACCACCCGAGCGTGCTCGGCTACCTCGACGTGCTGCGCGACGGCGCCCCCGTCGGCGACCGGGTCGCGATCCTCGGCGCGGGCGGCATCGGCTTCGACGTCGCCGAGTTCCTCACCGACGGCGGCGACAAGGCGCACGAGCACCCCGAGACGTACTTCCGCCAGTGGGGCGTCGACATGGAGCACCGCACGCCCGGCGGTCTCACCGCGCCCCGGCGGCCCGCCCCGCCGCGCACCGTCCACCTGCTCCAGCGCAAGACGTCCAAGGTCGGCGCCGGGCTCGGCAGGACCACCGGATGGATCCACCGCACCGAACTCCGCCACCGCGGCGTCACCATGGTCCCCGGGGTGCGCTACGACCGTATCGACGACGCCGGTCTGCACGTCACCGTCGACGGCGAGAGCAGCGTCCTGGAGGTGGACACGGTCGTCCTGTGCACCGGCCAGGAACCGCGCCGCGACCTGTACGAGGAACTGGTCGCCGCCGGGCACGCCGTCCACCTGATCGGCGGCGCCGACCTGGCCGCCGAACTGGACGCCAAACGCGCCATCAAGCAGGGCACGGAGCTGGCGGCGGCCCTGTAGAGCGGCGCGTTCCGTCCCTAGGATCGATCCCATGTCACTCCCGCACGCCATCCTCACCGCCCTGCTCGAGAAGCCGTCGTCAGGGCTGGAGCTGACCCGGCGCTTCGACAAGTCGATCGGCTACTTCTGGTCCGCGACGCATCAGCAGATCTACCGCGAGCTGGGGAAACTGGAGGCCGAGGGGATGATCCGGGCGCTGTCCGCCGAACAGCCCGCCCGCGGGCAGAAGAAGTCCTACGAGGTCCTGCCGGCGGGCCGGGCCGAACTGGCCCGCTGGACCTCCGCCGCGCAGGACCCCAAACCGCTCCGCGACACGCTGCTGCTGCGGCTGAGGGCGGCGGCGGTGGTCGGCACCGAGGGGCTCGAGGCCGATTTCCGGCGCCATCTGGAGCTGCATGAAAGGCAGTTGGCGGACTACAAGGACATCGAGCAGCGCGACTTCCCACCCGGCAGGGGCGGCCGGGAGGACCGGCTCCGGCATCTGGTGCTGCGGGCCGGCATCGACCTGGAGACCTTCTGGACCCGGTGGCTCGAGCATGCGCTGACGGAGTTCGCGGAGCTGCCGGACACCGAGCGGGTGGGGCGAAACGAGCGGACCGGGCGGGCGGAGCCGGCCGACTCGCCGGACCCCGCTCCCACGGACCCGTCCGGCCCCGCTCCCACGGATCCGTCCGACCCCGGGCGTGCGGAACCGGACGGATCGGGCTCCGGAGGGAAGTGACGCCGGCCGCCCGACCGGAGCGCGTCGGACGTGATGGCGGCCGGCGCCGTCTCAGAGGCGGTTCGGCCTGCCGCGCCGCCGCAGGTACCAGGCCGTGGCGACGAGACCGGTACCGACCAGCGCGCCGCCTGCCACCAGTGTCACCGTGCCGTAGTCCGTGGAGCCGCCGCCGATGCCGCCCAGCACCCCGAGGGTCGGCGAGGCGGAGGCCGCCGGGCTGGGAGCGGGAGCGGGATCGGCGGCGACGACGACGGACTGCGTGCCCGCGGTGGTCCCGTTCGAGCACACCACGATCACCGTGTGGGTCCCCGAACCGACGCCCGACCAGGCGGCGGACTGTCCCGAGCCGGTCCCGGCCAGCGCCACCTGGCGGCCCTGGGAGAAGTTCGACTGGCTGCTGTCGAGCAGCGAGGCAGTGCCCCAGCTGCCGTTGAGCTGGGCGCACGCGGTGGTGGTGACGGAGACCGTCGAACCGGTGGTGCTCACGGAGATTCCGGGGCCCGAGGCGGCCGGACCCGCCAGGGTCAGAGGCAGCGCGGCGGCGGCTGCCACGGTCAGACCGGAACGGAGCAGTGGCTTCGAATAGCGCATGTGAACTGCCTTCCGGCGGCACGGCCGGCGGTACATCCCTTGCGCCGCCGAGGGTCGGGGAGCGCCCGTGCCGCCACGGGCCCAGCCAATGCGCACCCGGCCCGCGGCGCATTCTGGCCGCCGCCGGGCAGGTGACGACTGTCGTCGCCCGGACGAGGACGGGCTCAGCGGCGCGGGCCCGTCGTCACCGTGCGCTCCGCCGAGAAACCACCCCAGGTCCCGTCCGGCAGTTTGGCCCGGATCCGTACCCGATGGGTGACCCCCGCGTCCTCGCCCGCGTAGAAGCTGTACGTCGCCCGGTCGCGCGGCGCGTCCCCTCCGTAGACGAGTGAGGTGGCCGCGCGGCCGTCCAGCCGCACCTCGTACTCGGTGATCACCCCGTCCACGCGCGGCGGCACCCAGCTGAGGTCGATGTGGTACGCACCCTCGAAGCGGTGACTCGTGGCGCGGAAGCCGGTGGGCGCCGTGGCGCGACCGTCGTCACGGCCCGGTGTGGTGAGGCGGACGGGGCCGCCGGCGGGGGAGAGGTTGTCGGCGGCGTCCCGGGCCCGGACGGTGAAGACGTAGCGGGTACCCGGCCGCAGCCCCGTCACCACGGTGGCGGTCTGCCCCCCGCCGACACTGTGGATCTTCGTCTCTCCCTGGTACACCTCGTACGAGAGCACGCCCCGGTCGTCCGTCGAGGCCGACCAGGACAACTGCACCGCCCGGCTGCCGGCCGCTGTGCCGCGGACGTCCGTGGGGAGGCTGGGCGCGGACCGGTCGGCCGCCGTGGCCGCGGGTGTCGTCGCCCGGACCTCCCGGCTGCGCGGTCCGAGCCGCCCGTCCGTGTCCCGCGCCCGCACGGTGAAGGCATATGTGGTGGCGGGCCGGAGCCTGGTGACATCCACCATGTGTTCGGAACCGGGTACTTCCTTGATTTTTGTGGCGCCCCGATACACCTCGTACCGGCTCACCTCGGCGCTCGCGGCGACGACGGTGTTCCACATGACGTGCACGCTGGTGGCGCTTCCGGCCTCGGCCGTGACACCTGTCGGAGCCCCGGGAGGCCGTTCGCCGTCGTTCCCGCTTCCGTTCCCGGATCCGCTCCCACCGCAGGAGACGAGCAGCAGGAGCCCACCGCAGAGCGTGCCGCGGAGCATCCCGCGCAGCGCGCCGCGCCGACGCGGGGGCACGGCAACAGGAACGCCTCGCACGGCTCTGCCTCCCGAGGGGCACAGGAAACGGTGAAATGGTCCGTACCAATATGACGTGGCTGACGCGGCCACATCAAGAGGGTGCGGCGGGGTCCTTGTGAGGCGGCCGCAGGCGCACCGCACGGCCCCTGAAAACCGAGACCCCGCCCTGAGGGCCGCCGGGCGGCAGCGACGACGGGGGAGAGGCGCGCCCGGCAGTCCGTGAACGGCGACCGCGCCGAAACCCGACCCTCACACCTTCCGGTACGTGTACGCCTCCGCCGCTGCGGCCTCCACCGCCGCGAGGTCCGCTCCCGTCGCCGCCGTGACCACCGCGGCCACCGCCCCCTCCACGAACGGCGCGTCCACCAGCCGGGTGTGCTCCGGGAGTTCGTCGCCCTCGGCGAGCAGCGCCTTCACGGTGAGCACCGCGCTGCCCAGATCGGCCAGGACGGCGACCCCGGCGCCGCCGTCGACGGACGCCGCCGCGGTGACGACGAGTGCGGCGCTCGTACCGAGACCTCCGTCCTCCGTGCCGCCCGCCGGGGCGACGGCCACCGCGGTACCGGCTCCGGCCAGGCCCGTCGCCAGCTCGGCGACCGAGGCCGCCACCTGCGCGCTGTGCGACACCAGGACGATCCCCACCAGCTTCCCGTCACTCATCGGCAGCCTCCGCGGCTCCGGTGGGGCCGGAGGCATCGGCGAGGCCGGCGATCAGCAGCGCCGACGAGGTGGCCCCGGGATCCTGGTGCCCGATGCTCCGCTCGCCCAGGTAACTGGCCCTGCCCTTGCGGGCCCGCAACGGCGTCGTGGCCACCGCACCCTCCTCGGCGGCGGCCCGCGCCGCGGCGAAGGAATCACCGAGCGCGTCGGCCGCGGGCACCAGGGCGTCGATCATCGTCTTGTCGCCCGGCGCCGCGCCCCCGAGCTGCCGGACCGCGTCCACTCCGGTGCGCAGCGCCTCGGCCAACTGCTCCCTGCTCACCTCGGTGGCCGCCCCGAGTGCCTTGCCGGTGCGGCGCAGCAGCGTCCCGTACAGGGGCCCGGACGCGCCGCCCACGCTCGAGATGAGCAGGCGCCCGGACAGGGTCAGGACCGCGCCGGGCGTGGCGGGCGGCTCCTTCTCCAGCGCGGCCCGCACCGCGGTGAACCCGCGCTGGAGGTTAGTGCCGTGGTCGGCGTCCCCGATGGGTGAGTCGAGGGCGGTGAGCCGCTCCGCCTCACGGTCGACGGACGCGGCGGTCACCGTCATCCAACGGCGGAAGAATTCGGCGTCGAGCACTGGAACTCCTTGCGAGATAGGCACTGTGAACCGATACCCCGGTGTCCGTCAGACACCCCAGCGCAGTCCCGGGGTGTTCACCGGCGCGTCCCACAGCCGCAGCAGCTCCTCGTCGATCTGGCACAGGGTGACCGAGGCGCCGGCCATGTCGAGCGACGTCACGTAGTTGCCGACGAGGACCCGGGCGACGGGGACACCACGCTCGCCGAGCACCCGCTGCACCTCGGCGTTGAAGCCGTACAGCTCCAGCAGCGGGGTCGCGCCCATGCCGTTGACCAGGACCAGGACCGGATTGCGGGGGGTGAGGTCCTGGAGGATCGCGTCGACGGCGGCCTCGGCGATCTCGCCCGAGGTCATCATCGGCCGCCGCTCCCGGCCCGGCTCGCCGTGGATACCGATGCCCAACTCCAGCTCGCCGGACGGCAGATCGAAGGTGGGGCTGCCCTTGGCGGGCGTGGTGACGGCGCTCAGGGCCACGCCGAAACTGCGGGAGTTCTCGTTGACCTGACGGGCCACGGCCTCCACCCGCTCCAGCGGCTGCCCCTCCTCGGCCGCCGCGCCCGCGATCTTCTCCACGAACAGCGTCGCCCCGGTACCGCGCCGGCCGGCGGTGTAGAGGCTGTCGGTCACCGCGACATCGTCGTTGACCAGTACTTTCGCGACCTGGACGCCCTCGTCCTCGGCGAGCTCGGCGGCCATGTCGAAGTTGAGCACGTCACCGGTGTAGTTCTTCACGACGAACAGCACCCCGGCCCCGCTGTCCACGGCCGCCGCCGCCCGCACCATCTGGTCGGGCACGGGGGAGGTGAACACCTCACCGGGGCAGGCCGCCGAGAGCATCCCGGGCCCCACGAACCCGCCGTGCAGCGGCTCGTGCCCCGATCCGCCGCCGGAGACCAGACCCACCTTCCCGGCCACGGGGGCGTCCCGCCGGACGATCACCCGGTTCTCCACATCCACCGCGAGTTCGGGATGAGCCGCCGCCATCCCCCGCAAGGCGTCCGCGACCACGGTCTCCGGCACATTGATCAACATCTTCACGGGTGCCTCCTAGAGTGCTTGGCAGGTGAGTCTTCGAGCTGTGTTTTTGCTGGTCAGAGCGAATAAGAGAAGCTCTCGACCGTGACGGTCCGTGGCGGTCGCGAGCGGGCTGTGGCGTTACTGATGCTGACTTGGTGCTGACTTTGACGACGGGCCGTCAGGTCTGCTGGGTGGTCGGATGCGGGTCGGCTGAAGTCCTCTTGTCTGAAGTATTGACCTTGCGGGAGCGAAGGTCACGTACGCGGGGACTCAGGTGTGCCCGGAAGGTGGGACGGTCCGCGATGCGGACGGGGCCCGCGTGGCCGACGTGGCGGTGACGGGGGAGGCTCAGATGATCCCGGTAGCTCATCGGAACCGAAGCGCTTCCCTTACCGGTCCGGCATGTACATCACCAAATTCTTCGCGGGGCTCGGCATGAACCGGGTACACGACGGCTCGCCCCGGCACCGTCGGGTGGCCGACGTCCTTGACGCGATGCCGGCCGAGCTTCTCACGCCCGCCGATCGGCGCGGCCTGACCCCGCTGTTCTGGTCCCACGTGCGCCCGTACGGCGAGGTCAACCTTGACATGGTCACTCGCCTCAACCTCACCGCGGTCACGGTGCCCAGCCCCCGTAAGGCGGGCGATCAGGAGCCAGCCGGGGAACGTACGGGCGCGTGAGGCTGTCCAGTCCCGTCACCGACGCAGTGCCGGTGACGGGCTACCAGCCAACTTTCCAAAAGAAATTCTGCAAAAATACTTTTGCAGAACCTCTGGGCCGCTCTACCCTCCCGTCATGGTCAGCGAAGAGCAGAAACGCGTACTCGATCCCGAGCGAGATGCAGCAGCCCTAAAGGCCCTCACGCACCCTCTGCGCATCCGGCTGCTCGGGTTGCTGCGGCAGGACGGCCCGGCCACCGCAAGTGAACTCGCGGTCAGGACTGGGGAGTCATCCGCTTCCACCAGCTATCACCTGCGGGTTCTGGCGAAGTACGCGTTCGTTGCCGAGGCCGAGCACCGTGACGGACGGGAGCGCCGCTGGCAGGCGGTGCACTTCGTGACCTCCTGGAGCAACAAGGCAATGGCAGCCGCGCCAGGCAGCCGCGCCTGGGTCAGCCTGTCGCGCAGGGCCCAGATCGAGCACCTGGAAGCATCTCTCGCCCGGCACGAGGCCGACATCGCCGACGGGCGGCTGGGCCAGGAATGGGTGGAGCCGTCCGGAATCAACGACCTGATGCCCCGCCTGACCCCCGAGTCGCTCACCGAACTCTGGGAGGTGCTCGACCGGAAGCTGGAGGAACTGACCACCCGCGATGCACAAGATCCGCGCGCCGCACAGGTCGTGCTCCTCACTGCCGGATTGCCCCTGGCACCGCGCGACCCCGGCGCTGAGGCGGACACCTCTGCCCCTGCAAGGACAGATGCCGAGGACGCGTCATGACCGGGCCGCTGGACATACGCACCGCACGCCGCCGCTACATCACGGTCTGCGTTCTGTTCTGGCTGCCACTGGGACTGAGCATCGCTCCCCTGATCCTGCTGTTCACCGAGCGCGGCATGGCCATGGCGGCCATCGCGGGCTTCTTCGCCGCGCACTCCCTCACCGCCGCCGCACTGGAACTGCCCACCGGAGGACTGTCCGACGTCCTCGGACGCCGCGCTGTTCTGGCCTCTGCCGGCCTGCTGAACCTGGCCGCCTTAACCCTCGTGGGCCTGGGCACTGCTCCCTGGCTGCTCGGCCTAGGCATGGCCCTGATGGGCGCAGGCCGTGCCCTGTCCAGTGGCCCGGCCGAAGCCTGGTACGTCGACACCGTCCAGGCGCACTCCGGCCCCGACGCCGAACTGCGCACCGGGCTGGCCCGCGGCGGCTCCGCGACATCCGCCGCGCTCGCCACCGGAACCCTGCTCGGCGGTGCCCTTCCCTGGCTGCTCGGGCTCGGCCCCGACCTCGGCGCCCGACTCAGCGAGACAACGTCCGGGCTGGTGCTGCCCCTCTCTGTTCCGATGCTGCTGGGCGCAGCGGTCGAGATCGCCTTCGTGCTGTATGTCCTGATCGCTCTGCGGGAGCCGACCCGGCCGGCAGCCACCCTGCCCGACGTACTCCGCAGCATCCCGGCCACCGTCGTGGGCGGACTGCGCCTGGGGGGCCGTGACGCGCTGATCCGCCGGGTGCTCCTCAGCGCAGGGGCCGCCGGCGGCGCCCTGGCCGCGATCGAACTGCTCACGCCGGGCCGTGCCGCGGCCCTCACGGGCGCATCGGAGTCGGGGGCGGTGCTTTTTGCCGCACTCGCCTGCGCCGGATTCATCTGCGCGGGTATCGGCAGCCACCTCGCACCGCTGACCGCCCGGCTTGCGGGCAGTGGCGAGAGTGCGGTCATGGTCAGCCTCGGCGCGAGCGCGAGCGGCCTGCTTCTGCTCGGCGCCACCGCAGCGTTCACAGGAGTGGGCTCCATGGTCCTCGCGGCCGTCGGCTACGGCCTGGTCTACCTCGGGCTCGGCGCGGCGGGGCCGAGCGAGAACGACCTCTTGCACCGCCGGGTCGCAAGTTCGGGCCGGGCCACCGCGTTGTCCGTCCAGTCTCTCGCCCTGCAACTGGTGGCAGCTCTCACCGGCTTGATCATTGGTGTCCTTCCGTCAGGCCCGCTGCCCTGGCTGCTGGGAGGCACCGTGCTGCTGGCAGGAGCTCTCCTGTGGATTCACCGCAGCGGGACCACACCCCGGACTCCGGTGGCAACGCCTCAGCCACACACCGTGTCGTCCTCTCCGAGCACCGCTGGCTCCGACCCCCATCAGCAACATGTCGACCAGTAGCGCCGAGACCAACCCGAAGACAGCACAAACGTACGGATGACCGCAAAGGGGCCGAGCATGTTCGCGCACACACGGTTCGTTCGCGCGGCGCTCATCTATCGACCGATTCCTGAGCAAGATCCGAACGCAGCGGTCGGCGGCCGGATCGGCGCCGGATCATGCGCGAGAAACGGTGTCAGAAAGTCAGCGTGCTCAAGAACTCGAACCCCACCGTTTTCTGTACGATCTCGCGGGTGCAGACACCTCCCGAGGACGGCGCCGCCGATCTCCTCGCCCCTGTCCCCGCCGGACGGACGGGCGCCCTCGTGGGGTACGCACGCGTATCGACGAAGGGACAGCTGCTCGACCGGCAGATCCACGCACTCACCGAAGCGGGCTGCATCCGGATCTTCGCCGACAAGCAGTCAGGCAAGAACGCCGAGCGCGAGGAACTGTGGAAGACGCTCGACTACCTCCGCGAAGGAGACACCCTCGTCGTCCCCTCCCTGGACCGGCTCGGCCGCTCCATCCAGGACCTCATCGCCATCGTCTCCGGCCTGCGCAAGCGCGGCGTCGGCTTTACCTCGCTGCACGAGGCGCTCGACACCACCACGCCGGGCGGGCGTCTGGTGTTCCACGTATTCGCCGCCCTCGCGGAGTTCATCCGGGAACTCATCGTGCAGGGCACCAACAAGGGCCTGGACGCCGCCCGCGCCCGCGGCGCCCGGCTGGGCCGTCCGCCGGCCATGACCGAGGAACAGGTGCGTCACGCCCGAGACCTGCTCACCCGCCCGGGGAACACCGTCACGTCCATCGCGAAGCTCCTGGGCGTCAGCAGGAACACGATCTACAAGTACGTGCCCGACCTGAAGGGCGAACGGGTCGCGCTCGCGGAGGCGACAGCCACAGCCGAACTGCCCCGACCTGCGAAGTCGTCGGAGTAGTCCAGCCGTTTGCGGCTGGTGACGATCCTGCTGGCCAATTCAGGTGTGTGTGGCCCGCCTGAAGGGGCCTGCTTGACACCTGGCCGTAGACACCTCGCGATGCCAAGACGTCAAGTTGTCCGGGCCTTAACCGGGGGCGATCGAACAGTCGCGATCACCGGGCGCGAGAATCACGGCATGGTCATGGCACGCCATTTGTATGCCTCTACTCCCGTGGTCGACGGTCTGCCGCTGCTGGCGGAGCCGGAGTTCTGGGCCGCCCACCTGATCGACCTGTACGACGATGCACTGGTGGAGTCCTTCGGTGTTGACCCGGCGGACGTCGAGGGCATGCTGGAGCGCCTGTGTGACAAGGCCGCCTGGCCGATGTTCCGAATTCCGCTGGCGGGCGGACACAGCGTCCTCGTGCACTACAACAGCGGTGAGGAGTACACCTCCACCGACTACTTCATCGCCCACCCCGACTGGCGGACGAATGACCTGGTCCTCGCCAGCACCGACGAGGACCGCATCGGCCCCGGCCTGTGTTGGGCCGAGCTCGCTGCTCTCCTTGACACCCCAGGGGACGGAGAAGGAGTGACCGACCCGCACGCCCGGCTGCTTCTTCTGCTGCCCGTGCTGGGCGACACGAACATCCCGGCCGAAGCCGTCACCCTGGTGAAGGACGCACTCATCGCCCACGGTGCCCCGGACGACTGCGAGCCCCTGGCCCGCCTTCTTCTCCAAGGACACCCGATGTGGGGAGTCGCCCCCTGGTCCTACGACGAGGACGAGCGCGCCTGGATCTGCGCCGGCGAACAAAGTCCCCGCGAAACGCCGCTGGGCGATCACCTCCCTGACACGCAGCGCGCGGCCCTGGAGGACTGCCTCACGCCGGTGGGCAGCTGCTCCGGTCAGGCGGCACTGGCTTCCGGTACCGGCGCGGCCACGGGGAACGCTCGGAATTCGTCATAGTTCTCGCCGTGTTGGAGACAGTGGCTTTATCGAGCAGTAGTGACGTCGCTAGTCGATGAGTTTGGGAGGCACCAGGTCTCTTGCCAGGGCTGTCGGTGGCCAGTTAGATCTCCCCGCCCACGGCCGCCTGACGGGGAACCAAGTGGCCGTGGCTAGACTCACTGTCAGTGACGAACAGGGTCCCCTCATCTGGGTGGGCCCCGATGTCCACGGTTCTTGTGGTGGCGCCGTCGGCCAAGAGGCCTACTTGGGTTTGAGTGCTCTGCTATGCGGCGGGACGGTCGCTCGGACGTTCTTCAGCGGCCGTCACACGGGTCGTCGTCCGCAGACACCGGCTTGGTGTCGGCCGCCAGGCAGGAGGAGTACACCCGCGGCGGCGTGGGCCGCGGCTTCGGTTCCGACGTGGCGCCCACGGCAATGATCGCCCCGGCACCGACGAAGGTAAGCCCTGCCATCGCGGCGAGCCAGGTACCGCGGCTCACCGATCGCCACGGAAGTGGTTACGGAGATCGTCACGGCAGTCGCCCTCGGTGCCGACCTGGACTCGCGAGAAGACCAGCACTCCGTCTTCCTTGCCTTCCTGCTCGGCCTTGGCCCGCTGCGCCTCGATGTCCGCGATGCGCTCGGCGCACTCGGCACTGACGGACTTCTCGGGCTGCGGCTCCGGTGCTGAGGAGGCGTTCAGTGTGGCGGTGGCGGCGAGGCCAGCCGCGCACAGCACCGCCCACGCGGCAACCCACGAGCGGCGGCTCATCCGTATCGGCTTAGGCATCCAGGCATCCTACGAGGGCCGCGGCGGGCTATCGTCGAATCGCGGCTTCCTCGTCGACGAGACCAACGACGGAGCCAGCTGGCATCGCCGACGAGGGCGACGGTGTCCGACCGATCGCGCGTCAGCTTTGGCCGGCTGCCATTCAGCCTCGACCGCTCACCACATGTCGGGGTACGGGCTCATCTGCAGAGCGAAGTACAAGATCACGTACACAGTGCCGACGACCGGGGCGCGGTATGTCAGAGAGTGGTCCGCCAGCGGGGTGCCTCGTCGTCGGGCCGGTGTGGGCTGGCGAAGTGGAAGGGCACGTTGAAGTGTTCTGCCAGGGCGGTGCCGGTTTCCACGGCTTCCTGCGCCTCCGGCCAGGGCGGTACCTGCCTGTTGAGGGCCCGCAGATCCGACCCGTGACGGATCCAGGCCAGGTCGACCTCGTGCTGCGGATCGTCGAGGACGGCGATGAGCACCACGAACCAGCCGTCGGTGTCCCCGTCCCAGACCGCCTCCAGCGCGGCCAAGCGCCCGAGCAACCGACGGATTCTGGCGGCCAGCGTCTCCACATCCCGCGGTAGTGCCGGAGCGCGGTCGATCCGACCGGCCAGCTCCTGATACCGAGCCATCACCGCACGCTGACAGTCGTACAGGCCAGGTCGCGGCGCCGGGGCCTCCTCCAGGGCCTGCACGGCCTCCATCGTGACCCGGATTGCCCGCAGACGGTCATCGCGCAGGACAAGACCGTCCACCCGCTCGCGTACCGACTCCGGCAGCACGTCCCACCATGTCTCCATCCCGGCATTACAACCCTGCGGGGCACTGTCGACCGCACCGGGGCCACCGCCGTCGACACTGTGTACGTGATCTTGCACTTCGCTCTGCAGATGAGCCTGTACCCCGACACCACAGCTGCGGCGACGGCCGTAGGGCCGAGCCCGCGTGGTGGCCTGCCCCGGCACTGCCGTCATTTCTCTTCGACATTCACGAGCCGGCTGATCGACAACTGACTCCGGAACCGGTCGACAATCGCTGTTCCTTGAGATGCACGAAGCCAGAGACAGTGGTAGAGCTGGCCGATCATGCGGTTGAAGAGGTTTCTCTGGGCAGCTGCGCGCCAGTCTCCTTGCTCGCGTCGTCGCCGGTAGTGGGTGTTGGCACCGGCGGAGGCCCGGAGCGAGGCGAAGGCCTAGAGGTAGCCGGCGTGGTTCAGCCGGTCGTTCTTGACCCAGCGTCGGGTGATGGCCGACTTCTTGCCGGAGGCCCTGGTGATGGGTGAGGAGCCGGCGTATGCCTTCAGCCGGCGGGCGCCCTCGATCACGCTGACGCGATCGGCCGGGCCCCGCAGTCCGACCTGCAACCTCCCATCAGCCAATCCCTTCGAGAGAGCTGCACCTACTTCGAGTTATGCGGTGAGGGAGAGGTCGAGGCGGGCGAGGTGCCCGGTCCGGGTGCGGTCGAGCGGGTGGCCGTTCCACCAGGCGTCGAGACGGAGCAGGTTCAGCGCGACCGCGGAGAAGGCGTGTTCGAGGTGTGTCTTGGGCAGGCCGCGGTAGCGAGCGCGTCTCATGCCGGTGACCGCGACGGCCTGGTGGATGGTGCCTTCGATGCCGGCGCGGGTGCCGTACTTGGTGCGCCACTGCTCGCTGATCTGTTCGGCGCGGGCCTGGTCGAGGGCTTCTTGCCGTTCGCGAGGCTGGAGGGAGAGCGAGCGGCCTCCGGTCCTGGAGCGGGTGCACCGGTCGCGGACGGGGCAGGCCTGGCAGGTCTGCTTGTCGAACTTGACGACGATGGCCGGCGCCCCGCGCTGGCTGGCGGGGCTCCACCAGGTGCTGGTGCTTCCGCGCGGGCAGACGGCCTGGCGCTTGTCCCAGTCGATGGTGAAGGCCGTCCGATCGAATCCGGCACCGGCGCGGGCCTGGGGCGAGCTGTTCAACAGCACCGGGGTGACCAGGGCGACGCCGAAGTTGCGTTTCACTGCGACGATGAGTTCGGCCGACGGGTAGCCGGAGTCGAGGAAGTGCTCGGCCGGCAGCAGGTCACGGGCGGCCAGCAGCTGATGGATCGGTTCGGTCATCTCCGCGTCGGTGACCGTGGCGTCGGTGGTGGCGATGTTGGTGATGATCCGGGGCGCGGGTTCGCCGTCGGCCGGGTCAGGTACCGGATCGTCGCAGGTCTCGCTGATGTGGACCTTGTACCCGGTCCACCAGGAGCCTTGCTTGAGGCCGTAGCGTGCGTCGGTGTCGTAGGGAGAGGCGAGGCGGAGTCTCCCGGGCGGGAGATCCTCGCTCTCCCGCCGCTTCACCTCCGTCCCCGCCGCGGTGACGGTGCGGTGGTAGTTCTGCATCCACACCGTGCGCAGAACCCGTAGCGCCGGCAGATCGCGCAGCCACACCGGTGCGGCCGGCGAGCGGACCGCCTCCAGGAGTGCGAATCCGTCCCGGCCGTAGACCAGGGCCATCTCCGCGCGCTTGGCCTTCGAGGCAGGCGGGTGCCACGAGTCGGTTCGCTGCCCGTACCGTTCGGCCCACTCCCGAACCGGCACCGCATCGGCCGGCCAGTCCGGGGCGGCACAGGCCAGAGCCTCCAGCGCGGCCCGCAGCGTCTCCCCGGCCAGCTCCAGCCTGTTCAGAGGGCGTTTATGCAGGCCAAGGCACATACGCGCCTTATACGAGTGTCCCGCTTCATTACGGATAGCCCGATGCGCGAAGAACGTCGCCCGGCAGGGCGGTAGCCTCGCCACCCGTCTCATCCGCTTCTGGGTTCGGAAACCCGTCTGGCGTAGAGATGCAGCAGAACCTCCCAGCCATCAGCGGAACGAGAAGTTCCGGCATGCCCATGCTCAGGCTGTGCTGTGAGTGAGCGCAAGCCGTATCCCAGCGACCTGTCGGACGCCCGATGGGCCCTGATCGAACCGACGTTGACGGCCTGGCGCAATGCCCGTCTCGAACGTCGCCCCACCGGCCAGCCGGCGAAAGTCGACCTGCGCGACGTGTTCAACGCGCTCCTCTACCTCAACCGCACCGGAATCCCCTGGAAATACCTCCCGCACGACTTCCCCGGCCACGGCACCGTCTACTTCTACTACGCCGCCTGGCGCGACGAGGGAATCTTCACCCAGCTCAATTACGACCTCACCGCCCTGGCCCGCGTCAAGGAAGGCCGGAAGCCCGAGCCGACGGCCTCCGTGATCGACACCCAGAGTGTCAAGACCTCCACCAACGTGCCCGTGACCAGCCAGGGAACCGATGCCGCGAAGAAGATCGTGGGCAGGAAGCGAGGCATCCTCACCGACACCATCGGCCTGATCCTCGCCGTGACCGTCACCGCCGCCGGCCTCTCCGAAAACGCCCTGGGGATACGCCTCCTCGACCAGGCGAAAAACACCTATCCAACCATCGCCAAGAGCTGGGTCGACACCGGCTTCAAGAAGACCGTCGTCGAACACGGCGCGAAACTTGGGATCGATGTCGAAGTCGTCGACAAAAACCCAGGAACCCGCGGCTTTCACGTCCTGAAAAGACGTTGGGTGGTGGAGCGGAGCATCGGTTGGATCATGATGCACAGACGACTTGCCCGCGACTACGAGACCCTCGCCGCCAGCTCCGAAGCCATGATCCACATCGCTTCGATCGACAACCTCGCCAAGCGCATAACGGACGAGGTCACGCCAACCTGGCGAGGAACCTACTAGGGCATAAGTGGCAACCCGGTCACATTAAATGCCCTCTCAGGCCAGGGGGCACGTCAAGCCGTCCGTCAATCAGGGGCGCGGCATGCCGTCGAGGACCGCTTGGAACGCGTCGGTGACCGGACAGAGCGCGTTGTCGAGCTCGTCGATGTTGACCGCCGCTGCGCCCGCTGCGGCCCACTGCCGGAGCACCGCGACGTAGGCCGCCTGCACGGCTCCGCCGATCGCGGCCGGAACCGGAGCGCTCGCGTCGAGTCCCGTGCGCTCCTCCACGTAGCCGCTTACCACCTCGGCCCATACGCGCCAATGCGCAGCAGTCTCCGCGACGAGCGCGGCGTCCCGGTCGAGTACCCGGAAGCGATCGAGCCACGAGGTCGGTGCCGCCGCCTCGGACAGCTGTGTCGACCGGACGACCGCCGACCGCACGGCAGCCATCACGGGCGCGTCGTCGGCGTCATGGAGCGCTGATCGCAGTCGTTCGACGGCACGATCGAACTCGCTCCACACGATCCCCGCCTTCGAGCCGAAGTAGCGGAACAGCGTCGAGCGTCCGACGCCGCCCGCGATCATGATGGCTTGCAGTGTCGTTGCCTCATAGCCATCACGGAGCAGGAGTTCGAAGGCGATCTCCGTGAGCGCCTCGCGGGACGAGGCCGGGGGTCGTCCGCGGCGAGGACGGGAGGTAGTCATCATCCGAGCGTAGGGCAGGGTATTTTTGGGACTGGGTACCATTATAGATTCAGTGGTCGGTCACACACCGGCCATCCGCCGGGAGAAAAGTGCTGAAGGAGCGAATGATGCGCGCATGGCAGTTCACCGAAGTCGGAGCACCCCTCACGCTGAACGAGGTGCCGACGCCGACGCCGGCCGCGGACGAACTCGTGGTGCATGTCCGCGCCGCTGGGCTCTGCCACAGCGACATCGGGTTCCTCGACGGCACACTGACGCCGCTGCTGCCGTTCCGTCCGATCACGCTCGGCCATGAGATCGCGGGCGTCGTCTCCGCCGTGGGATCCGACGTCACCCAGTTCACCGTCGGTCAGAAGGTCGTCATCCCCGCGGCCATCGAAGGACCGGGCACCTCGAAGAACGGCGGGTTTGCGGACGAGGTTGTCGTCCTCGAACGACTCGTCGTCCCCCTGCCCGAGGGAGTGCCGTTCGACCAGGCGGCAGCTGCCACGGACGCAGGTCTCACCTCGTACCATGCGGTCTCGGTGCAGGGAAAGGTCACTGCTGGCTCCCGGGTCGGGATCATCGGCCTCGGCGGGCTCGGCTCACTCGGCGCGCAGGCTGCGCGCGCACTTGGCGCGACGCTGTTCGTCGCCGAGAAGAACGAACGCGTTCACGACTTCGCACGCTCGCTCGGCGCTGAGAGGGTCGCGAACGACATCACCGACTTCGCCGGCGAGGACCTCGACGTGGTCATCGACTTCGCCGGCTTCGGAACGACCACCGACGGCGCGATCCGCTCCGTCCGCCGGGGCGGCCGGATCGTCCAGGTGGGCCTCGGCCTCGCCCGAGCCGAGATTGACCTGCAGGCACTCACCCTCAACGAGGTCGAACTTGTCGGCTCGCAGGCCGGAACGAAGGAGGACTGCGCGGCGGTGCTGGACCTCGTCGCCGAAGGAAAGCTGTCCTCGCGCATCACCGAAATCGGGTTTGAGGAGATCGCCGACGGGATCGGCCGGCTCGAGCGCGGCGAAGTCATCGGGCGGCTGGTTGCCACGTTCGGATGACATAAAACAGCGTGACTGGCGCTGTCACAGTATTGGGTGCGTAAGTTTCTGACGGCCCGCCGGGGCTTGAGCGCCGGCCCGAAACCCCGGCCCCACCACGCCCCGACGCGCCGTCAGAGACCCACGTAATCAACAACGTGACAGTGCGCCCCTGGAGCGCTTCGGTGAGGTCGGCAAACGGTTGGCTGGGCGTTGTCACGTTGGTTGACCGGGTGGGATGATCTTCGGGTTGATCAGGCTGCGAGGGGTCGTCTGTGGACAGCGCACCGTCGTACAGAAGGCACCGGTACCCGGTCGAGATCATTGCCCACTGCGTGTGGTTGTACTTCCGCTTCCCGCTGTCGTTCCGCGAGGTGGAGGAGCTGATGCTTCAGCGTGGTGTGCTCGTCTCGTATGAGACGGTGCGGCGCTGGTGTGGGAAGTTCGGCCAGGCCTACGCAAACGGACTACGCAGTCGCCGGCCCCGGCCCCGGCCCGGCGACACATGGCACCTGAACGAGGTCTTCATCAAGGTCAACGGTGAGCTGAAGTACCTGTGGCGGGCCGTCGACGCCGACGGCAACGTGCTGGACATCCTCGTGCAGAACCGGCGGGACACCGCCGCGGCCAGGCGGTTCTTCCGCCGCCTGATACAGAAGACCTGTTCGGTGCCCCGGGTGGTCGTCACCGACAAGCTCCGCTCCTACGGCGCCGCCCATCGCGAGGTCATGCCCTCCGTCGAGCACCGCAGTTCGAAGTACCTCAACAACCGGGCGGAGAACAGTCACCAGCCCACGCGGCAGCGTGAACGCGCTATGAAGGGCTTCCGCTCTGTCGGCGGGGCACAGCGATTCCTGTCCGCGTTCAGCGGCATCTCACCCCACTTCCGGCCCCGACGCCACCTGATGACAGCCTCCGGCTACCGAGCTGAGATGACCGTCCGCTTCGCCATCTGGGACCAGATCACCGGCGCCGGCCGGCCCACCACGGCCTGAACACAGGCCCGAGCCGCAAGCCCCCACGCCCCGACACACCTTCAGGCAACGACCCACCCGACAACGTGACAGCGCCGCCGGTACTCAAGCCCCTCATCAGCGGTCTGTCGATGCCTTCGGTCCCGGTGACACCACCCCCGGATCATGAACGACAAGGGGGGAGGTCATGCCGGGCCCGAAGGCCGGAGGCCCCATTGCGGAGCCACGAAGAAGGTAACGGGGGTGGGAGGCCCGCAGTCGGAGTGCGGGAAACGGATGAATGCCCGCCCAGCCGGGAATAGCGGGCCCGGGTCGCTGTTGATCACACCATGACTTCTGAGACACGCGAGGCATTCGGACGGGTCGGCATCTGGAGCAGTGCCCTGCACGGATCGCGGGCAAACGACGCGGGCAAAGAGGCGATCGCGGACGCGGTCGCCGAGCTCGAAGAGCTGGGGTACGGCACTCTCTGGATCGGGGGCAGTCCCTCGCCCGACGACGCCGCGGCTGTCGTCGCCGCCACCCACACGGTCACCGTGGCCACCGGCATCCTCAGCATCTGGGACCACACCGCCGAGGAGGTGGCGGCGCGAATCGCAGCGATCGACGCGAGCGCGCGCGGGCGATTCGTCCTCGGCCTGGGCGTCAGCCATGGCCCGATGGTGCCGCAGTACGCGAAGCCGTACAGCGCGATGGTGGCCTACCTCGACGCACTCGACGCCGCCACCCCACCCGTGAACTCCGGACATCGAATCCTCGCGGCGCTCGGCCCGAAGATGCTGAGGCTCGCGACCGGCCGGGCGCTGGGCGCACACCCCTATCTCGTCACCACCGAGCACACGGCGGAGGCACGCGAGGTGCTCGGCCCCGACGCGCTGCTCGCCCCGGAGCTGTCGGTAGTGCTCGACACCGACCTCGACCGGGCCCGCACCACTGCGCGGAACATGCTGGGGATGTACCTTCGACTGCCCAACTACACCGACAACCTGCTGCGCCTGGGGTTCGCGGAGAGCGACTTCGAGGGCGGCGGCAGCGTCCGTCTTCTCGACGCCCTCTTTGCCCTGGGCGACGCCGAGCACGTGAAGGCCCGGACGCGGGAGTACCTTGACGCCGGCGCCGACCACGTCGCGCTCCAGGTGCTCACCGCCGACGAGGGCGGCGCCGGCCTGCCGCGGGCCGAATGGCGTCAGCTGGCCGGGGCACTCGCCGACGAACTGTAGAGGACGGCACGCACGGGCAGCCGGAGATGGGGGTGCTGCCACTGTTGACTCTCATCTCGTTGAGCTGGTCAATCTCACGAGGCGGACGAATGCTTCTCAACCAACGCCAGTAAAGTACCAGCTCAGCACCGCTCAGGCCCGACACCAAAGTGACCCAGCAGCACGGCAACGGAGCGAAAGCCAGCACGTGAAAAAGACTACGGATACGCCGGATGACGAGGAATTCGCTTCCGCCTGCGGCCGGGCGTGGGACATTCTGATCCCCGCCCGCTCCCGCCGAAATCCCAGTTTTTCTGATGCGTTCGGGATGTTCGAACTGGCAGCCTGCGGACAGGTGGGCGGGGTACCGAAGCTCGGAGGGCCTCAGCGCGCGACGCGTGACCGCCCATGCCGATGTTCGGGACAACAAGGACCAACTGCACCTCGCCGGTGGCGAACAGCTCGAGGTGCCCGCACTTGGGGCAGCGGAACGCCTCTATCTGTCGCCGGGGCCGACTCATCCGCTTGGCACCCCCCCGAAAATCTCCCGCTCCAATGCGCCCTCGATCCAGCGCGAGTACCTGCGCGAGTGCAGTGGTTGAGTCCGATGTCCCGGTCCGCGGGGAGCGCCACGGACCGGGACTCCGGGCCGGAGCCGGCGGGATCACCAGCATCCCTGTCCCGCGGGGTCCGCGGACGGCCCCGCGGGTGAGAGGTGGCATCCGGGCCCGTACGAGGAGTCGGCGCTGAGCAGGGCCGCCCCCAGCGGGGTGAGGACATGGGTCACCGTGTTCGCTGTCCGCAGGGATGCGATCAGCCCGGCTTCCCGGAGGGCCGTCGCGTTGCGACTGGCCGTGGGCGCGGCGAGGCCGGTCCGCCGGGCCAGTTCACCCGTCGTGCAGCCCTCCTCGACCATGCGGAGGGTCAGCGCACGACCCGGGCCGAGCACGCGGGCCAGGGCGCGGTCCGCGGCCTGGCCGGTGCGGGCGACCGTCCACCATCCCGCCCCTCGGGAGACGGGATAGACGAGCGTCGGGTCGAGGGTCGGATCGATGAGGGCGACCGGGGTGCGCCAGCAGAAGACCGACGGGATCAGGAGCAAGCCCCGGCCGTCGAGGTGGACGTCACGCTCGACCGGGTAGTCGGCTTCCAGCACGGGCGAGTTCCAGCGGAGGGTCGGTCGCATGCTGTGCAGCAGGCCATCAGCTCCCCCGTCGAGCAGGGAGCGTGCGCGCACCGCCCGGTCTGCTTCGACGAGGGCCCGGATCCGGGGCCAGTACGGGGCGATCGCCACGCGGTGGTAGCCGAGCAGCGCGTGGCCGAGGTTGGTGACGGCAGCCAGGTCGCCTTCGGCCAGGGGGCGTATCCATGCCGGCAGGGCGGGAAGGACCGCCAGCTCCGCGCGTAATCGCTGGGCCGGGGTGGCGAGAACGGCGTCGACTCCTACCTCCGGGCCATGCATCCCTTCCGGCGGGGTGAGGAAGTCCGGGAAGTCACTGCGAGGCGGGGCGAGGCAGCGGATCAACTGAGCGTGTCCGGGGGCGAGGTGGCGGAGTCGAGCCCGGGTCCGCGCGCGCCAGGGGTCGAAAACCGCCTGCCCGTCGCGGTTGCCGAGCAGGTTGGCGCTGAGTACCGCCTCCCATAGGGGGTCCGGCCCCGGCGCCACCTTCGTACGGAGCAGGTCCTCAGTGGTGAAGTGGACTCTCAACATGCGACGTCCCGTCCCCTCGTCTCCTCTCGGCCCGGCAGAATTCTGCATGCCGTGCGCCGTACTGACCATGGTTATTGCAGCCAGAGGGAAAGTCGTGGCCCAAGGCTCCTCCTCCCGACACTCTGGGCGCACGACAGGGTCCCCGAACCCGACCCCCTTCGGAGGAGAGTTCATGCGCAAGGTAAAGGCTGCGGTTGCCGCGGCCACGACGTTCGCGGCAGGCATGATCGCACTGGCGCCCGCGAGTCCCGCTGCGGCCGCGACCCCCACATGCGACTGGGTGGCCTCGTACAGCGGAGCCTGGGTTCCCGTCTATCGGACGGGTACCAACGTCAACTGCAACCTGGTGCAGGGCACATACGGCGAAGCCGTCCGGCAACTGCAGACGACGCTCAACAAGTGCTACAAAGCGGGTCTGACGGTGGACAAGTCGTTCGGCCCCGCCACCCGGAACGCGCTCATCAAGGCCCAGCAAGCGGCCGGTACGCCGGCGGACGGGGAATATGGCCCGAACACCCGCAAGGCGATCAAGCACGAGCCGCTCAGCGGCAGCACGAACTGCGTCCGCGTTCCCTGAGGAACCTGACCGACCCCATGTGAGCCCCGGAGGCCTCGTCACCCGGCTCCACGCAGAGGCGATGCCCGGCGCCTCCGGCATCCGAAGCGGTGCCGGAGGCGCCTCGGCCTGTCCGGCGACAGCAGCACCGGGCACCTGGCCCCGGAGACCAGTTGCTCCGGGGTCCGGGAGAACCATGCCGGGGCCGTGCGGTCCTGGCCCGGCTCGGGGTCGGCTTCCGCAGTGTCGGCCTGGTCTGGGCGGACGCCGGATACACCAACTCCGTTGCCTCCAGGACCGTTACTCAGCGCTACACGCCACTGGCCGTAGCTATGCAAGCACAGGGCCGTGATCCCCGTGGGTTCAGGGAAACCGAGGACTCTTCAGCTCGACCCCCCGGGCCCAACGGTGTGCTTCAGGTCTGTGCATCCGTGGGTTCGGTCGGAACACGAGAGTGCTGAGCGAGCAGGAGGGCTTCGGCCGTGACATCGGCGTCGACCTGCGCCGGTGTTCTGTCGCTGTATTCGAGGGTGTCGTACTCGTCATCGAGTTCCGCGAGCCGTTCGGTCAGCGGCAGCTCGTGTCCGAAGCGCTGGTGGATCCGGAAGGCCAACTCTCGTGGGGTCAGCTCGCCGGTCAGCATCCGGGCGGCAAGTGCTCGTGCGGCGGCTTCCTGGCCGCCAACGCTGCCAGGCGGACAGAAAGCGAGTCCCAGTTCGCCGAGTGCTGGGGGAAGGAGCTCGGGGACGTCGTAATCCGCCTCCGCGCGTGTGCAAGCGGCAAGGATCCGCAGGGCGGGACCGTCGAGGCCGGCAACGAGTGCATCACAGGCGGCGTTGACGACGTCAATGGCACGGCTCTCGCCGGTGCTCCAGAGAACGGCATGGTCCTGAAGCGCGCGGGCTGCTGATTCGGTCGACGGCATCTGTCCATGATCTCGTCACAAGGTGGACCAGGGCGAACGCATTTCGTCACTGTGATGCCTGCTCGGCGGCCTCTCCCAGAAGTGCGCGAGCCGAGTCCGCGTAGCGGATGGCGGTCTTCTCGTCGATGCCGAAGGCGAGGTGGAGTGGGTCGGCGCCATGGGTGAGGGCCTCTTCGAGCTGGCGGTCGACGCGGAGCCGTTCGAGGGTGGCGGTGAGGTTGCGGGTGGCCCGGGTGGTCCAGAGCTTGCCGGCCGGGCCGAGTTCGACGGCGGTCTTCTGGGGGATCAGCAGGTGAGGGCTGGCCGTGGTCGGCCAGCGGCTGCGCCGGTAGTCGAGCCAGTCCAGGAGAGCACGGCGGGTGAGGTCGTCGAGCGGGCGGATGTGACCGCCGACGGTGATGCGCCGGTTGCCGATGTCCACATCGTCCAGCAACATCGTGCGGATCGTCTTGAGCCGTGCCGCGTGGACGGCGGCCAGGGCGATGATGAGCTGGAGGTCCGGGGTGGTGGCGGTGGCAATGACCTGGTCGAGGGCCTGGATCACGCGGCCGGCCTGCCGGGGGACACGGATCCGGATCGTGGGGTCGCGGAAGATCCACCCGTTCTTCTTCGCCTGCCGGAACAACGCCCTGGGTAGCCAGGCCGACGCCGTTGCGTTCCATGGTCTGGATGAAGTCCTCAACGACCTTGTGGTCGAAGGTGTTCATCCGCCGACTGCCCAGCAGCGAGTCCAGATGCACCACCGACGCCGGCCCCGGATCCCGCTGCCCGGCCTTCCACTCCGCGGTGTACTCCTCGAACCGCATCGCCCCGCACTTTGCCGATCCGGTCCACCCTCGCCTGAGCACGTGGCGCCGCCTTCATCGCGTTGTAGACCTTCGTCAAACGCGCGACGGCCTCGTCCTGGGTCGCAAAACCAGACTCCTTCACCTGCTTCCCGGCCGCAGACCGATACCGGATCTTGTAGGAGTGCGGGCACTCCGACCACCGCGACCGCGGATGCTCACACTCCTTGAAGAACGACCCCGTCCCGCGAACCAACGCAGCGGAAATCACGGTTGCTGATTCTTCCAGGACCGATGCTGACAGTTTGCTGACCGTCAGCAGTTCAGAAAGCCGCTGACCTGCACTGATGCGTGCAGCATTCGCTATGTTCTGGAACGGGATCGGCCGCACCCAGGAAGAGATCGAACAGGCACGCCAGGACTGGATGACCGGCACCCGCTTCGGCGAGGTGAAGGGTTACGACGGCGCCCCACTGCCCGCCCCCGAGCTGTCGTCGGTGCCGCTGAAGCCGCAGGGAAGGGTGCGTTGACCTGCGGGAACGCCTGAGTCCTGGTGGCTGGTGGGCGGGAGGTGGTCGGGCGCTGCCTCCCGCCTTCCGGTCGCTCGCGGGAGGACGGCTGAGCGGGGTGCGGACCGGAGCCGGGATGGCAGGCGGTTCCCCGGTGTGGCCGTCTGTGAGCAGCTGTGGCCGGGCTCTTGCCGACCTGATGCTGACTTCACTGACGCCTCGTCAGCTGAGATCGAGGCACTCTTCTCGCAGCTCCCTCGCGCGCGGTGGCCTTTGCGGATTCGGTGCCGGCCGGACGAATGCCGACCCGGTGGGATCCGGTGACGAGCGTGGCCAGGCGCTCCTCTTTCGGGGAATCCGCTGTGACTGCCCGGGTGTTCACGAGATGTTCCCTTCCGCCAGTGCGCGCAGTCCCGCCGCCGCGAGCAGGGGCACCGCGTCGCCGACCGTTTCGAATCCGTGGCCGATGGTCATTCCGGCCTGGTGGCGGGCGTGGATGCCTTCGGCGATCACGGCGATCTTGAAGTAGCCGAGGCCGAGGTAGAAGGCGAGCCGTCCCAGATCCCGGCCGGAGACGCGGGCGTAGTGCTCGGCGAGGTCGCGGGGGGAGGGGAGCCGGTTGCTGGTGGAGGCGGCGGAGCCGCCCAGCACCGGGTCGAACGCGGGGTCCCGGTAGGCCAGGGTCATGCCCAGGTCGGCGAGCGGGTCGCCGATGGTGGCCATCTCCCAGTCGACGAGGGCGCGGATCGTACCCGGGTCGGCCGGATCCAGGATGGCGTTGTCGATGCGGTAGTCGCCGTGGACGACGGCCGCGCCGCTCTCGGCGGGCGCCTCGGCGGCCAGGCGCCGGTGGAGGGTGTCGATGTCGGGCAGGTCGCGGGTGGCGACGCGTGACCACTGGTCGCGCCAGCGCCGGACCTGCCGGGTCAGGTAGCCCTCGGGCCGGCCGAAGCCGGTGAGCCCGGCCTCCTCGTACGGCACGGCGTGCAGCCGTGCGAGCACCTCGACGAGGGCGCCGGCGCAGTGGTCGATGTCCCTCTGGGAGAGGGCGTGGAGGTCGTCGTGGGTGCGCAGCACCGTGCCCGCCACGTGGGAGACGACGCAGAACGGCGCGCCGAGCACCCCGGGGTCCTCGCACAGCGCCACCGTCCGGGCGACCGGTATGCCGGTGCCCTGCAGCGCGGCGACGATCCGGTACTCGCGCCCCACGTCGTGCGCAGACGGCGTCAGGACGCCGAGCGGGGGGCGGCGCACGACCCACCGGGAGCGGCCGTCGGTGACCAGGTAGGTCAGGTTGGAGCGGCCGCCGTGCAGCAGTTCGGCCCGCAGCGGCCCCGCGGTCTCCGGCACACGGGCTTCGAAGTACTGCTGGAGGGCCGCCAGGTCCAGGCCCTGGGGGCTCGTCGCCTCGGAGCTCACGGCTGCGCTCCCGCGGTCCGGCCGTCCAGGTGGCGTCGGACGACCCGGCGGGCGATCGCCCAGCGGTGGGTCTCGGAGGGGCCGTCGTAGATGCGGAACGGGCGCACCTCGCGCAGGAAGCGGGAGAGCAGGATGTCCCCGGAGACGCCCAGCGCGCCGCAGATCTGCAGCGACCGGTCGACGACGCGCCACACCGCCTCGGCGGTGAACGTCTTGGCGATCGCGGTGGACTGCGCCCCGGAGCGGCCCTGGTCCAGCTCCCGGCAGGCCTGCAGGATCAGTCCGCGCGAGGCGGCGACGTCGATCTCGTTGTCGGCGATCATCTGCTGGACCATGCCGAGTTCCGCGAGCCGGGAGCCGAACAGTTGCCGGTCGGCGGCGCGGGCCACCGCGATGTCCTGGGCGCGGCGGGCGATGCCCAGCCAGCGCATGCAGTGCGTCATCCGGGCGGGGCCGAGCCGGACCTGCGCGTACTCGAAGCCCTTGTCGACCTCGCCGAGCACCGCCTCGTCCGGCACGACGCAGTTGTCGAAGAGCACCTCGCAGTGTCCGCCGAAGAAGGCCTCGTCCAGGGTGTCGATGTGCCGCACGATCTTCATCCCGGGGTTGTCGGCGTCGACGAGAAACATCGTCGCCCCGCCCCGGGCCCCGGGTTCGCCGGAGGTGCGGGCCATGCAGATCGCGTACGCCGCGCCGTCCGCGCCGGTGATGAACCACTTGCGGCCGTCGATCCGCCAGCCTTCGGGCACCTTCTCGGCGCGGGTGGTCAGTGCCGAGGGGTCCGAGCCGGCGCCGGGCGCCGGCTCGGTCATCGCGAAGCACGACCGCACCCGCCCCTCGGCGAGTGGGCGCAGGTAGCGCTCCTTCTGTTCCGGGGTGGCGATCGCCTCCAGCATGTGCATGTTGCCCTCGTCGGGGGCCGCGATGTTCAGGGCGAGTGGACCGAACAGCGAGTAGCCGGCCTCTTCGAACACCAGCGCGCGACCGCGCATGTCCAGACCGTGGCCGCCGTATTCCGAGGGGACGTGCGGGGCGAAGACCCCGGCCCCGCGTGCGGCCTCCTGAAGGCGCGTCCGCAGTACCTCCCCTCCGGTGGCGGGGACCCCGCCGTGCTCCTCCTCGGCCGGGATCACCACCTCGCGGACGAACTTGGCCGTCCGGCGGGCGAGATCTACGACCTCGGGGCTGTGGTCCGGGTTCACGGGCAACGGTGCCTCCTGACGCCAGGCAGGTTCGTGCACTGCGCGACCCGGCAGCCTGGCTAATAGACGTTAGCCACATGAGAGCGGGCTATTGCGCTGCTTGTCAAGGGCAGCAGGGATTCACCCCCCTGGTTGTCTTCAGATCCCGCTAACATGTACTAGCCGAATCTCGCAGCCCACGCCGAGGAGTCTTCCGTGCCGCAGCCCCGTATCCATCGAGACACTGCTGCGAACCGGCCCGACGGCACCTCGCGCGCCCACGCGATCCGCGCCGCAGCCCTGGAACTGTTCACCCAGCGCGGGTACCAGGCCACCACCATGGCCGACATCGGTGCGGCCGTCGGTGTCCGCGGGCCGAGCCTGTACAAACACGTCAGTTCCAAACAGGCGCTGCTCGCGCAGATCATGATCGGCACGATGGACGCGCTGCTCACCGCCCACCGGACCGCCGTCGCCGGGACCGAGGACCCCGCCGAACGGCTCAGGCGCGCCACCGAGGCCCACGTCCGCTACCACGCGCGGCACCGACTCGAGGCATTCGTCGGCAACCGGGAGATCCGCAGCCTCGAGGAACCGCACAGCACCGCGGTCCTGGACCGGCGCGACACGTACGAGAAGGCGTTCCGCGAGCTGGTCGAGGCCGGGGTCGCCGCGGGACGCTTCCACGTCGCCTCGGCCCGCCTGGCCTCGTACGCGATCCTGGACCTCGGGATGGGCGTGGCCGTCTGGTACCGCGAGGACGGAGAGCTGACGGAAGATCAAATCGTGTACCAGTACGGAGACTTCGCCCTCCTCCTGGTGGGCTCCGGGTGACCTGTTCGCGCCGGCTTTTGGGTGCGGGCCCGGGCCGGGAACGGGAAGGGCACGTCCGCCGGGACGGCGGAACCGTCCTGCGCCCCACGGCTCCCACCCGTGCCCGGGCGGGGAAGACGAACGGTTGACCCAAGGTCACTCGACGACGGCGTCCGACCGCCGTGAGGCTGATCGTCCGCGAGGTCGCGTCGCCGGGGACAGTGGACGGCGAGCCGTTCCCCTCGGCCCCGGTGCGGGCGGTGGCCGGGCGGCTGGCATGATCACGGCTTTGCTGGGCCTGCCCGGCGTCGAGCAGGCGTGCAAGGACCTGGCCGGGCTGACGGTGGCGGCGCACGGCCCGATGGCCGGCTGAAGCCGCGCCGAGTTCCCCCACTGGGCCGCGCAGAGCGAGTCCTGCGGCACCCGGGAGACGGCGCTGGAACGCTACGGCACCAGCGTCGTGCGGGACTTGATGGGCCGTGACGGCTGCCGGAACGCGGTCCGTGTCGGGGTCGGCGGGGACTTGAGTGCCGACATGAAGGTCACCGATCCCTATGGACGGCACCGGGTGATCCAGTGCGAGCACCGGCGCAGCGGCTTGGCCGGCTCTGCCGGGGGCACGCCGGACCTCTAGGTCCTCAACGGCACCGCCCGCTCCGTCCGTGGCGCCGACATTGAGGTGATCGTGACGAAGATTGGGTTCCCGCACCAGCCGTAACCTTCGCCCCACAGCAGTGCCTCCACGTGGTCGACCGCGCTGTCGTGAACATCCTGCGGCCGCATCCGGCCGCACCGGATGGCGTCCCGCCGGGTGGTGCAGCCGCTCAAGGCGCCGGAATCCGCAGGTCGGGGACGGTGGCTCCGCCGGGCCGGGCGTTCGACTCGCCTCAGCAGGGCGCTTCATGGACTGCCGCCTCTCCGGAGATCGTCAGGGGCCTCGTACCGGAACGCGTAACGCTTGATCCCCTGCACCACGATGCGGGACACGACCCCGCACCGGCGACGCCGGGTTCACCGGACGTCGGTTTCCGGTGCGGCCCCGCCCGTTCGGGTGCTCTCCGGGCTGCCGTACGCGTGCCGACCGCGGCCGGGCCTACGTCTGCCTGGACGTCGAGTGGCGCCCCGTATGCCGGGCTGCGACACCGTGCCCGGGTCGGCCTGTCCCCGTCGTGACCGGGAGTCGGGCAGGCTCTGCCGCTTTTTCCCCGGCCGGCCCCGTCTTTGGGGCCGGCCCCCGCGCTCCGCCGCCTCGCGATGGTTCCGTGAGCCTCCCCGCCCCCGGGCCGGTGCGTCCCGGCTCCGAAGACGCCCGGACGGGGGGGAACCGTCTTCTTCGCGGAGGGGGTGGCGGTGGACGAGGGGGAGAGTTAATCTACAGCCATAAGGTTATTTGGTTGCGGCGGACGGAAGGTCCGCGACTGCTTGAGAGGTGAGAGCGGTGCCGGCGAACGAGAGTGTGCACGAACTGGTCGTCCGACGGCGTGACCGGGTGGCCCAGGACGTGGTGCGTCTGACCCTGGCGCGGCCCGACGGCGGCGACGTGCCGACGTGGGAGCCGGGCGCGCACCTCGACCTGCTGCTCGACGACGACCTGGTCCGTCAGTACTCCCTGTGCGGCGACGAGTCGGACCGGTCGCAACTCCAGGTGGCGGTCCTGCGTGAGCCGGCCGGTCGCGGCGGCTCGGCGCACGTGCACGACCGGCTGGCCGAAGGGGACGTGGTGCGGGTGCGCGGCCCCCGCAACAACTTCGCCCTCGTGGACAGCCCGGAGTACCTCTTCGTCGCCGGCGGCATCGGGATCACCCCGCTGCTGCCCATGATCCGCCGCGCGGAGGCGGCCGGAGCCCGCTGGACCCTGCTGTACGGCGGGCGGACGCGCTCCAGCATGGCCTTCCTCGACGTGCTCGCCGAGCAGCCCGGCGACCAGGTGCGCGTCCAGCCGCAGGACGAGTGCGGACTGCTGGACCTGGAGTCGGTGCTGGGGGAGCAGCGGGACGACGTCGCGGTGTACTGCTGCGGACCGGAACCGCTGCTGGCGGCGGTGGAGAAGCTCACCGCGTCCTGGCCGGAGGGGAGCCTGCACCTGGAGCGCTTCGCCCCCAAGGAGTTCGAGGACGCCCCCGAGCCGGGGAGCTTCGTGGTGAAGTTGGCCCGCTCCGGCACCACGCTGACCGTGCCCGCCGACCGCTCCCTCGCCGACGTGCTGGACGACGCGGGGGCCGCGCTGACCACCTCCTGTCGCGAGGGCACCTGCGGCACCTGCGAGACCCCGGTGCTGGAGGGGCGTCCCGACCACCGTGACTCCCTGCTCTCCGAGAAGGAGCGGCAGGAGGGCAGGACGATGATGCCGTGCGTCTCCCGCTGCCTCTCCGCGACCCTGGTGCTCGACCTGTGAGCGGCGGGGTGGTCCGGCGCCCGGCGACCCCCGTGGGCGCCGAGGGACCCACCGGCCGTCCGACGCCGTCCCCACGTCCGGGACCTTCCGCCCGGACGGCCCGTCCCCTTCCGCCGCGACACCGCGGTCGTCCTTCCCCGCCCACGCGGACCGAGGTCGCTCGGTCGATCCGCGCGGTGCCCACCTTGCCCCGAACGAGGAGAACCGATGGACACTGACCTTTTCGAGCCCGACCACGAGGCGTACCGCGAGACCGCGCGGTCCTTCGTCCATCGGGAGGTCGTGCCGAACATGCAGCGCTGGGACGAGGAGCGCTGCGTGGACCGGGAGACCTGGAAGAAGGCGGGTCGCGCCGGACTGGTGGGCCTCTCGGTGCCGGAGCGCTTCGGCGGCGCGGGAGAGCCCGACTTCCGCTACCGCGTGGTGCTGTGCGAGGAGATCGCCCGCGTCGGCGCTTCCTCGCTGCAGTCCTCCTTCAGCACCAACGACGACATCGTCCTCGGATACCTGCTGAACCTCGCGACGGAGGAGCAGCAGGAGCGGTGGCTGCCCGGCTTCGTCACCGGGGAGACCGTCGGGGCGATCGCGATGAGCGAACCCGCGGCCGGAAGCGACCTGCGGGGCATCACCACCACCGCCGTCCGCGACGGCGACCACTGGGTGCTCAACGGCTCCAAGACCTTCATCACCAACGGCATCCTGGCCGACCTGATCGTGCTCGTGGCGCGGACCGACCCGGACGCCGGCAGCAAGGGCTACAGCCTCTTCGTGGTGGAGCGCGACACCCCCGGCTTCACCCGCGGGCGCAAGCTGGACAAGGTCGGCCTGCAGGCGCAGGACACCGCGGAGCTGTTCTTCGAGAGCGCCCGCGTCCCGGCCGCCAACCTGCTCGGCCCGGTCGGCAGCGGCCTGGCCTCCCTGATGCAGAACCTGCCCCGCGAGCGCCTGGGCATCGCGGTGGCCGCGCAGAGCTCGGCGGAGGCGGCGTTCCGCTGGACCCTCGACTACGTCCGTGAGCGGCAGGCGTTCGGCAAGGCGATCGCGGAGTTTCAGAGCGTCGGCTTCACCCTGGCCGAGCTGCGCACCAGCATCGAGGTGAGCCGCGCCTACCTGGACCGCTGCGTCAGGGCCGTCAACGCCGGAACGCTGAGCGCGGTGGACGCCGCCAAGGCCAAGTGGTGGGCCACCGACATGCAGTGGAAGGTCATCGACGCCGGTGTCCAACTGCACGGCGGCTACGGCTACATGAAGGAGTACCCGATCGCCCAGGCGTTCATGGACGCCCGCATCCAGCGGATCTACGGCGGCACGAACGAGATCATGAAGGAGATCATCAGCCGCGATCTGGTGCGCAACTCCTGACCATCGGCGCGACCGCGGGCCACAACCCCTCGCCGTCCGCGCGCGAACGATCCGATCGCGCGCGGACGGGGGCCCGCGGTACGGCGTCGAGGAACCTCCGGCGGGCACGTGCGGGTGCCCGCCGGAGCCGGACCGGGCGGGACGGCGCAAGGGGCGCCGTCCGCCGGACGGACGACACGCGGCGGCAAGGCGACGGCCGGGCGCGGTGACGGGCGAAGGCCCGCACCGACGGCCGGGGCGACGAGACACGACGGAGCGGGCATGACGAAGCGTTGGGGCATCACACTCCCGGTGGCGGGACTCTCGATCGCGGACCAGAAGGAGTTGGTCGCCTCCCTGCCCGACCTGGGCTACACCGATGTCTGGTCGGCGGAGGCGGACGAGACCGACGCCTTCACCCCGTTGGCGCTGGCCTCCGCCTGGGCGCCCCGGCTCCGGCTGGGCACCGCGATCGTGCCGGTCTTCACCCGGGGGCCCGCCACGCTGGCGATGAGCGCCGCGACCCTGGCCGCGGCCGCGCCGGGACGGTTCGCCCTGGGCGTGGGCACCTCCTCCGACGTCATCGTCGAACACTGGAACGACATCCCCTTCGAGGAGCCCTACAAGCGGGTCCGGGACACCGTGCGCTTCCTGCGCGCCGCCCTGCGCGGAGAGCGGGTGGACGAGACCTACGAGACCTTCGCGGTCCGGGGCTTCACCGCCCGGCTCGTCCCCGAGGAGCCGCCGCCGGTGCTGATCGCCGCGCTGCGCCCCGGCATGCTGCGGCTGGCCGGCCGGGAGGGGGACGGGGCGATCGTCAACTGGCTCTCCGCGCGCGACGTGCGCACGATCGCGCCTTACGTGCGCGAGCGCGACCCGGCCAAGGAGATCGTCGCGCGGATCTTCGTGATGCCCGGCGCGGACCCCGAGACGGCCCGCGCCCTGGGCCGAAGGATGATCACCGCCTACCTCAACGTCCCGGTCTACCGGGCCTTCCACGAGTGGCTGGGCCGCGATGATGCCCTGGGACCGATGTGGCGGGCCTGGGGTGAGGGGGACCGCCGGGCGGCGCTGCGCGCGGTGCCCGACGAGGTGGTGGACGAACTGGTGATCCACGGCCCCGCCGAGCACTGCCGGGAGCGGATCGGTGAGTACGTCGACAACGGGGTCACCACGCCCGTGATCCACCTCGTGGGGGACCCGCAGGACCCCGTGCGCGCCGTGCGTGACCTGGCTCCCGACGGCTGAGCGGGTGCGGGTGCCGGGCCGGGCCTCGCGGGCGACGGACCTGCGCAGGGGCTGGCACCGGAACCCCCGCGCCCCTATGATTATCTATAGTCATTAGTTTAATGAAGGCAGGCTGCCCTCGCGCTTCGGCGCCCGTCGCCGTTCTCGCGAGCCTGCCGCGCACCCGCGCCGCCGCGCGCCCCTGGAGCCTGTCACCCCTGCCCGTCAGGGAGCCGGCACGTCCCGGCGGAACGGCCCACCCAGCGAGGCGGAAGAAACGAGGGAACTCCATGGAACTGGACCGACGGCAACTCTTCATCGGCGGACGGTGGACCGAGCCGGCCGACGCGAGCGGCCAGGACGTCATCGAGGCCGCCACCGGCAAGGTGCTCGGCCGGACCGCGATGGCCTCCGCCGCGGACGTGGACGCCGCCGTGGCGGCCGCCCGCACCGCGCTCGCCGGCCCCTGGGGGAGCATGCCCGCCCAGGAGCGGGCGGACCTGCTGGACCGCTTCGCCGCCGCGCTGAAGGCCCGCGGACGCGAGATCGCCCCGCTGGTCAGCCGCGAGAACGGGATGCCCCTGTCGCTCTCGATCCCGGTCAACGGGTTCAGCGCCTCGATGACCGTCGCCTACTACGCGCGACTGCTGCGCGAACTGCCCGAGACGGACGTGCGGCCGAGCCTCATCGGAGAGACCGTCGTGCGCCGCGAGCCGGTGGGCGTCGTCGGCGCCATCACGCCCTGGAACTACCCGCAGTCACTGGCCGCCATGAAGATCGGACCCGCGCTGGCGGCCGGCTGCACGGTGGTCCTCAAGCCGGCCCCCGAGACCGCGCTGGACGCCTTCTACTTCGCCGACGCCGCACAGGAGGCCGGACTCCCGCCCGGCGTCCTGAACGTCCTGCCGGGCGGCCGCGAGGCCGGGGAACAGCTCGTCTCCCACCCGGGCGTCGACAAGATCGCCTTCACCGGCTCCACGGCGGCGGGCCGCGCCATCGGCGAACAGTGCGGACGACTGCTGCGCCCGGTCACCCTCGAACTGGGCGGCAAGTCCGCCGCGATCCTCGCCGAGGACGCCGACCTGGCCGCCTTCACCGCCGCACTGCTGGACGTCAGCCTCACCAACAACGGCCAGACCTGCCACGCCAGCACCCGCATCCTGGCCCCCGCCGCCCGCTACGAGGAGATCGTCGACGCGGTCACCGACACCGTCCGCGCCCTGCGCGTCGGCGACCCGCTCGACAGGGCGACCGAGGTCGGCCCGCTCGTCAGCGCCGCCCAGCGGGACCGCGTGCGCGGCTACGTCGACCTCGGCGTGCGCGAGGGCGCCCGACTCACCACCGGCGGCTCGGCACCCGTCGACGGCCTGACGGACGGCTGGTTCGTACGGCCCACCGTCCTGGCCGACGTGGACAACGACTGGCGGGTGGCGCGCGAGGAGATCTTCGGCCCCGTGCTGTGCGTGATCCGCTACGAGGACGAGGACCACGCCGTCGCCCTCACCAACGACTCCGACTACGGACTCGGCGGCACGGTCTGGACGGCCGACCTGGACCACGGCATGGACCTCGCGGCCCGCATCCGCACCGGCACCATCGGCGTCAACCAGTACGGCGTCGACCTCCAGGCCCCCTTCGGCGGCGTGAAGGCCAGCGGCCTGGGACGCGAGATGGGACCGGAGGGGCTGGCCCCCTACCACTCCCTGAAGTCGGTCTACCGACCCGCGCAGGCCGCGACCGCCTGAGCCCGGCGCACGGGCCGCACCGGCGACAGCCGACCGGCCCCACCCGTACACCACAGGAGACAGGACACCCATGAGCAACTCGAAGGAGACGGCCGCGGCGGCCGCGACGCTGGAGCGGCGCGGCCACGTGGGCATCATCACCCTGAACCGGCCGCAGGCCATGAACGCGGTGAACGCCGCCCTCTCCGCCGCCGTCGGCGCGGCACTGGAGGAGATCGCCGCCGACCCCGACCTGCGCGTCGGCGTGATCACGGGCGCGGGCCGGGCGTTCTGCGCGGGCGCCGACCTGAAGGAACTCGCCGCCGGACGGCCGGTGTCGGCCGAGGACCACGAGGAGTGGGGCTTCGCCGGACTGGTGCAGCACCCCATCGACAAGCCCCTGATCGCCGCCGTCAACGGATTCGCGCTCGGCGGCGGCACCGAGATCGTCCTCGCCTGCGACCTCGTGGTCGCCGCCGAGGAGGCCCGCCTGGGCCTGCCGGAGGTCAAGCGCGGCCTCATGGCGGCCGCCGGCGGCGTGTTCCGCATGCCCCGACAGGTCCCCGCCAAGGTGGCCGCCGAACTCCTCTACACCGGCGAGCCGATGACCGCCCAGACCGCCCTGGAATGGGGACTGGTCAACCGCGTCGTGCCCGGCGAGCACGTGCTGGCGAGCGCGCTGGAACTGGCCGAGTCCATCGCCGCCAACGCGCCCCTGTCCGTGCAGAGCACCAAGCGGCTCCTGCGCGAGAGCCACGCCTACGGCTCGGACCTGGACCCGCAGCTGTGGACGCTCAACAACAAGGAGATGGGCGCCCTCATGGCCAGCGAGGACGCCAAGGAAGGCCCGCGCGCCTTCGCCGAGAAGCGCGCACCCCGCTGGACCGGCCGCTGACCTACGGTCCTTGACCACCCCGGACGCCCGCACAGCGACCCCGCGGACGTCCGCACCCCACCCCCGTCCGCACCTCTCCCAGGAAAAGGAAGTCCCATGAACGACGCCGTGATCGTGGATGTGATCCGTACCCCCTCGGGCAAGGGCAAGCCCGGCGGGCAGCTGTCGGGCATCCACCCGGCCGACCTCCTCTCCCGGGTGCTGCGCGCCCTGGTGGAGCGCAACGACCTCGACCCCGCACTGATCGAGGACGTCATCGCCGGCTGCGTCTCCCAGTCGGGCCAGCAGACGATGAACATCGCCCGCAACGCGATCCTCGGCGCGGGCCTGCCCGAGTCCGTCCCCGGCACCACCATCGACCGCCAGTGCGGCTCCAGCCAGCAGGCCGCGCACTTCGCCGCGCAGGGCGTCATGTCGGGCGCCTACGACATCGCCATCGCCTGCGGCGTGGAGTCGATGAGCCGGGTGCCGATGTTCAGCAGCTCGCAGGGCCAGGACCCGGCCGGCCCCGCGGTCGCCGCCCGCTACCCCGAGGGCCTGGTCAACCAGGGCATCTCCGCGGAGCTCATCGCCGCCCGCTGGAAGCTGGACCGCGACGCCCTGGACTCCTTCTCCGCCCGCTCGCACGCCCGGGCCGCCGCCGCTACCGCCTCCGGCGCCTTCGACAGCGAGATCCTGCCGATCACCGTCACCGACGCCGACGGCACCGAGCGCACCCTGACCACCGACGAGACCGTGCGCGCCACGACCACCGTCGAGGGACTGGGCGGCCTCAAGCCCTCGTTCCGCGACGAGGCCATGGGCGCGCGCTTCCCGGAGATCGACTGGTCCATCACCCCGGGCAACTCCTCCCCGCTGACCGACGGCGCCTCCGCCGCCCTGATCATGAGCGCGGCCAAGGCCGAGGCGCTGGGGCTGCGTCCCCGGGCCCGCTTCCACTCCTTCTCGGTGACCGGCTCCGACCCGCTGCTCATGCTCACCGGCGTCATCCCCGCCACCGAGAAGGTCCTGGCCCGCGCCGGCCTCGGCATCGACGACATCGACGCCTACGAGGTCAACGAGGCGTTCGCCCCGGTCCCCATGGTCTGGCAGCAGGAACTGGGCGCCGACCCCGAGCGCCTGAACCCGCGCGGCGGCGCCATCGCCCTGGGCCACCCGCTGGGCGGCTCCGGCACCCGCCTGCTGACCACCCTGCTCAACCACCTCGAGGCCACCGGCGGCCGCTACGGCCTGCAGACCATGTGCGAGGGCGGCGGCATGGCCAACGCCACCGTCATCGAGCGCCTCTGACCCTCCCCCTTTCACCCACCTCGTAAGAAGAAGGGAACAGCCGTGGACATCAACGGCAGCGTCGCCCTGGTCACCGGCGGAGCCTCGGGCCTGGGCCTGGCCACCGTCGAGAAGCTGGTCGCCTCCGGAGCCAAGGTCGTCATCGTCGACCTGCCCTCCTCGCCCGGCAAGGAAGTCGCGGAAAGGCTCGGCGACGGCGTCGCCTTCGCCCCCGCCGACGTCACCAGCGAGCAGGACATCACCGCCGCGCTGGACGTCGCCCAGGAACTGGGCACCCTGCGGGTGGCCGTCAACTGCGCCGGCATCGGCAACGCGATCAGGACCGTCGGCAAGCAGGGGGCCTTCCCGCTGGCCGACTTCACCAAGGTCCTCCAGGTCAACCTGATCGGCACGTTCAACGTGATCCGCCTGGCCGCCGAGCGCATCAGCCGCGCCGAGGAGATCGACGGCGAGCGCGGCGTCATCGTCAACACCGCCTCCGTCGCCGCCTTCGACGGCCAGATCGGCCAGGCCGCCTACTCCGCCTCCAAGGGCGGCGTCGTCGGGCTCACCCTGCCCGTCGCCCGCGACCTCGCCTCGCTGAAGATCCGCGTGGTCACCATCGCGCCCGGCCTGTTCGAGACGCCGATCCTGTCCGGACTGAGCGACGACGCCAAGGCCTCGCTCGGCGCGCAGATCCCGCACCCCGCCCGCCTCGGCAACCCCGTCGAGTACGCGGCGCTGGCCGCGCACATCGTGGAGAACCCGATGCTCAACGGCGAGACCATCCGCCTGGACGGCGCCATCCGGATGGGTCCGCGCTGACCTCCCGTCCCCCTGGCGTCCACGGCTCCGCACCTGCGTCGCGGACCCGTGGACGCCGTCCCCGCCCGGCACCGCCGGTGCACCCACCCGGCTCCCCACGGAAGGGAACCCCGTCATGCGCATCGGCATGAAACTGGACTACAGCGGCGGCTTCGTCGAGGCCGTCGAGGAACTGCGCGACCTGGAGCGCGTGGGGCTGGACGTCGTCTACGTCGCGGAGGCGTACAGCTTCGACGCCGTCAGCCAGCTCGGCTACATCGCCGCCAAGACCGAACGGCTGCGGATCGCCTCCGGCATCCTGCCGATCTACTCCCGCACCCCCACGCTGATGGCCATGACGGCCGCCGGACTCGACTACGTCTCCGGCGGGCGCTTCACCCTCGGCCTGGGCGCCTCCGGCCCGCAGGTCATCGAGGGCTTCCACGGCCTGCCCTACCAGGCGCCGCTCGGCCGCACCCGCGAACTGGTCGAGATCTGCCGCAAGGTCTGGCGCCGCGAGGCCGTCGTCCACGAGGGCAAGCACTACCGCATCCCGCTGCCCGCGGAGCAGGGCACCGGTCTCGGCAAGCCGCTCAAGCTGATCAACCACCCGCTGCGCGCCCGCATCCCGGTGCTGCTCGCCGCCATCGGCCCCAAGAACGTGTCGCTGGCCGCCGAGATCGCCGAGGAGTGGGAGCCGATCTTCTTCCACCCCGGCAAGGCGGCCGAGGTCTTCGGCCCCGCGCTGGACGAGGGCCGGGCCCGACGCGACCCGGAACTGGGCGAGTTGGGGATCAGCATCGGAGTACCCGCCGCCGTCGGCACCGACACCGAACAGGCGCTGCACGCGGTCCGCGCCCAACTCGCTCTCTACATCGGCGGGATGGGTGCCAAGGGCAAGAACTTCTACAACGACCTGGCCTGCCGCTACGGCTACGAGGAGGAGGCCGGGCGTACCCAGGACCTCTACCTGGCCGGGCGCAAGGAGGAGGCAGCCGCGGTGCTGCCCGAGGAACTGGTACGCGCCCTGTGCCTGGTGGGCACGGAGGACGAGGTCGCCGAGCGGCTCGCCGCCTACGCCGCGGCCGGCGTCACCACCCTGTCCCTGCAGCCGGTGGGCCCCGACGCGAGCGACCGGGCCGCGCGCATCGCGCTCGTCGAGCGGGTCGCCGCACTCGCCGCCGGCTGACCGGCTCCCCCCCCCCGCACGTAACGTCGACAAACCCGCCCCGCACGCCGCGGGGCTCGAGGAGGACATGATGCCCGGACCTTTGGACGGCCTGCGGGTGGTGGAGTTGGGGGGTCTCGGGCCGGGTCCGCACGCGGCGATGCTGCTCGCGGACCTGGGTGCGGACGTGGTGCGGGTGGAGCGCCCGCGCGGGGGTCTGCGCACGGTGCCCGAGGGCGCGGCGGACTGGCTGCTGCGGGGCAGGCGTTCGGTGGCGGCCGACCTGAAGGACCCGGCGGGTCTGGAGGTGGTGCGGGCGCTGGTGGAGCGGGCCGACGTGCTGGTGGAGTGTTTCCGCCCGCAGGTGGCCGAGCGTCTCGGGATCGGGCCGGAGGCGTTCGTGGAGCGCAATCCCGGTCTGATCTACGCCCGGATGACCGGGTGGGGGCAGGACGGGCCGTGGGCGCAGCGGGCCGGGCACGACATCAACTACCTGTCGGTGACCGGTGTCCTGCACGCCATCGGCACCTCCGGCGCCCGCCCCACCGTCCCCCTCAACCTGTTGGGCGACTTCGGTGGCGGTTCCCTCTACCTGGTGATGGGCATCCTGGCGGCCCTGCACGAGCGGCACCGTTCGGGCACCGGCCAGGTCGTGGACGCCGCGATCGTGGACGGCACCACCTCGCTGGCCCAGATGATCTGGGCGTTCCGCGGCACCGGCGTGTGGGACGACACCCCCGCCTACAACCTCCTCGACTCCGGCGCCCCCTTCTACGACACCTACGCCTGCGCCGACGGCCGGCACGTCGCCGTCGGCGCCCTGGAACCCCAGTTCTACGCCCGTCTGCTGCAAGGGCTGGGCCTGGAGGCGGCCGACCTGCCCGATCCCCAGGACCGGGCGGGCTGGCCCCGACTGCGCGAGACGTTCACCCGTGTCTTCGCCACCCGCACCCGCGACCAGTGGGCCGAGGCCTTCGCCGACACCGACGCCTGCGTCACCCCCGTGCTGACCTTCGCCGAAGCCACCACCCACCCCCACCTCACCGCCCGCACCACCCACATCACCCCCGACGGCATCCCCCAGGCCGCCCCCGCACCCCGCTTCTCCCGCACCACCCCCACCCCACCCACCACCCCACCCACCCCCGGCGCCGACACCCACGCCGTACTCACCGACTGGGGCATTACCCCATGACGCCGGACGCACCCGCACCACGCCCCGAGGAGCCACGATGAGACGAGGCCTGTACACCGCCGACCACGAGGAGTTCCGCGAGGTCGTCGCCGAGTTCGTCCGAAGAGAGGTCGCCCCGAACCTGGAGCGCTGGGACGAGCAGCGTCTCATCGACCGGGACGTCTGGCTCGCTGCGGGCGAACAGGGCCTGCTCGGCCTCGCCGCACCCGAGGAGCACGGCGGGGCCGCCCTGAGCGACTACCGCTACCGCAACGTCGTCCAGGAGGAACTGGCCAAGGTCTTCGCCTCCTCGCTGGCGTCCGGCTTCTCCCTCCAGGACGACATCGCCATCCCGTACCTCACCTCGCTCGGCACCGAGGAGCAGAAGAAGCGCTGGCTGCCCGGGATGGCCGCCGGCAAGCTCATCGGCGCCATCGCGATGACCGAGCCGGGCACCGGCAGCGACCTGCGCGGCATCAAGACCTCCGGCACCCGCGTGGACGGCGGCTGGCTGGTCAACGGCAGCAAGACCTTCATCACCAACGGCATCCAGTCCGACGTGGTCATCGTCGTGGTGCGCACCGACCCGGAGGGCGGCTCGCAGGGCTTCAGCCTGCTGGTGGTCGAGCGCGACATGCCCGGCTTCACCCGCGGCCGCAAGCTCGCCAAGGTCGGCCTGCACGCACAGGACACCGCCGAGCTGTTCTTCGACGACGTGTTCGTCCCGGACTCCCACGTGCTGGGCACCGTCGGCGGCGGCTTCGGCCAGCTGGTCTCGCACCTGCCGCTGGAGCGCCTGTCGATCGCCGCGCACGCCCTCGCGCTCGCCGACGCGGTCCTCGCCGACACCATCGAATACACCCAGCAGCGCGTCGCCTTCGGACAGCCCATCGCGGACTTCCAGAACACCCGCTTCGAACTGGCCGAGCTGAGCACCGAACTCGACGTCACCCGGGCCTTCGTGGACCGGGCCGTTCTGGCCCACGGCGAGGACGACCTCACCGTGGTCGACGCCGCCAAGGCCAAGTGGTGGGCCACCGAGGTGCAGAACCGGGTCGTCGACCGCTGTCTGCAACTGCACGGCGGCTACGGCTACATGCTGGAGTACCCGGTGGCGCGCGCCTTCCAGGACTCCCGTATCCAGAAGATCTTCGGTGGGACCAACGAGATCATGAAGCAGATCATCGGTCGGGACCTCATCGGCCGCAAGTGACCCGCCCGAGCCCCTCGGTGCCCGCGCCACGCCCCTCGGGCGGCGCGGGCACCGGTGCGTGACGAAGGCGTGCGACGACGACGCGTCCTGTCCCGGTGCGGGGTCGGTTCCGCACCGGTGCGTGACGTCGTCGCACACGTACGACCGGGCCCTCGCGCACGCGCGACCGCGGGAACGGACGACGCCCCGGTCGGTTCCGCCCTCTCCTCTTGCCTTGGAGGGTGCGGAACCGACCGGGGCGTCCTGCACGCGGACCGGTTCAGGGACCGGCTGCGTCCTCGGCGTCCGCCAGCCGGGCGGTGCCGTCCAGGGCCACCCGCACCGGGACGCCGGCCAGCTCCCGTCCGGTCATCTCGGCCAGGTCGTCCGCCTCCTGGCACACCGCCAGGGTCCGTCCGCCCTGCGGGGTGCGCACGCTCAGGAACGCCCGCTCGGGGCGGCCCTCCCGGTCGTGGAGCACCGTCCACGCCTCCAGCGCACCGGTGCCCTCCCACTGCACCAGCGCCCGGGTGCGCGGCTCGCGGTCCACCTCCGCCTGCACGTTCTGCGCCCGGAAACCGGCCTGCGGCGGCCGCGTCCCGTACACGCCCATCGCGTGCTTGGTCAGGTAGCCGCCGTTCGCGGTCACCAGTCCCACCGCCCCCGGCGCGTCCCGCAGCCGGGCGGCCATGGCGGCGATGGAGTGGCTGACGTAGTTGTTCCAGGGGCCGCCCGCGAAGGTCAGCCCCCCGGTCACGGTCAGCGGACGGGAGGCGTCGTCCAGCGCCAGCCCCAGTTCCCGGGCCGCGATCTGCACCGCGGAGGGGAAACACGAGTAGACGTCGACCAGATCCACGGAACCGGCGTCCGTGCCCGCCAGTTCCAGCGCCCGTCGCCCGGAGATCCGGATCGCCGGGGAGCGGTGCAGCTCCCCGCGCGCGCCCAGTTCGAGGGTGTCGTTCGCCTCCGCGCCGGACTGCGGGAAGATCCAGCGGTCGGACGGCACCCCGTGACGGCGGGCGGCCTCCACGGAGCACAGCAGCAGCGCCGCCCCCTGCTCCACCATGTTGTTGGAGTTCATCAGCTTCGGATAGGGCCAGGCGATCCAACGGTTGTCCGGCGAGGGCGTCAGGATCTCCTCCGCCGTGTGCGCCCGCCGGATCCAGGCGTGCGGGTTGTCCGCGGCCACCCGGCTGAAGTCCGCCCACAGCCGTGCGCCGACCCGCAGTTGCTCCTCGACGGTGCGGCCCGCGTCGATCCGGTGCGCCTGCTCGAACAGCGGGTACACCCAGGACGGCGGCTCCAGCCCGATCCGCTTCTCGCCCTGGCCCAGCAGCGGACCGGAGCCGCCCAGCAGCGGTGCGGCCGGCACCGTCTCGTCCTGCACGGTCCAGGCGGGGCGCTCGCCCCGGGCCCGCAGCCGCATCCGGGTCCGCCACGTCTCCGCCCCGCCGATCAGCACGACGTCGGCGCGTCCGGCGGCGATGTCCGACGCGGCACCGTTCAGCAGCGCCTGCGGGTTGTTGCCGCCGTCGGCGGTGTACGCGGTGTCCCGGGGGGAGGCACCGACCCGCTCCGCGAGCAGGGCGCCGGGGTCGCGGTAGCGCCAGGACAGCATGCGTACCAGGCGGACGGCGTCCAGCGACTTCAGCAGCGAGGTGCCGCCCGAGTCGCGCTCGGCCTCGCGGGCCGCCGCGGCCAGCAGGCCGACCGGTTCGAGGGCGTCGTCCCGCTGGTTGAGCTGCCCGGTGCCGACCAGGACGGGGGTACGGGGGTCGAGGTTCATCCGCGCACCGCCTCCAGGATGCGCCCGCGCGCCTCTGACCGGGGCCAGCCGGCAAGGATCATCGTGGTGACACAGGTGGGACGCCACGCGCGGGCGATCTCCTCGCAGATCTTGTCGACCGGTCCCACCAGTGCCACGTCCTCCACCATCGCCGTCGGTACGGCCTCCACCGCTGCCTCCTTGCGTCCCGCCAGATACAGGCCCTGAATCTCCGCGCACACCTCGCCCCAGCCCATCCGGGCGAAGACCTCGGTGTGGAAGTTGGCGTCCTTGGCGCCCATCCCGCCCGCGTACAGCGCGATCATCGGTTTGATCCTCCTCGCCGCGACCTCGACGTCGTCGTGCTCGACGATCGGGCAGACCGCGGCGACCTCGAAGTCCTCCGGTCCGCGCCGGGCACCGGGGCGGGTGAACCCCTCGTGCAACGCGTCCCGGTAGAACGCGTCGCTCCGGGGCGAGAACCACAGCGGGATCCAGCCGTCGGCGATCTCCGCCGCCAGCGCCACGTTCTTGGGACCCTCCGCTCCCAGCAGCACCGGGATGTCGGGCCGCAGCGGGTGGACCGTGGACCGCAGCGGCTTACCCAGCCCGGTGCCGCCCGGATGCGGCAGCCGGTAGTGGCGGCCCTCGTAGGTCACGGGCTCACGGCGCTCCCAGACGCTGCGCAGGATCTCCACGTACTCCCGGGTGCGCTCCAACGGCCGCGGGTAGGGCTGCCCGTACCAGCCCTCGACGACCTGGGGTCCGGAGGCGCCCAGGCCGAGCATCACCCGGCCCCCGCTGAGGTGGTCCAGGGTCAGTGCCGCCATCGCCGTCGCGGTCGGGGTGCGGGCCGAGATCTGGGCCACCGAGGTGCCCAGCCGGATCCGCGAGGTCCGCGCCCCCCACCAGGCCAGGGGGGTGAAGGCGTCGGAGCCGTAGGCCTCGGCGGTCCAGAAGCTGTCCACGCCCAGCGCCTCGGCCTCGTGCAGGCGCTGCTCGACCTTCGCCGGTGGGCCGGAGCCCCAGTAGCCGGCCTGGAATCCGACCTTCATGCGCGTGCCTCCGCGGTGTGTGGGAGCGACCGGGGGCGGCCGGCGCGCTCCGTGTCGGGTGCGTCCACGAGGGCCTCAGCGGTTGCGGTAGACGGGCGGGCGCTTCTCCAGGAACGCCTCGACCGCCTCCTGGTGGTCCTTGGTCATCGTGCTCAGGATCTGGGTGCGGTTCTCCAGCTGGACGGCCGAACGGAAGCTCGGGTTCTCCAGGTTGGCCCACAGCACGCTCTTGGTCATCCACACCCCGAACGGGCTGTTCTCGGCGATCGCCGACGCCCGGTCCAGCGCCGCCTCCAGCAGTTCCCCGTCCGGGACCACGGTCGACACCAGGCCGATGCGCTCGGCCTCGGCGGCGTCCAGGGTGCCGCCGGTGAGCAGCAGTTCGGAGGCGCGCGAGAAACCGATCAGACGCGGCAGCAGCCAGCTGACCCCGATGTCGCCGCCGCCCAGGCCGCGCTTGATGAACGAGGCGTGGAAGGCGGCCGAGGAGGCCATCACCCGGATGTCGCAGAACAGCGACAGGGCCATGCCGCCTCCGGCCGCGGCCCCGTTGACGGCGGCGATGATCGGCGCGCGCACCCGGCGGAAGGCCTCGCCCAGGTCGACGATGTGCTCCTGCACCCGCAGACCGGCCTGCGGGCGTCCCTCGTCCGGCACCGCGCCGGGCGCGTCGCCGTAGCCGCGGAAGTCGAAGCCGGCGCAGAACGCCCGGCCCGCCCCGGTGAGCACCACGGCCCGCACCCGCGAGTCGTCCCGGACGCGGTCGAGGACCTCGTGCAACCCCTGGATGAGCTCGGAGGTCATGGCGTTGAGTTTGTCCGGCCGGTTCAGCCGCACGAGCAGGATGCCCGGACGGGGCTCCTCCGTCTCGATCACTGTGCTGGTCATCGGTGCTCCTTGTCCCGTCACGATGAGATCGGCCCGGCCCGGCCGAGGCTGCCGCGGTGGTCGGCACGGCGGCGGGAAGGGCCGTCGAATTAACCTAATAGCATAAGATTCAACAGGCAAGGGTTGCGCTGGTGTCGCGGTTCAGTGCATGCGCTTGTCGTGGATAACCAGAAGGCTTTAGGTTGGTGTGGGGGAGTGGGCCGCCGAGGACCACCGGACCCGCCGACGACCACCCCGGACCGGACCGGCGCCGCCCCGTGGGCGCGGGCCCGCCGGTTCGGACCCGCACCGCGCCCGGCCCGGCCGCGGGGGCCCGACGGCCCCCGCGCGACCGCCCGACATCGAGGACCCGCCCCACCGCACGACGGAGGAAGGCCGACACCCGTGAAACTCTCCGAGGCACCCACCGCCGGACCGATCACCCCGGACCCCGACGGCCCCGACCGCCCCTACTGGGACGGACTGCGCCGGGGCGAACTGCGCATCCCCCGCTGCCGGGACTGCGGCCGCCACGTCTGGGCCCCGCAACGCATCTGCCCCGGCTGCCGAGGCGCCGCGTTCGACTGGCCGGTCGTCGCCCCGACCGCCACCGTCTTCTCCTGGACCCGCACCTGGCACCCCTTCCTGCCCGAACTCGCCGACCACGTCCCCTACACCGTGGTCCTGGCCCGACTCGACGAGGTCCCCTCGGTACGCCTGCTGGGCATGCTCGTCGACGACGAGAGCACCCTGCGGATCGGAGCCGCCCTGCACGGCGTGATCCAGCCCGCGGGCCCGCTCACCCATGACACCCCCGTCCTGCGCTGGAGGCTCTCGGCATGACGTTCCCACTGCGCGGCGCGACGGCCGTGGTCGGCATCGGGGAGACCCCGTACCACAAGCGCGGCAAGGCGCCGCTGGACGAGGACGGCCTGCGGTTGCAGGCCATCGTCGAGGCCTGCGAGGACGCGGGCGTGGACCCGGCCGACGTCGACGGCTTCTCCACCTACGGCCACGACGCCGACGCCACCGCGCTCGCCCCCGCACTCGGCACCCGCCGCCTGCGCTGGGCCTCCCAGGTGGCCGGCGGCGGAGGCGGCGGCCTGGGCGCCGCGCTCCTCCAGGGCGCCGCCGCCCTGGCCATGGGACAGGCCCGGTACGTGATCGTCTACCGCGCCCTGGCCCAGCAGCAGAGCGGACGACTGTCCGCCGCCGTCTCCAGCTACTTCTTCGACGAGCACTACCGCGCGCACGGACTGGTCTCGCCCGCCCAGGTCTGCGCCCTGCGCACCCAGCGCATGATCGAGCACGACGGCGTCCCGGCCGAGGCGCTGCGGGCGTTCGCCCAGGCCTGCTACGTCCACGCCGGGCGCAACCCGCTGGCCGCCGGACGGGACGTACGGCTGACCGACGAGACCTACCTGTCCTCGCGCATGATCTCCGAGCCGCTGCGGCTGTTCGACTCCTCCCGGGAGAACGACGGCGCCGGGGCCGTGCTGCTCACCACCGCCGAACGCGCCCGGGACCTGCGGCAGACCCCCGCCTACGTCCTGTCCGGGGCCCAGGGCGCGGGGGAGGACTGGGGCGAGCTGCACGAGAACGACCGTGACTACTCCTCGGCCGGCCTCGCCCCGCTGGCCGACGAGCTCTGGGCGGACGCGGGCATCCGCCCCGAACAGGTCGACGTCGCCCAGATCTACGAGAACTTCACCGGCCCCGCCGTCGCCGTCATGCTCGACCTGGGACTGGTGACCAGGGAGAACATCGGGGAGCTGCTCACCGTCGAGAGCCTCACCGCCCCCGGCGGCCGCCTCCCGGTCAACACCGCCGGCGGCAACATCGCGGGCGGGTTCGTGCACGGCATCGGTCTGGCCGCCGAGGCCGTCCGGCAACTGCGCGGCACCTCCTCCAACCAGGTCCCCGGGGCCCGCGTCTCGCTGCTCACCGGCGGCCCCGCGGCCCCCCTGGTCAGCGCCGTGGTGCTGGGCGGCGAGGACACCCTCTGATTCGTGGGGGCGGAGGTCACCGGGCGCGCCCGGTGACGTTCACGCGGGGTGATCCGGTCGGACGGGGTCGCGGGACCACTCCAGCCGGTCCGTCGTGGTGCCGCCCGTGCGGGTGGGACGCGGTTCGGTGTGCAGCACGAGCCGCGGACCTTCCCACGAGATCCGCCGGGTCAGGACGTCACCGACGTGTTCGACGTACAGCGACATCTCCACGTGGTGCAGGACCAGGTCGCCGCGGAGCGTGTACCGGCCCGCGTAGCCGACGAAGCCCAGGGCGGCCGCGCCCCGCTGCTCGTCGGTGGCCCGGGTGAAGGAGAGGCCGTCGGGCCAGGGGCGGTCGCGACGCATCAGCAGCGCGCTCATCCGCCCGTCGGGCCGGTACTCCAGCCGTCCCAGCGGCCCCGGCCCCAGCGGGTGCCCGATGACCTGTCCGTCGACCAGCCGGGTGTGGTCGACCAGGTTCCAGCCGCCGAGCAGCGAGGCGGCGAGGCCCTGGGCGGTGTGCTCGTCGGGGGCGTCCTCCTCGGGAGCCGGTGCCGAGGGGGAGGGGACGCGGCTGTCGGGCGGCGTCCGCCCGTCGGGGGTGTGTGCGGCAGGGGGGCATGACGGTCCGATCGTTCGGCGGCGGACGGCCGCTCCCGGCGGTCGGCGGGTGGCCGACCGCCGGGAGGGCGGAGCTGGGTCGCGCGCGGGACGTGGGTCAGGCGGCGGGGGCGACCTCCTGCGGTTCGGTGGACGGGGCGGTGCGGTCGTGCATGCCGGTCCGCGGCACCAGCACGATCAGCAGCGCGGCCAGCAGCGCCGCCGCGGCGAAGAAGTAGAACACCCACGAGGTACCGAGCGAGGAACCCATGATCAGACCCACCAGGATCGGCCCGAAGACGGCTCCCAGCCGGCCCAGGCCCAGCGAGGCACCCAGAGCGGTGCCGCGCGCCGCGGCCGGGTAGTAGACGCCCACGAACCCGGCGACCGCGGCCTGCGAGGAGGCGCAGAACCCGACCACCAGCACCATGGCGAAGACGACGGCCTGCGGGGGATGCATCGTCAGGGAGGTCACCGCCAGGGCTCCGCACAGGAAGCCGCCCGCGATCACCGGGCGCGATCCCCAGCGGTCGGCGAGGCCGGCCAGGACCAGCATGCCGATCGTGCTGCCCAGGTAGAAGGCGACCAGGAAGGTCAGCGCGGAGCCCAGGTCGTAGCCGGAGGCGCGCAGCAGCTGCGGGATCCAGGTGTTCATGCCGTAGCCCAGCAGCAGACCGCAGAAGCCGATCACCGGGAACAGCAGCGTCGCGACCCGGAACCCGGGGGCGAACATCAGCTTCAGCGAGGAGGACCAGTTCGGCTTCTCCGTCACGGTACCGACCGCCGGCTCCGGAGGCAGCTCGACCCCGTAGCGCTCGGCGAGGGCGCGCGCCTCCTCGTGGCGTCCCCGGCTGCTGAGGAAGGCGAGTGATTCGGGGATCTGCCGGTAGACGATCGCGAACAGTGCCAGTCCGATGGCACCGCCGAGGACGAACAGGGAGACCCAGCCGAAGTTCGGCAGCATGAAGATGGCCAGGAAGGCGACCAGACATCCACCGATGGGGAAGCCGGTCTGGACGACGCCGTTGTAGAACTGCCGCCTCTCCACCGGCACGTACTCCATGGTCAGGGCGATGACCGAGGGCAGGGCACCGCCGAAGCCCAGGCCCGCGAGCAGGCGGAACAGTCCGAAGACCTCCACGCTGGGGGCCACCGCGCACAGCAGGGTGAACACGCTGAAGCTCGCCACGCAGGCGAGCACGGTCGGGCGCCGTCCGATGAGGTCGGCCACGTAACCGGACAGCATGGCACCCACCATCATCCCGATCAGGGAGAGGCTGCCGATGACACCGGCCGAGGCGAGGGTGATGCCCCACTGCTTGTCCTGGAGCAGCGTCGGCAGCACCGCGCCGTACATGCCGCTGTCCAGTCCGTCGATGAGCGTGATCGACAGACAGGCGAAGACCACCGACCGGGCACCCGCCGAGATTCTCGGACGCACTGCCGAGCTGGGTCGAGTCAAGGGAAACTCCTTGTCGTGGAGCAGACGTCCGCCGATCCGGGGGTCTGCGGACGGTTCTGGGTGGTGGAGCTCCCCTTCCGCGGGCACCCTCCCGACGGGAGGAGGCGGCGCGGACCCGGTGCCCCGGTGTCCCTCGGAGGCCGCCCCGAGGAAGGGGCGGCCGGGACACGACGGACCGCGTGCGGAGCGCGGCGGGCCGTAGGTGTGTCAGGACGGGCCGACGGGCCTCGGCGACGGCACTCGGGGTGGCATCGACGGCGGCCGGTCGGGAGGATGGGGGTGCCGGACGGCTGCGGGCCGAACGGCGGGGGAGAGGAGAGCGTGGCGGAACTCAACGAGGCCGACGGCGCCTCCGGGAGAGGCGGCGGCCGGGAATACTCGGGTGAGACGTGGCCATTTAACTTATGCCCGTAGTTTAAGGTCAAGGGTCGGGCGGGGGGATTTTTCCGCCTCGCGCGATGCGCCCTCCCGGCGGCCGCGGTCGTGTCACGCTCCCGGTGCCCGCGGGGGGCCTCGTCGGGGTGGCGGCGGGAAGCGGGGGAGGGGCCCCGAATCGCATGATGGTGCAGGTCGGGGCGTTCCGCTGTGGAGTGCGCGGTGGACCTCGCGGTGCGCGGACGGGGGCTGGCGGGTCGTCACGGTCAGGCCGGTCCGCCTCCGGGGTCGCGTTGCCGCGGACGGGGTGTCGAACGTACACCCGTAAGGAAGCGCAGGGAATCTACGGAAAGAAGGTTAGTGGTCGTCCGCTCGAAGGCAACGACGAGCGCCGGCCCGGCCGACTCCGGTGCGAGAACCGGAGCGGGGCCGAGCCGGCGTACGGCGACGACGGTGGGGCGCGGGCGCTCAGTGCCCGGACATGCCCCCGTCCACGGCGAGGGTCGTGCCGGTGATGTAGCTGGAGGCCGGGGCCGCCAGGAACACCACGGCCGCGTCGAGCTCCCGCTGGGTGCCGGTGCGGGCCAGCGGGCTGGTCGCGCGCAGGAACTCGTCCAGCGTCTCCGAGGGCATCTCGGCGATCATCTCGGTGGCCACGAACCCGGGTGCGACGGCGTTGACCCGGATGCCGCGGCGCCCGGCCCACTGCTGGGACAGGTCCCTGGTCAGCCCGATGAGGCCGGCCTTGCTCGCGGCGTAGGCGGCCTGCGGCAGCACCGACTTGATCAGGCCCAGCACGCTGGCCACGTTCACGATGCTGGAGCCCGGCCCCATGACCCGCGCACACGACTGGGCCATCCAGTACGCGCCCATCAGGTTGACGTCCAGTACCTGACGGAAGTCCTCGGGCCGCTCGCGCAGCGCGGGCACCGCGGAGGAGACACCGGCGTTGTTGATCAGGATGTCGAGTTTCCCGAAGCGCGCGACGGCCGCCGCCACCGCCTCCTCGCACTGCTCCGGGTCGGTCACGTCGGTGGCGACGACCAGGCACTCGCCGCCGAGCGCCTCGATGCGCTCGGCCGTCTCGCGCAGGCGGTCCGCGCGGCGGGCCGTCAGGACCACCTGTGCGCCGGCCTCGGCCAGGGCGAGGGCGAAGCCCGCGCCCAGCCCCGAACTGGCGCCGGTGACCAGCGCGGTCCTGCCGTCCAGCCGGAACAGGTCCAGCACGCCGTTCTCGGGAAGGGGGCGCTGTGTCGTCGTGCTGCCCATGTGCCGTCCTTGTCTGTCCGGGCCGGTCCGGGCCGGTCGGGGGCGGGTGCGGCGGGTGTGCGGCATCCGCCCCCGACCGGCCGGTGCGGCCCGTGAGCCGGGGTGGGGGAGAAGGGGTGCCGGGAGGTCTCCGGCACGGGGGAGGCGCGGGCGTCAGCTCGCGTCGTCGGCCGCGAGCAGCCGCTGGGTCTCCCGGTGGAAGACCTGGTTGGCGACCTCGTTGCGACCGAACACCATGGGGCCGGCGTCCTGGCTCGCCAGCGCCCGCTGGGAGCCGCGCAGCAGCGGGAAGTCCTCCGCGTGCAGCACGTCCAGCAGGATCTGCCAGTTCCGCTGCCAGCGCTTGTTCCAGGTCTCCTCGTCGTAGGGGGTCTCCTCCAGACGCGGCACGATGACCCGCATCTCCATCCGGCAGCGCCCCGGGTCGACCGGGTCGGGACGGAAGGTCAGCAGCTCGAAGTGGTTGTCGGGCAGGCGCAGCAGGGTGCTGTTGGGCAGCAGCAGGTGCGACTCGGTCACGTGCTTGGCGAGGCTCTGGTCGCCCGGGTCCTCGTCGATCCAGCGGTCGATCGTCTTGCGGGGCGCCAGCCAGCGGCAGTGCCGCCCGTAGTCCTCGAAGGCGTAGACGTTGGTGTGGACGATCTTGCCCGCGGTGTTCGGGTGCGCGTACTGGATGTGGTAGCCGTCCAGGAAGGCGTCCTGCATCAGCTTCCAGTTACACGGCTCGTCGAAGCCCTCGGCACGGAAGGAGACCAGGTTGTCCAGCTTGTACCCGGCCAGGACCTCGTCCATCTCCGGGCCGAGCCAGGCGGCGACGTCGATCTCGGCGCCGACCGAGTCGATCACCCAGATGAAGCCGTGTCGCTCCTCGGCGGGCAGTTCGAGCAGCCCGAACTGGCTGCGGTCGAGGTCGCCGAAGGTGTTGTCGCGGGTGATGGTGCGCAGGGTGCCGTCGGTGTCGTAGGACCAGCGGTGGTAGCCGCAGGAGAACAGGCGGCACTTGCCCGACGCCGCCTCCTCCAGCAGGGCGCCCCGGTGCCGGCACTGGTTGACGAAGGCCTTGATGCCGCCGTCCGGCTGACGCACCACGATGGCGTTGTTGCGCGGGAGCTGCAGGGTGATGAAGTCGTTGGGCTCGGGGATCTCCGAGCTGTGCGCGACGATCGACGGGACCCGCGCGAAGATCAGCTCGCGCTCACGGGCCGCGAGGTCGGCGTCGGTGAACTCCGTCGGGCTGAAGGAGACCGTTCCCTCGAACTGGTCGGTCGTGTCGTTCCGCAGGTGCTCGAGCAGGCGACGAATTCGCTCTTCGCGCTGTGCATCAAATTCCGTCACGTCGTCCTCCTGTACTGTCCGCGTTCCTTGCGCCGCTGCGGTGGCTCGGGACCTCAGAGGCGGATGCGGTCTCGCGACGCGGGATGCGAGACACGCGACGTCGGTTCCCCTTCTGCGTCGACCCCGCCGAGGAGGCACGGGAACGGCGACGAGTGGGGCGTGGGGCGTCTTGTGGGCGAGGTGGGCCCCGGTCCGCGGGCGGTCCGGTGGCGCATGCTCGCCGCCGGACGCACCCGTCTGCGAAAAAGCTCACTTAATCTTATGGCTGTAGGTTTCTGGGGTCAAGTACACGGCGAGGGGCTCTCGGTCGTCGGCCGGGTCGCGGCGCCCTCCCCCGGCCCTGGGCGACGGGTCCGCGAGGTCCGGCCCGGCCGGTGGGCGAAGGGGTGTGCAGGGTGGTCCCGGCGGCGGGTCGATCTGCGCCTGCCCGTGTCGGGGGGAGGCTGCCGGACGCGCCCGGGAGTCCGCGGAAGACGAGAGGCGGGGCCCCTTCCTCCTCGGGGAGCCCCGCCTCGCGTCCGCCGGTGCCGGTGCACCCGTCAGGCGACCGTGGCAGGTGCGTCGACCGGCACGCTGAAGCACACGTCGGTCTGGTCGTGGTGGAAGCCGACGCTGCGGCAGGCCCGCACCAGCGGCTCGTCCAGCGGGTCCACCGACATCTCCACCTCCCGCGCGCCCGCCTCGGCCAGCCGCTTCAGCGCCGCCGCGAGCAGCGCCCGTGACACCGTGTGCGCCTCGCCCCGGGTCGGCGGCGCCAGCAGGTGCACCGATCCCGGACCGTCCGGCGCCTCCCCGGCCAGGGGGTGCGGGGAGTACGCCACGAAGCCCAGCACCTCCCCCGACGCCTCGACCGCCACCAGCACCTCCGGGCCGACCCGGCCGGCGCCGCGGCCGTCCTTCTCGGCGGCGGCGAGCGCGGCCACCACCGCCGTGTCCGACTCCGGGTGCAGCGGGCGCAGGTCCACCCCGGCGGGCGGTTCCGGCTCCGGCACGCTGCCCGGCCGGTGCATCGGCCGGATGATCCGCCACGACGCGTCCTCGGGCACCGCGCCGAACCGGCGCGCCATCCGCTCCGCCGCGGGGTGCGAGCCGTGCGCCCAGGCGCGCAGCGACCGGACGCCCTCGCCGGCCCACCGGGCCGCCCCGCCGCGGGCCAGCCCCAGCTCCTCGAACAGCAGGGTCGCGATCCCCAGGGACCGGTACTCGGGGCCCACCACGAACTCGGTGGTGGCGGTGCCGTCGCCCTGCGAGGTGATCCGCAGGAAGGCCACGATCGCCTCCTCCCCGTCCGGCGAGCCGACGGCGCCCACCTCGTCGCTCATCCGGGCGACGAGTTCGGTGACCCGCCCGGGGCGCGCCCCGTCCGTGCCCGCGGCCGGGACCGGCTGCACGGCCGAGAAACCCTGCTCGGCGTCGAAGTCCGCCGCGTCGCGCAACAGACTGACGACCTCCGGGTCGGTGCCGAAGGAGGTGCCCCACTCGTACGTGATCACAGAACGTCCTCGGATGTCGGGTCGTCGCCCCGTGGCGCCGCCCGCGGTGGACGGTGCCGGGTGCCGGAGTTCGGGCGGCCGCGGATGCGGTGCGCGGGCGGCGGGTCCGAAAGGGGCGCTCCCACGCCGGTGCGCGGCGACGACGGTCTCAGCAGCTCATTACCTCCAAGCTATAGGCCGGATGTGGTGCTCACAAGCCCGGGTGTCTCGATGAATCCCTTGTGACGGCAGGCGAGTGTGGTGATCCGACGCCCGGGGAAGAGTGATCTGAAACCTATGGAAAGTCGGTTAATGGGAGGGTGTCCGCCGAGGGGATCGGGCGGTGATCTGTGAGGTGCGGGGGGTGGTGTGCGGCGCCCTGCCGGGTTCGCGCCCGGCGCCCTCTCGGCGCGTCGCCCGGGAGTGGGGTGCGGTGCCGGATCCGTCGGGGCGCCCGCGACGCCGGGTCCCATCCGCCGCCGGGGTGCGGGATACTGCGGCCATGGCCCGACCACTCCAACCTCTGCTCAGCCGCGAAGCGATCGTCGCGGCTACCTTGAAGATCATCGACGTGGAAGGGATCGAGGCGTTCAGCATGCCTCGACTGGCGAAGGTGATGGGAGTCCGAGCGCCCTCGCTGTATCACCACTTCAAGAACAAGACCGAACTCATGACCGAGGTGGCCCGGGCGATCATGGTGGACACGCCCTTCCCGCGCCGTCCCGCCGACGAGAACTGGCCTGACCTCTTCGTCGCCCTCGCCCTGAACTTCCGGCGCTCGATCCTGCGCCACCGCAACGCGGCTCCCATCCTGCTCGAGTACCTGCCGCGCGACGTCCTGATCGCCATGTACGAGAAGGTGGCCCGCTTCCTGGAGAAGGCGGGCGTACCGCAACACCTGCACGTGCTCATCCTGGACGGCATGGAGAAGCTGAGTCTGGGCGCCAGCCTCAGCGAGGCCATGAAGACCCCGGAGAGTCAGGCGCAGATCTTCCCGCACGTCGACGCCGAGGAGGAGCCCACCCTCACCTCGGCCCTCGCCGCCAACGAATGGAGCGCCGAGCAGATCTTCGAACAGACGATCCGGAGCTTCCTGGCCGGCGTCATGCAGCTGGACGCGGCCCCGCGGGCGGAGGCGCCCGCTGGGCATTGAGCCCCCTCCGGGCCCGAGCCCCCGCGCCGGGGAGCGAGGCCCCGCAGGGCGGTGCTCTCCGGCCGGGTGGTGAATCCCCGCCGTACCGCCGCGCCCCCTTCCGTTCGGGAGAGGGGTGCGGCGGCGTTCCGGCCCGGTCGCCACCTGTCGCGTCGCCCCGAACCCCCTGCGTACCGCCTGTCCGCCGAGGTGCGTGGCGGGGTCGGTGGGCGCACTCTCGCGGGTGCTTCCCTCCCGAACCCTTGCCGCCCGTTATCTAAGGGCTTTAGGCTGAGGGTGAGTTCACGCCAGGAGCGTCGACTCTGGTTCCGCAGGGGGCGCGACGGCCCCCACGGTCACCGATGGGGAGGCACGTCCAGATGTCCACGCAGTCCCAGGAGTCGCAAGAGTCCCAGGAGTTCCACGAGCTCTACCGGCGGCATGTCCAGTACGTCCTCGACGGGAACGTCGAAGCGTCCTTGGCCGACATGGTGCAGGAGAACATCCCCCAGGTCTTCCGCGGAGTGACCGTCCCCCGCGGGAAGGTCGACTCGCTCCGCGTCGTCGACATCCGGCGCGAGGGCGCCACCTGGGTGGGGGAGACGGTGTACGACACCTCCGACGGTCGGATCGGCCTGCGGTCCGTGTGGGAGTCGCGCGACGGCTCCTGGAAGGCCGCCGCCCTCGAGAACTTCCCCCCGGAGGCCGGGGACTGACCCCGGCGGGCGCCTTCGACGCGGACCGGCGGGCGTCGAAGGGCCGGTGCGGGAGGAGTAAGTCCGCCCGATCGGGAGGACATCCCGCAAAAGCCTTGTCCGCGGTACCTGAAGCCCTTAGATTAAGCGACCACGGTCACACGAAGGATTCCCGCCACCTCGGGGATCGCGGGCCCGGTACGCCGAGCAGCCGGTGACGACCCCGTCCGCCCGTGCTCCGAACCACCGGTGCACGCCGTACCGGGCGGCCCGGCCGGGCACGAGACCGGCCGACGGCCCGCCCGGACCGTCCGCCGGCAGCCGGTGGACAGCAGGCCCCTCGACAAGGCACCCCCCGACCACACGACGTGTGACTCCCTTCATCAGAATTCTTCCGACATGTGCTCGGGTGTATCCGCTGCCGCTCCGCCAAAGGGGGCGACCCGTGGAACGGCCCGAGGTGGCGGAAGCGATCGTGGACAGAGCGCAGGAGGAACAGACGTGAGCGGAACGCTCGTGAGCACCCTGACCTGGTGGGCTCGGAACATTCCCGACCAGCCGGCCATCGATTTCGACGGCGACGTGCTCACCTACCGCCAGCTGGAGAGCTGGGCGGACGGGATCGCCGCCGATCTCGTCGCGGCGGGAGTGGGCCGAGGAGACCGGGTCGCCCTGGTGGGGCAGAACTCCCTGGAGTGGTGCGCGGCCACCCTCGGTGCGCTCAAGCTCGGTGCCGTCGTCGCCCCCTTCAACCACCGCATGGTGGCCCGCGAGCTCGCCGGGCTCCTGGAGGACTGCGAGCCGACCGTCGTCTACGGCGACGACGCGCTGCGCGAGCGCCTGGAGGAGGCCCGCCGGGAGCAGCCCGGGGTCGTCCTCAAGTCCTTCCAGAGCGACGTCCGGTCCCTGCGGGACGGCACCCACGCCCCCGTCGTGCCGCCGGTGTCCGACGTCTCCGAGACGGTCGCGATCGTCTACACCAGCGGCACCACCGGCAAACCCAAAGGCGTCATCTTCACCCACGCCACCATCGCCGGCGAGATGCACGAGTGGTCCCTCATGGAGCCGGTACTGCCCAACGGCCTCAGACCCCTGCTCGTGCTCCCGCTGTTCACCGCGGCCGGCCTCGTGTGGGGACTCTTCCGCACGATCCTGCACGGCGGCACGCTGCTGCTGCAGCCCCGCTTCGACCCGGCCCGGGCCCTGCGTGTGCTGGCCGACCAGAAGGTCACCACGTTCACCGGCCCGCCCATCCTGTTCGAGCAGGTCGCGGCACAGCCCGGCTTCGCGGAGGCCGACCTCACCAGCCTGACCACCGTCCACGTGGGCGGTGCGCGGGTGCCGGTGGACCTGCTCGCCTCCTGGCAGCGCAAGGGCGTCTCGCTGCGCCAGATCTACGGCCAGACCGAGATCGGCGGATCCGCCACCGTGATGCCGCGCGACGAGGCGATGGAGCACCCGGAGAAGTGCGGCTGGGGCGGCGCCTTCACCAGGATCAGGGTCGTCGACCCGGAGGGCGTCGACTGTCCGCCCGGCACCCCCGGCCAGATCCTCCTGCGCGGACCGGGGATGATGCCCGGCTACTGGCGCAACGAGGAAGCCACCCGCACGACCATCGTGGACGGCTGGCTGCACACCGGGGACATGGGCGTCCTCGACGAGCGCGGCTACCTGACCTTCGTCGACCGCATGAAGGACATGATCATCTCGGGTGGGCTGAACATCTCGCCGACCGAGATCGAGAACGTCCTCCAGGAGATGCCCGGCATCGAGGAGGTCGCCGTCATCGCCGTCGAGGACGCCAAGTTCGGCGAGACCCCGGCCGCCCTGATCAAGGCCGACGGTCCGATCGACCCCGCCGACGTGGTGGCCCACTGCAACGAGCGCATGGCCGACTACAAGGTCCCGCGCTACGTCGTCCTCCTCGACGAGGCCCTGCCGCGGATGGCCAGCGGCAAGATCGCCAAGCGCGACCTCAAGGCCACCTACGCCGACCTGCCCCGCACGCACGACAAGGTGCGCTGACCCGAACACGGAGGCCGTTGCCGATGAAGGCCAGGAAAGTCGCGTTGGTGACCGGCGGCGGGCGGGGCATCGGAGCCGCGGTGTCCCGCAGACTCGCCGCCGACGGCTTCGCGGTCGCGGTCAACTACGCCCACCGCGCCCGCGAGGCGACGGACGTGGTCGAGGAGATCGAGGCCGCGGGCGGCCGGGCGGTGGCGCTGCGGGCCGACGTGTCCGACGCGGACCAGGCGGGCGACCTCGTCGCGCGGACCGCAGAACTCCTCGGACCCGTCGCCGTGCTCGTCAACAACGCGGGAGTCAGCGCGGCCGGCTCGGCGCGTTCCCTGCCGCCCGGACAGTGGGACCGCGTGCTGGGCGTCAACCTCAGCGGCGCCTACTACTGCACGCACGCCGCGCTGCCCGCCATGTACGCGGCCGGCTGGGGACGCGTCCTGTTCTTCGGCAGCCCGAGCGGCGGGCGCGCGCTCACCCCGACGACGGGTGCCTACGCGGCCTCCAAGGCGGGGCTGGTCGCCCTGGCCGGGGTCGTCGCCAAGGAGGTGGCCCGGCGCGGCATCACCGTGAACACCGTGGTGCCCGGTTACGTGGAGACCGACATGGTGCGCGCCGCCGGCGACCGGGCGCGGGAGAGCCTCCAGGACGGCTGGCCGCGGATCCCCGCCGAGGCGGTGGCCTCGGTGGTGTCCTTCCTCGCGGGCGACGGTGCCGCGCACGTCTCCGGCGAGGAGATCGGGGTGTGGGCGGGCGGCCCCGTCCAGTTGTGAGCCCCGGCAGCGGGCGTCGGCGCGACGGACCGTCGGTGCCCGCCCGGGGTCGACCTCCGCCCGGGGCCCTCGTCCCGGGCGGTGCCCTGCCCGTTCGTGGGCCGGGCGGTTCGGATCCCTCGCGAGACGTCGGCGCGGTCCGCGGTGCGGCCGCGCCGGACGTCCGCGGCAGAAAGGACCGTCGGATGACGACTTCCCGGCCCGCGCACGAATCGGCCGCGCACGACCCGACCGACCCCGACCCGCGTCCCCCGTCCCCGGACGCGGCCCGGCGGGCACGCCCCGCCGAGGGCGACACCGTGACCCGGAGGACGTCGTACTGCCGGTTGTGCCCGGCCAGTTGCGGGGTCGAGGTGGAGACCGACGGCACCCGCGTGCTGCGCGTGCTGGGCGACCGGCAGCACCCGATCTCCCGCGGCTTCACCTGCCCGAAGGGGCGCAGGGCCGCCGACCTCCTGCACGGCCCCGACCGGTTGACCTCCTCCCGGCGGCGGACGGCCGCGGGCGAGCACGAACCGGTCGACGCCGACACCGCGATGGTGGAGGTGGCCGCCCGGCTCACCGGGATCGTCGAGGAGCACGGGCCGGACGCGGTGGGCCTGTTCATCGGCACCCAGCACCACTTCGCCACCCTCACCCCCTTCATGGCGCGCGCCTGGTTCCGCGGCCTGGGCTCCCGCAAGCTCTTCTCCACCATGACCCTCGACCAGTCGGCGAAGTGGCTGGTGAAGTCGCGCATGGGGGTGTACGCGGGCGGCCCCCAGTCGCTCGACGAGGCCGACGTGTGGCTGCTGGCGGGCACGAACCCGCTGGTCTCCGTCAACGGGGGCGACGGGGACGGCGCGCTGGTCACCAATCCGTCGGCCAACCTCAAGGCCGCCCGGGACCGCGGGATGCGGCTGATCGTGGTCGACCCGCGCCGCACCGAGACCGCGGCACGCGCCGACCTGCACCTGCGACCCCGCCCCGGACACGACGCGCTGCTGTTCGCGGGGCTGCTGCAGGTGGTCCTGGGGGAGGGGCTGCACGACCGGGACTTCTGCGACCGCCACGTGGAGGGACTGGACGACCTGTGGGCGGCGGTCGCCGAGGCCACCCCCGACAGGGTCGCCCGCGTCTGCGACGTGCCGGTCGAGGAGCTGGTGCGGGCGGCCCGGATGTTCGCCGCGGCCGAGCGGGGCATGGTGAGCACCGGGACCGGCGTCTGCATGGGGCCGCACTCCAGCATCGCCGAACACCTGGCCGCCTGCCTCAACGTCGTCTGCGGACGCTATCTGCGCGAGGGCGAACCCGTGCCGGGGCGCGGCGTCCTGATGGGCGAGGGGCCGGCCCGCGCGGAGGTGGTCCCCGCGGACCGTGAGTGGGAACGGGGATTTCGCAGCCGGGTGGGCGGACACGGCCTGCTGCGCGGCGAACTGCCGGCGGCCCTGCTGCCCGACGAGATCCTGCGGCCCGGCCCCGACCGGATCAGGGCGCTGGTGGTCTCGGGCGGCAACCCCCTGCTCGCCCTGCCCGACCAGGACACCGCGCGGCGCGCGCTGGAGAGCCTCGACCTGCTGGTGTCGATCGACACCCGGATGTCGCAGACCGCGCGCCTCGCCGACTACGTCATCGCCCCCACGATGCTGTACGAACGGGCCGACCACACCGGGCTGATGGAGACCTTCTTCCCCCGCCCGTTCGCCCAGTACACGCCCGCCGTGGTCGCCCCGCCCCGGGGCGTGGTCGAGGACTGGCGGGTCTTCTTCCGGCTCGCGGCCGAGACGGGAGGGCCCCTGCGGTTCGCGGGCCGGGACCTGGACACCTCCCGACCGCCCTCCTCGGAGGAGCTCCTCGACCTGGTCGCCTCACGCGGCCGGATCCCGCTGGACGAGGTGCGCACCCACCCGCACGGCCTGCTCGCCGGGCACCCCGGCACCACGGTGGGCCCGGCCCGCGAGGAGCGGGCCGGGCACCGCCTGACCCTGCTGCCCGCCGACGTGGCCGCGGAACTCGCCGCCGCGCTGGCGCCCGTCGCCGCGACGGTACCCGTGGGGGCCCGGTCCGCGGGGGCCGAGGGCGGGGCGGGCGAGGGTGGGGCGGCGGGCGGCGAGGACGCCGAGGAGTTCCCGCTGCGGCTGGTCGTGCGGCGGATGAGGGAGGTGGTCAACTCCCTAGGGTCGGCGGTCGCCGGTCTGCCCCCGCAGTCGTACAACCCGGCCCACCTGCACCCGCAGGACATGGCGCACCTGGGCATCACGCACGGCGCCGCGGTGACGATCCGCTCGCCGCACGGAACGCTCGAGGCCGTGGCGCACGAGGACCCGAGCATGCGACCGGGGGTCCTGTCGATGACCCACGGCTGGGGAGGCCTGGAGACGGGCGGGAACCCGCGGACGACGGGCAGCAACGTCAACCGGCTCACCTCCCTGCACCACGGCGCCCAGGCGGTCAACCACATGCCGACCCTGACGGCCGTCCCGGTGTCGGTCACCCCCGCCCCGCCGGGTCTCGCCGACCGTGAAGAACCTTCCCCTTAACCTAAAGCCTTGAGGTTATTATCTAACGTCTGTAGGATATTTTTCGGATGGGACGACGGCCACCGCTCCGGGCGGCGGCATGACGCGAAAGGGCTGACATGGCAGGCTGGGACTTCGCGAGTGCCTTCGAGGCCGTGGCCCGTGTGCACCCCGAGCGCACGGCGTTCGTTCACGGGCGACGACGAGGCACTTGGGCGCACTTCGACGACCGCGCGGCCCGGCTCGCCACGGTGCTGGAATCCGCGGGCCTCACCGCGGGCGACGTCGTGGCCGAGTACATGCGCAACGGTCCCGAGTACCTGGAGACCTTCTTCGCCGCCGGCAAGTCGGGCCTCGCCCCGATGAACACCAACTACCGCTACGTCGAAGACGAACTGGTGCAGATCTGGGCCGACGCCGACGTCAAGGCGGTCGTCTTCGACGCCGAGTTCCGCGAGCGGGTCGACCGGGTGCGCCACCGCCTGCCCGGCGTGCGGCTCTGGCTCGAGGTCGGCGAGGGCACCGACTGGGCCCCCTCCTACGCCCGCGAACTGGACGCGCACCCCCCGCGGCCGCACGGCGGCGGACGCGAGGACTCCCTGATCCTCATCTACACCGGCGGCACCACCGGACACCCCAAGGGCGTGATGTGGCGCCAGGGCGACATCCTCTCCCTGCTCAACGCGCAGAACCCCCGACCGCTGCCCGACCACGGCGACCGCGAGGCCGTCGAGGCGCACCTGGCCGGACTCACCCGGGAGATCCGCTCCCTGGTGGCGAGCCCGCTCATGCACGGCGCCGGACTCTTCTACGCCATCTCGGCACTCAGCGGGGCCGGCACCCTCGTCATGACCCCGGGGGCGCGCTTCGACGCCGAACAGCTCCTCGACGTCATGGACGGCGAACGGGTCCAGTCCCTCGCGATCGTCGGCGACGCCTTCGCCCGGCCGATGCTCGCCGCCCTCGACGAGAACCCCGGACGGTGGCGCCTCGACGGCCTGCGCGCCGTGTTCTCCTCCGGCGTGATGTGGAGCCGCCCGGTCAAGGAAGGGCTCCTGAACCACATGCCGGCGGCGCGCCTGCTGGACGGACTCGGCTCCTCCGAGGCCTCCGCCGTCGCCTCGACGGTGTCCGTGCGCGGGGACGTGGCCGACACCGGCTCGTTCGTGCCCTCCGACCGGGCCGCCGTGCTGCTCGACGACGGAACCCTCGCCGAACCCGGCGACGGCAAGGTCGGTCGCCTCGCGGTCACCGGCTGGATCCCGGTGGGCTACCTCAACGACCCGGAGAAGTCCGCCCAGGTCTTCGTCGAGGCCGCGGGCCGCCGCTGGTCCGTTCCCGGCGACCTGGCCCAACTCGACGCCGACGGGCGGATCCAGCTCCTCGGCCGTGGCTCCAGCTGCATCAACACCGGAGGGGAGAAGGTGTTCGCCGAAGAGGTCGAAGAGGTCCTGAAGCAGCACCCGGGCATCGCGGACGCCGCGGTCCTCGGCGTCTCCGACGAACGCCTCGGCAGGAAGGTCGTCGCCCTTCTCCGGGCGGGGGAGCGGCCGCCGTCGGAGGAGGAACTCCACACCCACGCCCGCGCGCACCTGGCGGGCTACAAGGTGCCCAAGCACATGGTCTACGTCGACTCGCTGGAACGCGCGGACAACGGAAAGCTCGACCACCGACGGCTGACCGGCATCGCCGAGAGCAAGTGGGGGGACGGCCACGCCTGACCCGGACCGGCGGCCGCAGCCCGGACCGCCTCCCCCGGCTTTCCCCGCCGACCGGGGAAAGCAGCCGGCACGGAGCGGACCCCCCCCGCACGGCGGCGAGATTCCGGGCGAACGCGGGCAGCGGGCCGCCCCACGGGAAGGACGGCACCGGCTCACACCTGCCTCCCCTGGGGAAGCCGGCGTGAAGAGCGTGAGACCCCCATCGACGAAGAGGCACCCGATGACCACCGAAGACCCTCCGGCACCGCAGCCCGCCGGCCTGCTCGGGCCGTCACCGGTCCGCCCCCCGGGCAGCGTGCGCCGTACTTCGACGCTCGACACGCGGTGGCCCGGAGGATTCGGCACCGGGCTCCACATCGACGGGCGGGCCCGCGACCTCTACACCCCGGCCGACGGAAGGCCCCCGCTCGTCGTCGCCGAGGACCGGCTGCGCGTCCGATTCACACCGGCGAGCCGGGTGATCGAGGAGATCGAGTCGACCCCGGCCAGGAGCGAACTGACCCTCCTCACCGGCGCCCGCTGCGGCGGCGGATTCCGCACCCGGCTGGCGCAGGCCCTGCCGCGGGAACGGGACACCGGGACCCCGCTGTACCTCATGCTGGACGATCTCGCCGCGGTATCACTGATCGCGGACTTCGCCGCGACCCGGTGGCCGTCTGCCGGGCCCGGCACACACCGGGCCGCGGCGCGCCCGCAGGAAGGCGTCTGCACGGGATTCATGCCCGGATCCAGCGCCCTGAGCCCCGACCACGTCCGGAAAGGCGGCGACCGGACACGCCGGGTCGTACCGCTGCCGCACCCCGACGACCCGGCGGGCTGGCACGAACTGGCCGCACCCACCGAACCGTCGATGCGCCGGGCCCGGCGCATCGACGTCACACCGGGCGAGGTCATCGGCGTGGACGCGATGTTCCAGGACAGCGCGACGGTGCCCGAGGGCGGCAGGAGGGCTGTGCACGAATACCGGCTGCACGCCACGGCCCACGCACGCACCGGCGCCCTCCTCACCCTGCGGGCCGAGCCGCGCATCCTGCCCTACGACGAGTGCCCCCTGGCCGTGCTCAACCTGGACCGTCTGCTCGGGACACCCCTGGCGGACCTGCGCACCACCGTGCCCAGGGTGCTGCGCGGCACCGACGGGTGCACGCACCTCAACGACGCCCTGCGCGCGTTGGCCGAGGTGCCCGCCCTGGTGGCCGCGCTGCACCGGAGCGCGCAGGAGTGAAGACGCCGGGACGGCAGGCGAACACCCGGGAGGAACGGCCCGCCAGGAGCCTCGTCCCCGGAGGAACCCGACATCCCGGGCAGGCCACGCGAGGCGAGGAGAGAGGTCCCCACGTGCACTCACTGCAGGGGAAGGTCGCCCTGGTCACCGGAGGCGCCAGCGGAATCGGGGCGGGCGTCTGCCGCCACTTCGTCGACGCGGGTGCCTTCGTGGTGGTGGCCGATGTCGATGAGGAACGGGGCCGCGGCCTGGCCGAGGAGCTCGGTGATACGGCGGTGTTCCGCCGCGTCGACGTCACCCGCGAGGAGGACATCGCCGCGGCGGTGACGGACACGGCTGCCACCCGGGACGCCTGGACTGCCTGGTCAACAACGCCGGCCGGGTGGGGTCCCGGCGCTTCGCCGAGGACATCCCGGCCGACGAGTGGGACGAAGCCTTCCGGCTGCTGTGCCGCAGTGTCTTCCTCGGCATCAAGCACGCGTCCCGGGTCATGCGCGACCACGGCGGTGGCAGCATGGTGAACACCGGCAGCGTCGCCGGCCTGAGGGCCGGTTACGGCCCCCACCCTTACGGCGCGGCCGAGGCCGCCGTTGTCCAGCTGACCCGCAGCAGCGCGGTGGAACTCGCCCCTCACGGAATCCGGGTGAACGTGATGACGCCCGGCGGCGTGGCCACCCGCATCGTCGGCCACGGCGCCGGCCTCACGGGATCCGCCCTGGACGACAGCGTCGAACGGGTACGGGAGAGCCTGCGCGACTTCCAGCCGGTTCCCCGCAGCGGCGAGCCGCAGGACCTGGCCGCCGTGGCGGCCTTCCTCGCCTCCGACGCGTCGAGTTCCCTCACCGGACAGGAAAACGTCGTCGACGGCGGCCTGTCGCTGGGCAGGTCCTGGCCCCCGGAGATCCAGGCACACGCGAGGAAGGCGTCGTCCCGGACCGCGCCATGAGCATGGGCGGGGCGGCACGCGTGCCGCCCCGTCCCTCCCCCGGATCCCCGGGGACAGCCCGGACGACCGTGCTGTCCGCCCCTGCCCCTCACAAGGAGGAACACAACGTGAGCACACCAGACGCAACGCCCCCCGCCCCCGCGAAGGCCCCGGCCAAGGACCCCTGGGACCTGCCCGACGTCTCCGGGCTCGTGGTCGGTGTGCTCGGCGGCACCGGACCGCAGGGCAGGGGCCTCGCGTACCGGCTCGCCCAGGCCGGCCAGAAGGTGATCATCGGCTCGCGCGCCGCCGAGCGCGCGCGGGCGGCCGCCGAGGAACTCGGGTACGGCGTCGAGGGCGCCGACAACGCCGAGACCGCCCGCCGCAGCGACATCGTGATCGTCGCCGTGCCGTGGGACGGCCACGGCACGACCCTGGAGTCCCTGCGCGGGGAACTGGCCGGCAAGCTCGTCGTCGACTGCGTCAACCCGCTCGGCTTCGACAAGCAGGGCGCCTACGCGCTCAAGCCCGAGGAGGGCAGCGCCGCCGAGCAGGCCGCGGCCCTGCTGCCGGACTCCCGGGTCACCGCGGCCTTCCACCACCTGTCCGCGGTACTGCTCCAGGACCCGGAGATCGACCGGATCGACACCGACGTGATGGTGCTCGGCGAGGTCCGCGCCGACGTGGAGATCGTGCAGGCGCTGGCCGGGCGGATCCCGGGCATGCGGGGCGTCTTCGCCGGGCGGCTGCGAGGCGCCCACCAGGTGGAGGCGCTGGTCGCCAACCTGATCTCCGTCAACCGCCGCTACAAGGCACACGCCGGGCTCCGCGTCACGGACGTATGACATCCCGGGCGGCCCCGCACCGGGCCGCCCGGAAGACGCGCCCAGGCCCCGCGATCCGGCTGTCCAGGCCGCGGGAGCGCTCCGGCCATCGGGGCGCCCCGGCCACCGGAGCGGCGGCGGACCCCAGGTGCCTGGTCTTCTCCGGTTCGTTGATCGGGTGGGGGAGCGGTCGGAGCGGCGCGGCTCGGCCCAGGGCTCGGTGCGGGCGATGCTCGTTGTAGAAGGTTCCGAACCCGCGGAGCGCGTGGAGGAGGTGGCCGACGCTGCTCGAGGAGGACCTGGCCGCTGTCACGGAACTCCGGCCTCGGGCAGCAGGTCGGCCCCGGAGACGACACCGGTCACCTGGCCCTCGCTGTCCACCACGGGTACTGAGCCCAGGTGTTCGCGGGAGAGGGTGCGGGCGACGTCCGGAAACGGTGTGTCGCCGGTGACCGGGACGGTCGGGACGGCCATGACGTCGCGCACACGTGGTGCCTGCGGTGCCCGGTCGCGGTTCTGTGGCTGAGTGGGGGCCGGGGTCGGTGCTGCCGGAGACGCCCTCGCTCTCGCCTCCGACGCCGAGACGGAGGCGAGAGCACCGGGACAGCGTCGCAGCAGATCCTGGCGGTGCTCTTCCTCCGGTGTCCAGGAGCGGCGCGGAACGGCGTGACGGGCTTCTCGCGCGGCGGCTCGACGTTCGTGGTCACTCACCGCAACCTCCCGACGGAGCAGTCGGTCTTCCACGCGGCCCGTGTCACATTGATCCCGGGCTCATGCCCTGTGCCCTGCAGCGACCCACACAGCGCGACAGCGCCGACATGAGAGCGGAAACTTGGAACAGGGCCGGACGTGAGGGGAGCCCATGGCGGGATTCCGGGATTTCCTGACGCGTTTTCGCCGTCGGGTGCCGCCTGGCCGTGCGGCACCCGGGGGTGTGCCCGCGGATCGTTCAGCAGAGGCCGCCGCCGAACTGCAGTCGCCGTTGGTGCTACTGGAGCAGGCGGAGGCCGAGGCGCGGGCCGTGCGTGAGCGGGCCGCCCGGGACGCTGCGAGAGTGCGGGCCGAGGCCGCGCGGCAGGCCGAGGAGATCGTGGAGCAGGCACGTGCTCGCGCCCACGAGGTGCGGGCGGAGGCCGCCGTCCGGGCACACCGCTCCGCCGAGGCCGAGGCGGCCGTGCTTTTGAGCGACGCCGAGCAGGAGGCGGCACGCGTACGCCGGCGGGCTGCGGCACGCACACCCGCTCTTGTGAACCGCGTGGCCGCACTCGTCATCGAGGAACTCGGCACCGGGGAAGACGTCCCCTCTCCGATACTCACCCGGGACGGGCAGCCCGGGGAAAGGGGCCCGACGTGAGTGCCGGATGGGTGGCCGGGACCACGCGGGCCCGGACCATGCGGTCGCGATGCCTCGGCGCGACCGGACTCCGGGAGGTGGCCTCCGCCCCGACGCTCGACGCCGCGCTGCGCTACCTGGGAGGCACGGCCTACCGGCGCGACCTCGCTCCCGGGATGTCGCTCGCCGAGGCCCAGCAGGCAGTCGCGGCAACACTGCTGTGGCACCTGCGTGTCCTCGCGGGCTGGCAGCCACGCGGCGGCGCGGCGGTGATCCGAGTGCTGGCGGCAGGGTTCGAGATCTCCAACACCGAGGAGCATCTCCGCAGCATGTCCGGAGCGGTTCCCGCGCGGTCCCACCTGCCCTACGTCCTCGGCGCGCTGGCGACAGCGTGGCCCCGGCTGGCCCGGACCGGAGCGCCGGACGCGCTCAGGGCCGAACTGGCCACCTCCGTCTGGGGCGACCCCGGCGCCGACACGTCGGCCGCGGTAGCCACCGGGATGCGGGTCTCCGCCGCGGTGCGTACCGCTGACTCCGTACCCGAGGCCGCCCGTTGGGCAGCGGGACGGCTCGCTCTGCTGATCGCGCGCGAGGTGTTCCTCGTCGGCCGCCCGCTGACCGGACCCTCTGCCCGGACGGCCACCCGGCTGCTCGGGCGGGCGGCGGTTGCGGCTTCCTCGTTCGCCGGCTTCCAGCGGCGGCTGCCGGAGCCCGCGCGCTGGGCACTGGACGGGCTCGACGCCGCTGAGGACCTGTGGCGGGCGGAGACCCGGTGGTGGGAACGGCTCGCTCGGGACGGCTCCGAGCTGCTGCGCGCATCTCGCCCCGGCTCCGGGCCGGTGGTGGGCGCGGTCGCGGTGCTGTCCACGGACGCCTGGAGGGCACGCGGGGCATTGGAGCTGGCCGCGCGGGGCGGCGGATCGCCGGAGGCGCCCGATGCTCCGTCCTGATGCCATGGGCCCTGTCCGCATGCAGCGGGTGGCGGTCGTCGCCCCCCTGCACGCTGTGCGGGAGGCCCTGGTGCGCGTCGCAGAGGCGGGTTGTGTGGAGCTCGACCGTTCCGACGGCGCAGCCAGGGGTGAGGCGGCCGACCGTCTGCGGCGCCTGCGCTCCGGGCCCGCGAAAGCCGTCGTCAGCGCCAGTCCCCCCGACCTCGACGCCCTGGAGCGCGCGGGCCGAGCCGATCTGCTGGCGGGGGAGGCACAGCTCGAGGAACGGCTCTCCGGCGTGGTGCGGCACGGTGAGGTCGGGGCGCTCGCCGGCTGGTGCCCCGTCGTCGACGTGCCCGCGACCGCCGAGCGTTTGGCCGGGGCCGGGGCGTCGCTGGTGCCGTTGAAGGCACCACGCGGGGCCGACCCTCCGACCCTGCTGCGCGACGACACCAGCGCGATACGGCGCTCGTTCACGCCGCTGGTGCGCACCTACGGGACAGTGCCCTACTCCGACCTTGATCCCACAGTGCCCGCGGGCCTCGTGTACGCGGTGATGTTCGGCGTCATGTTCGGCGACGCCGGACACGGCGCGCTGCTGCTCCTGGCCGGGCTCCTGCTGCGCGCCGGCCGCCCGCGCCGGGCGGCGTCGCTGCGCCCGCTGTGGCCGTTCGTGGCCGGTGCGGGCCTGACCAGCGCACTGGCCGGGGTGGCCTACGGCGAGTTCTTCGGCCCGACCGGCGTCCTGCCGGTGCTCTGGCTGAACCCGCTGGACGAGCCGATACGGCTGCTGGCCGCGGCCGTCGTGCTCGGCGCCGTACTCCTGGCGCTGGCGTACGGGGCCGGGGCGGTGAACCGCTGGAGGGAGAGCGGGCCGTCCGGCGCCCTCCACGCGGTGTCCGGCATCGCGGGAGGGGCGCTCTACCTCGGACTCGTGGTGGTCGCCGGAGCTGTCTGGATCGGCCGCTCCGGGTACGCCCTCGCCGGGGCGGGCATCGCGATCACGGGGCTGGTTCTGGCCGGAACCGGAATGTACGCCGCCACGGCCGGCGGCCCGGGCGGCGTCGCCCAGACCGGTGTCCAGCTCTTCGACGCCGTCGTACGGATCGGCTCGAACCTGCTGTCCTTCGCGCGGCTGGCCGCCTTCGGGCTCACCCATGCCGCGCTCGGCGACGTCGTGTGGCGCGGCACCACGGCGCTGGCGGGCGGAGGGCCTGCCGCACTCGTGGGGGCCGTGGCGCTCTTCCTCGTCGGCAACGGCCTGACCTTCGCGCTGGAGCTGCTGGTCGCCGGTGTGCAGGCGCTGCGGCTGGAGTTCTACGAGCTGTTCTCCCGGGTCTTCGAGACACAGGGCCGGCCCTTCCGGCCCTGGAAGGTGCCCGTTCAACGCACGGAGGTGATGTCGTGATCGCCTGGCTCATCGCTCTTCCCGTCATCACGGTGGTCTGGCTCGTCACCCGGCTGCTGGTGCGCCGGTCCGCCCGCGCGGCCTTGCGGCTGGTCCTGGCCGCCGACGCCCTCCTGTTCGCCGGGGCGCTCGCGCTGCTCATGGTGGCCCTCAGCGGCGGGGACGCACGAGCCGCCGCCGCAGCCGAGACGGCACAGAACTCCGGATCCGGCTCCGCCGCACTGATCGGCGCCGCGATCTCGGTGGCCGCGGCCTCGATCGGGGCGTCGATCGCCGTCGCCTACACCGGCGCAGCGGCGCTGGCGGCGCTCAGCGAGCGGCCCGAGCTCTTCGGCCGGGCCATGGTCATCGTCGGCCTCGCCGAGGGCATCGCCATCTACGGCCTGGTCGTCGCGATCATCCTGATCGGAAAGGCCTGACATGGGACGCGTGGCCGCCCTAGGCGAACAGGTGCGGGTGGCCGGATTCGCGCTGGCCGGAGTCACCGTGCTCCTCGCGGAGGGGCCGGACGCCGTGCGGGCGGCGTGGCGGACCCTTCCCAAGGACGTGGAGCTGGTGATCCTCACCCCGGCGGCGGCCGCCGCGCTCGGCCCGGAGCCGTCGGAGGCCACCGCGCCGCTGTCTGCGGTGATGCCACCGTGAAGGCACCCGTCCCGGGCCGGGTCGAGAGCGCACTCGAACCGGTCCGTGCCGAGCTGCTGCGGGCCGCCCGGGCAGAGGCCGCCGACCTGCTGGCCCGAGCCGACCGGGACGCCACGGCGCTCCTCGAACACGCCCGCGCCGAGGCCCGCGCCCTGCTGGAGGACGCCCACCGCGAGGGGGAGGCCCAGGGGGCCGCTGCCGGGCGGGTCATCCGCGCGCGGGCCCGGCGAACGGCGCGGGCGCGTGAACTGGCCGCCCGCAGGGAGACGTACGAGGAACTGGGCCGCCGTGCCACCGCCCACGTCCGGGAGCTGCGGCACACGGCCGACTATCCGTTGCTGCTGGAGCGGCTGACCCGGCACGCGCGCCGGCTCCTGGGACCGGACGCCGAGACGGCCGTGCACTCCGGCGGAGGCCTGGTCGCCCACGCCGCAGGCCGGCGGGTCGACTGCACCCTCGATGCCCTGGCCGCGCGGGCGCTGGACCGGCTCGGAGCGGAGGTGGAGAGCTTGTGGACGCCGTGAACGCCGACCCCGCCGCGCGGATTCTGCGGGTGGCCGGACCGCTGGTCGAGGCGGAGTACACCGACGGCACGGCGATGCACGACCTGGTCTTCCTCGGCGAGGCGGGGCTGCCCGGCGAGGTGGTCGCGATCAGCGGTGGCGTCGTCACCGTCCAGGTGTACGAGTACACGGGTGGGCTCGCCCCCGGAGACCTCGCACGGCCGGGCACGGGGCCGCTTTCCGCACAGCTCGGTCCCGGGCTGCTCGGAGGCGTCTTCGACGGCTTGCTCCGGCCGCTCTCCGGTGCGGGCGACTGGCTGGCCCCCGGCACGAACCGGTCCGCCGGTGAGGAGCGCGCCTGGCCGTTCGTCCCCGGTGTGGAGCAAGGGGCACGGGTCGCGGAGGGCGAGGCGCTGGGGGAGGTGCGAGGAACGGGGCCGGTCCGCGTGCGGGTACTCGTACCGCCGGGCGTCGCGGGCGTGGTGGAGCGGATCGCGCCGGAGGGAACCCGTCCGCAGGACGCGGTCGTGGCCCGGGTCGACGGCACCGACGTACGCATCGGTGCCACCTGGCCCGTACGCCGTCCGCGGCCCGTACGTGAGCGCGGGGGAGAGCCGGAGGCCCTGAGCACCGGGCAGCGCGTGATCGACCTGCTCTTTCCCGTCGCCCGCGGTGGCACGGTCGCCGTCCCCGGCGGCTTCGGCACCGGGAAGACCGTGCTGCTGCAGCAGATCGCCAAGTGGTGCGACGCCGACGTGATCGTCTACGTGGGCTGCGGTGAGCGCGGCAACGAGATGGCGGACGTCATCGCCGAGCTTCCCGAACTGGAGGACCCCCGGACCGGCGGACGGCTCGCCGACCGGACCGTGACCATCGCCAACACCTCCAACATGCCGATGATGGCCCGTGAGGCGAGTATCCACACCGGGACCACGGTCGCCGAGTACTTCCGGGACATGGGGCTCGACGTCGTGGTCATCGCCGACTCGACCTCGCGGTGGGCCGAGGCGCTGAGAGAGTTCGCCTCCCGGACCGGCGCGCTGCCCGCCGAGGAGGGGTATCCGGCAGGGCTGGCCTCGGCGATCGCCGCGTTCTACGAGCGTGCGGGAGCCGTGACCACACTCGGCGGCGAACGCGGCTCGATCACCGTGATCGGCGCGGTCTCCCCGCCGGGCGGTGACACGACCGAACCGGTCACCGCCCACACCGAGCGGTTCGTGCGCTGTCTGTGGTCACTGGACCGCGACCTCGCCTACGCCCGGCACTACCCGGCCCTGTCCTGGTCGGGATCGTTCTCCCGCGACGCGGCGGCCCTCACCGCCCGGCAGGCGGCGGACGACCCGGCCTGGCCCGCGCGGCGCGCACGCGTGGCCGCCCTGCTCGCAGAGGCGGACCGGCTGGCCGCTCTCGTCGATCTGATCGGCATCACCGCACTGCCCGACCGGGAACGTGTCGGCGTCCTCGCCGGACGGCTCGTCCGCGAGGGCCTCCTCCAGCAGAGCGCCCTGTCGGCCGAGGACGCCCACTGCGGCGCCGACAAGACCGCCGCACTGGTCGACGCGGTGCTCGCGGTGGTCGACCGGTGCCGGGAACTCGTCGACTCCGGTACCCCCGCGGCCGTCCTCGAGGACGTGGACTTCGGTCCGGTGCTCCGAGCACGCGAGGAGGTCGGCCCGCACGACACCGAGGGCGTGCGGGCACGACGGGACGCCCTGCTCACCCGGCTGCGGGAGGTGCGGTGACATGAGCCTCGGGGACGGAGGTGACCGGCCGTGACCCTGTGGGGCGATGTCGAGTACACGTCCGTCCGTGAACTGCGCGGTCCGCTCGCCGTCCTCGAAGGGGTCGAAGGCGTCGGCTACGACGAGTTCGCCCGGATCACGCTGGAGACCGGCGAACAGCGGCACGGACTCGTCCTGGAAGTGGACCGGGACCTCGCCGTGGTGCAGGTCTTGGAGGACACCACCGGCATGGACCCGCGAGGCACCCGCGTGGCTTTCACCGGAGGACCGCTGCGCATTCCGGTCGGTCCCGCCTGGCTGGGCCGGGTCTGCAACGGGCGCGGCGAGCCGGTCGACGGAGGGCCTCCGGTCTTCGGACGGGCCAGCGCCCCCGTGGGCGGCAACCCCCTCAATCCCGTACGACGGGAGCCTCCGTCCGAGCCGGTCCTCACCGGTGTCGGCGTGGTCGACGCGCTGACCACACTGGTGCGCGGGCAGAAACTCCCGGTGTTCTCCGCCGCCGGACTGCCCCATCTGGAACTGGCGGCCCAGATCGCGGCCCAGGCCACCGCCGGCGGTGAGCCGTTCAGCGTGGTCTTCGCCGGCATGGGACTCACCCACCCGGACGCCTCCTTCGTCCGGGACGCACTGGAGGAGCGCTCCGCCACCGGCGACCTCGTGCTGCTGCTCAACACCGCCGACGACCCCGTCATCGAACGGATCCTCACCCCGCGCCTCGCCCTGACGGTCGCCGAGGACCTCGCCTTCACCGGCGGGCGGCACGTCCTCGTCGTCATGACCGACATGACCAGCTACGCGGAGGCCCTGCGGGAGGTCTCGGCGGCGCGCGGCGAGGTCCCGGCCCGTCGCGCCTACCCCGGTTACCTCTACAGCGACCTCGCCTCTCTCTACGAGCGCTGCGGCCGACTCCGCGGAAGGACCGGCTCGGTGACCGTCCTGCCCGTCCTGACCATGCCCGCCGGTGACATCACCCACCCCGTTCCGGACCTGACCGGCTACATCACCGAGGGACAGATCGTCCTCTCCCGCGAAACGCACGCCCTGGGCGTGTATCCGCCCGTGGACGCCCTCTCCTCACTGTCCCGTCTGATGCGCAAGGGGGCCGGACCGGGCCGCACCCGCGCCGACCACCTCGACGTCGCCGCGCAACTCCTGGCAGCACTCGCCCGGGCCCGGCAGGTCCGTGAACTCGCCGACCTGGTCGGCCGACCGGCGCTGAGCCCGGCCGACCGCCGCCATCTGGTCTTCGAGGAGGCATTCCTGCGCGGTTTCGTGAACCAGCCGAGCGACGCGTCGCGATCTCTGGAGCAGACACTGGAGGACGCCTGGCAGGCGCTGTTGACGCTGCCGCGCGGCCAGCTCTCCATGCTGCCCGCCGCCCTGCTCGACGAACACGGCGCGCGGGAGGCCCCGGAAGACCAGGACGAAGTGTCCGACCTGCCCGGGGAAGAAGGGACGCCTCCATGACGGCCCCGCCCCGGATCCCGCCCTCCCGTGCCGGGCGTCTGCACCTGCGGCACCGTCTGACGGTCGCCCGCCGGGGCGCCGACCTCCTCGAACAGAAGCTGCGCATCCTGCGCGCCCGCCACGAGCACCTGCGCCGCGCGGAGGAGAGCGGTGCCCGCCGCTGGCACGACAGCGCGGAGAAAGCGGACACCTGGCTGCTGAGAGCAGTCCTGCTCGGTGGCGAATCAGTGCTCGACAGCGCGGCCGCCGGGGTCGGCCCGGCGAGCATCGCGGTCGTCGAAACCGTCACCATGGGGGTTCGTCACCCGTCCGAGGTCACCTGCTCCGTGCCCGACCGCACGCCCACCTCGGCCCCGCCCGCCAACACCGCCCTGATCCACGCGGAGACCGCCTTCCGCGAAGCACTCCGCGCGGCAGCCGAGTACGCCGGAGCCCGGGCGGCCAGGAGGGTCCTCGAGGCCGAACTGACGCGTACCCGCCGACGCGCCCGAGCCCTGCGACGGCACTGGATACCCCGCCTCGAGTCAGCGCTCGCCCGCATCGAACTCGCCCTGGAACAGGCCGAGCACGAGGACGCGGTGAGGCGCCGCTGGGCGGCTCGTACCCGGGAGGGCGGCGGAGGGGGCGGTGAGTGAGGGGAGCCGCGACGGCCGAGCCCGGCTCGCAGGGTCGTCCCCGTTTCCCCACCGTGGTGCCGTCACCGACGCAACCCGGTAGGGGCGCCGTATCCGAGCAGGCGGACCGCCCACCGGAACGGAGAAGCGACATGCACCACCGCACGGTCGCGGAACTCATGACCCGGAACGTGGTCCGGGCACCGCGCGAGCTGCCGACCGCTGTCGACACGTCTGCTTCGCGGACATCGAATCCTCCTCGGTCATCGAGGGGTGCACGGCGCCGTGGGGGGAAGTGGCAGCCGTGGTTCAGCCTTTGGCGAGCGGGTCGGAGTGCAGCGTGCTCAGACGACGCCGGTACTCCTCCTCGTCGATCTCCCCCCGGGCCAGCCGCTCGCGAAGGATGTCCTCCGGGGTGGGTGGGGGCGTGGCGAGGGTGTGGGTGTGTTCATGGGGACTGTTGACGGCTCGGAGGAGCAGCACGACGGCCGTGATGATCAACGCCCAGAACAGAACCATGCCGACCGACATCGCGAACCAGCCCCAACCGCTGACGCCGTGGCCGTACCAGAACATCATCGCCACTCACCTGCTTCGGTCTGTCGGCAACCAGGGCCGACCGGGCTCCCGAAGGACTTCCTGCCTTCACCTGCATTGTCCCTCTGCCCGGTGCGGCGCTCCGGGGCCGGACGGCCCAGGACCAGTGGGCCGTTCAGCCCCTATGCGGCAGGGGCGCCCGAGCGCAGGCTGGAGAATGATCCACCGGGGGAGGCCAGAAGCGCCCATGGGTGCTCTCGAAATCGTCGGGCTCCTCGCCTCGGCCGTGCTGATCGCCGCACGGGGCCGGTGCTTCCTCGGGCCGCGCCGGGCCGGCATCGCCCGGCTGCTGGGTGACGTCGGTGTCGACACCGTCCCTGGACCCTGCCGCCGCCACCCCGTCGGCTGAGGGGAAGGCCCCCGTGCCCGTGGCCGTCGCCGGACGACCCGCAGGAGTCCTGGCCGTTGCCGACACCGTCAAGGACGACTCCGCGGCCGTCATCACCGTGCTGCAGCGCCTGGGTGTCGACGTCGTCATGCTCACCGGGGACAACGCCCGCACCGCCGCCCAGGCGGGCGTGGACCGGGTGCTGCCCGAGCACACGGACGAAGAGATCCGCCGCCTCCGGGACGAGGGCCGCACCGTCGGGATGGCCGGCGACGGCATCGACGACGCCCCGCCCGGCCACCGTCGACAGCGTCCTGGCCATCGAGGCCGCCGACATCACTCTCGTCTCCGGCTCTCCGAGCGGTGTCGTCGCCAGCGCCTCCCGGCTGCGCCGCCGGCACACCCAGCCGCTGCCCGAGACCGAGCCGCCCGTATCCAGCCCTGGGCCGAGTCCACTGCCGACCGTGCCCCGACAGCACAGCACAGCCACCGCGGCCGCGGGCCGACACCGCCCGGCCTTCCGGGGCGGCGACACCACGGTCGCGGACCCGGTGTGAAGCATGCGGGTGGACAAGGCGACCGCCACCGAACACCGGCAGACCGAGCACGGCACCCACTACCTCTGCCGGGGACTTTTGGTGCGGCCTTGGGCCGACCGGCCCTTGTATCGCCCCGGACAGCCCATGGGGTCTCGACCCGATCCGGCGGATGCTCGAGGTGGCATGAGGTTCGGAGGAGTTTCGCGATGACACAGCACGACGTGACCGACCGACCCCCCGTCCACGCCCTGCTCGCGGACGGCGCCACCGTGTGCATCCGTCCCCTGCGGCCCGGTGACCACGATCAGATCGCGCGCACCTGCGCCGATCTGCTGGGCTGCTACGGCATCCCACAGATCCCGTGGGCCTGGGCCGTGACCGAGGACGACGCAGTCCTGGCCGCCGACCGGCTGCGCGGTGCCGACGGCCGGGTGGTCATGAAGGCCCACTGGCCCGGGCTGGTGCACAAGAGCGAGCAGCACGCCGTCCACCTCGACCTGCGAGGCGATGCGCAGATCCGGTCCGCCTTCCGGGACCTCAGGACCCGCTTCGCCGGGCTGATGACCGGTGTCGTGCTGCAGCCGCTCGCCGCTCGCGGCACCGAGCTGTTCGCCGGTGTCGTCCAGGACCAGGTCTTCGGTCCCCTCGTCCTGTTCGGGCTCGGCGGCACGGCGACCGAGGTGCTCGCCGACCACGCCGCCCGCCTCGCTCCGCTCACGGACCACGACGTACACGACTTGATGACCTCCCCGCGCTGCGCCCCGCTCCTGTTCGGCGCGCGCGGCGACGGTCCCGTCGACCTCGGCCGGCTGGAGCAACTGCTGCTGCGGCTGTCCCGCATGGCGGCGGATCTGCCGCAGCTCGCCGAGGCCGACTTCAACCCGGTTCTGGCGACACCGGACGGTGTCACCGTGCTGGACGCCCGGGTCCGGCTGGTGCCGTGCGGGCCACAGGACCCCTATCTGCGCCGACTCCGGTGAGGAGGGAACAGACATGATGCACAACAAGGTCGGCTCCGTCATGACCACGGATGTCGTCCATGCCGATTACGGCACCCCGTTCAAGGAGGTCGCGAGGATGCTCGCGGACCGCCGGATCAGCGGACTGCCGGTGATCGACGAGGACGACAAGGTCATCGGCGTCATCTCCGAAACCGACCTGGTGGCGCGCCAGGCGGCCACGCCCGGCCGTCACGGACGGCGCCTCGCCAGGCTGACGCGCGGTGCCCGGCGTCAGACCGCGAAAGTGCACGCCCGCACCGCCGGCCAGCTGATGACGCGGCCGCCGGTCACCTCGCACGCCGACGACACCATCGCCGAGGCCGCCCGCACCATGGCCCGGCGCCAGGTGGAACGGTTGCCGGTGCTCGACGAGGCGGACCGGCTGGTGGGCATCGTCACCCGCCGCGATCTGCTCCAGGTCTTTCTGCGCCCCGACGCGGAGATCCGCACCGAGGTGATCGAGGACGTACTGGTGGACACCCTGGGGCTGCCGCCCCGCGCCGTCGACGTGTTCGTGGTCGAGGGCGTCGTGACGCTCACCGGTCATGTGGAACGCAAGAGCGAGAAGAGCGTGGCCCTGTTGATGACCGCGCGGATCGACGGTGTGGTCGGGGTCGTCGACGAGCTCACGTACCGACTGGACGACGCGCGTCTGCGTACCGGGGAGCCGCAGACGCGGCACGGCGTGGCCGACGACCGGCCGCGCCGGTGAGGAGAGGAGGCGCAACGCCATGGCCGGCACCGTGTTGGTCACCTACGGAACCACGAACGGATCGACGGCACGGATCGCCGAAACCGTCGCCGACGTCCTGCGGAAGGAGGGGTTGACGGTCGAGACCCTGCCCGCCCGGTCCGTCGCCGGTGTGACGTCGTACGACGCCGTGGTGGTCGGTGGCGGGCTGTACGCCGGACGCTGGCACAAGGACGCCCGTCGGTTCGTCCGCCGGCACCGCCACGAACTGGCGGAACGCCCGGTGTGGCTGTTCAGCAGCGGCCCGCTGGACGCTACGGCCTCGGAACGGGACATCCCGCCCGTACCCGGTGTGAGGAAGGCCGTCGCCGAGCTTGACGCCAGGGAGCACGTCACCTTCGGCGGCTGCCTCGAGGAGGGCGCGAAGGGATGGGTCGCCCGGATGATCCTCCGCAACGGAAAGGGCGGGGACTTCCGCGACTTCACGGCGATCGAGACGTGGGCGGCACATGTCGCCGACGACCTGACCCGCGGATGAGGACCGGTCCCCGTGCCCGCGACCGGCCGCTGTGCCGTCCGTGAACTGCCGCCCCACCGGCTGCCCGTCCCACGCGGTACCGGCCGCTGTGGTCCTCCGCACACGCCTTCGACGGTCATCGCGGAGAGTCGGACCGGGCGGCGCCGGCCGAGCCCACGCCCAGAAGCAGGGCATGAATCCTGCTGTGGCCGGGGCGAGCATCCACGGCGGTTGCGCGGACACCGCCGGCCCACTGGCGTGCGGTGCTGACGTGCGGCTCAAGGCGCCTTCTCCTTGCTTCACGGAAGGGATCGCCCCGTTCCCGGACTCGCGCAGCTGCCGAGCAGCCGGACACGAGAACGCCCCGGCGATCCGGTCAGTGACGCGCGTCCGATCCCCGTACCACGGCGACCGGGCAGTGCGCGTGGTGCAGCAGGGCCTGGCTGACCGAGCCGAGCAGCAGGCCGGCGAAACCGCCGCGCCCCCGCGCGCCGAGGACCAGGAGCTGGGCGGTCCTGCTGGCCTCGATCAGAGCCTCACGGCTACCGCCGTGCACCACCCTGTGCTCGACCTGGACTCCCGGGTACGTGTCCCGGTGACCCGCGAGTGCCTCGGACAGCAGGCGTTCCTCGCTCTGCGCGAGCGCGCCCGGCTCATTCGCGTACGGCAGCACGGGGTCCTGTGGCGGGGGCACCGGCGCGTTCCACGTGGTCCAGGCGTGCAGGGCGATGATCGAGGTCCCGCGCAGCTCGGCCTCGGCGAAGGCGAAATCGATCGCCTTCTCGCCCGCGGGTGAGCCGTCGACCCCCAGCACGATCGGCCCGGCGGCGTCAGGCTGCTCCCGCACCACCAGCACAGGGCACGGTCCGTGTGCCGCCAGGTGCACCGCCGTCGAACCCGCGAGCAGCCCCACAAAGCCCCCCATGCCCCGGGATCCGACGACCACCAGCTCCGCGGCACGCGACTGCGCCTCCAGTACCGTCAACGGCTCGCCCGCCACCATGACATTCGTGACGTGCACCTCCGGCGCCGCCGACCTGGCGCGCTCCACCGCCTCGGCCGTCAGCCGCTCGGCCTGGTTGCGCACATCGCTTTCGGGCGGGCCGAAGGGAGACGGCCCCAACGGCGCATGCAGGGCGGACCAGAGGAACGCGTGGACCACGCGCAGTCCCGCGCCCCGCCACCGGGCCTCGCGAGCCGCCACCTCCGCCGCGGCGAGACCCGACGCCGAGCCGTCCACTCCCACTACCACCAGGCCGCTGCTCACCCGCGCCTCCCTGCCTTCCTCAAGCCTCACCCGGATGATGCGCTGCCGCCAGAGGACCGGGCGGCCGAGCGTGGTGCACCGGCACCCTGACGCCCCTGGCGCGAACGGCATCCGCCCGAAGCCCGGATTGTGGCGCTCCGGAACTGCCACCACGATGAAGACATGGCTGCCATGCGTCCCGCCGGCCGTTCCGACGCCTTCCGTGCCCTCTCCGAGCGGCGCGGAAGAGCCGGTGAGCGGCTGGTGGAAAACCTGGCCCGGGCCAGGGCCGGCACGGTGGACCGCCCCGAGAGCTGGGCCCCGGCGGTCGCCGCCGGCCTCGGCCTGCCTGCCGCCGCAGCACTCGGACCGGCCGCCTACTACGCGGACCTCGTCGCCCCGCACGGGCGCCGTCACATCCGGGTCTGCTCGGCGACGGCGTGCTTCGCGGCGCGGTCAGGACGGCATCTCCCCCAGGTGGAGCAGGAGCTGGGCGTCACCGTGGGCACCGTCTCACCGGACGGAGAGACGTCACTGCAAGCCGTCCGCTGTCTGGGGTACTGCTACGCCGGCCCCGCCGCGCTCGACGGGGCCGTGCCCTGCACGGGTCCCGCTCTCGCCGCCCAACTGGCAGGGCACGAGCCACCGTCGGATCCGCAGATGCCAGTGGCCGACGACACCGGGGCCCCCGTGCTGCTGGCCGGAGTGGTCGCGGATGAGCCGGCGTGGCAGGTGTGGCCGCGGAGCGTGGTGGCCGGCAGCCCTGAGCAGGTCCACGGGGAGGTGGCCGCCTCCGGGCTGCGCGGACGCGGGGGAGCGGGCTTCCGGGTGGCGGCGAAATGGGAGGCGGCGGGCCGGGCGCCCGGCACCGTGCTGGTGGCCAACGGAGATGAGGGGGACCCCGGGTCGTACGCCGACCGGTTGCTGATGGAGGCCGACCCGCGGCGGGTGCTGGAGGGCCTGGCGCTGGCCTGCTTCGCCTGTGGTGCCCGCCGGGGCGTGGTGCTGGTCCGCTCGGAGTACCCGCGCGCGCTGGCACGGATGCGGGAAGCGGTCGAGGAGGCGTACGCGGACGGGCACTTCGGCCCTTCCGTGCACGGTACGGACACGGCCCTGGACGTCGAGGTGGTGCGGGGCGCCGGATCGTACGTCGCCGGTGAGGAGACCGCGCTGATCGCGAGTCTGGAAGGGGACCGGGGCTGCGCCCGGCCGCGCCCGCCGTACCCGACCGCGCGCGGGCTCCGGGGCGCGCCGACCGTGGTGAACAACGTGGAGACCCTCGCAGCCGTCCCCTGGATCGTGGCCCGGGGCGGCGACGCGTACGCCCGGCGCGGGACGCCGGAGGAGACCGGCACGAAACTGGTCTGCCTCTCGGAGCGGTTCGCCCGGCCGGGGGCCTACGAGGTCGAGCTGGGTACCTCGCTGCTGCGGATCGTCACCGAGCTGGGCGGTGGCATGAGGGACGGCAGCGAGCTGACCGCCCTCCAGGTCGGTGGACCACTGGGCGGATTCCTCGCCCCGGACGCGCTGGACGTGCCGCTCACCACGGCCGGCCTGGCAGCCCGCGGTGCCGCACTGGGCCATGCCGGCCTGGTCGCCTTCGACCGGCGTGTGGCGCCGCAGGACGTGCTGCGGCACGTGTGGGAGTTCGCGGCGGCGGAGAGTTGTGGCGCCTGCTCCCCCTGCCGGGTGGGCTCACGCCGCGGTCTGGAGCTGGCCGGGGCCGGCACTCCGCCCGGTGCCGAGTGGGGACGACTCGCGCGGGTACTGGCCGAGGCGAGCCTGTGCGCGTTCGGGCGGCGCATCCCGCCCGCCGTGCGCAGCCTCGCCCGCGTCTACGGCGACCGACTGGCGGGATGGGAGCCATGACCGGAACCGAGATCCAGGTCGACGGCACGAGCGTTGCCGTACCCGAGGGAGCATCCCTGCTCGCGGCCGTGCGAGCGGCCGGGAGCGATCTGCCCGCCCTGTGCTCCGACGACCGGCTCAGCCCGGCCGGCTCCTGCCGTACCTGCCTCGTACGCGCCGCCGGGCAGACCGTGGCGGCCTGTGTGACCCCGGCCGCCCCCGGTGTCCACGTCGAGACCGCGACCGACGATCTGCGGCAACTGCGCCGGGAGGCGGTGGAGGTCATCGCCTCCGCCCTGCCGCCCCGAGCCCTCGCCGACGGCAACCCCGGTGAACTGGCCGAGGCCTGCCGGTCGATGGGCATCGGCCCCGACACCGCACAGGGGGCCGGAGGCCGGGGCGGGGACGACTCCCACCCCTACGTCCATCTGGACCGGGACCTGTGCATCGCCTGCGGCCGGTGCGTCCGCATGTGCGCCGAGGTGCAGGGCACCTTCGCCCTGACCCTGGTCGGCCGGGGCGCCGACACCGTGGTCGCGCCCGGCACCGGCGGGCCCTGGGCCGAGTCGGACTGCGTCGCCTGCGGCGGCTGCGTCGACACCTGCCCCACCGGCGCGCTCACCGAACCCGGCCCGGCGCGCGGACTCACCTCCGCCCACCGGCCGCCGGCGACCCGTACGACGTGCGGCTACTGCGGTGTCGGCTGCGCCCTGGACGTCGTCACCGCCGGCGGCGAGATCACGACCGTACTGCCCGCCCGTGACGGCCCGGTCAACCAGGGCCACGCCTGTGTCAAGGGCCGCTTCGCCCACGGCTACATCACCTCCCCCGAACGGCTCACCCGGCCCCTGCTGCGACGTGACGGCCGTCTGGAGCCCGTCAGCTGGGACGAGGCGCTCGGGCATGTCGCCCGAGGGCTGCGCGCGGCCGTCGCCGCCGGTGGCCCGGAGTCTGTTGCGGCGATCTCCTCGGCCCGCGCCACCAACGAGGAGAACTACCTCGTCCAGAAGTTCATGCGGGCCGTCATCGGCACGAACAACGTGGACAACTGCTCCCGCCTGTGCCACTCCCCGTCCGCCGCCGGTCTGACCGCCTCCTTCGGTCTGTCCGGCGGCACCGACAGTTTCGACGACGTCGAGCGGTCCGACTGCCTGCTCGTGGTGGGGGCCAACCCCGTCGAGGCCCACCCGGTGGTCGGGGCACGGCTGCTGCGGCGCGTGCTGCACGGGGCCGAGCTGGTGGTCGCCGATCCGCGCGCCGTGGGCCTCGCCGCGCACGCCGATGTGCATCTGCGGCCCCGCCCGGGCACCAACGTGGCGCTCTTCCACGGGCTCGCCCACGTCCTGCTCGCGGAAGGCCTGACCGACGAGGCGTTCCTGCGGGAGCGGGCCACCGGTCTGCCGGAGCTCACCGAGCTGCTGGCCGACTACCCGCCGGACCGGGTCGCGGACATCACCGGTGTGCCCGCAGCCGACCTGATCGCCGCCGCCCGGCTCTACGGCGGGGCCCGGAGTCCCGCGATCGTCTACGGCCTGGGGGTGACCGAGCACCTGCACGGCACGGACGGGGTGCGGACGCTGGCCAACCTGGCGATCCTGCGCGGTGCCGTGGGCACCGACAGAGGGCACGGAGTCAATCCCCTGCGCGGCCAGAACAACGTGCAGGGCGCCTCCGACATGGGCGCGCTGCCCGACCTCCTGCCCGGCTACGGCAAAGTGACCGACCCGGCGGCGCGGGCCCGGGCCGAGGCGGTGTGGGGGGTCCCGGTACCCGAGCGGCCCGGCCTGCGCATCCCGGACATGTTCGCCGCCGCGCGAGCGGGACGGCTGCGGGCGCTGTGGGTCATCGGAGAGGACGTGTGCGCCACCGATCCCGACGCGAACAAGGTGGCCGAGGCCCTTCGGGCGTGCCCGCTCGTGGTGTGCAGCGAACTGTTCCTGTCCGAGACCGCACGCCGTGCCGATGTGGTGCTGCCCGTCGCCTCCTGGCTGGAGAAGGACGGCACCTTCGTCAACTTCGACCGCCGGTTCCAGCGGGTCCGCCCCGCCGTGCCCCCGCCGGGAGAGGCGCGCAGCGACTTCGACGTCGTGCACGCCGTCGCCTCGGCGATGGACGCCGACCTCGGCTGTCCGACACCGGCCGCCGCCCTGGTCGAATGCGGCCGCGTCGCGCCCCTCTTCGCGGGCTTGTCGCACAACCGGCTGGACCGGGAAGGCGCTGTGCCGTGGCCCTGCCGGGACCCCGGCCGGCCCGGTGAGGCGAAGCTCCACCGGGACCGGTTCGCCACCGCCGACGGCCGCGCTCACCTGGCCGCGGCTCCCTACCTACCGCCGGGCGAGCACCCCGACGACGACTACCCGCTCATCCTGGTCACCGGACGCCGCTGGGCGCACTACAACTCCGGCAGCATGACCCGGCGCGGCGCCAACCTCGCCCTCGACCCCGTCGACCTCCTCGATCTCCACCCCGGCGACGCCCACCGCTACGCCGTGCGCGACGGTGAACCGGTCACGGTGGAAAGCCGGCACGGCAGGGCCCGCCTCATCGCCCGCGTCGGCGAGCAGACCGCGCCCGGCCAGGTCTTCTGCTCCTTCCACTTCCCCACGAGCGGGGTCAACCGCCTCACCTCCCACCACGCCGACACCGTCACGTCCTGTCCCGAATACAAGGTCACGGCGGTCCGCGTGGTCGTGACGTGACAGAGAAGGAAGCCGGACGCTCCGCAACAGGTACAGGGATTCCTCTGCGGACAACAGGGGGTGGGGACGGCGAACCGACGGCTTCCGGCACCGTGGACGCGCCCCTGGTCCAGACCCTGCCGACCGGGGAGGTCTTCGCTGCGCTGAACACCTCGCCGCGAGGGCTGACCCCGGCGGCCGCGACGGCGTTGCAGGCTCGTCTGGGCCCCAACGAACTTCCCTCCGCGCACCGCAGGCGGCTGTGGCGGGATCTGGCCGGTCAGTTCACCGACCTGTTCGCCGTCGTCCTGCTCGTTGCCTCCGCGATCACTTTTCTGGCCTACGGGCTTCAGGAACCACGGGATATCGGCACGCTGCAACTCGCCGTGGCGATCCTGTGTGTGGTGGTGCTGAACGCCGCCATCGGCTTCGCCCAGGAGTACTCCGCGGAGCGCACGGCCGAATCGCTGCAGGCGATGGTCAGACACACCTGCCGGGTGCTGCGCGACGGAGAGAGACGCGAGGTGTCCTCTCAAGAGGTGGTGCCTGGGGACGTGGTCGTCCTGGAGGCCGGGGACGCGGTGCCCGCGGACTGCCGTCTCGTGGAGGCACACGAGGTCTCCGTGAACAACGCGGCGCTGACCGGGGAGAGCGGTGCCGTCGGTCGCACCGCCCACCCCGTGGCGGCGTGTCCGGTGCTCCAGGCCCGTAACTGCGTGTTCATGGGCACCGATGTGGTGGCCGGTTCCGCCAAGGCCGTGGTGTTCGCCACCGGCGCGGCCACCGAGTTCGGCAGGATCTTCCGGCTGACGGCCGCGGCACCCCGCCGGCGGACCCCGCTGCAGCGCCAGGTCGCCCTGATGGCACGCAGGGTCGCGGGGACGGCCCTGGCGATCGGAGCGCTGTTGTTCCTGGTGCGCCTGCCGACGGGGCAGCCGTTCGTCGAGACCTTCGTCTTCGCCCTCGGCGTCATGGTCGCGCTCGTCCCCGAGGGACTGCCCGCAACCATGTCGGTGTCCCTGGCGATCGGCGTACGGCGCATGGCCCGGCGGCACGCCCTGGTCAAGCGGCTGCTGGCGGTGGAGGCACTGGGGTCCACCACGGTCGTGTGCACGGACAAGACCGGGACCCTCACCCGGGCCGAGATGACCGTCGTACGGGTGTGGGCAGACGGAACGGAGCACGCCGCGACCGGCGTGGGCTACGCACCCGACGGCGAGGTCACCGACCCGGCACCGGTGCGCGGACTGCTGCGGGCGGCGGCCCTGTGCTGCAACGCCCGATTGGTTCCGCCGTCGGACGGGGCGGGCTGGCGGGTGCTGGGCGACACCACCGAGGGGGCGCTGCTCGTCGCCGCGGCGAAGGCCGGGCTCGACCTGGCCGTCGAGGAAGCCGCGGCACCGCGCGTCGCGGAGTATCCCTTCGACTCGGGCCGCAAGCTCATGAGCACCGTGCACCAGGACACAGACGGCGGCGGCCACCGTGTGTACGTCAAGGGCGCACCACAGGAGCTTCTCGACCGTTGCGTCGCCGCCGACCGGGCGGGGGAGTGCCGCCCCCTGACCGACGCGTTGCGAGCCGAGGTCATCGCCGCCGACGATGCGCTGGCCTCCCAGGGACTGCGCGTGCTGGCGGTGGCTTGGCGGCCGGTGCCCGACCCCCGGCCGGGCCGGGCGACGGCCGAGTCGGAGCTGACGCTGCTGGGGCTCGTCGGGATGCTCGACCCGCCGCGACCCGAGGTCAGCGACGCGGTCGCCGCCTGTCGGCGGGCCCGCATTCGGATCGTGATGGTCACCGGGGACCACCCGTTGACCGCCGAGGCCGTCGCCCGAAGGGTCGGCATCGTCACCGGACCCACCCCCACCGTGGTGACCGGTGCCGAGTTCGAGGCGCTGGACGACGACGACCTGGACGCGTTGCTCGACCGGCCGGTGGAACTGCTGCTGTGCCGGGTCAGCCCTGAGGACAAGATGCGGGTCGTGGCCGGCCTGCACCGGCGTGGCGAGGTCGTCGCCGTCACCGGCGACGGCGCCAACGACGCCCCGGCCCTCAAGCACGCCGACATCGGCGTGGCGATGGGCGCCTCCGGCACCGATGTCGCCAGGGAGGCCGCGGTGATGGTGCTCCTCGACGACTCGTTCGCCTCCATCGCCGCAGCGGTGCGGCTGGGCCGGTCGGTCTACCAGAACATCCGCAAGTTCCTCGTCTACCTCTTCAGCCACAACATCGCCGAACTCGTCCCGATCCTCGCGGCGACCTTCGCCGGCTTCCCGCTGGTGCCCATCAGCGCCGTGCAGATCCTCGCCATCGACCTCGGCTCCGACGTCCTGCCGGCCCTGGCGCTGGGCGCCGAGCCGCCGGAACCCGACGTCATGGACCGCCCACCACGGTCACGGAAGGAACAGCTGTTCTCCAGGGCCGTCATGGGCCGCATCCTGTTCCTGGGCGGCATTCAGGCAATCGGTGTGACCGCCGTCTTCTTCTGGCACATCCATGCCTCAGGGATTCCGTATTCCGAGTTCACCAAGGACGACACCGCCTACCGGGAGGGGATCACGATGGTCCAGGCCGGGATCGTGGTCAGCCAGTTCTTCAATGCCCTCGCGGTGCGCACCGACCGGCAGAGCCTTTTCCGTATCGGTGCCCTGTCCAACCCCTGGCTGCTGGCCGCCGGCTGCTTCGGCATCACCGTCATGGCGGGTATCAGCTACCTGCCCCCGCTCCAGGCCCTGTTCAACACCGCCCCGCTGGGCCTCGGCGACTGGGCCGTCCTCGCCGGCCTCGGCGCGCTGCTCCTGGTCGCCGAAGAGCTCAGGAAGGCGTGGGTGCGTCACCGCCGGCGCACGGCCCCGAAAGGAGAGTGGCGATGAGAGTGATCATCGTCGGCTGCGGACGGGCCGGTTCCCTGCTCGCCGCCCAACTCGCCGTCGAGGGCCATGACGTACGGATCGTGGACCGTGCGGCCAGGGCTCGCAGGCTGCTGCCCGCGGGGTTTCTGGGCCGGTTCCACGAAGGCAACGGATACAGCCGTACGGTCCTTGAGGCCGCCGGAATCGAGCACGCGGACGCGTTCGTCGCCGTCACGTCGGGCGACAACAGCAACATCGTCAGCGCGCGGACGGCCAAGGAGACCTACCGGGTGCCGATCGTCCTCGCCCATGTCCACGCCCCTCGCAGCGCCGACATCTGCCGCGAACTGGGTATCCCCGCCATCGCCAGTGTCCGCTGGACGGTGCACCGGATCCACCAGATGCTGCTGCACCGCCACCTCACCCCCGATCTCGCCTTCGGCAACGGCGAGACACTGCTGATCCGCTCACAACTGCCCGGCTACCTCACCGGGCGGCGCCTGACCGAGCTCGATGCCGACGGCGAGATCCGCGTCATCGAGGTGACCAGGGCGGGCCGCTCGTTCGTCCCCGCGCACAACACCCCTGCCGAGCCCGGAGACCTGGTCACCTTCGCCGTCGCCGCCACGTCGCTCGGCCGGCTGCGCGGCTTCCTGGACAAGGAGCTGGGTACGTGAAGGTCCTCATCGCCGGCGCCGGACGCCTGGGCACACAGATCGCGCAGGTCCTCGCCGCCGCCGGCAACGACGTCGTCCTCGTCGACATCGACGACGACCGCATCACCGAGCTCGAAGGCCGGCTGCCCGTGCGCCTCCTGGCCGGGGACGCCTGCGAACCCGGCTTTCTCGAGCATGCCGGGGCCCTCACCGCCGACCTCGTCATCGCCACCACGGGCGACGACGAGGACAACCTCGTCATCAGCTTCCTCGCCAAGCGGCGGTTCGCCGTGCCGCGCGTCGTCGCCCGCGTCAACGACGCGGAGAACAACTGGCTCTTCGACCAGAACTGGGGAGTGGACACCGCGGTCCCCGTTGCCATGCCCCTGATCTCCCTCATCGAGGAGGCGACCGGTGCCGCCGACACCGTCGCGCTGCTGCGGCTGAGCAAGGCGGGCGTCGACGTCATCGAAACCGCCATCACCGCGCAGTCCCGTGCCGCGGGCCGCACACTCGCCGAGATCCCCCTCCCCGAGGGCACGGTCGTCGCGACCGTCGTCCGGGAGGGACGGCCCACGGTTCCCGCGTCCGGGATGCGGCTGCGGCCCGGCGACGAACTTCTCCTCGTCTCCCACGCCGCCACCGAGCAGGAGATCCGCGCGGCCTTCCAGTAGACGGAGACTCGCCGGTCAGGGCTGGACGTCGAGTACGTCCGGCACCGGGCGTCGCGGGGTGTCGGGGCCCTTGGGGCCGTATCCCAGGCGCAGCACGATCTGCATGTGTCCGGCCCTGGAGCGCGGCGGAGCGTGGTGGGCAGGTGCCGTGGCCGCTCACTGTTCGGCCGGAGTGATGCGGCGTCCGGTCAGGCGGGTGGGCCGGATCGACACCCACATCTCGCGTCCGTCCCCGGCCCACGGTGCGGTGTGGGCGCGTTCGGTGAGCCGTCGCCCCTGGTCGGGCTCGGTGACCACCCGGGCGGGGCCGACGGCGAGCACGCTCCAGCCGCGGCTCATGGCGTCGTCCACATGGTCGACCTCGAACGCGATCTCCGATCCCACGGCCGCCGCGGGCACGGAGTCGGGAGCGGTCCGGAAGGCGATCGTGTCGTCGAGGACCTCGTAGTTCACCGGGACCACCGCCGGCCCCTCGGGCGTGGTCACCGCGATGCGTCCCACCCCGTGTGTGGACAGCAGGGCCCGGCACTCCTGTGGTGCGAGGTCGCGCAGTTCGGGGTGGAGCAGTGCGGTGCCCCGGCCGGGCGGCAGGTCGACGCCGCTGCCGCGCAGTGCCTGGACGCTGGTGCCCAGGGCCGCGGCCAGCCGGAGGAGGGTCGCCGGGCTCGGATCGGCGGGGTGTTCCTCGAGGTAGGCGAGGTAGTCCGGTGCCATCCTGGCGCGGCGGGCCGTCTCCTCCCGGCTCAGGCCCCGCCGGGTGCGTTCGGTGGCCACCCGCCGGCCGAGGTCGCCGGGGTCGGGTGCGCCGGCGGGCGGGGGCGCCCCGGCCCCGGCCCCGGCCCCGGTCTCGGTTTCGGTTTCGGGTTGGTGTCCGAGGTGTTTGATGTGGGCGTCGGGGCCGGGGAAGACGAGTGTCACCGCCTGGGTGTCCGACCAGCGCACGTCGTAGGGAGGGGTGCCGTCCTCGTGGTGGAGTCTGACGATCTCGCCGTCGCGCCGGGGGGCGCCGGTCGCCGGGCCTTCGATGACGAGTTGATCGCCGAGGTGAGCTCGCATGATCGCCGCCCTTTCCTCAAGGTACCGATGGGCAACTGCTTCCTGACCCGCCCTTCACGAAGGGCTGCCGGGTAACGGAAGGGGCGGGCACCGGCCGGTCGCAGCCGACGGCGCGTCGGCCGGCCCCGCCGCCCTCAGCCGGTGATCTCGATGCGGTGCGGCTTGGTCTTCCGGGTCTTGGGGACGCGCACCGTGAGGACCCCGCCGGTCAGTTCCGCGGTGATGTGCTCGGTGTCGATGTTCGGAGGCAGACTCGTGCGGTAGTCGAACCGCCCGACGTGCCGGGTCTGCCGGCGGACCACACCCGTGCGTTCCCTCTCCTTGATCTCGCCGTGGATGTCGAGCTCGCCGTCGTTGACCTCCACGCTGATCTGGTCCTTCTCCACGCCGGGAAGTTCCAGCTCCATCAGGTAGGCGTCCTCGGTGTCCTCGACGTCGGCCAACGGCGCCCACGCCCCTTCCCCGGCCTCGGCCTCGGGAAAACCACGGCCGGGGAAGGAGGCGTGCATGAGCTGATCCACGCGGATGCGCAGGTCCTCGAGTTCCTGGAGGGGGTCCCATCCGGAGAGCGAGCCCCTGCCGCGGTGTGCTGGAAGCGTCATCGGTCATCCTCCTTGGTTTTCGATCCACAGCGCATCCGGCCGCAGAGACGGATCCGCTCCTCACGAAGCCGGGGACCTGGACGGGCGTCCGACCCACAAGGTGTCCCCGGCCGGGGCGCGGACCGGGTCACATGGACCACCCGACTGCCGGGCGGGGGCCCGGTCGCGTCGTGCCCGTGCCCTCGACGTCGCGCTCGGCGATGTCCACCAGCTGCCGGCCCAGGTCCTGCAGGGCCCGGCCGGCCGCCAGCTCGTCACCGATCTCCGGCACGTCCGGGTCCGCCGGATTCCGGCGTGCGGTGCCGTGCCCGGTGAGCACCGTGATCCCGGTGTCGACCACCGCGCGGGCCTTTGTGGTTCCCCCCTCCTCGAAGAGGTAGAGGCGAGCCTTCCATTCCAGGGTGTGCGACATCCGCTCTACTCCTCAGCTCGGGACGGACCTGTAGGGCCCGGACGCGGCTCGTTCGGACATCCCGTGCCGTGTGGCGGGGCTCCCGTCTGCTCCGCGATACGGCGCCGGACCCGGTCGGTGAGCGCGCGCAGCCGCTCGGAGGGCATCATCCGGGGCGCTACGGGGGCCCGGATCCGGCGGGCGGACGGCGGCAGCGCGGCCAGGTCGGCAGCCAACCTCTCCCGGCACCCGTCGAGCGCGGACCTGCCACCGGTGCGCTGTCCGTGTCGCATCACCGTCTCCAACAGAGGTGTGCCGTCGTGCGGTGGCCGCTCGTCGGCGAGAGCGATCACGTCGGAACAGCCGGGACGACGGAACACCTGTTTCTGCCCGGGCGCCGTCACCTTCGCCGACGACAGCTTCATCACCGGCCGCCCTTCGTACTCCACCATTTTGTAGGCCGAGTCCAGATACGGCGCGTCGGCCGAGACCCCGATGCGAGTGCCGACCGCGTACACGTCGATCGGTGCCCCGGAGCGGACCAGATCGTCCACCGCGTACTCGTCGAGACCGCCGCTGACGGTGATCTGCACGTCCGGCAGGCCCGCTTCGTCGAGGACGGACCGGGCCCGCACGGCCAGGGCTCCCAGATCACCGCTGTCCAGGCGTATGGCGCAGCCCGGCCCGCGGTCCAGATCCCTCAGCACACGTGCCGCGACGCGGACGCCCGCCTCGGTGTCGTACGTGTCCACCAGGAAGGTCACGGGGCCGGGGTGGGCACGGGCGAAGGCGCGGAACGCCTCCTCCTCGGACGAGAAAGCCTCCACGAAGGAGTGGGCCATCGTGCCGACGGCGGGTATGCCCGTGGCCGTGGCCGCGGCCACGTTGCTGGTCCCCGCGAAACCGGCCATTGCGCCGAGCCGGGCGGCCTGGAAACCGGCCTGCGGACCGTGGGTCCGCCGCAGGGAGAAGTCCACGACCGGGCGCCCGGCCGCCGCGATCACACAGCGCGCGGCCTTCGAGGCGATCATCGTCTGATGGCTGAGCAGGTTGAGCACGTACGTCTCGGCCAACTGGGCCTGCGGCAGCGGAGCCGTCACCTCCAGCAGGGGCTCCCCGGCGAGCACGACCCTGCCCTCCGGCACCCCCCGCACGCTGCCGGTGAACCGCAGGCCGAGCAGGGGTTCCAGATCCCGCGGCGGACGGTGCAGCGCGGCGGCGAAGGCGAGGACGTCCTCCGGGCCGACCCGCAGGCTGGACAGGTGGTCCAGGGCCGACTCCAGCCCCGCGGCAACCAGGAAGCCCCGCTCGGCGGGCAGATCGCGGACGAACAGGCTGAATGTCGCCGGGCCGGTCATCCCTTCCCGTAGACAGGACATGGCCATCGTCACTTCGTACAGGTCGGTGGTCGTGGCATCGGACATCAGCGCCACCTTCTCCATCCCGTCGCGTTCGCCCGAGCGTCACCGGTGGAATCGACCGGTCCACAGGGGCTCCACCAGATCCCACTCGGCGTCCCACTGCGCGAACCTCCTCCGGTCCAGCACATGGCGCATTCCTGCCCGCGCCACGAAGGCCCCCGTCGCCACACTGGTCACCGCCATGCCTCCGACGAACCAGCCATCGGCCACGGCCCGGGTCCTGGTCAGCGGCGGGCCGACGGCGGTTCCGCCCCGGTCCACCCACACCCGCACGGTGGAGCCTTCGGACGTATCCGGCTTCACGAGTACGGTTACCGTCCGCCCCGTGTCCCTGCCGTCGGTCCAGCGGACCTGTGCCTGCGCCATCTGTCCGACATTCCCGGAGACCGACATCACCCGGGCACCGACCTGCTGCCGGTCGGCTGACCGGGCCTACACCGTGAGCATCGAGGACCTGTACGTCGCCCTGCCCGCGACGAATCCTGCCAACGGCAGTCCGACGACAAGGACGATCACCAGCACGCGACGCATCCAGAACTCGATCCGGTCCGACGTACGGATCAGGGGGTTCCGCCCTCGGAGGGCCTCATCCCCGCGCGGTGGCAGCGGACCGAACGCGTACGGTGAATGTCGGGTACTCATCGTCGAGCCTCCAGCGGATCGCCGGTCGCTTCTCTTTCCACCGTCGGACGGCGGCGGACCTCGGTCACCGGGCCGAAGGTCCCCGGCAGGTGGCCTTTCAGGCCTTGGGGGTCGGCCCCCGGAGCGGTTTCCTCCGACGTATCGGCACGATCGCGACCGGACACGGTGCGTGATGGAGCAGGGCGTGGTTGATCAGGCCGAGTTGCAGGCCGGGACGGACATGCCGTTCACCGGCACCGACAACGAGCAGGTCCGCTTCCGCCGCGGCCTCCCACAGCGCCTGTCGTGCTGATCCCTCGACCACCCGGCGTGTCACGTCGGTCTCCGGGTACTGCTTCTCAGGGTTGCGCAGAGCGTCGTCGAGCACCTGTGCCGGTGGACGACGGTGGGCCTCGAGGGCGTACCACGGCCCGGGGAGAGGTTCGGAGAGTGCGCCAAGCGGCGCACTCCAGGCGTGGACCGCTACGAGTTCGCAGCGCCGCACATGAGCCTCGCGGAAGGCGAACCCCACGGCCGTGTCGCTTCCCTCACCGTCCTCGACCCCCACGACGACGTTCCCGAACCGGCCGGCCCGGTGCTCCTGCGAGCCACGCACGACGATGACCGGGCAGTCCGCCCGCGCCGCCACGGCGAGGCTGACCGAACCCAAAAGCAGCCCGGTGAGTTCCCCGAGCCCTCTGGACCCGAGCACCAGCGCGAAGGCCTTGTGTCCCTCGTCGACCAGGGCGGAGGCCGCGTCGTCGCGCAGCACCTCGCTCGACAGCCGCACGCCGGCGGCGCCCCCTCCGGCCCGTTTTGAGGCGGCGGTGATCAGACCGGACGAGTCCTGGCCCGGCGCCGCCGCGTGCAGCAGGTGGAGCGGCACCGCGTGCCGGGCCGCCTCGTCGACCGCCCAGTCCACCGCCTCCAGGCTCGACTCCGACCCGTCGACCCCGACCACCAGGGGAACCACCACAGCCACACCTCATCCCTCGCCGGACTCCGTCCTTCGAGCCCCGACCCACATCGGGTCCGCGTGCGCCGCAGAAGGGTTTGCGGTAACTCTCGGATGAGTGGCAGGCACTGCGCGGCCCGCCACGCCCCGGAAGGACGACCCCGGTCATCGTCATGTCCAGCTTCCTACGAGACGGAGGCAGGCGCCATGGAGCCTGTGATCACCGTTGGTCTCGACGGCTCACCCGAGAGTCTTTCCGCCGCCCGCTGGGCCGCGGACGAGGCCGAGCACCGCAAGCTGACGCTGCGCCTGTTGCACGCGTGGCCCATGCTCGCGCCGGAACCCACCAAGGTGCCCTCCGAGATCGACCAGAACTACTGGGCGAAGCGGCTGGTGCACAACGCACAGGCGGAACTTCAAAGGCGCCATCCCGGTCTCGCCATCGTCGGCAACCTGGTTGCCGACGAGGCCCAGGACGCGCTGTTGCACGCGGCGTCGGAGTCCGCCATGACCGTGCTCGGTTCGCGCGGGCTGGAACTCGTCGAGAGCTACTTCCTCGGCGACACCGGCATGTCCGTCGCGGCACAAGCCGAGCGGCCGGTGGTCCTGGTCCGTGCCGGAACCCGCGCGGAAGTCCCGCCGGCCGCACCGGCCGGGACAGGCGATGTCGTGGTCGCGTTGAAGCTGCACGGCCCCTGCGACGACCTGCTCGGGTTCGCCTTCGCCGCGGCCTCGGCGCGGAATGTGCCGCTGCGGGTCGTGCACGGCCGGAGCCTGCCCGTGCACGCCTATGTTCCCTGGGGGGTGGATCACGACGTCGCCGAAGGCGTCGCGCAGGAGGCGAGGAAGCAGCTGGACCAGGTCCTTCGCCCCTGGCGTGAGAAGTTCCCGCAGGTGGAGGTGGCCGACAGCATCGGGCTGGAAAGCCCCGCCAGGGCGGTCCTGCGGTCCGCCGGGAGCGCCGGGCAGCTGGTCGTCGGCCGACGTCGGCACCGTCGCGTTCTGGCACCTCGCCTGGGTCCCGTCGCCCAGGCGGCCATCCATCACGCACGCTGCCCCGTCGCCGTCGTCCCCCATGACTGAGCCCGATGCCCCGAGGGGAGCGAGGCCGGTCGCACACCGGATCGACGCGTCCGCACTCCGGTCGGGCTCCGGCCCCGACGGTGCGACGTTTCCGCGCGCGGAGCTGCACGAGACGCACACCGCGATCGTGCTCCTCTTCGGCGATCACGCCTACAAGATCAAGAAACCGGTCGATCTGAAGTTCCTGGACTACACCACGGTGACGGCCCGCCGGGCCGCCTGCGAACAGGAGATCTCCCTCAACCGCCGCTTCGCCGCGGACGTCTACCTGGGCCTGGGCGAGATCCGCACCCCGCACACGGACGTGGCCGAACCGCTCGTCGTGATGCGCCGCATGCCGGCGGACCGCCGACTGTCCCGGCTGGTACGAGAGGGAGTCGCCGTCGACGACGTCCTGCGGGCCGTGGCCCGGCAACTCGCCGCACGCCACGCGGACGCGCACCGCAGCCCGGAAGTGGACGTACAGGGAACCCGCGACGCTCTGTACTCGAGGTGGGAAGCGAGCTTCGCACAGGTCCACGCCCTGGCCGAAGACGTCTCCTTGCCCGACGGCATCGACGAGGTCGAGCGGCTGGCGCGCCGCTATCTGGCCGGCCGCGAGCACCTGTTCGACACGCGGATCCGGCAAGGACGGATCGTCGACGGCCACGGCGACCTGCTGGCCGAGGACGTCTTCTGCCTCGACGACGGCCCCCGCATCCTGGACTGCCTGGAGTTCGACGACCGCCTTCGCCACGTCGACGGCCTCGACGACGCCGCCTTCCTCGCCATGGACCTGGAACAGCTCGGCGCCCCGGAGTCCGCGGCCCACTTCCTCGCCCGGTACAGCGAGTACTCCGGAGACCCCGCGCCCCCGTCGCTGTGGCACCACTACGTGGCCTACCGCGCGTTCGTCCGCGCCAAGGTCTCCCTGATCCAGTCAGGCCAGGGCGCGCCCGGTGCCGAGACGGCGTCCCGGCGACTGGTCACGGCGACGCTGCGCCACCTGCGCACCTCCGCCGTCGGTCTGACGCTGGTGGGCGGCCTTCCGGGCAGCGGGAAGTCCACGCTCGCCGGCGCACTGGCCGACCGCCTGGGGGTGACCCTGCTCAGCAGCGACCGCCTCCGCAAGGAACTGGCCGGCCTCCCCGCGGAGCAGCCCGCGGCGGCCGGCTACGGCGAAGGCCTGTACACACCGGAGTGGACCGCCAGGACCTACGCCGCGCTGCTCGACCGTGCCTCCACCCTGCTGTCCTCGGGAGAATCCGTCGTCCTGGACGCCACATGGTCCGACGCGGGACAACGCGAAGCCGCCCTGCGCACGGCCGAACGCACCGGCGCCGACCTCGTGGCCCTGCACTGCCAGGTCCCCGGCGACGTGTCGGCGGCCCGCCTCACCTCCCGTGCCCCGGGAGCATCGGCATCCGACGCGGGCATCGCCGTGGCCACCGCCATGGCCGACAAGGAGCCACCGTGGCCCGAGGCCGTCACGGTCGACACCCGTGGCCCCCTGGAAGCGGCGGTCGTCCAGGCGCTGGCAGCCCTGCGCCCGTGGGGCACCGGCCAGGCCCCGGTATTCCGCCGCCCCCACCCGCGGCCGGACTGACGGACATGGGCGATGTGGTTCCCGTGTTGCCGGGGAGGCTTCGGGGGGTGACGGTGGAGAGGAACCGGCGAGGGGGACGAGGGAGGCAGCGGGCATGCGAGGACTCGTCTACCACGGTCCCGCCCGGACCTCCTGGGACACGGTGCCGGACCCGGTGCTCGAGGCCGACACCGACGCGATCGTGCGCGTCGACGCGACCACCGTCTGCGGCAGCGACCTGCACATCCGGCAGGGCGACCTCGCCGAGGTGAAACCGGGAACGGTCCTCGGCCACGAGGCCGTCGGCGAGGTGGTGGAGGCCGGCAGCAAGGTGCACAGCCGGCGTCCCGGACAGCAGGTGATCGTGTCGGCCGTCTCGGCCTGCGGGCACTGCCCGTCCTGCCGCGACACCCTGTACGGGCAGTGCCGCGGGGGCGGCGGGTGGATCCTGGGCAACACCGTCCACGGCACGCAGGCCGAGTTCGTCCGCGTCCCCTTCGCCGACCACTCCACACACCGGCGGCCCTTGGACCTCCCCCTGGACGAGGCGGTCCTGCTCGCCGAGCTCCTGCCCACCGCCTACGAGGTCGGGGTGCGCAACGGGCACGTGGGCCCGGGCGACACCGTGGTCGTGGTGGGCGCGGGACCGGTGGGGCTGGCCGCCGTCCTGGTCGCCCGGCTCTACTCGCCGCGCCGGATCGTCGCGGTGGACCTGTCCCGCCCCCGGCTGGCGGCCGCCGCCCGGCTGGGGGCCGACGCCGCCGAACTGCCCGGCCGGATGGTCGCCGAACTGTCCGAGGGGCCCGGCGCCGACGTGGTCATCGAGGCCGCGGGCACCCCGGACGGCTTCGTCCTGGCGACCCGCGTGGTGCGCGCGGGAGGGCACATCGCCAACATCGGCATGCCCGGCAGGCCGGCCACCCTGCACCTGGAGGCCCTGTGGCGCAAGAACGTGACGATCAGCACCGGCCAGGTCGACACCTCCTCCACCCCGTGGCTGCGCGACCTGCTGCTCTTCAAACGGCTGGCGGCCGCCCCCCTGGTCACCCACCGGTTCCGCCTCGAGCGCATGGAGGACGCCTACGAGGTCTTCGCGCACGGTCCGGACACCGGCGCCCTCAAGGTCGTGCTGCACCGCGAGACACCGGAACCACCCCGGTAACCGGTCCTCCGATCCGCACTGGGCCGACGACGACAGCTCTCACCTCCCGTGGGCGACGAGGAAGTCGGCGCTGCCGGACAGCGTGGTGAGCTGCGGTGTGTCCTCGTCGTCGATCCGCATGCCGGTCCGTTCGCCCAGGATCTCGATGTAGGTCAGGAAGTCCAGCGAATCCATCTCGAGCGCGTCCCGAAACGCCTCGTCGGGACCCAGAGTGGCCAGGTCGGCGTCAGGAATGACCTGGGCGATCGACTCCTTGACCACGTTCAGCGCGTCGGTTCGGTTCACAGCTTCTCCGGATTCTGCAAGAGACGGTCGAGCGTTGTCAGATAGCGGGCCCCGACGGCGCCGTCCGTCGCCCGGTGGTCCGCCGAGAGGGTGGCCGTGACGACGGGACGTACGCCCAGCAGGCCGTCGACGGCGCACGGCCGGTCGACCACCCGCCCGAAGCCGACCAGGGCCACCTGCGGCGGATGAATCACGCCGAACACGGTTTCCACGCCCTGGTCGCCCAGGTGGGTGACCGTGATCGTGGCGTCGGACACTTCGGAACCGCGCAGCCTGCCCGTGCGGGCGCGTGACACCAGGTCTTTCAAGGCGGTCATCAGCTCGGGCAGTCCGAGGGTGTCTGCCCGGTGCAGGGCGGGTGCGACGAGTCCCCCGCCACGAAGGGACACCGCCACGCCGAGATGGATGTCCTGAGCAGCGGCGAAGCGGTCGTCGGTCCAGAAGCCGTTGAGCTCGGGCACCTCGTGTGCCGCGAGGGCGGCCGCCTTGAGCAACAGGGCCGCCGGAAGCAGTCGTTCGGACATCGGACTGCGCCGGTTGTGGTCGTGCAGCCAGTCCATCGCGGTGGCCATGTCGACGGTGGTGGACAGGTAGTAGTGCGGGATGTCCCGGTTGGCGCGGGTCATCAGGCGTGCGATCACCTGGCGCATGCCCGACGCCTGGTCCTCGGGAGGGTGGGAAGCACGCACGGCAGCGGTGGTCCGGCGCGGCGGTGGGGGCGCGGCAGCATGACCGGAGGCCGCCTTGCTCACGTCTTCGGCGCGGATGGCGGAATCTTTGCCGGTGCCGGTCACCGCGGACAGGTCGACACCCAGCTCGGCGGCGCGTCGGCGGGCGAGGGGAGTGGCCCGTATGCGCGAGGGCCGGGCAGCGGTCGTGGCTGCCGCTGCCCGCTCGATGTCGGCCCGGGTGACACGCCCTGCCGGCCCGGAGCCGTCGAGGGCCGTGAGATCGACGCCGCTCTGCTCCGCGAGGCGCCGGATCAACGGGCCGGCCCCGACGTGTCCGCGGTCCCGGCCCCCGGACGGCACCGGCGTGCGGGCAGGGGAGGGCTTGGAGGTTCTGGCGGGCCTCGCGTGCTCAGGGGCGGGCGGGGCCTGTGGTTTCCCCTGGGCCTTCCGGGCTCTCTCCGGTTCCCCGCGCCCTTCTGCCGCCGGCTCGATCAGCGCGAGCGGCGTGCCCACCGGTACCGTCGTGCCCGGCTCGACGAGCAGCCGTCCCATCGCTCCGCTCTCGAAGCACTCCACCTCGATCGTGGACTTCGCGGTTTCGATGACCGCGACCGGATCCCCTCTGCGGATGAGGTCGCCGGGTCCCACCAGCCATTCCACCAGCGTGCCCTCGTCCATGTCGGCGCCGAGTGACGGCATGGTGAACTCGCCCATGATCAGTCCACCGCCCGGTGTGCGGCCGCGACGATGTCGGCGGTCTGTGGCAGGGCGGCCTCTTCCAACTGCCGGGCGTACGGGATGGGCACCTCGGCGCTGCACACCCGCTCGACGGGGGCGTCCAGGTCGTAGAACGACTCCTCGGCGATGCGGGCGGACACTTCGGCGGCGAGACTCCCCGTGCGCCATGCCTCGTCGACGATCACCGCACGGTGGGTACGGGCCACGGACGCGGTGACGGTCGCACCGTCGAGGGGCCGCAGCGTGCGCAGGTCGATCACCTCGGCGTCGATACCCTCGGCGGCCAGCTCGTCCGCCGCCGCGCGTGCCTTGGGCAGCGAACCGCCGTACGTGATCAGGGAGATGTCGGTGCCGGGTCTGCGGATCGCGGCATGGTCCAGGTCCACGGGGGCCGTCGGCGGGAGGAGTTCGCCGGAGGCGTTGTAGAGGCTGCCGTGCTCGAAGACCACCACCGGGTCGGGGTCGGCGAGCGCGGGGGCGAGCATGTGGCGTGCGTCCTCGAGCGTGGCCGGGGCGAGCACGCGGATGCCGGGAATGTGTGCGTAGAAGCCTTCCAGGCTGTGCGAGTGCTGCGCCGCGAGCTGCCGCCCCGCGCCCGTCGTCATGCGGATGACCAGCGGCACGGGCAGCTGGCCACCCGACATGTGCAGCAGGGTGGCGGCGTTGTTGAGGAGCTGGTCGAGGGCGAGCAGGCTGAAGTTGACGGTCATGATCTCGACGACGGGCCGCATCCCGGCCAGAGCGGCGCCGATGCCGGCCCCCACGAACGCGGACTCCGAGAGCGGGGTGTCGCGAACGCGGTCCGGTCCGAACTCCTCCAGCAGCCCGAGGCTGACGCCGAAACAGCCGCCGTACCTGCCGACGTCCTCGCCCATGAGGAAGACCCGGTCGTCGGAGCGCAGGGCTTCCCGCAGGGCCTCGCGCATCGCCTCCCGGTACGTCGTCTTCGTCCCCTCCGTCGCGACTGCGTTCACGGTCGGCTCACTTCCTCGGCCGAGGTACTGGTGACGTGGCGGAGCAGGTCCTCGACCGGCTCCTCGGGTGCTTGCTCGGCCGCATCCACGGCGCGGTCGATCTCGTCGGTGATCCGCTGCTCGATCCGGGTGAGTTCTGAGTCGTCGAGCTCGCCGTTGTCACGCATGAGGTGCGTCAGCCGGTCGATCGGGTCCCGGGACTTCCACTCCTCGATCTCCGCCTTCTTGCGGTAGCGGTCCGGGTCGTACATGGAATGGGCGCGGAACCGGTAGGTGCGCAGCTCCAGGAAGTGTGGTCCGGTGCCTGCCCTGATGCCTTCGACGGCCCGCCGGGCGGACTGTTCGACGGCGTCGACGTCCATGCCGTCCACGGCCCAGGCGGGCATGCCGTAGGAGGCGGCGCGCATCGCCAGGTCGGTCTGGGCGTGTTCGCGCGTGAGCGCCGTTCCCATGGCGTACAGGTTGTTCTCGCAGACCAGTAGCAGGGGCAGGTTCCACAGGGCGGCGAGGTTCGCCGTCTCGTGGAACTCGCCCTCGGCGAAGGCGCCGTCGCCGAAGAAACAGCAGGTGACGCGGGGCATGCCGCGCATCCGGTCGGCGAGGGCGAGACCGGCGGCCAGGGGAAGACCACCGGCGACGATCGCGCTGCCGCCGTAGAAGCGGCGGCTCGCGTCGAACAGGTGCATGGATCCGCCCCGGCCGCCGCTGCAGCCGGTCGCCTTGCCGTACATCTCGGCCATGACGGCCTCGGCCGTGAGGCCACGGGCCAGCGCGTGGCCGTGTTCGCGGTAGGTGGAGACGACCGCGTCCTCGGGGGTCAGCGCCTCGTTGACGCCGACGGCGACGGCCTCCTCACCGATGTAGAGGTGGACGAAGCCGCGGATCTTCGCGGCGCTGTACAACTCGACGCATCGCTCCTCGAAGCGCCGGATGCGCAGCATGGCCGTCAGCAGGTCCGTTCGGCGCCGGACATCCGGTCGGCCGACCGGTGGGGGTCCGGTGTCCGCCTTCCGCTCGGCCGTCGCGGTCTTCCTGCCGGGCTTCGGGGGCGCCGAGTCCTTGCCGGTGCGGGTGGTGGGTCGGGCCGCGCTCATGCGGATCCCTCCAAGGTCGACAAGTCGCCGGTAGGCAGACCGAGTTCACGCGCACGCAGCAGCCGGCGCATGACCTTGCCGCTGCGGGTCCTGGGCAGGTTCTGGTCGAAGGCGATCTCCCTGGGCGCGACGGCCGGGCCCAGCCGCCGACGGGCGAAGCCCAGCAACTCGCGCTCCAGATCCGGGGAGGGGCCGACGCCGGGGCGCAGCGACACGAAGGCCTTGACGATGTTCCCGGCCACGGGGTCCGGCCGTCCGATCACCCCGGCCTCCGCGACCGCCGGGTGCTCCATCAGAGCGCTCTCCACCTCGAACGGGCCGATCAGATGCCCCGCCGACTTGATCACGTCGTCGGCGCGTCCCACGAACCAGTACCAGCCGTCCGCGTCCCGTCGCACCAGGTCGCCGGTCAGGTACCAGCCGTCGGTGAAGGCGGCGTCGTAGCGCTCCTTGTCGTGCAGATAGCCGCGGAACATCGACGGCCAGCCGGGGCGCAGCGCCAGCTCACCCTTTTCGTCGGGGCTCTGCACTTCCGTGACCCGGCCGCCGGTGACCAGCGCCCGGCCGTCCTCGCCGGTCCTCAGCACGGTCGCCTCGACGCCGGGCAGCGGGCGGCCCATCGAGCCGGGCCGGATGTCACAGGCCGCGTAGTTCGCGATCATGATGCAGCCGGTCTCCGTCTGCCACCAGTTGTCGTGCACCGGCAGGCCCAGCACATCCCGGCCCCATACGACGGCCTCGGGGTTGAGGGGTTCCCCGACGGAGGCGATGAGGCGCAGGGCCGACAGGTCGTAGGAGCGCGGCAGGTCGTACGGGCCCTGACGTGGTGTCGCACGCATGAGCATGCGCAGCGCGGTGGGCGCCGTGTACCAGACGGTGACCCGCTGCTCGCCGAGGATCCGGTACCAGCGGCGGGCCTCGTAGTCGCCCTCGTCGACGACCACCGTCACACCGTGCACCAGCGGGGCGACGATGCCGTACGACATGCCCGTGACCCAGCCGGGGTCGGCGGTGCACCAGTACACGTCCCCGGGGTGCAGATCGAGCGCGTACGCGGCCGTGGCATGGTGGGCGACCACCGCCTCGTGGACATGGACCGCGCCTTTGGGGGTGCCCGTGGTGCCGCTGGTGAAGTGCAGCAGGGCCATGTCTCCGGGCGAGGTCGGCGGGATCGTGAAGGTGTCCGCGGCGGCGGACAGCAGCGCGTCGAAGGAGACGGTGCCGGGCAGATCCTCGGTGCCCGGCCCGACGATCAGGACGTGTTCCAGGCCGGGCAGCGAGTGCCGGCGGTCGGCCACCTTCTTCCGGTAGAGGGCCGCCGTGGTCACGAGCACCCGGGCGTCGCCGAGACGCAGCCGCTGCTCCACCGGGTCGGGGCCGAACGCGGAGAACAGCGGGCAGAGCACGCCGGTGTTCTTCAGCGCGCCCAGCACCGTGGTGTAGAGCTCGGGGCAGCGGCCGAGCAGCGTGAACACCCGGTCGCCGTGGCCGACGCCGAGTGTCCGCAGCACGTTCGCGAAGCGGGCCGTACGCCGGGCCAGTTCGGCGTACGTGACATCGGCGACGGCGTTGTCCCGGGCGATGCACCGCAGCGCGACCTTGTCCGCCCGATCCGAGGCCGCATGCCGGTCCACTGCCTCGTGTGCGATGTTCAGCCCGCCGCCGGGCAACCCGGCCAGCGCAGTGCGCGCCTGAGCCCAGGTGAACGTCGAGCGGACCCGTTCGTAGTCGGTGAGCCGAGGCGGAACGACCGGTGCGGTGTCCTTGTGGATCGTTTCCCAGTCCATGGGTGCTCCTCGCGGCACTGCCCTTGATCTCCAGGGTCGCGGAGCATGGCGCCGGTCGCACGTCGGCCCGCGTGGAGCGCCCGGACCAATGGACGGGCGGCATCTGCCGGCCTCGATGGAGCCGAGGGCCGCCCGCTTCTTGCGGGCCCTCATTGCACGGTGCGCGGTTTCGCTCCGCTCCTCCGTGTCTTTTGTGGCCCTCGGCTCATTTCCATGACACCGCTGCCCGCCCGCCGGCTGTAGGGCCGGACGGCCCTGCCGAGAGGGCCGGCCGACCCTCTCGGCGGAGAGCAGGAACGGCCGGATCCGCTCAGGGACCAACGGCACCTCCCGTCACGGGTTGAGGGCCACGAGAGGGGAGCCACACCTCACCGGGAGGCCCATGACGCTTCCCACCGTCACCATCGGTTCGGACGGCTCGTGCGAAAGCCTCACCGCTGCCGATCGGGCCGCCCGTGAGGCAGCCCTGCGGCAGTGTGAAGAAAGGTGGTGGACACCATGACCCAATGGCCCTTGGTCGTGGGCGTCGACGGATCGGGTCCCAGCCTCCTGGCGGTCGACTGGGCCGTGGACGAGGCGGCCCGGCACAAAATGCCGCTGCGGCTGGTGCACGCCTCCCTCTGGGAGGGCTCCGAAGGCACCTTTTCCCCGGTGGGCGAAAGGCCCTCGGCGCGTGTGTCGGCCGAGCACATCGTCGCCTCCGCCGCGGAACGTGCTCACCGGCGCAATCCGCAGATCAAGGTCTCCACCGCGATCCTCCCTGAGGAGGCGGCCCACGTCCTACTGCGCGAGGGCGACAGCGCCTCGCTCCTGGTGACCGGATCGCGGGGTCGCGGCGAGTTGAAGGGACTGCTCCTGGGCTCGGTCGGGCTCGCCGTGGCCGCGCGGGCGCACTGCCCGGTGGCCGTCGTGCGAGGCGACACGGCCGGTCTGGCCGGCGCCCACGAGCGGATTCTGCTCGGCGCGGGGGACCCCGGCACGAGCGGTGAGGCGGTGGATTTCGCCTTCCGCGAGGCGGAGGCCCGCGGGTGTGTCCTGGACGTCGTGCGCGCCTGGCGCTGCCCGGCGTACGAGACCACCGACCACCCGGCGTCGGCCGGGGGACCGGAGCGTCAGCACGAGGAGCAGGCTTCCCTCCTGCTCGACGAGCTGCTGCGCGACGCGATGGCCGCCCACCCGGGCGTCCGGGTGCGCCGCGCGACGGTCGAAGGCCCGGCCTCGAAGGTCCTCGTGCTCCGGTCGGCCGCCGCCGATCTGGTGATCGTCGGCGCGCGGCGCCACCAGGGCCGCTTCGGCCTCCAGCTCGGCCGGGCGAGCCACACGCTGCTGCACCACGCGCAGTGCCCGGGGGCGGTCGTGCCGCACGATCCGGGTGGCCGTCCCGTGGGCGGGCAGGAGACATGGGTCTGATGGCCCCTCGGGTGCACCCGGTAGCCCCTGTTCCGAACGTCGCTTCCCGCGTGACGCTGGTGGCGAGGGGGAAGGCCTTGTTCTGGAGGTGTATGTCATGCTGTCGCCCGTTGTCGTCGGCGTCGACGGTTCCGCCGAAAGCCTGGCAGCCGCCGAGTGGGCGGCCCACGAGGCCGTGCGCCGCGGGCGGGCCCTGCGGCTGCTGCACGCGCGCAGCTGGCACCCGGACCAGGAGCGGGCGGAGAGCGCGCAGGCGAGCGAGCGGCACCTGGCGCGGCGGGTCCTGCGGGAGGCGGAGGACCGCGTCCGCGCCGTGTGCCCCGAGGTGCCGTTGCACGCCGAGCAGGTCGCGGGACCGGCGACCGCCGCCCTGGTGGAGGCGGCGGACGGCGCCGACCTGCTGGTGCTGGGCTCGCGCGGGCTGGGGCGCGTCACCGGTCTGCTCCTGGGGTCGGTCGCGCTCGGCGTGGTGGCGAAGGCCACCCGGCCCGTCGTCCTGGTACGGGCCGGTACGGCCGGGGCAGAGCAGGCGGCCGGCACCGGGCGGCGGGACGTGGTCCTCGGCGTCGACGTCACGGAACCGTGCGACGAGGTGATCGCGTTCGCCTTCGAAGCGGCCCGCCTGCGGCACGCGCGGCTGAGGGTCCTGCACGCCTGGCGCGTGCCCGGCCCGCTCACCCTGGGCCCCGGCGAGGTGGGCCTGGTGGGCGGTCCGCAGCGGGCCGAGGAGTGGCTGGGCTTCCTGTCCGCCGTGCTCCAGGTGTGGCGCGAGAAGTACCCCGAGGTCGAGGTGGTGGAGACGACGGTGGAGGCCGAGCCGTCCGGAGCCCTTCTGAAGGCGGCGTCCGGAGCGGAACTGCTGGTCGTCGGCCACCGGCTCACCGACCGGCCGAAGGTCTCGCGCACCGGCCCGGTCACCCACGCCGTGATCCACGACGTCGGCTGCCCGGTGGTGATCGTGCCGCACGACTGACGGGGGCCGGCCCACGGGTCGACCGAGGGGGCATGCCCACGGTCAGGGAGCCAGGGAGAAGTAGTTCTCCTCCTCCTGCGTGAAGTGCAGCCGCAGCACGGTGTGCAGACCGTACAGGCAGGCGCGCAGGTCCTCGAGCTGCTCGGACTTCAGCGCGCCCTGTGCTTCGGCGAGTGCCACGTGGGTGGCCACCCGCCCGGAGAGCCGTTCGATCTCGGCGTGGGCGCGGCTCATGGTCGCCGTCGCCTCGGGGCCGCCGAGTGTGGGTCCGAGAGCCGGATAGAGCTGGTGCTCCTCGGCGTACTCGTGCGGCAGCAGCCGCTCGATGAGCAGCCGGTTCACCTCGCGTACCAATTCCAGGGCCTGCGCTTCCTGGCCGGGAGCCGAGAGCAGGGCCGCCGCGTCGCGCACGGCCTGCAACACGTCCTGCAGGTCCTCGTGCTCGGCCGCGAAACGGTGGATCAGGGCCTCGGCGGCGGGTTCCAGGGCGGGCCGGGCCCCTTGGTCCACGCGCAGGGCGCGCAGCGCGTTGAGGATGACCGCCACGTCGATTGCCTCCTGCAACAGGGCACCCACCGTCGGCGGCAGCAGTCCCATGGCGGCCGCGCCCATGGCAGCCAGGGACAGCAGCATGCCGCCGAGGGCGCTCTGCACGGCGATGCGGCGCGCCCGTACCGCGATCGACGTGGCGTCGGCCAGCCGGTCCACGCGGTCGGTGGTGAGGACGATGTCCGCGGCCTCGGAGGAGGCGGTGGAACCCCGTGCCCCCATCGCCACGCCGACGTCCGCGGCGGCGAGCGCGGGCGCGTCGTTCACCCCGTCGCCGACCATGACGGTGACGGCACGCCGGCGTTCCGCGCGGACCTCGGCCACCTTGTCCGCCGGGGTCAGTTCGGCCCGTACGCCGTCGAGTCCGAGGACGGCGGCGAGCTCGCGGGCGGGCTCGGGCCGGTCGCCGGTGAGCATCACGATCCGCTCCATGCCCGCCGTACGCAGCCGTCGCAGGGTCCGCGGCGCGTCGTGGCGCAGTGGATCACGCAGCAGGACGGCCCCCACCGGGAGGCCGTCGACGGTGAGCCAGGCGACGGCGGCCCCGTCCAACAGCGCCCGGTTCTCCGCCGCCCGCGCCCAGTCCGGGACCGGCGTACCGGGCTCCAGGCGGCCGACGGTCACCCTGCGGCCCTCGACCACGCCGTGCGCGCCCCGGCCGGCCTCCTCCGACACGTCCGTCGCCACCGACGGCTCCAGCTCGCGCTCACGGGCCGCGTCGACGATGGCGTGGGCCAGGACGTGTGGTGAGTACTGGTCGACGGTGGCCGCCAGCCGCAACACCTCGGCGGGTTTCCAGCCGGGGCCCGCGGTCACATCGAGAACGCGCGGGCGACCGCCGGTCAGGGTGCCGGTCTTGTCGAGCAGCAGCGTTCGGGCCCGTCCCAGGCGTTCCAGGGCGCCACCGTCCCGGACCACCACACCCAGCCGGGACGCCCGGGACAGTCCGGAGACGATCGCCACCGGGGCGGCGAGCAGCAGCGGGCAGGGAGTGGCGACCACCAGCACCGCGACGGCCCGCACTGCGGAGCCGCTGAACAGCCAGGCCAGCCCTGCGACCGCCACCGAGAGAGGCAGGAACCACGCCGCGTAACGGTCGGCCAGGCGGACGACCGGGGCCGCCTCCGCACCCGCCTGCCGGGCCAGCCGCACGATCCCGGCGTAGGTACTGTCCTGCTCGGTCGCCGTGGCCCGCAACTCGAAGGCCCCGCCCGCGTTGACGACTCCGCTGCGCACGGTTTGCCCGGACCTCCGCTCCACCGGCGCCGACTCGCCCGTGAGCACCGACTCGTCGAGGACGGCCGCCGGGCCCACCACCTGCCCGTCGACCGGAACGACCTCGCCCGCGCCGACGACGAGCAGGTCCCCCACGGCGACTTCGGCGAGGGGGACCGGGCGGACCTCGGTGCCGGTGCGTCGGCGGGCGGTGCGGGGCGCGTGCGCGAGCAGCGCACGCAGGTCACGGGAGGCACGCCGCTGGGCGGTGGCCTCCAGTGCGCGGCCGGTGGCCAGCATCAGACCGATCAGCGCACCGGCGAGGTACTCGCCGACGGCCAGGGTGCCGCCGAGTGCCAGGACCGCGATGAGGTCCACACCGGCGTGACCGCGCCGCAGCGAGGTCAGAACCCAGCCGACCGCGGGGACGACGGCGGAAGCCGTGCCCAGAGCCCAGCACAGATCGGCGGCGTCGGTGTCGCCCAGCAGCCAGAGAACGCCCCCCGCCGTCAGCGCCGAGGCCGTGACGGCCAGGAGAGCGGGTTCGAGCCAGGATGCCGCCGTCTGCGCCGAGGCAGGTCCGGGCACCGGCTTCTCCCTGCCGGCCCGGTGGGAACGGCCGGCGCGGTTGACGTGACCCATGGCAGTCCTCACCGTCGGCGGGCTCGCGGCGTGGAGCAGCCGGCAACGACGCCACCTGCCCGGTCGGCCGCGTGCGTACTCTCCTCTCCTCGCGTCCAGGATCCGACGATTCATCGGGCGGATCCAGGGCCGCATGGCCCCATGCTCCTCGCCTGGCCTCCGGCCCGCCACGCCCAGGGTCCGTCACGGTGCTCCTCGTCGGAAAGCCAGGGGCAGCGTGCAGTCGGCCGGATCGGGCGATGGCGGGTACGCGTGGGTGCGGTGGGCGACCCGGGTGAGGAGAGCACTCCCCCCGCCCGGCTCCCGTACCTGCCTGGTCAGGGCCTGGGCGGCGGCAGGCCGGCCGCCGCGGGTGCCGCAGGTACCACCGCCGTCGTGCATCGTGAACGCCGTGGGGCAGCGCTCCGCTCGATCTCCGTCCTCGATCCGGAGGTCTCCTGGAGGGCGCGCCCCCGACCAGCACCACGAGCGCACCCCCACCCCAGCCGAAGGAGACCCGTGACGAACGCGGCGCCCGGCCGCAGCCGTGCCCGAACGGCAGTGAGCAGGTCGCGGCATGCTCCGATCTGAGGGCTGACGGGTGAAGGCTCTTGGCTGAACGCGTGAGGGCGTGGGATCCGACCGGACGACCCGCTGTGCGTACGGCGACGCACCGCCGTCCGTCATGCCGCCGGATGCGCACTTCTGGCGCTGTGGCGACGGCTCCCGCAGCGTGGAGAGCAGGGGCGGACCGGCGCGGTGGGCACGTACGCTGAAGGAGAGGTGGGACGCATGGACAAAGATGCCTCCGAACGCCGGGTGGTGGTCGGTGTCGACGGGTCGCAGTCCTCGTACGAGGCTCTGCGCTGGGCCGTGCGCTACGCCGGTCTCGTCGGCGGCACCGTGGACGCGATCGCGGTGTGGGAGCTGCCGGGCCTGTACGGCTGGTCGGCGCCCGCCGTGGACATGGACGTCGACGAGGACGAGACCCGGCAGAAGATGAGCCGGGAGCTGACCGACGTGCTCGGCGCGGACACGGCCGACTCGGTCCGGACCCGTGTGGTGCACGGCAATCCCGCCGACGTTCTGCTGCGGGCCGCCGAAGGAGCCGAGGTCCTGGTCGTCGGCAGCCGGGGCAGGGGCGGATTCGCGCGCGCACTGCTCGGCTCCGTCAGCCAGCACGTGTCCCAGCACGCGAGCTGCCCGGTGGTGATCGTGCGCTCCGAGAAGCAGTGACCCCGAAGCAGTGACCTGCGGCCCGGTACGGTGCAGGGCCCCAGGTCACCGGAACGCCGCGTGGACCTCCTGCTCGCTCGCTTCGCGGGACACGGTCAGCAACTCGTCGCCGGGGAGTCGCCGGGGAGCAACCGCACCTCGGGGCCGGGGACCGTGGGCCGGCCGCCGCGGTCACCGCGGAGGAACCGGTGATCACCCCGGCCGTGACCGTCACCGCCGACGTCCCCCTCGCCGGGGCCGCCCGCGTCATGACCCGGCAGCGGGTCGAGCCGTTGCCGGTGGTCGACGACGAAGCCATGGTGAAGGGCGTCGTCAGCCGTACCGGTCTGCTGGAGGTGTTCCTCCGCGACGACGAGGAGATCTCCAGGGAGATCAGCGCCGAGGTGGTCGCCGACCGGTTCCCGGTGCCGATGGAGCCGGTCCGTGTGGAGGTGTACGACGAAGTGGTCATCCTCTCCGGCCACGTTCCCGCCGCCCCCTCGTGCCGCTCGCTGTGCGTCTGCTCCGTGCCGTGGAAGGAGGCGTGCACGTGCCTGCGCGCTGTCGGCGCCGCACCGTCGCCCGGCTCTCGACCCGGATCTCCCGGACGACGGAGAACTCCGACGGCCACCACAGGCCCCAGCGGGTGATGACCACCTGACCGGGCCCAGCAGGGCCCGGTGCGGGGCCGATCGGCCCACGACCTGCACCACGGGTGCGCGGCCGGTGCGCTGCAGCCCGACGAGACACTTCACACCGGTTCACCTGCTGTCGCTCACATCGGCCTCCTCCAACGCTGCCCGCCCGGCCTCCAACCGTGCCACCGGAACCCGGAACGGCGAGCAGGAGACGTAGTCCAGGCCGGCGGCGTGGAAGAAGTGAACCGATTCGGGGTCGCCGCCGTGTTCGCCGCACACACCGATCTTCAGCTCCGGCCGGGTGGTGCGGCCCTCGGCGACCGCGATCCCGACGAGCCGGCCCACGCCGTCCTGGTCGATCGTCTCGAACGGGGAGGTGGGGAAGACACCCTTGTCGAGATAGGCGGAGAAGAACTCCGCCTCGACGTCGTCGCGGGAGAACCCCCACGTGGTCTGGGTCAGGTCATTGGTGCCGAAGGAGAAGAACTCCGCCTCCTCGGCGATCCGGCCCGCCGTCAGCGCCGCCCTGGGCAGCTCGATCATGGTCCCGACGGGGCAGGTGACGGGGACGCCGGACGCCTCGGAGACCTCGGCGAGCACCCGCTGCACCTCCTCGCGCACGATCCGCAGTTCCCGCACGTCCCCGACGAGCGGGACCATGATCTCCGCCTGGGGAGCGCCGTCGGCCCGGGTGCGTTCGGCGACGGCCTCGCCGATGGCCCGTACCTGCATGGCGACCAGGCCGGGAACCACCAGACCGAGGCGCACACCCCGCAGCCCGAGCATCGGGTTCTCCTCGTGCATCCGGTTCACCGCGGCCAGCAGTTCGACGTCGCGCGCGACCGGCAGGTCGCCGCGCGCCTCGGCCGCGGCGATCCGCACCGCGAGTTCTGTCCGGTCGGGCAGGAACTCGTGCAGCGGCGGGTCCAGCAGGCGAATGGTGACCGGAAGGCCGTCCATCGCCTCGAGGATGCCGACGAAGTCCTGACGCTGGAGCGGCAGCAACGCCGCCAGAGCCCCGTGGCGTTCGGTGTCCGAGCGCGCCAGGATCATCTCCTCGACAAGCTTGCGGCGCTCGCCGAGGAACATGTGCTCGGTGCGGCACAGCCCGATGCCCTGAGCACCGAACCGGCGGGCTCGCACGGCGTCCTCAGGGGTGTCGGCGTTGGCCCGCACCTCCAGCCGCCGGACGGTGTCGGCCCGGGCCAGGGCTCGCGCCACCGCGTCGACCACCCCGGCTGATCCCTCGCCGGTGTCGCCGGTGTCGCCGGTCTCCAGGAACCGCATGACCGCCGAGTCGACGAGGGGCACCGACCCCGGATACACGGCACCGGCGGAGCCGTCCACGGAGATGACCGTGCCCTCTTCGACGACGGTGCCGTCAGGGGCGGTGAAGCGCTGGGCCTCCGTGTCCACCTCGAGATCCTCGGCGCCGCACACGCAGACTTTGCCCATGCCGCGGGCGACCACGGCCGCATGGCTGGTCTTGCCGCCGCGGCTGGTGAGTACGGCCTGGGCGGCGATCATGCCGGGCAGGTCGTCGGGGGTCGTCTCCCGGCGGACCAGGATCACCTTCTCGCTGGCCGCGGCACGTCGTACGGCCTCCGCCGAGTGGAAGACGGCCGCTCCGACCGCGGCACCCGGAGACGCCGGGAGGCCGCGGGCGAGCGGATCTCCGTTCCCCGAGGTGTCGAAGCGTGGGAACATGAGCCGGGTCAGTCCCTCGCCGCTCACCCGGGCAAGGCTCTCGTCCGGGGTGATGAGTCCCTCGTCGGCGAGGGCGGCGGTAAGGGCGAAGGCCGCCTCGGCGGTGCGCTTGCCGACCCGGGTCTGGAGCATCCACAGCGTGCCGCGCTCGATGGTGAACTCGATGTCGCACAGATCGCGGTAGTGCCGCTCCAGCGTCCGCATGTGGGCGCACAGCCGGGCGTACGACGTGGGGTCCAGCCGCTCCAGCTCGCTCAGGGGCACGGTGTTGCGGATGCCGGCGACGACATCCTCACCCTGGGCGTTGGGCAGGTAGTCGCCGTACGGTCCGGGGTGCCCGGTGGCCGGGTCACGGGTGAAGGCGACGCCGCTGCCGGAGTCGGAGCCGAGGTTGCCGAAGACCATGCGCTGCACGCTGACGGCGGTGCCCAGATCGTCGGGGATGTGCTCGCGCCGGCGGTACAGGCGTGCCCGCTCCCCGTTCCAGGACTCGAAGACGGCCAGGATCGCCCGGTGCAGTTGCTCGGCGGGAGACTGCGGGAAGCTCTCACCGGTTTCCCGACGGATCACGGTCTTGTACGTCTCCACCAGCTCGGCGAGGTCACCGGCATCCAGGTGCATGTCGTCCGGGGCGCCACGCAGGTCCTTGAGCTCGGCCATGGCCTGCTCGAACAGGGCGGCGTCGACACCCATGACCGTGCTGCCGAACATCTGGACGAGGCGGCGGTAGGAGTCCCAGGCGAAGCGTTCGCTGCCGGAGACCTTGGCCAGGCCCAGGACGGAGTCGTCGTTCAGCCCGATGTCGAGGATCGTCTCCATCATGCCGGGCATGGAGAAGCGGGCCCCTGAGCGGACGGACAGCAGCAGCGGGTCGTCCCGCTGTCCCAGCCGTCGGCCTGCGGCCTTCTCGACGGCCTTCAAGTGGTCGGAGACCTCCCGCGACATGCCCATGGGCTCGCCCCCGGTGGTGAGGAAGGCCCGGCAGGCCTCGGTGGTGATGACGAAACCCGGCGGGACCGGCAGCCCGAGCCGTGTCATCTCGGCCAGGTTCGAGCCCTTGCCGCCGAGCAGGCCGACCATCTCACGACCGCCCTCGGTGAAGTCGTACACGTAACGGACCATGACACCGTCCTCCTCCGTCAGGGGCCTGATGTGTCCAGCGTCCGACCGCGGGGCCCCTGGTGGGAGGTGCCGGCAGGCCCGGGCAAGGGGGGCCGTTGGGCCCCGACATCGCCCGCTGACGGTGCTCCCTGACGAAAAGGAGGGGGCGGGCGAAGATCCGTGCAAGGGCTGTGCGGCCTCTGGGCATCCACCTCGGTGGGGAAGAGGTTCGAGGGCGTCAGGAGCACCGGAAGCGATCCGGGGCCGAGAGGGATGCACGATGCCTCGCAACCTGGGGAGGGGGAGTCGCCGGATCCTCCGGGAATCCGGCGGCCGCACACCGGGCGGCCCGGGAGGCTTTGCGCCGTGCACCGGGCACGACTGGGCCGAGCAGACCGTCCGGGGGTCGTCCACAGCGGCTGCGCAACCCGTCCCGGGCCACGGATCGCCGCCCCCCTCGGGTACGACCAGCCGGTCGCCGCCGCAGAGGACAGTACTCAGGAGAGGGCCGTCGCTCCCGGCGAGGAACGGGTCGCCTCGGGGCTCGCATCGTGCGGATCGTCGCGGCCACCATCTCGCCGGAGTCCTTCGGGATCACCGCGAAGACATCGCGCAGGAAGTCAGGAAGTCAGGAAGTGAACGCGACACCGCCGGTGGGCGGCGCCGAGCACGACCTCGCGGACGGCCTGATTCCCCGGGTGCCGGGTCCGGAGGTCGCGGCGGGCCGTGGGCAGTGCGACGGTATGGGCAGGGAGTCTCGTGAGCGGCAGGACGGGAAGGCGGTGGTGACCATGGAACTCTCGCTGGTGGTGGGGGTCGACGGTTCGGATCCCAGCCTGGAGGCGGTGGACTGGGCGGTGGAGGAGGCGGCGCGGCACAAGCTTCCTCTGCGGTTGGTCCATGCCTCGCTGTGGGAGCGGTACGAAGGAGGCGTCCCGTCCTTCGGACGGGAGCGTCCCGCCGAAGCCGTCCTTGCCCAGCACATCGTCGCCTCCGGAGCGGAACGGGCCCGGCAGCGCCGCCCGGAGGTCAAGGTGTCGAGCGATGTGCTCCCCGACGACCCCGTGTCGGCGCTGCTGGCGGCCGGACAGGAGGCGTGGTCCCTGGTCACGGGCTCCCGCGGGCGCGGTGAGTTGGCCGGGCTGACGCTGGGGTCGGTCGGTCTCGCGGTGGCCGCTCGCGCGATGTGCCCGGTCATCGTGGTCCGTGGCGGGGAACGGAACCGGCAGGGAGCCTTCGGACGGGTGGTGGTCGGGGTGGGCGACCTGCCCCACGGTCCGGGTGCGGTGCGGTTCGCCTTCCGTGAGGCCGAGGTGCGCGGCTCGGCCCTGGAGGCCGTGCGGGCCTGGCGCAGTCCGGCTCCTGAGCACGCGGACCCCCACCGCGCGGACGACGGCAGGCCCGCGCCCGAGGAACGGGCGTCGGCCGGCCTCGCCGAGGCGTTGAGTGAAGTGGCACGGGAACACCCGGACGTCGACGTACGCCGCACACCGGTCGAAGGTCCCGCCCACAAGGTCCTCCTGGAGGCATCGGCCGATGCCGACCTGATCGTCGTCGGAGCCCTGCGGCGGCACGGCCACTTCGGTCTCCAGCTCGGCAGGGTCGCCCACACCTTGCTGCACCACGCCGAGTGCCCGGTCGTCGTCGTTCCGCAACGGGGCTGAGCCCGAGGGGCGTCGTACTCCTGCACGGTCCGGCAAGGAGAGATGCGAGGGCGGCCGATGTCGGAGTGGACGTGGGAGTACGAGGGGTACGACCCCGCCGCCGAGCGGTTGCGGGAATCGCTCTGCACGCTCGGCAACGGCTACTTCGCCACCCGTGGCGCGGTGCCCGAGTGCAGGGCGGGCCTGGTGCACTGCCCGGGGACCTACGCGGCCGGGTGTTACAACTGCCTCGAGTCGACCGTGGCGGGGCGCCAGGTCGCCAACGAGGACATGGTCAACCTCCCGAACTGGCTGCCGCTGCGTTTTCGTCTGCGTTCCCGGGGAGGGACATGGGGGCCGTGGCTCACCCCGGACTCCACAGCCCTGCTCGACCACCGGCAGGTCCTGGATCTGCGCAGGGCCGTGCTCATCCGTACCTCGCGCTACCGGGACGACGCCGCGAGAGCGCTCCGGGTGGAACAGATCCGCCTGGTGCACATGGGGGACCCGCATCTGGCGGCGCTGCGGACGGTACTCACCGCCGAGGACTGGACGGGAGACGTCGAGGTCGAGTCCGCCCTCGACGGCGATGTGATCAACGCCAACGTCCACCGTTACCGGTCTCTCAACCGGCACCACCTGGCCCGCGTACGGACCGGCGTGCGGGAGCCCGGGACGGTGTGGCTGCGCTGCCGGACCAGCACCTCGGACATCGGGATCGCCATGGCCGCCCGGAGTGCCGTCGTGGGGCTGCCCGCGTCCTCCTCACAGCTGCGTCCCGACCGGCACCGCGCGGTCCACCGCCTGGTGATCCCGATCGGTCCGGGCCGGCCCGTCGAGGTCGAGAAGACCGTGGCGCTGCACACCTCACGCGACACGGCGATCGCCGACCCGCTCGAGGCTGCCGTCGACCGGGTGACCGAGGCATCGGACTTCGCCGCCCTGCTGCACTCCCACGTCGCCGCCTGGAAGCGGCTGTGGCGGCGCGCGGAGGTCCGGGTGCCCGGCGAGGCGGGCCGCATCCTGCGCCTGCACCTGTTCCACGTGCTGCAGACGCTGTCACCGCACACCGCGGACCTGGACGTGGGAGTGCCGGCCCGGGGACTGCACGGCGAGGCCTACCGCGGGCACGTCTTCTGGGACGAACTGTTCGTGCTGCCGTATCTGAACCTGCACTTCCCGGAGGTCTCCCGGGCACTGCTGACCTACCGCCACCGGCGCCTGCCGCAGGCGTGCCGGGCGGCGGCCGCGGCCGGCCGGACGGGGGCGATGTACCCGTGGCAGAGCGGCAGCGACGGCCGTGAGGAGACCCAGGAGCTGCATCTGAACCCCCGCTCGGGCCGCTGGCTGCCGGATCACTCCCGGCTCCAGCACCATGTGGGCTCGGCGATCGCGTACAACGTGTGGCAGTACTGCGAGGCCAGCGGCGACACGGAGTTCCTGCACACCAAGGGCGCGGAGATGCTGCTGCAGATCGCCCGCTTCTGGGCGGACACGGCGGTCCACGACCCGGAGTCGAACCGTTATCGCATTCGTGGGGTGGTCGGCCCCGACGAGTACCACGACGGTTACCCGGGCTCCTCCCGGCCCGGCCTGGACGACAACACCTACACCAATGTCACCGCCGCCTGGGTCATCACCCGCGCCCTGGACCTCGTACGGCGGCTTCCCGCGTGGCGCAGGGAGGAGCTGTTCGAGCACGTGTGCCTGGACCGTGACCAGCTCCCCAGGTGGGAGGAGGTGTCCCGGCGGTTGCGGGTGCCCTACCACCAGGGCGTGATCAGCCAGTTCGAGGGCTACGGCGACCTCGCCGAGCTGGACTGGGACGGCTACCGCGCCCGGTACGACAGCATCCGCAGACTGGACCGGATCCTCGAGGCCGAGGGAGACTCGGCCAACCGCTACAAGGCCTCCAAACAGGCCGACGTCCTCATGCTCGGCTATCTCTTCTCGCCCACGGAACTGCAGCGGTTGTTCCGGCGGCTGGGGTACGCGATGGACGACGCGATCTGGCGCGGGACCGTCGACTACTACCTCCGGCGCACCAGCCACGGCTCCACCCTCAGCGAACTCGTCCACGGCTGGGTCCTCGCCCGGGCCAGACGGGCGGAGGCGTGGCAGTACTTCCATGAGGCCCTCGAGTCGGACGTCGCCGACGTCCAGGGCGGCACGACCGGCGAAGGCGTCCACCTCGGCGCCATGGCGGGGACCCTCGACCTCGTCCAGCGCTGCCTGACCGGACTGGAGACCCGCGAGGACGCCCTGTGGCTCGACCCGGTGCCGCTTCCGGCGCTGTCCGAGTACGGGTTCTCCCTGCGCTACCGCGGTCACTGGGGCATCAGCCTGCGGCGCCACAGCGGGCAGCTGGAACTCGGCGTACCGGACTCGGAGGAATCGCCGGTCCGCGTGGTGCTCGCCGACCGAGCCGTCACCATCGCTCCCGGAGAGACCTGCACGCTCCAGCTGCCGCCGAGCTGATCGGTGCCGCCGACGGGAGAAGCCCGAGGTGCCCTCACGAGCCGCCGGAGCCCACGCCGCCGGCCGGGCGGCAGGGGCGCGGCGTACTCGGACGGACGCGACGCCGACCACGCCGATCACGGGGCGGACACCGTGGGTACGGAGCCCCGCACCGCGGACCGACACGGACACCCCGCCGGGCCGGGACAGCGCGAACGCTTCTTTGTGGGAAGGCGTACCGGTCAGGGAGCCAGGGAGAAACAGTCCTCCTCCAGGGTTCGCAGAACCGCCCGGTGCCCCAGCGGTCCTTCGCTGTCGGAGCCGCCGAACAGGCGGAGAGCCAGAACGAAGCAGACCACCGCGCGGGCCGGGAGAAGCCTGCGGCGGCGCCCGCTCTTCCGGTCGACTCCAGTACTTCGTCGACCCGTGGACGGCCCGCCGCGTGAAAGCGCGAGGCTAGTCGTACCGGCGAAGGGTCCGTGTCGCGAGCTCGCGGATCCGGTCACGGGCTTCGGGGGGATCGGTCACGGTGAGGTCGTCCGCGAAGGGCAGCAACTGGCGCACGTCCTCGATCTCCCGGCATGCCACCGTGATCGTGGCTTCCTCGCCTTCGTGGGACCGCACGGTCAGACGGGAACCGAGGATGCGCCTGGCGCGATCGAGCTGGCGGGCGGCGAGTCGTGCGTGTATCCGGACGGCATCGCTCGTCTCCCAGCGCGAGGTCAGTTCCGTCACCACGTCGGCGAGGGCCGTTCCGGGGCGCAACCGGCGCGGGGCGCGCATCGGTCGCCATTCGACAAGCCGTTCAAGGGCGTACAGCCGGGGAACTCCCGAGCGATCGGCGACGAGGTACCACCGGCCCGCTTTGGCCAGCAGGCCGTACGGATCGACGACCTGCCAGGCCGGCTCGACGTCCTCGGAACGCCGGTAGCGGATGCGCAGCCGCACACCGCGGCGTACGTCACCGACGACGGCGCTCGGATCGGCCCCCTCGGCGTCCCGGCCGAACCAGGGCCTGTTGTCGGTGGTGACGACAGCGCTGATCGGCAGTCGAGACGACGCCGGATGTCGCCGTGCCGCGACCTTCGCTCGGGCCCGGCGGCTCTCGGTACCGGCGCCCAGCTGGTGGCGCTGCTCGTCGTCCAGACCGTGGAGCACGAGATGGTCGCGCTCGGTCGGGGTGAGCCGCGAGGTGTCGAGCGCGCCACCGGGCAGCAGCGTCACCCCGCCCCAGCGGCCGCGCTCGACCAGTATCGGAAAGCCCGCCTCCTGCAGCCATCGCAGGTCCCGCAGCACGGTGCGCACCGAGACCCCGACCCGCTCCGCGAGAACGGCCGTGGTGATGACCTCGCGGGTCTGGAGGGCCAGCAACAGGGAGAAGAAGCGATCCGGGGTCATGACGCCGAGGTTCTCACGGGAACACGACAGGATCTGTCATGTATGACCGGCAGGCTCCTCTCGCCCGGACCGACCGGACCGACCGGACCGACCGGACCGACCGGATCGACCGGCAGAACCGAAGGAGCCACTCATGGCAGTCCCGAACATGGTCATCGTCCACGTCTCCGACGCACCGGCGTCCGCCCGCTTCTACGCGGAACTGTTCGACATCGAGCCGAGCTTCGAAACGCCCAGGTTCATCTCGTTCCCCCTCACCGACGGGTTCGACCTGGCCCTGTGGAGCGGGGTCTCGGGCCATCTGACGGCGCCGCGCACCAGTGAACTGTGCGTGACCGTGAACGGCGGTCCCGAACAGATCGACCAGCAGTTCCGGGACTGGACGGCGAAGGGCGTCAAGACGGTGGAGGAACCCCACGACGAGGTGTTCGGCCGTACATTCGTCGTCGCCGACCCCGACGGCAACCTGATCCGGGTGGCACCCGTCGACTGACGCCCCCTGCCGGCGGCACGCGGCTCCGCGGTCCCCGACCGTCCCGGGGTTCGGCCGCGCACCCTGGCGGGCGCATTCGCCTGCACCGAGGCCGGGGGGACCACGCTGCGGATCGACGGAGCCGAGACCAGGCCCACCGACCCCGGGCCGACCGGCCCGGACGGGGGTGAGGACATCCCGCTTCCGGCTGCCGCCCGGGGGAGCGACCTTCCTTCACCCGGGCCAGGCCGGTGGGGGCGTGGTTGAGCCGGGCTTTCCTCCAGACCGGCAGGGTCGGCCGGACCAGGGTCCTGCGCGGGTGTCTCTCGCCCGCACGGAGGAGGGCGACGGGCAGGTCGCCCGCGTACGCGACCGCCCGGGCCGGGCGGGACCGACTGCCGGTCGCCCGGGTGCCTCCGTGGGACCACCGAGCGGCGGGGCGGGTCACCTCTTGACCGCGACACCGCACACGGAGACGTCGGCCGTGTCCTCCTCGGCCCGGTCGGCGTCCGGGCGCCAGGCGGTCGTGGACACGACCCCCGGCTCCACCGGATCCAGACCGGCGAAGAAGGAGGCGATCTTCTGCGGCGAGCGCAGGTGGTAGGTGTTGGCCGACTGCCCGTTGTAGACCCCGACCGCGGTGTTGAGCGCCTCGTTGGTGTTCGTGCCGTCGCTCAGGGCCAGGTAGCTGCCCGGGGGCAGGGCCGACATCAGCGTGCTCACCAGATCGGCGGGGCGCTCGGCGTCGGAGAGCTGCCCCATGACGCCCAGCATGGTCAGGGCGACCGGGCGGCTGAGGTCCAGGGTCTTCGCCGCCTCGGCGAGGATGTGTTCCGGGTCCCTGGCGTCGGCGTCGATGTAGGCGCAGGCGCCCTCGGTGCTGCTGGTGAGCAGGGCGTGGGCGTGCACCAGGACGAGGGGGTCGTTGTCGACGTACACGATGCGGCTCTCCGGCGCGATGCGCTGGGCCAGTTCGTGGGTGTTGTCGGCGGTGGGCAGTCCGCTCCCGATGTCGAGGAACTGGCGGACACCGGCCTCGCCCGCGAGGAAGCGCACGGCGCGCGCGAGGAACCTCCGCTGCAGCCGTGCGACGGCGGCGAACTCCGGAAAGGTCTTCAGGATGACCTCACCGGCCTCGCTGTCGACGGGGTAGTTGTCCTTGCCTCCCAGCAGGTAGTTCCAGACACGGGCGGAGTGCGGACGATCGGTCTGCAGCCTGTCCCTGACTTCTTCACGCGGGTGAGTCATGGGGAAAGCTTCACACAGAGCTGTGCATCCGTAGGTCAACTACCGTGATACCGGCTTGACTTCGCTCGGGCTGAGGAACGTCGCCAGGGCCGCGACGGCCCGCTGGTGGCCGGACATCCACAGCACCGTCAAAAGATACGGAACCCTTGGCGCAGCCAACCGGGGAAGGGGCGGGCATGGCGCGGACGAGGACCCGACGGGGCGCGGCCACGTCCAGCGAGCCATGGCCAAGCTGCATGCCCGGGACCGCGCCCGTGTCCCTCTGTACGAAACCGGAGCACTCCATGCGGCGCGAAGCGGCGGAGAACTGCTGCGGATGTGCTGTTTCAGACGGCGGACCAGCCGTCGTCGACCGGAAGGATCGCGCCGTTGACGTTGCTCGCGGCATCCGAGGCGAGGAACAGGATCACCGCCGCCTGCTCCTCGGGCTGCGAGACACGGCCGAGGTTGACGAAGTGCGGGCCCAGTGCCGCCGGACCGTGTGCCGTTCGATCGGCGTCCACCGTGATGGCGGTCGCGGTGCCGCCCGGGCAGATCGCGTTGGCACGGATGCCGTTCTTGCGGTACATCACCGCCAGCGACTTCGTCAGCCCCACCACACCGTGCTTGGCGGCCGTGTACGCGGCGCCCGCCGCGCTGCCGCGCAGGGAGGCCTCGGAGGCGGTGTTCACGATGGCGCCGCGTCTGGCGGCCAGCATGAGCGGCAGCACGGCACGGGTCAGCATGAAGGGCGCGGTGAGGTTGACCCGGATGAGCCGTTCCCATTCGGCGTCGCTCACGTCGGCCAGTGCCGACATGCCGTCCATGATCCCGGCGTTGTTGACCAGGACGTCGACGCCGCCGAACCGTTCCGCGGCCGTCGCCGTCACCCGATCGACGACGGTCTGTTCGCTCAGATCACCCGTGACGGCCACCGCCGTGCGGCCGGCCTTCTCGATCTCCTCGACGACCGCGGCGGCCCCCTCGGCATTGAGGTCCGCCACCACGACGCGGTCCCCCTGAGCGGCGAACGCGAGCGCGGCCGCACGTCCTATGCCGGATCCCGCTCCGGTGACGATCACGCTGCGTCCGTTCCGCTCGCCGGTCATGAAGTGCTCCGTCCAGTGAAGTGCCGACGCGGTGGACCGGTGTCGCACCGCGGCAGCAGCCTACTTCTTTATGTCTCTAAGTGACATAAAGTCTGTGTGGAGAATGGACGCACCATGGACCACCGCAGCCGGAGGGACGGATGACCGCATCCCGTGGACGGACGGGGCGCCCCCCGTTGACCGAGGAACGCAAGGCCGCCATCCGGCTGGAGATCGCCGGTGCCGCGGTCGACCTGTTCATCACCCAGGGCGTCGCCGCGACCACGGGTGAGCAGATCGGGCAGGCGGTCGGCGTCTCGGCGCGGACCGTCTGGCGCTACTTCCCCACCAAGGAGAGCTGCGTACGGCCGCTGCTGACGACCGGTGTCGACACGATCGCCACCGCCCTGCGGCGGTGGAGCCCCGGCAGGCCTCTGCAGGACGCCTTCGACCACCTGTGGACCACCGACGTGCTTCTGCCCGGACCGGACGTCGGCGCCCTGCTGCGCCTGGCCCGGACCGAACCGGGTCTGCGCGCCGTCTGGCTGCAGACGCACGACGAGGCGGAACCCGTCTTCTCGCGCGCCCTCGCCGAGCGGGCCGGACTGCCCGCCGATGACGTGCGGCCGGCCGTGTGGGCCGCGATGCTCAATGCCGCCCTGCGCGCGGCCGTCGAACACCACGCCTACCGAACGGCAGGGCCCGACACCGGTTCCGCGGCCGCCCGGGCCGACCTCGTGTCGACCGTACGGACCGCTCTGGCCGTCGCGGCGACCGGCATCGCCTGACCTCGTCAGGTACGCACTCCTTCCGTCCGTACGCGGGGGCATCGGGTCATGTCCACCGGAGCGGCCGTCGAAGACACCGCTCCAGCGGACGTGACCACCGCGTTCCGCGCGGGGCGCGGTCACGGCGGTTGCCGCAGGGGCACCCTTTCCCGTGAGCACGGGGAGCCGTTCTGTGGGGAGCCGTGCTATGCCGTCTCCCGGTAGGCCGCCGCCTCCTCCAGGTCCAGCCGCCGCAGCAGGGTGCGCAGCATCTCGTCGTCGAGGTAGCGGGCGTCGCGGAGTCTGACGAACACGTCACGCTCCGCGCTGATCATCTCCCGCGACAGCCGCCGGTAGGTGTCGTCCACGGACTCCCCGGTGACCGGGTTGGTCTGGCCCAGACGTTCCCAGACGGCGTTGCGGCGGCGCTCCAGGACGGTGCGCAGCCGGTCGGCGAGCGGGGCCGGAAGGGCGTTGCGCTCGTCGGACAGGAGCTCGTCCAGCCGCTGCTCGGCGATCCGCGAGGCCTGCGCCTGGGCGTTGGCCTCCGCGAGGGTCTCGGCCTGGACGTCGCGCCCGGGGAGCTTCAGCAGGCGGATCAGCGGGGGCAGCGTCAGCCCCTGCACCACCAGCGTGCCGATGACCGTGGTGAAGGTCAGGAAGAGCAGCAGGTTGCGCTGCGGGAAGCCGGTGCCGCCGGCGGTGAGCGGGATCGAGAAGGCGATGGCCAGCGAGACCACGCCGCGCATGCCGGCCCAGGCGATGACGAACGGCGACTTCCAGCCGGGTCTCCCCTCGCGTTCCCGGATCCGGGCCGACAGCAGCGGTGGCAGAAAGGTGGCCGGGTACACCCACACGAACCGCGCGACGACGACCACTGCGAAGACGGCCAGCGCGTACCAGAGGGCCTCGGCGCCCGCGTACTCCCCGAGTCCCCTGAGGACGATCGGCAGTTGCAGCCCGATGAGCGCGAACACGGCGGCCTCCAGGACGAACGCCACCATCTTCCACACCGCCTCCTCCTGGAGCCGGGTGGCGAAATCGACCTCCCACGCACGGTGTCCCAGGTAGAGCGCGACGACCACGACCGCGATGACCCCGGAGGCGTGCACCTGCTCGGCGGCGGCGTAGGCGACGAACGGGATCAGCAGGGAGAGCGTGTTCTGCAGCAGCGCCTCCTTCACATGGGTGCGCAGCCAGTGCAGCGGAACCATCAGCAGCAGACCGACCACGAGGCCGCCGAACGCCGCGAGCAGGAACTCGCCGATCCCCCCGGCCCAGGTCGTGCCCTCGCCGATGGCCGCCGCCAGGGCCACCCGGAACGCGGTGATCGCGGTGGCGTCGTTCAGCAGGGACTCGCCCTGGAGGATCGTGGTGATCCGGGACGGCAGTCCGACCCGGCGCGCCACCGCCGTCGCCGCGACCGCGTCCGGCGGGGCCACCACGGCACCGAACACCAGAGCCGCGGTGAGCGGCAGACCCGGCACGAGCAGGTACAGGGCCCAGCCGACGACGAGGGTCGCGAACAGCACGTACCCCACCGACAGCAGCGCGACCGGCCGCAACTGCGCCCGCAGACCGAGGTAGGAGCTGTCGGTGGCAGCCGTGTACAGCAGCGGGGGCAGGATGAGCGGAAGGACGATGTGCGGGTCGAGCGTGTAGACGGGCACACCGGGCACGTAGCTGACCGCGAGGCCGGCGGCGACCACCAGCAGCGGGGCCGGCACCGGAGTGCGTCTGGCGGCGGCGGAGAGCGTGGCACTGCCCGCCACCAGCAGCAACAGCGGCATCACGTCCATGCCGTGCCCACCTCCGAATCTCCGCGCAGCGATCCGTGCAACCGTCGTAATCTGGCCATCATGAAACAGTGCACGCACGCCGACGCGCTGCCGCTCCCGGAACCCGCCCCGCTCACCGAGACGTGTCCGGAGTGTCTGCGGGACGGCACGGATCCGGTGCAGTTGCGCCTGTGTCTCAGCTGCGGTCACATCGGCTGCTGCGACTCGTCGCTGGGACGGCACGCGACGGGGCACCACCGGGCGACGGGTCACCCCGTGATACGGACCCACGAGCCCGGAGAGAACTGGCGCTGGTGCTTCGTCGACCAGGTGCTCGTGTGACCGGAGGGTTCGACCGTCCGGTGTCCGGGTACGCCGATCCGGCGCACGCTCTTCCCGATGATCGTCAGCGGGAAGAGCGTCACGCCAGGGGATAGGGCGGCGGGGTGCCGCCGAACGCCGGGCAGAAGCTCTGATAGCCGCACCAGTCGCAGAGCCGACTCGGGCTGGGCTGCCACTCGCCCGTCGCCACCGCCTGCTGGATCGCCGCCCACAGCGCCTGCAGCTTCCGCTCCACCGCCCGCAGGTCCGCCTCGTCCGGGTCGTACGTCACCACGTCGCCGCTGCCCAGGTAGACCAACTGGAGGCGGCGCGGTACCACCCCGCGCCGCCTCCACAGGACCAGGGCGTAGAACTTCATCTGGAACATGGCCCGGTACTCGAAGTCCGGTGGGGGCGCCCGGCCGGTCTTGTAGTCCACCACGCGGATCTCACCGGTCGGGGCGACGTCCACCCGGTCGATGATCCCGCGCAGTTCGAGACCCGACTCCAGCACCGTCTCCACGTGCAGTTCGCGCCCGGCGGGCTCCAACCGGTTCGGGTCCTCCATCCGGAAGTACCGGTCGAGCAGCTGTTCCGCCTCGGCCAGCCAGGCGGCCAGCGACGCGCCGTCCGCGTCCTCCGGGAAGAGGCCGGCCAGCTCGGGCCGTCTGCTCAGCAGCCGCTCCCACTCCGGACGCAGCAACGCGCGGGCGCGGCCCGGGGTGCGCTGCCCGGCCGGCACGTCGAAGAGCCGCTCCAGCACCGCGTGCACCACGGCGCCCCGGGCCGCCGCCTCGTTCGGTGGCTCCGGCAGCTTGTCGATCACCCGGAGCCGGTAGCGCAGCGGGCAGGTCATGAAGTCGTCCGCACGCGAGGGCGACAGCGACGACGGCCTCCTCGGGGCGGACCGAGGTGTCGGGGGCGGGGCCGCGTCCGATGCGGCGGAACTCTCGGACGGAGGCATACTCCGACCCTACGCCGGGCCCTTCCCGAGTCCACCGGACCGGTTCCGAGGCGATCGGTCCGGACGGTTCCTGGCGGCCACGACCTTTCCTCGTACACCTGTTCGAGTTACCATGAAATCCTGGCCAGAGTGGACATATGGGGAAATGTGCACTTCATGGGCCGGGGCCCGCGGAAGATCTTCCCGTGTCCGCATCGGGCTCCGCAGACGGGGTCCGTCTGCGGAGCCCGATGCGCCCGGAGGGCCCGTCCCGCACCCGCACGACTTCAAAGGGGCACGATCCGATGATCGCCTTCGTCAGCGGCACGGTCGCCGCGCTCGCCCCCGACGCCGCGGTCGTCGAGGTCGGCGGCGTCGGCATGGCCGTCCAATGCACGCCCAACACGCTGTCCGCGTTCCGCATCGGCAGGCAGGCCAGGCTGGCCGTCTCCCTGGTGGTGCGCGAGGACTCGCTCACCCTGTACGGCTTCGCGGACGACGACGAGCGGCAGGTCTTCGAGCTGCTGCAGACCGCCAGCAGCGTGGGCCCGCGCCTGGCCCAGGCCATGCTCGCCGTGCACACCCCGGACGCGCTGCGCCGGGCGGTCGCCCAAGGCGACGAGAAGACGCTCACCGCCGTGCCCGGCATCGGCAAGAGGGGTGCCCAGCGGCTGCTGCTGGAGCTCGCCGGCCGGCTCGGCGAGCCGGCCGGGGCCGCCGAGACCGGCCACCCGGCCGGCGCCGCCGCTCCCGCGCCCTGGAGCGAACAGCTGCGCGCGGCGCTCGTCGGCCTCGGGTACTCCGCGCACGAGGCCGAGGAGGCGATCGCGGCCGTCACCCCCGCCGCCGAGGCCGCCGCGGCCGACGGTGCCGCCCCGAGGGTGTCGCAGCTGCTGCGTGCCGCCCTGCGCACCCTGAACCGCGCCCGCTGAGAGGAGTGGACCGCATGACCCGGGACGAAGCCGAAACCGCCGCCCTCATCGGACGGCTCGTCAGCCCCGCCGCGGAGCGGTTGGTGGGGTCTGTCGCCGACGGGGAGGACCAGGCCGTCGAGGCCGCCCTGCGGCCCAAGGACCTGGACGAGTTCATCGGCCAGGAGAAGGTCCGCGAGCAGCTCGACCTGGTGCTGCGCGCCGCCCGCGCGCGGGGTGCCACCGCCGACCACGTGCTGCTGTCCGGCGCCCCCGGTCTCGGCAAGACCACCCTCTCCATGATCATCGCGGCCGAGATGGAAGCCCCCATCCGCATCACCTCCGGCCCGGCCATCCAGCACGCCGGCGACCTCGCGGCGATCCTGTCCTCCCTCCAGGAGGGTGAGGTCCTCTTCCTCGACGAGATCCACCGGATGTCCCGGCCCGCCGAGGAGATGCTGTACATGGCGATGGAGGACTTCCGCGTCGACGTCATCGTCGGCAAGGGGCTGGGTGCGACCGCCATCCCCCTCGAACTGCCCCCGTTCACCCTGGTCGGCGCCACCGTGCGGGCGGGTCTGCTGCCGCCCCCGCTGCGCGACCGCTTCGGCTTCACCGCGCACATGGAGTTCTACGAGCCCACCGAGCTGGAGCGGGTGATCCACCGCTCGGCCCGGCTGCTGGAGGTGGAGACGACGCCCGAGGGGGTTGCCGAGATCGCCGGCCGTTCGCGCGGCACCCCCCGCATCGCCAACCGCCTCCTGCGCCGGGTCCGGGACTACGCCCAGGTCAGGGCCGACGGCGTGGTCACCCGCGAGATCGCCACGGCGGCCCTGGCGGTCTACGAGGTCGACGGCCGCGGCCTGGACCGGCTCGACCGGGCGGTGCTGGAGGCCCTGATCAAGCTGTTCGGCGGGGGACCGGTCGGCCTGTCCACGCTCGCGGTCGCGGTGGGGGAGGAACGGGAGACCGTCGCGGAGGTGGCCGAGCCGTTCCTGGTCCGGGAGGGCCTGCTGGCCCGCACCCTGCGCGGCCGGATCGCCACGCCCGCCGCGTGGGAGCACTTCGGTCTCGTGCCACCGGGGCGCTGACGCGGGCGCGCTCATTCCGGCACTTGAAGACGATAGATGACCTTCTGTCCACTTTTTCTGAGGAAAGTGTTGATTTCACCCCCTGTTCGCGCCTAGCGTGGGATTCCCATCGGTTTCGAACAGGTATTCGAACTGAGGCGTCGGCCGTGTGGGTGCACGTCTTGCCGGGTGAGGACCGTGTTCCGTCCCTCCCCAAGCCCACCCCGAACCGCCGTCGGATGCGCCAGAGGAGAACGGCGTGAACAGCTTCACCTTCACCCCCGCAACCAAGGAGCAGGCCAAGGCCCGCATCGCGCTCACCGGACCCACCGGGTCGGGCAAGACCTACAGCGCGCTCGTCATCGGCACCGGGATCGGCGACCGGATCGCCCTGATCGACACCGAGCACGGCAGCGCTTCCAAGTACGCCGACGAGTTCGCTTTCGACACCCTCCCGCTCGCGACGTTCGAACCCCCCGCGCTCGTCGAGGCGCTCGCGGTGGCCGCCCACGAGGGCTACGACGTCGTGATCGTCGACTCGCTCACGCACTTCTGGTCCGGCTCGGGCGGGATGCTGGAGCAGGTCGACAACGCCGCGAAGCGCGTCGCGGGAGGCAACACCTTCGCGGGCTGGCGGGAGGCCCGCCCCCTGGAGCGGGCGATGATCGACGCCCTGCTCGCCTACCCCGGTCATCTCATCGCCACCATGCGCACCAAGACCGAGTACGTGGTGGAGGCGGACGAGCGCGGGCGCAAGGTGCCGCGCAAGGTCGGGCTCAAGCCCGAGCAGCGGGAGGGCATCGAGTACGAGTTCGACATCGTCGGCGACCTCGACCACGAGAACACCCTGGTGATCTCCAAGTCCCGGGCGAAGCCACTCGCCGGGCTCGTCGTCCGCAAGCCGGATGCGGCGTTCGCCGAGGCCGTCCTGGACTGGCTCAACGCCGGCAAGCCCACCCCGAGCGCGTCCGACTACCTCATGACCGCCACCGCCCCGCACACCACCTACGAGGAGCTCCGCGGCCTCTACGAGGAGGTGCGCCGGCACAACCTGCTCGCCGCCGCCGTCCTGGACCCCGACGGGGGCTCGACCACGCTGGGCGAGCTCATCGTGCGCCGCGGCACCGAGGCGAAGAAAGAGGCGGGAAAGCAGACCGAGCAGACAGGGCGGACCGAGCGGACCGAGCGGACCGAGCGGACCGAGCGGAAGGGTGAGGCAGCGTGAACCTCCGGGACCGCGCCACCCGGGTCGTCGTGCTCAGGGTGCTGCGCGACGCGGTGGAGGCCGAGTACCGGGCCGAGCGCCGCGCGGTCCTCGACGGGCTGCGCGCGGCTCGCGCCGAGCTCGCCCTCAAGTCGATGCGGGTGACCCTGCCGGACGACATCCCGATCGCCACCCTCACGCTCATCGACCCCCAGCCGACGGTCGTGGTCGCCGACGAGGACGCCTTCACCGCCTGGGTGGCCGTGAACCACCCCGGCGAGGTGGAGACCCTGGTCCGGGTGCGCCCCGCCTGGAGGCGGGAGTTCTTCGGCCGGCTCGCCTGCTTCGACCCGGTCGCCGACCCGCACACCGGCGAGGTGATCCCGGGACTGGCGGTGGAGCCGGCCTCCGAACCGCGTTCGTTCAGCCTGCGGCCCGTGCCCGGCGGAGTGGAACGGGTCGCCCGTGCCTGGCACACCGGCGAGATCGACCTGCGCTGGCTGCTCGCCCTCGGCGGTGGCGAGACGTGATGACCACCGCCACGGCGCGCTCCGACAGGGACCTGCCCGCCACTCTGTGGTTCCTGATCTCACAAGCCGGTCACCTCGGCTGCGGCCGCTGGAGTCTCGAGAGCGACGGGCGGCTGCGCTGCGCCTGCGGGACCGTCCTGTACCTGTACCGGCAGGCGGCGGACGGGGCGGGAGACGGGGCACCGGCACCCACCGGGACGCGACCCCGCGGAAGGGAGGAACAGATGACGCCGACCGAGACCGCGGAACTCGCCGCCCTGGTCGCGGCGATGTGCCCGTCGATGCATCTGGAGGAGACCGCGACGGACGCCTGGCACCTCCTGCTCGCCGACCTGGACATCGCCGACACGCGGGAAGCCGTGATCCGGCTGGGCCGCAGACAGTCCCCCATCGACGCCGCCGACATCCGTGCCGAGGTGCACGCGATCCGGGAGGAGCGGCTCGCCCGCGACCCACTGCCGCTCCCGGACGCCGACCCGGACGACCCGCACCGCTACCGCGCGGAACTCCTCGCGATCGTGACCGCGATCGCCTCGGGACAGCGTGTCAAGCGGGCACCCGCCGTCCCGGCCCAGTCGTCGCCCGCCCCCGTCGGACGCTCGAGGCGCGACCTCCGTGCCCACGCCCTTCGCGTGCCCTGCCCCTGGTGCCGGGCCGCCGCCGGCCGCCCCTGTACCGTCCCCCGGCTCGGCATCCCGATGAAGAACGCTCCGGCCCATGCGTCGAGGCTCATCGCGGCGGGGCCTGACGAACGAGAAGAGCGAGAAGAGCGAGGAGAACCAGAGGAACCAGAGGAACCAGAGGGACAAGGAGAGCGAGGCGAGAAGGGGCCGGGCAGTGCGCCCGGGGAGCCCCCGGAACGGCAGCGTTGTCGTCGGACAGTCAACTCCCCCCGTCCGTTCGTGCGTTAGGAGTACCTCTCATGGTCGGCGAGACCGTCGTCACCGTCGTCGGCAACCTGACCGACGACCCCGAAATCCGCACCACCCCGTCCGGCGACGCGGTCACACACTTCACCGTCGCCTCCACGCCCCGCACCTTCGACCGGCAGAGCAACGAGTGGAGGGACGCCGACACGCTGTTCCTGCGCTGCTCGGCCTGGCGGCAGACGGCGGAACACGTCGCGCAGTCCCTGGCACGCGGCACCCGCGTCATCGTCCAGGGGCGGCTGCACCAGCGGACGTACGAGACCAGGGAAGGCGAGAAGCGGACCGTCATCGAACTGGAGGCCCTGGAGATCGGCCCCTCCCTGCGCTACGCCGCCGCGACGGTCAGCAGGACTCCGCGCGTGGGCGTGCCCGACGGCACCCTCTTCGACACCGTCCCGCCCGCACCGAACGACGCGCCGGGCGCTCCCGACGGGGACGAAAGCGCCTCCCGCGAGCACCACAGCCCCACGTTCCCTTTCTGACCCGGGTGAAGCCCCGCCGGGTGATCGTCATGAAGGACCTTCCGCCAAACGGCCAGGCACGGCTCGAGAACTGGACCCCGGCCGCCGCCATCGGCCTGACCTGCACCGACTGCCATCCCGAATACCGGGAGACCGCCCCGAGGTGGGGGCGGGTCGTCGGTGCCGGCCAGGGGCTCGAAGAACTCGAAGAAGGGGACCGAGAGCTGCCGCGATCGAAGAGCACGTATCCGACATGTGCGCAGGGAAGGCGCACAGAACCCCCAGGGTGGCGACCATGAAGGAACAGGACCGCGAGCAGGCGCTCGAACTCGCCCTCGCCCAGATCGAGAAGCGGTTCGGCCAGGGCTCGGTCATGCGCCTCGGCGACGACCCCTGGACCCCCATCGAGGTCATCCCGACCGGCTCCCTCGCCCTCGACGTGGCCCTCGGCATGGGAGGCCTGCCGCGTGGGCGGGTCGTGGAGATCTACGGCCCGGAGATGAGCGGGAAAACCACCATCGCGCTGCACGCCATAGCCAACGTGCAGCGGGCCGGCGGGACCGCGGTGTTCATCGACGCCGAGTACGGCCTCGACGTCGAATACGCGAAGAGGCTCGGCGTCGACATCGACGACCTGATCCTGTCCCAGCCGGACACCGGCGAGCAGGCGCTGGAGATCGCCGACACGCTGATCCGCTCCGGTGCCGTCGACCTCATCGTGATCGACTCCGTGGCGGCGCTGGTGCCGCGCGCGGAGATCGAGGGCGAGATGGGCGACTCGCACGTGGGCCTGCAGGCCCGGCTGATGAGCCAGGCGCTGCGGAAGATCGCCGGCGCGCTCAGCCAGTCGAGGACCACGATGATCTTCATCAACCAGCTGCGCGAGAAGATCGGTGTGATGTTCGGCTCCCCGGAGACCACCACCGGTGGCCGGGCGCTGAAGTTCTACGCCTCGGTGCGCATCGACATCCGCCGGATCGAGACCCTCAAGAGCGGCACCGAGGCGGTCGGCAACCGCACCCGCTGCAAGATCGCCAAGAACAAGATCGCACCGCCCTTCAAGCAGGCCGAGTTCGACATCCTCTACGGCCGGGGCATCAGCCGCGAGGGCGGGCTGATCGACATGGGTATCGAACACGGCTTCGTCCGCAAGGCCGGTGCCTGGTACACCTACGAGGGCGACCAGCTCGGCCAGGGCAAGGAGAACGCCCGCGCCTTCCTCAAGGACAACCCCGACCTCGCCGACGAGATCGAGAAGAAGATCCTGGAGAAGCTCGGCATCGGGGTGCGGCCGGAGACTCCTCCGGCGGAGTCGGCGGAGTCGGCGGAGTCGGCGGAGTCAGCGGAGCCCGGCGCCGACGCCGTCCCCGCGGTCTCCATCGGCCTCACGAGGGCGCCGGCCGACCACGCGGGGCTCCACCTGTAGGAGATCCGCGTGAGCGCCGGCGCCCTCGCGCCGACCCGTTGACTCCGCCGCGCCCGCCAGGTCCAGCGCGCTGTCCGTCGCCGTTTCGGTGGCGCGCTTCCGGCCCGCGCAACTCGCCGCCGTGTGGTCGAATCGTCCGTGGGGGGAAGAGCAAACCCTGGAGGGGCCCGGAGCCGACCGTGCACCGCGCCCGCCTCACGGTGGCCGGGTTCCGGGCGGTCGCCGGTGACAGCAGTGCCCCCCCGCGTCAAGGAGCCCCCCATGAGCGACCGCGCCCCCGTCGTGCCGGACGGCCTCCGCACCCGTCTCGAGGAGGTCTACCGGGACCTGCACCGGCACCCCGAACTCGGACTGCGGGAGCACCGCACCGCGGGAAAGGTGGCCGAAGCCCTGAGGTCGTTCGGCCACGAGGTCACCCACGGCGTCGGCGGGACCGGCGTGATCGGGGTCCTGGAGAACGGGGACGGCCCGACCGTCATGGCGCGTGCCGACATGGACGCCCTCCCGGTGCGCGAACAGACCGGCCTGCCCTACGCCTCCACCGCGACCGTGACCGCCCCGGACGGCACCGAGCAGCCCGTCATGCACGCCTGCGGACACGACATGCACGTGACCTGCCTGCTGGGCTGCGCGCACCTGCTGGCCGAGAACCGCGACACCTGGCGGGGCACCTTCGTGGCGCTCTTCCAGCCCTCGGAGGAGAACGGCGACGGAGCCAAGGCCATGATCGCCGACGGGCTGACGTCCAGGTCGCCCCGGCCCGACGTGGTGCTGGCCCAGCACGTGCTGCCCTATCCGGCCGGATACGTCGGCACCCGCCCCGGCCCGTTCCTGTCGGCGGCCGACAGCCTGCGCATCACCGTCCACGGACGGGGAGCGCACGGTTCCATGCCCCAGGCCGCGGTGGACCCCGTCGTGATGGCCGCGATGATCGTCGTACGTCTGCAGACCGTCGTCTCCCGGGAACTGGCAGCCACGACCCCGGCCGTGGTCACGGTCGGCAGCATTCACGCGGGCACCGGCCCCAACGTCATTCCCGACAGCGCCGTCATCGAACTCAACGTGCGCACCTACGACGACGCCACCCGCAGCCACGTCCTGGACGCGATCACCCGGATCGTCCGTGCCGAGTGCGAGGCGTCCCGCTCGCCCCGGGAGCCCGAGATCGAGCGGACCACCTCCTTCCCGCCCACCGTCAACGACGAGGCGGCGACCCGACGGGTCGCCGAGGCCTTCGCCGCGCACTTCGGGGACGACGCGCACACCATCGACCTGCAGACCGCGAGCGAGGACATGAGCGAGATCCCCGGGGCGTTCGGGGTGCCGTTCACCTACTGGGGCATCGGATGCGTCGACCCCGACCGCTACGCCGAGGCCGCCCGCAGGGGCACCCTCGACCAGGACATCCCCGTCAACCACAGTCCCGCCTTCGCCCCCCTCCTCCAGCCCACCCTGGACACCGGCGTCCGCGCCCTGACCGTGGCCGCCCTCGCCTGGCTCGGCACCTGATCCGTCAGTGGCGGCCCGGCCCGCCGCTGCCGAACCCGCCGCTGCCGCCCTCCTCCCAGCGGGGCCGGTCCTGGGAGGCACCGGTGCGGCTGCCGGAGCTGCCGCCGTGCAGGTCGTGCGGCAGCAGGCGGTCGTCGCTCCGGGGCATCTCGTCGGGCTCCCGGCGTTCACGGGTCTCACGTACCGGGCCGCCCTCGGGCATCCGGGGCTGTTCATCGGGGCGCGGCCTGGGTGAGTCCCCGCGCCCGACCCGGCGGCTGCCGACCGTGAACAGGCCGATCAGCAGGCCCACGACCAGCACGGCCACCACGATCAGTCCGATGCCGATGGTGCCGCGGCTCGCGGCGAGGTCGGCCGACTCGGTCCGGGAGGCGTGCATCAGGGTGTTCACCGCAGTACTCAGCATGGCTTCCGAGTGCCCGGAACACGCCCGCCGAACCCTGTGGACGGGCCACGGGACACCCCCCTGGGGGACCGGCCGTGGGGGACGGACGAGGAACCCCGGAGTGCGGCGGGTTTGACCGCCCGCGGCCAGGGCTACCCGCGCGGCGTGACGACGACATCGCAGCAGGAGCTGTTCCGGTTTCTCGAGGACCGTTTCGCCTGTGCACAGGCGTGCACGGAGTGCGCACGGGCCTGCGCGGTGCGGGCGAGTCTCGTGGACCCGGACAGCGGCAGGGACCAGGAACTCGTGCGCCGCAAGGGCATCACGTGCGCGGAGGTGTGCGACGCGACGTGCCGTGTGCTGTCCGAGGACAGCCAGGTGGACGAGACGACCATCCGGCTCCAGGTGGAGTGGTGCCGGCAGGTGTGCCTGGAGGGCGCGCACGTCTTCGACGGGCACCCCGGCGCGGAGCGCACGGCCGAGGCGTGCCGGGCCTGCGCGCGCGCCTGCACGGACTTCCTCACCACGCTGAACTGACGGCGGGGGCACTCCTCAGGGGCACCGCTGCGCGTTTCCCCTGAGGCGGAGCTGCTCGGTGCTCCGGTCGAGGAAGCCGGCCCTCTCGACGACAACGCCTGCGGGACGTTCGCCGAGTGGGCAGGGGCTCCTGGACGGACAGGGGCTCCTGGACCGGGCCCGCCCGGTGGACCGCTGTGGGCCCGGAACCCCGAGCGGATCCGGCCGATCTCGCGGTCGGCCCGTACGTGGACGGCGAGGTGGTGGCGACCGGTTCGCCGGCCGGCATCCCCGGTCACCCGGAACGGGAACCGGAAGCGGTCGAGCGGACGGCCCGGCCGCACGGGACCGCGCTGCCGGCGGGCGCCGTCGTGCCGGCGGGTGCGGCCACGGTGGAGGCCGTCGCCACGGTCGGCGACCCGGGCAGGATGCCGGTGCGCACCGCCGGTACGGCGCGGACGCCCTCGGACGCGGGAAGGGCGGGCCGGGACGGATGTGGACAGGGCAGGGAGCCCGGTGGCCGTGGCGGTCGCCGGGCTCCCGGTTCCCGGTGCGGCGGGACGCCGGGACCGCCGCCGCACCGGGCGTCCCGGAGGAGGGGCGCACCGCACGAGGCGGGCACCGTACAAAATCGGGCGAGACATCGCCATACTGGACGGGCCAGGGGAGGGCGCGTTGGACATCGACGGGGGCGGGAGATGGGGGACAGCAGGCTGATCCACGGCCGGTACCGGCTGCTCGATCCGATCGGGCGGGGCGGCATGGGGGAGGTGTGGCGGGCACGCGACGAGTCACTGGGCAGACAGGTCGCCGTGAAGTGCCTCAAACCACTGAACGCCCACCACGACCACGCCTTCAGCGGGGTACTGCGTGAGCGGTTCCGGCGGGAGGCCCGGGTGGCGGCGTCCCTGCAGCACCGCGGGATCACCGTCGTGCACGACTTCGGCGAGTCCGACGGAGTGCTGTATCTGGTGATGGAGCTGCTGCAGGGACGTGACCTCAGCCGGCTCCTGGAGGACAACAAGCAGCATCCGCTGCCGGTCGACGAGGTCGTGGAGATCGCCGAGCAGGTCGCCGCCGCCCTCGCGTACACCCATGACCAGGGCATCGTGCACCGGGACCTGAAGCCCGCCAACATCGTGCGGCTCGCCGACGGCACCGTGAAGATCTGCGACTTCGGCATAGCCCACCTCGGCCACGACATCGGATTCACGTCCCGGCTGACCGGCACCGGTGTCGCGATGGGCACGCCGCACTACATGTCACCGGAGCAGATCAGCGGCACTGAGGTCGACCGGCGCAGCGACCTGTACTCCTTCGGCTGCGTGCTCTACGAGATCGCCACCGGGGTGCCCCCGTTCGACCTCGACGACGCGTGGGCGATCCTCGTCGGCCACCGTGACACCCCGCCCCGGCCGCCGCGCGGCCACCGCGCCGAACTGCCCGAGCGGCTGGAGCGGATCATCCTCGACCTGCTGGCCAAGGAACCGGGCCGACGCCCCGACAGCGCACGCGAACTGGCCCGCCGGGTCGGCGCACTGCGGGCCGCGCCGGCCCGGCTGCCGGTACCGGCCGCGGTGACGGCCTGGCCGGAGCCCGCGGGCCCGACCGGTGCGGGCGGACAGGTGGCCCTGCCGCCTCCGGCGGTCCAGGCGCCCGAGCCGGCGGCGGGCGCGCCCCGGCTGCCGTCCTGGACCAGCGGCATGACCAGCGGCCGCAAGGCGGTCGTCGCCGGAGCGCGCACCACGCCCCCGGGCCCGGCGGCCGGGCTGTCCGGCGAGTGGATCGCCCGCCCCGCGACCGGCCGTGCCGAGCCGTCCCCGCAGGAGGAGCGGCCCACCCCGTCGCCGGGAGCCCTGACCACCCTGGCCGGACGGCACAACGCGGGCCTGAGCCTGGGCCGCCTCGGCCGCTGGACGGAGGCGGGGGAGGTGCACCGCGCGGTCGCCGCGGAGCGCGAACACCTCCTCGGCCCGGACCACCCCGACACCCTCGCCAGCCGCTACGAGGTCGCCTTCACCCTCAGCCGCACCGGCCGCGCCGCCGACGCGCTGCGCGCGTACAAGCACGTGGCCGAGGCCCGTATCCGCGCGCTCGGGTCCGACCACCCCGACACCCTGGCCGCCCGTCAGGAAATGGCGTACGTCATGGCCCAGTTGGGCCGGCCCTTCGACGCCCACCAGGTCTATCTGTCGGTGCTCTCGGCCCGCGAGCGCACCATGGGGGCCGAACATCCCGACACCCTGCGCTGCCGGCACAACCTTGCCTTCAACCTCTCCAGGCTCGGCCGTCTGGAGGACTCGTACAGCATGGCGTGCGAAGTGGCCGCCGCCCGCGCCCGGGTGCTCGGCCCCGACCATCCGGACACCCTGGTCACCCGCTACGAGGTCGCCTACACGCTCGGGCAGCTGGGCCGGTGGACGGAGGCCCTGGAGGCCTACCGCGAGGTCGCCGGGGCCCGCGCGCGGGTCCTCGGACCGGACCACCCCGACACGCTCGCCGCCCGCTACGAGACCGGCATCGGCCTGGGCCGGCTCGGCCACACCGCACAGGCCCTCGACCTCTACCGCGGCCTGGTCGACGACCGCACCCGGGTCCAGGGCCCCGCCCACCCCGAGACGCTGCGCGCCCGGCACGGTCTGGGCGTCAACCTCGGCCGGCTCGGCCGCTGGGCGGAGGCCCTCGCCGAGTCCCGCGCGGTGTGCGCCCTGCGTGAGGGGGCGCTCGGCGCCGACCACACGGACACCCTGGTCAGCCGCCGCGAGGTCGCCGTCGGTCTGGGCTGGCTGGGCCGCTGGGCGGAAGCGCTCACCGAGTACCGCAAGGTGGCCGCCGGCCGGGAACGCGTCCTCGGCGCGGACCACCCCGACACCCTCACCGCCCGCGACGACGAGGCCCGCTGTCTGGAGCGGCTCGGCCACGGCGCCGCGGCCGCCGCGCTGCACCGCGAGGTGGCGGGACTGCGACGGCGGCGGACCGCGGGCGGAGCCTGACGGCAGGTACGGCACGGCACGGCGGGGCAGGGCGGAGCGGCGCCGTGGCCGACGAGGCCCGCTGCCTGGTCGGCGCGGAGCCGCACGTGCTACGAAGAACCACATGAGCGCAGACGAGGGAACCCGGACGTACGACGCCGTCATCGTCGGTGGAGGCCACAACGGTCTCGTCGCCGCCGCCTACCTGGCCCGGGCGGGACGCTCCGTCCTGGTGCTGGAGCGGCTGGACCGTACGGGCGGGGCGGCGGTGTCCACCCGGCCGTTCGCCGGTGTCGACGCACGGCTGTCCCGGTACTCGTACCTGGTCAGCCTGCTGCCCCGGAAGATCGTCCGGGACCTGGGGCTCGACTTCCGGGTACGCGCCCGCACCATCTCCTCCTACACCCCGGTCGAACGCGACGGGCGGCCCACCGGGCTGCTCGTCGGCGGCGGCGAGCGGCGTACCCGCGAGGCGTTCGCCCGCCTGACCGGATCCGACCGCGAGTACCGGGCCTGGCAGCGTTTCTACGGCATGACCGGCCGCGTCGCCGAGCGGGTCTTCCCCACCCTCACCGGACCGCTGCCCACCCGCGAGGAGCTGCGTGACGCGATCGACGACGAGGAGGCCTGGCGGACCCTGTTCGAAGAACCGATCGGGGTCGCCGTCGAGGAGCGCTTCACCGACGACCTCGTGCGGGGCGTGGTCCTCACCGACGCCCTCATCGGCACCTTCGCCGACGCCCACGACCCCACACTCCAGCAGAACCGCTGCTTCCTCTACCACGTCATCGGCGGCGGCACCGGCGACTGGGACGTGCCGGTCGGCGGCATGGGCGCCCTCACCGACGCGCTGGCCGCCGCCGCGCGCGAGGCGGGCGCCGTCATCGCCACCGGTCACGAGGTGGTACGGATCGACACGGACGGCCGCACGGCCGAGGTCACCCACCGCACGGCCGACGGCGAGGGGGTCGCCGCCGCCCGGCACGTCCTGGTGAACGCCTCCCCGCGGGAGCTGGCGGCGCTGACCGGCGACACACCCCCCGCCCCGGCCGAGGGCGCTCAGCTCAAGGTGAACATGCTGCTCAAGCGGCTGCCCAGGCTGCGCGACAGCTCCGTCGACCCGCGCGAGGCGTTCGCCGGGACCTTCCACATCGCCGAGGGATACGGGCAACTGGCCGCCGCACACGCGCAGGCCGCCGCCGGTAAACTGCCCGCCGCGCCGCCCTCCGAGATCTACTGCCACTCGCTCACCGACCCGACGATCCTCGGCCCGGACCTCGCCGCACAGGGCTACCAGACGCTCACGCTCTTCGGCCTGCACACCCCGGCCCGGCTGTTCGAACGGGACAACGACGCCGTGCGGGAGGAGCTGCTGAAGTCGACGCTCGCCCAGCTCGACGCCCAGCTGGCCGAACCGCTCGCCGACTGCCTGGCGACCGACGCGGACGGGCGGCCGTGTCTGGAGGCGAAGACCCCGCTGGACCTGGACCGCGAACTCGGGCTGCCCGGCGGGAACATCTTCCACCGCACGCTGTCCTGGCCCTATGCCCAGGACGGCACCGGCCGGTGGGGCGTGGAGACCCGGCACGCCAACGTCCTGCTGTGCGGTGCGGGCGCGGTGCGCGGCGGCGGGGTGAGCGGGGTGCCGGGGCACAACGCGGCCATGGCGGTCCTGGAGGCGGGCTGACGGGACAGGCTTGAGGGGAGGGCCGGCGGAGGAGGGAAGGACCGGCGGAGGGCGGCCGGGTGTCAGTCGGCCGACCGGCTCCACCCCACGGCCCGGACGCGTGCCGCGTCCGCCGGGCGGGCCTCGTCGAACAGCACGCCGTCACCGGTCGCGACGCGCATCCCGTCGACGTACGCACCGCGTCCGACGTACAGCCGGTCCGTCGCGTAACGCCAGCGCAGGGTGAGGCTCCGTGCGGCGGGCAGGCCGGCGGTGAGTGCGTGCCAGACACGGCCCGACCAGCCGGTGACGGTGCCCGAGGGATGCCGCTGCGGCTCCCCGCCCCGGCGTTGCGTGGTGAACGGCACCGGCTGCCAGGTCGCGCCGCCGTCCGCCGTGGCCTCCAGGGTGAGGACGTCGGAGCGCGGCTCGGTGTCCCACCACAGGGCGCAGCGCAGCCGCGCGCCGCCGGACGAGGTGTCCACCGCGGGCAGGGTGAGGGCCGCCGTCGCCGAACCGGCCATCCCGGAGAACCAGGCCGTGCGTCCCCGCGCCGGACGGACCGGGACCGCGCGGGCCAACCGGTTCGCGGCGGCCACGCGGGGAGCCGACCCCGAACGCCAACTGCGTACGGGGTGCACCGAGTTGCCGAGCACGACGAGGAAGGAGTCGGTGGTCGGATCGAGCACCAGCGCGGTGCCGGTGAAGCCGGTGTGGCCCGCCGTGCGCGGGGTGGCCATCGCCCCCATGTACCAGTGCTGGTACAGCTCGAAGCCCAGTCCGTGCTCGTCCCCGGGGAAGTCGGTGTTGAAGTCGGTGAACATCAGGTCCACCGACTCCGGTCTCAGCACGCGGGCCCGGCCGTAGCGGCCGCCGTTGAGCAGGGTCCGCCCGAGTACGGCCAGGTCCCAGGCGCACGAGAACACGCCCGCGTGGCCCGCGACCCCGCCCAGGCTGTGGGCGTTCTCGTCGTGCACCTCGCCCCACACCAGCCCCCGGTCGAGACCGGACCAGGGCAGGCGGGCGTCCTCGGTGGCGGCGATCCGCGGCTTCCAGGAGGCGGGCGGGTTGTAGCGGGTGCGCCGCATGCCCAGCGGGCCGGTGATGTCGTCATGGAGCAGGACGTCCAGGGTGCGGCCCGTGACCTGCTCCAGCACCAGCTGGAGCGAGATCAGGTTCAGGTCCGAGTACGCGTACGCCGTGCCCGGAGGGCTGACCGGCGCCTCGTCGAGGACGAGCCGGATGCGCTCCTCGTACGTGGGTGCGCCGTAGAGCGGGATCCAGGGGCGGAAACCCGAGGTGTGCGTGAGCAGTTGACGGACCGTCACCTCCGTCTTGCCGGCGCGGCCGAAGTCCGGCAGGTACGAGGCGACGGCCGCCTCCAGTTCCAGGGTGCCCCGTTCGATCTGCTGCACGGCGAGGACGGAGGTGAACAGCTTCGACACCGAGGCCAGATCGAAGACGGTGTCCTCGGCCATGGGGATCTGCCGGTCCGCCGGGAACTCGACGCCGGTGTCGGTCTTCTCGTCGTACGCCTGGTAGCGCACGGCCATGCCGATGGGCCGGTGGAGTGCGACGGTGCCGCCGCGTCCGGCGAGCAGCACGGCGCCCGCGTACCAGGGGTGTTCGGGGGACGGACCGAGGAACGCCTCGGCGTCGGTGACGAGTCGGTCCAGATGCTCCGTGAGCAGGCCGGCCTGCCGGGCCGATCCGTGCCGCAGGGTCGGGCGCCCGCTGCCCGACGCCGCCGGCGGTGAGGCCGCCGCCGCGGGGCCGGCCGGGAGGGAGGCGAAGGCCAGGGCGCCGCCCAGAGCCATTGCGCGCCCGCCGAGTTGCCGGCGAGTGAGACCGCTCGACCCTGCGTCCGTCATGGGGGTTCCTCCCGTGTCGTGGCCGCGGGCGGCCTGAAAGAATCTTTCGGGGATCGCCTTGCGGGGTGAAACTTTCCTGTCAGGTGCGGGATGTGTCAATGGGGCGTACGCGGTCGCGGGAGAAGCCGGAGTCCTTGACCTCCCCGGCCGGTCGGCCGAGGATCGTCTGTCATGACGCCCGGACACGGAAGCACGGTCGACGGACTCCTGCGGCGCAGCGCCCGGCGCACTCCGGCGCGTACCGCCGTCGAGTACGGCGACCGCACCTGGACCTACGACGCGCTCGACACCGCCGTCTCGGCGGCGGCGAGCGTCCTGCTGGCGAAGGGGCTGTCCCCCGGGGACCGGGTCGGCGCCTACGGCCACAACTCCGACGCCTACCTGATCGGCTTCCTCGCCTGCGCCCGCGCGGGCCTGGTGCACGTACCGGTCAACCAGAACCTGACCGGCGACGACCTCGCCTACCTGATCGGCCAGTCGGGCAGCACACTCGTCCTCACCGACCCCGACCTCGCCGGACGGCTCCCGGACGGGGTACGGGCGCTGCCCCTGCGCGACGCCGACGGTTCACTGCTCGACCTGCTGGCCGGGGCGCCCGCGTACGACGGCCCCGGGCCGCGCTCCGAGGACCTGGTGCAGCTGCTGTACACCTCCGGCACCACCGCCCGCCCCAAGGGCGCGATGATGACGCACCGCGCCCTGGTGCACGAGTACCTGAGCGCCATCGCCGCCCTCGACTTCCTGGCGGGCGACCTCCCCGTGCACGCGCTCCCGCTCTACCACTCGGCACAGATGCACGTCTTCCTGCTGCCCTACCTCGCGGTCGGCGCGACCAACGTCATTCTCGACGCGCCCGACGGCGACCGGATCCTCGACCTGATCGAGGCGGGCCGCGCGGACAGCCTGTTCGCCCCGCCCACGGTCTGGATCGCCCTGTCCGACCGCCCCGACTTCGCCACCCGCGACCTGAGCGGACTGCGCAAGGCGTACTACGGGGCGTCCGTCATGCCGGTGCCGGTCCTGGAGCGGCTGACGCGGCGGCTGCCGGACCTGGCGGTCTACAACTGTTTCGGGCAGAGCGAGATCGGCCCGCTGGCCACCGTCCTGGGCCCCGACGAGCACAAGGGGCGCATGGACTCCTGCGGGCGGCCCGTCCTGTTCGTGGACGCACGGGTGGTCGACGAGGACGGCAAGGAGGTGCCCGACGGGACACCCGGTGAGATCGTCTACCGGTCGCCGCAGCTGTGCGAGGGGTACTGGGACAAGCCCGAGGAGACCGCCGAGGCCTTCCGCGACGGCTGGTTCCACTCCGGGGACCTCGCGGTGCGCGACGCCCACGGCTACTTCACCATCGTCGACCGGGTGAAGGACGTCATCAACTCCGGTGGCGTCCTGGTCGCCTCACGGCAGGTCGAGGACGCGCTGTACACGCACGAGGCGGTCGCCGAGGCCGCAGTGATCGGCCTCCCCGACGACCGCTGGGTGGAGGCCGTCACGGCGGTCGTCGTCGCGCGCGGCGAGACGACCGAGGAGGAACTGATCGCGCACACGCGCGAACGGCTCTCGTCCTTCAAGGCGCCGAAGAGGGTCCTGTTCGTGGACGAACTGCCGCGCAACGCCAGCGGGAAGATCCTCAAACGGGAGCTGCGCCACCGCTTCACCGGATGAGCGTGGCACGGCCCGCGCCGGCGCGGGCCGTGAACCGGAGAGGTCCGCTCAGCCGGTGGGGCGCGGCGCGGTGCCGCTTTTGGCGCCGGCACCACTGCCGCCGCCCTGGGGCCCGTACGCCGTCATGAAACGGTCCCGGAAGGTGTCCATGCCCCAACGCGGTGCGTCCGGGGCGGGTTTGAGGCCCTCGGTCCAGTTCCAGTCGGCCACCCGGTCCAGGACCTCCGGATCCTTGGCGACGATGCTGATCGGCACGTCCTTGCCGGTGTCCCCGGCGGTGACGGTCGGGACCGGCTGGTGGTCGCCGAGGAAGACCAGGACCGTGTCCTCGTCGCCGTACCGCTCCATCCACTCGATCAGGCTCCGCAGCGAGTACTCGATGGACTTGCGGTACTCGGTGCGTACCCTCTCCGGGTCCTGCCAGACCTCCTTGGGATCGGTGCCCTCCTTCTTGATCCGGTGGAACACGGAGCCGTCGCCGAGGTCGTCCCAGTCGATCATGCGGGCGTTGGGGGACCACGGGTTGTGGCTGGAGGCGAGGATGATCTCCGCCATGATCGGCTCGCGGTCCTTCTTACCGTGCTCCAGGCGCTCGAAGGCCTCCATGCTGAACTGGTCGGGCACCGGCGTCCAGCTGAAGTACGGCCCCTGGTAGCCGAGGTGCTCGGAGTCGTAGATGTGGTCCAGGCCGAAGTACTTGCCCTCCGGCCAGGCCCGCCGCACCCCGGGCACGATGCCGACGGTGCGCCAGTCACCGGTCTTGCGGAAGTAGCTGGTGAGGGTCATGCGGTCGCTGGTGGTGAGGCTGCGGTAGCGCTGCTGGTTCTTGATCCACAGGCCGGACAGGAAGGTGGAGTGGGCGAGCCAGCTGCCCGCACCCGTCACCGGTGACGTGAGCCAGCCGCTGCGCGACGCGAAACCGGCGGCCTCCAGGGTGCCGGTGCCCTCCTTCAGTACCGCGTCGATCGGCTCCGCCATCGCCGGGTCGTCGATCGCGACCCGGCCGTAGCTCTCGATGAACGTGAACAGGACGTCCTTGCCGCGCAGTCCCGTGAACAGCTGGTCGGGCGGAGTGTCGGCGAAGGCGTCGGCCGCGGCCTGCTCTCTGAAGACCCGCCCGTCCTTGATGCCCGCACGCGTCTGCTCCACCCGGTTGCCCAGCATCTCCGCGGTGCCCTTGGTGGCCAGCGGGACGCCGGTGATCTGCACGCCCAGAGTGACGCAGGTGATCCACGCGACGCCGAGGACCAGCGTGGTGCGGACGGCGGCGGGACGGTGGCGCGCCATCAGGTCCGTGATCCGCACCGCTGCCAGTGTCATCAGCACCAGCAGGATGATGAACAGGACGATCAGCCCGATCACGGCGAGGATCTGCCCGCCCCGGCCGAACGACTCCCGGACGAACTCCGCCGCGTGCTCGAGCAGGATCCAGTCGAGCACCAGGTCGAACGGCCGGGCCAGTACCTGGTAGAAGCCCATGTCCACCATCTTCAGGACGGTGAGCAGCCCGAGGAGGACACCCGAGACCACCGCGGCGATCCGCCGGGGCTTCGGCGGCAGCGCGAGCAGCAGGGTCGCCAGCAGGATCCCCTCGGCCGGGAGACGGAGGAACGCCTCGAACGTGAGCCGCTCCACGCGGTTCGGCACGAGGAGGGCGAAGACCAGCAGCGCCCCGGCCAGCACGGTCGTCCCGACCGCGATACCGCGGGCCGCACGCGGGTGACGCCCGCGCAGGCGCTCCCACCGGGAGGGAGCCGCGCCCTCGGGCGCCTCCCCGGCCGCCTCGCCGGAGGCGGTGGGGCCGTCGTCCGGGTCCGCCCCGCTCCCGGTGGTCTCCGACAGCTGACGGGAGCGAGTGAAGAGCTGCACCCGGGGGTCCTTCCGTGCGGTACTGCGATGGCATGGCAAGCCGGGCCCGGTGAACGGGCCTGCCGCCATCAGTACGTTCGCACGTCACCCCGCGTTCAACCGCGCCGCGTGCATGCACCGGCCCGGATCCACGCGCTCGGCTCCGCCCGCTCGGCCCCACCCGTCCGCCGCGCCCCGGAAACGGACGCCGACGTGACCTGTCGGGGGCCGGAACCGGTCGCTAGGCTGGCCGCGGACGACGGACATCGGGAGGAGCACGGACGTGGCCGACAGCACCACCCAGCAGCGACCGCTCACCGGCTGGGACAAGCCCGACCTGGACCTCAGCAACGCGCAGTGGCAGCCCGGCAGCCGAGGCCTGGGGGATGTCCAGATCGCCTTCGTGGAGGGTTTCATCGCCCTGCGCAACAGCGGCCGCCCGCAGAGTCCTTCACTGATCTTCACCCCGGCCGAGTGGGGTGCGTTCGTGTCGGGGGCCCGGGAGGGGGAGTTCGACCTGACGTGAGCAGGGCGCGCACGCCCCGCCGCGGAGCGGAACGACCGCGGGCCGGGTGGGGCCGTCGGTCCTTCCGGACGGACGGCCGGGGGTACCCTTCCGGGACCGGGCCCGAGCCAGGCCGGCCCGGGAACATGCGGGTCGTGGTCCGGAAGTGAGGAACCCCATGAGCACCCAGCCGGTCGTCGCGGCGGTCGACGGTTCGGACGACAGTCTGCGCGCCCTGGAGTGGGCCGTCGACGCCGCGCGCCGGCGTGCGGCCCCGCTGAGGGTGGTGCACGTCCGTCAGTACGCCGCCTGGGGCCAGCCCGAGGTGCTGGCCGCCGGACCGCCCGCCCCCGAGGAGGACCCGGTCCTCGATCTGGTCCGCGCACGGCTGGCGGGACGGACCGGGCTCCCCGCCGTCGAGTTCGTCGCCCTGGACGGGGCTCCCGGCGCCCTCCTCCCCGAACTCGGCACCACCGCGCAGCTGCTGGTGCTCGGCTCCCGGGGCCGCGGCGGGTTCGCCAGTCTGCTGCTCGGCTCCAACTCCCTGGCCGCGGCCCGGGACGCCGAATGCCCCGTCGTCGTGGTGCCCCGGCCCGGACGGGGGGCCGGGACCGGAACCGACACGCCCGCCGTCACCGACAGGCCCGCCGGCACCGACGAGGCCGGCCCGTTCGTGGTCGTCGGACTGAACGTCGACAGCCCCGACGAGGCCACCCTCGCCCACGCCTTCGACGAAGCCGCCCTGCGCGACGCCCGGCTCCGGATCGTCGCCGCCTACCCGTGGCCCCCGCAGACCTGGATGCTGCCCGGGGAGATGCCGGCGCCGCAGATCGACCAGGGCGCCGTCGAGCACGAGTCCCGGACCCTCGCCCGCGGATGCCTCGCCCCGCACCGCGAACGGCACCCCGAAGTCGTCACCGAGCTCCTGGTACTGCCCGGTGACGCCGCCGGACACCTGGTCGCGGCCTCCGAGAACGCCGAACTGGTCGTCGTGGGGCGCCACCGGCGACGCCTGCTGGCACCGGCCCGCATGATGGGTTCCGTCACCCAGGCCGTCCTGCTGCACGCGGCCGGCCCCGTGGCGGTCGTGCCGCCGGCACCCCCGGAGGAGTAGCTCCCGGGGCGTGCCCGCCCGGGGGAGTGGCGGGCGTCGCCCGGCCGCCCGTCGGCGGGTGCGGGCACGTACCATTGCGGCATGTCGTTCCTCCGCCGCCGCAGCGCCACTCCCGCCGGGCCCGACTTCGACGTACTGGCCATGGACCCGGGCGACTGGCCCGGGAACCTGGGCGCCGGCCTGCTGCCCGCCCCCGACGGTACCTGCCAGGGCGTCTTCCTGCGCTACGACCTGTTCGGCGGTCGTGGCCCCGCCATGATCATCGGAAATCTGCCGGAGGGCTCCGCTGCCCGGGAGGTCGCCGAGGACGAGGTCCCCTTCGAGGTGGCACAGCTGCTGCTGGCGCTGGAGAACGACGAGGAGGTGACCGTCGTCGGCACCGAGGACGTGCCCGTCATGCAGGGCGACAACCTGCTGATCGTGCGCCGCGTGAAGCTCTCCGAGAGCCGGATCTCCTGCGTGCAGTTCGACCGCAGCGACAACGTCCTGGTCACCATCGCCGCCTGGGACCGTCCCATCACCGACGACCTGTACACCCTCCTCAAGCCGCTGCCCGCGGAACTGTTCCAGCAGGGCTGACCCGGACCGGCTGATGCGTTTTCGCCCCGGTCCCGGCCCTTCCCCGGCCGGGGAAGAGGCCAGGACCGGCCGGTGCTACGAGGACTTCACCGTCACGTCCGCCGCCCGTACGAAGGCGATCCGGTGGCCGTACTGGATCTGGTGGTACAGATCCTCGCCCCGGACCACCCGGTGCGAGGCCTCGTCGAAGGTCACCGCGTACAGGTACTCGCCGGGCACCTCGCCCGCGGTGACGTACTCCTGGCCCTTCGGCAGCCGGTACGGCAGCGGGGACACCTTCTGCACGGGCACCTCCGCCGGATAGGCGGCCTCCTCCGGGTAGGCACGCCCGTACACCGGCACGGAGTCCAGCCCCTGCCTCGGGGTCACGACCCGGCCCGCGGCGGGCACCGCGGTGGGCCGCTCCCGAGGGTTGCTGAACCAGGCCTTCTGCCCCAGGTACCAGATGGCGGTCCACTCGCCCCACCGGTCGGCCACCGCGTACTGCTGGCCGGTCGACACCCGTGAGGACAGGTCGTTCACCCCGGTCGTCGGGGTCGAACCCAGAGCGCCGTCCCTGATCAGGGCGGACTTCTCGTCGTGGTCGGAGTACAGGCGCACCGCGCTGGACCCGTGCGCCGCGCACGGCTCGCCGGCGCTCCCGCAGCCCGTGAACACCGGGCCGTGGGCGGCGTGGTCGGGACGGATCGTCACCAGTGCGCCGTCCTCGCCGGCGGTGGCCCCGAAGGGCCGGCCCAGCAGCGCGAAGTAGTGCGCCCAGTCCCAGTAGGGCCCCGGATCGGTGTGCATGCCGGACACGGCCTCCGTGGTCGGGCCGGGCACGGTGTCGTGACCCAGGATGTGCTGCCGGTCCAGGGGGATGTCGTACTTCTCGGCGAGATACCGCACCAGGCGGGCCGAGGAACGGTACATCGCCTCGGTGTACCAGGCGTCGGGCTCCGCCAGGAAGCCCTCGTGCTCCAGCCCGATCGACCCGGCGTTGACGTACCAGTTGCCCGCGTGCCAGGCGATGTCCTCGGCCTTCACATGCTGGGCGATGTGACCGTCGGTCGAGCGCAGACTGTAGTTCCACGACACATAGGTGGGATCCCGCACCATATCGAGTACGCCTTCCCAGGCACCCTCGGTGTCATGGACGACGATGTACCGGACAGGGTGCGAGACAGGCCGGTTCCCCCGGTCGTGGTTGCCGTAGTCGCCGTCCCCGAACTGCTCGTACGGTGCCGGGACCCACTCGCAGGACACCGCCTCGGGACACTCCGTCGCGGTGGTGGAGGCGGTACGCAGACCGGCGCGGGCCAGTACGGACCGGTCCGGGACGAGGCCCGCGCGGGCGGCCAGGGAGACCTCTTGTCCCGCGTCCGTGACGCGCCGCGCACCGGCGCGGATCACCTCGTAGACGTCGTTCGCGTACGCCGCCGCCGACGCCGTGTCGTCCGCGCCGGAGAAACGGGCCACCGCGCCGTACCAGTCGGCCGGGTCCTCGCTCGGCGGCCGGCCCAGCTCCCGCTGGGCCTCGGCCAGCAGCGCGGCGCCGCCCGCCACGTTCGCGGCCGGGTCCGCACGCAGCCGCGCGGCGCTCAGCCCGGTCAGCCCGGCCGCCCTCGGCAGGGTGGCCAGACGGTCCGGGACCGCACCGGCGCGCGACAGCCGCGCGTCGAGGCGCAGCGCCTCGGCACGCCGTTTCCCGGGCCGCAGCACGGGGCGGACGTCGTCAGCCCGGGGATCCCCCGCCCCCTCGTCGTGCTGTGATGTCGCCGCCGCCAGCGCGGTACGCGCGTCCGTGAGGTGCATCGGGCCGTAGCCGCCGGTCACACTCGGCGCTCCGGTGTGCGTGTCCCAGCGGGACTGGAGGTAGGAGACGCCCAGCAGCACGCTCCGCGGCACCTCGTACGCGGCGGCCGCGGCACTGAACGCCTGCTGCAGCCGGGTCGCGTCCGGTGGGGCCGGGCCGGGCCGGGCCCCGGACGGGGCCGCGCCGAGCAGCGGCAGCATGAGCGCGGCGGCGGCCAGGGCGCCGGTGGTACGACGGGAACGGCGATGCCCGGCCGCCGCACGGCCGGGTTCGGTGGGGGGAGAGCCTCGCAACACAGTCTCCTGGGGACGATCGGTCGGGACGAACCGTGCGGGGTCGGCGGTCGGATGGTGTTACCGGCCTGCCGATGATCCGTCAATCATGCCCAGAAGAAGCGATATTCCCCGGCAATCCGGGCCGCGGGTCGTGGCGGCGAGCCAGGGCCGCGGCGCGCTCGGAACGCGGGGAACGCGCGGGGACGGGTGAGAGGTCCGCGGCGTCTTCCGAAGGGGAGCGCCGCGGACCTCTCACCCGTCCCGGTCAGCGAGTGCCGACCGCCGCGCGCACGGCCCGGCGGGCCAGCTGGCAGTCGTCGTGCAGGCGCCGCAGCAGCAGCCGCTGCTCCTCGCCGGACGGCAGAACGCCCTGCTGGGCCGGGCCCGGCCCCACCGGGCCCCCCTCGCGCATCGAACGCTGCACGGCCGTCTCGTAGGTACGGATCTCACGCGTCAGCACCAGCATCAGGTTCACCAGGAACGCGTCGCGCGAGGCGTGGCCCGCCGACTGCGCGATCTGGCTGATCTGCCGCCGGGCCCCCGGCGCGTCCCCGAGCACCGCCCACAGGGTCGCCAGGTCGTAGCCCGGCAGGTACCAGCCCGCGTGCTCCCAGTCCACCAGCACGGGACCGGACGGTGAGATCAGGATGTTGGAGAGCAGCGCGTCGCCGTGGCAGAACTGGCCCATGCCCTGGCGCCCGGCCGCGTGCGCGATGCCGTGCAGCAGTTTCTGCAGATCGCCCATGTCCCGGTCGGTGAGCAGGCCCAGCTCGTGGTAGCGGGCGATCCGCGCCGCGTAGTCCAGCGGGGCGTCGAAGGTCCCGGCCGGCGGGCGCCATCCGTTCAGCCGGCAGATCGCGCCGAGTGCCGCCTTGATGTCCGCTCGCGGTGGTGCCTCCACCGGGTGCCGCTGGAGGGCTGCCACCCGGCCGGGCATCCGCTCGATCACCAGGGTGCAGTTGTCCGGGTCCGCCGCGATCAACCGGGGCGCCCGCACGGGGGGGCGGTGCCGGACGAACGAGCGGTATGCCGCTATCTCGTGCCGGAACCGCTCGGACCAGACGGGGGAGTGGTCCGTTAAGCACTTGGCCACCGCGGTGCTCCGGCCGGTCGTCCCGACCAGGAGGATGGACCGGCCGCTGCGGCGCAGCACCTGCACCGGTGCGAACTCCGGACAGATGCGGTGCACCGACGCGATCGCCGTGCGCAACTGGGCGCCCTGGGGACCGGACAGGTCGAGCCTGCCGCTGAGCGGCTGGGGTCCGGCGCCCGGAGCGCGCCGCACCGCGCCCGGCCCCGGCACGGTGGCCGCCGGGCGCGCGGGGGAGAGGTAGGGGCCGTTGTCCGACGGACGCGGACGCAGTGGCCTGGGCGGTGCGGACACGGAGGACGATGCTGCGTACATGGGCGATACAGATCCCTTCGTGTGCCTGCGACGTCATCGCGCCACCCGGCCCGGCCGGCCCAGGCGCACCCTGGGGAATGCCCCCGGCGGAGACCGGGTCGTGGTGGCGCGTTCCTACTCGACACCCGATGCCCCCTGGCACACCATCTGGCGAACCCTGGCGAACCCTGGCGAATAGTCGCCCGGCAACTCGCCCGGGGCTACTGTCAACTCAGCCGAGAACCTGGGGGCTTGACGTGAGCGGACAACCCAACACCCGGCTCTCGGACCTGTTCGGCCTGGCCGGCTGGTCCAAGGGCGAACTCGCGAGGCTGGTCAACCGGCAGGCGGCGGCCATGGGCCACCCCCAGCTGGCGACCGACACCTCCCGGGTGCGGCGGTGGATCGACATGGGAGAGATCCCGCGCGATCCCGTGCCGCGGGTGCTGGCGGCCCTGTTCACCGAGCGTCTCGGCCGTGTCGTGACCATCGAGGATCTCGGTCTGGTCCGGCACGGGCGTGCGGGGAAACGGCCACGCGGCGGGAGTGCGGAACATCCCGACGGAGTGCCGTGGGCGCCCGAGCGGACAGCCGAGGTCCTCACCGAATTCACGGGAATGGACCTCATGCTCAACCGACGCGGCTTGGTGGGCGCGGGCGCCGCGCTCTCCGCCGGATCCGCACTCAGCAGCGCCATGCACGACTGGCTGCACACCGATCCGGCACTGACCACCGACGCTCCCCGAATCGACCATCCGCTGCACGCCGACTCCGTCGGGTTCGACCGCTACGAGGCCGCTCCCATCGGGTCTCAGGAGATCGAGGAACTCGAGCGCTCCGTGGAGGTGTTCCGCGCCTGGGACGCCGCCCGGGGCGGCGGCCTCCAGCGCAAGGCGGTGGTCGGCCAGCTCAACGAGGTGGGCGGCATGCTTGCCTACCACCACCCGCCCCATCTCCAGCGGCGCCTGTGGGGCGTCGCCGCCAACCTCGCCGTCCTGGCGGGCTGGATGTCGCACGACGTGGGCCTGGAACCCACGGCCCAGAAGTACTTCGTCATCGCGGCGCACGCCGCCAGGGAGGGCGGTGACCGGCCGCGCGCGGGTGAGGCGCTGTCCCGTGCGGCCCGCCAGATGGTGCACCTGGGCCGGCCCGACGACGCCCTGGACCTGCTCAAGCTCGCCCAGTCCGGGTCGGGTGAGGAACTGCTGCCGCGCACCCGCGCGATGTTCCACACCATCGAGGCCTGGGCACAGGCGTCCCTGGGCAAAGGACAGGCGATGCGCCGCACCCTGGGCCGGGCCGAGGACCTGTTCGTCTCCGACCGGGGGGCGGATCTGGAACAGCCGGACTGGATGCAGACCTTCAAGGACGAGGATCTGTACGGCATGCAGGCCCTGGCCTACCGCACGCTGGCCGAGTTCGAGCCGGGCGCGGCCGCGCACGCCCAGCACTACGCGGAGAAGGCGCTGTCCCTGCGCGTCGACGGCCGGGAGCGGTCGAAGATCTTCGACCATCTCTCCATGGCCTCCGCCTGCTTCATCGCGGACGACCCGGAGCAGGCCGACCGGTACGCGCGTCTAGCGCTGATGTCGATGGGCTCCAACTCCTCGCGCCGCACCTGGGAGCGGCTGCGCCAGATGTACCGGCTCACCGCCGAGTACTCCTCGTACCCGAGGATCCAGGAACTGCGGGAGGAGATCAGGCAGGCTCTGCCGAGGCCCAGGGGGAGGGGCGGCAACAGCGCGCCGGCATGACGGAGTGGTGAGGGTTCTTCCTACGAGGTCACGCGGGCGACGAGCACGCAGGCCTCCTCCTCGCGCGGGGTGCCGCCGAACTCCCGCAGAACGACCGGCAGGCAGTCCTGCGCGGTGCGCTCCCCGGTGAACTGCGGTGCCAGCTCGAGGAGATGCCGGACGGTGGCGGCAGCGGACCGCCCGGGTGCCGGCCCGTAGGTGTGCAGCACCAGCACATCGCCGACTTCGAGGGTCTCCTCGGCCTGCCCGTAGCGGGCGGCCGGGGAGGCACCGGGCCGGTCACCCTCCGGGGCCTCCAGGGCGCGCCCCCTTCCGCCGCGGAACAGCAGCGGGACGGGGTGTCCGGCCCGCGCCCACACCAGCGAGCGGGTGTCGGGCCGGTAGTACAGGCAGAGGCCACTGCCGAGGGCCGGTTGCCCGGTGGCGTCGAGTAACCGGTCGAGGCAGGCCAGCAGCGGACCCGGTGCGGTGCCGGCCGTCGCCATGCCGCGCACCGCGCCGAGCAGCATCGTCACGCCCGACGACGGGCCGGCGCCCTGCCCGGTCAGCTCGCCGACGCTGAGCAGGGCGGTGCCGTCGGACAGTTCGAGGGCGTCGTACCAGGCACCCGCGGTCGGTGCCCCGGCAGGCGACGGGAGGTGCCGGGCGGCGAGGTCCAGGGTCCGGGGGCCCCGGTGCGGAAGGGGCAGGGATCCGTGCCACGGGGGAGGCACGGCTTCCGGCGGCTCGGTCACGGGCCGTTGCCCGGGTCGCGCCGCGGTCGGTCGCTGGTGGTGCAGCGATTCACGGGACTCGCTGACCGCCCGTCGGCAGCGGCGCAGTTCGCTGACGTCCCGCAGTACGGCCCACATCGAGGCGGTGCTGCCGTCGGCTCCGAGTACCGGTTCGCCCATCATGTGCACCGTCCGGACGCTGCCGTCGGGACGGTGCAGCCGGAACTCCCCGTCGATGGGCCGGGCGTCGACGAGACAGCCCGTGACCATCGCGGTGAGCCGCGGCCGGTCCTCGTCGTGCACGAGGGACGGCAGTTCGTCGAGGGTGAGCGGGGGAGCGGCCGGATCGCGGTCCAGGATGCGGTACAGCTCCCCGGACCAACTGGCCTCGTCCGTCAGCAGGTTCCACTCGGCGCTGCCGACCCGGCTGAGCACGGAATCGTGCGGGGGCGGTGCGGGGGGCGCGGACCGGGCCGGCGCCGGCACGGGCAGGGGGCCGTCCCGCAGCTGGGCCAGGTGCTCGTCCAGGTCGTTGAGCTGGTGCAGCGCCAGGTCGTACAGGGCGCGTTGCCAGCGGTCCTTCGGGTCCGAGACGTCGGCCGCGGTGTCGCGCCGTACGGCGTCCACGTCGCCCCTGAGCCGCCGGGTCTGCGAGATGAGCGCGTCGACCGGGCCGCGTCCTGGCGGCTGGACGGCTGAGCGGTCCGCGGAGAGGGGGGACGGCATGACGCACTCCGATGTGGGACGGTTCGGGCCAGAGACGGACGGAGGGACCGTTACGACTGTGGCACAGCACGCCACGCGCTGTAAGGGATTCGGCAAGACGCCCCAAGGCCATGACGGTGGCATATGCCACCGTCTTCGTGGAGTTACCCGGAGGTAGGTGCCGGATGCCCGTTGGTTGGATCAACTCCGTTGGTACGCAGGTTACTTGAAGGTGCGTGCGGCGCCCGTCCGTCGTTCACTCACCTGTTCGACGGACGGGCGTCCGTCCGTACTCAGTAGCGCAGTACGCCCGCGATCCGGTCTGTGTTCCCCAGTGTCCCGTCCGGGACGAAGCGGACCTCGGCGCCGGTCTCCAGGCACTGCTCGACGATCTCGTCCACGATGTCCTCGCGGGCGTCCAGGTCGCCGGTCTCGGCGAAGACCAGATGCTCACCCATGTCGCGCACGGTCACCCGGAAGTTCTCCTCGACGGCCAGCAGCCGGATCCGGCCGTCCCGGGCGTTCTGCCACATCTCGTCGACGCCGGCCGCGAACTCCTTGCGCCCGCGGGCCGTCTCCAGGGCCCGGACGACCTCCTCGGTGCTCTTGCGCGCTTCGCTCTCCAGCGCCGGACGCAGGGCCTGCCACACCGCGTCGGGCGTGCCGTGCGCGAGCCCGCCGTGCTGGACGTGCACCGCCTCCCGGGCCACGCCGCCCACCTCGCCCAGCAGGGACAGCGCGGCCGGCTCGCCGGTGACGTACAGGGGCCGGGGATGCTCACGCAGCACCGCGCGCATCGCGGTGTCGGTCTCGCGCAGGAACCGGCGGGTGTCCTCGTCCCGGTAGGAGCTCGGCTGGTCACCGATCCGCTCCAGGCGCTCGGGGTCGAAGTTCTCCGTGCTCCGCACCAGCGGGAAGGCGCCGAGGTGCTCCTCGGTGACCCGGTCCACGCCGCCGCTCCACAGCGTGGCCCGGTCGGGGGAGAGCGACAGCGCCCAGAAGGGGCGCTCCGCCGTGTGGGCGGACACCAGGTTGCGGGTGAGGAAGGTGTCCGAGAGCACCACGCGCTCCGGTACGGAACGGGCGAGCGACCACACCTGGTGCTCACCCGGAGCGGCGAAGATGACCAGCCCGTCCTCGGCGTGCGCCAGATCGACCTCGGCCAGCGCCCGGTCGAGCTGCAGGGTGACCTCGCTGCGCCGGTCCCGGGTGACCGCGGGATCGGCCTCCAGCTGTTTCTTGGCCTCGGCCACCATATTGCGCAGCCGTACCGGATCCTGGGCGTTGAGGGGATCGCGCCGGTGGGTCGGCGTCAGCACCGACACCGCGGGGTAGGGGCGCGGGCGACGAAGCTCGGCAAGGGTCGCGGGACTCAGATCGTGCTCCATGAGAGCACCATAGAGCCGATTCACCGAGAGGGCATTTGGGGCGATCCGGTCGTCGCCGTCCCGCGGGCGGACTCACCCACGGGAGTCGTCCTCGGGGCCGCACGAGCTGCCGCTGGGCGGCAGCGAACCGTAGAGCAGGAAGTCCTCGACCTTCCGGCGCACGCAGTCGGACGATCCGTAGCCGGTGTGGCCCTCGCCCCGGTTGTCCAGCACCACCGCCGAGGAGCCGAGCCGCTCGGCCGTCTCCACCGTCCACCGGTACGGCGTGGCCGGGTCGCCCCGCGTGCCGACCAGCAGCATCTTCGGAGTGTCGACGTTCTTGACCTCCTCGCGGATGTAGTCGGTCCCCCGGGGGCGGCCGTGGCACATCAGCACCTGGGCGAGCCGGTAGCGGCCGAAGACCGGTGAGGCCTTCTCGTAGGCGGTGCGCAGCCGGGAGAGGTCCCGGGTCACCTGCTCGGCGGCCGGGCGGTCGGGATCGTCCGCGCAGTTCACCGCCATCAGCGCGGCGGGGAGGTTGTCCAGGGGGACGTCCTCCTCGTCGACGAGCGGGTCGTTCTCCCGCTGCGGCACGGGGAGCGTCACCCCGCCGGTGGCGAAGGCCTCCACCCCGCGTGTGTCCCCGTCCTCCATCAGCTGTGCGAGCGCCCGTTGCAGCAACGGCCACAGTTCCCTGCTGTAGAGGCCCTGCGCCATGGCGCCCGCGAGGTCCTGCCCGGCGAACTCGTGGCCGAAGTCCGTCGGTACCGGGTCCTCGTCGAGCGAGGCGACCAGCTTCACGGCCAACTCCCGTGCTCCGCGCGGGTCCTGACCGAACGGGCAGGCGATGTCCTTGGTGCACCAGGTCAGGAAGTGATCGAGCGCGAGCTGCTGTCCCCGGACGCTCGCCAGCCCTTGCTCGGCCAGTGGTTCGGTCAGGGTGTCCACCCCGTCCAGTACCAACCGGCCCACTCTCTCGGGGAATCGGGCAGCGTACACCGAGGCCAGCCGGGTTCCGTAGGAGAACCCCAGGTAGGTGAGCTTCTTGTCGCCGAGCACCTCGCGCAGCACGTCCAGGTCCCGGGCGACGTTCACGGTGCCGATGTGCGGGAGCACCGGGCCCGAGCGCTCGGCGCACTCGGCGGCCACCACGCGCAACCGGGCGAGTACGTCCCGCGGGTCGGACACGCCCTCGCCGCCGGTCGCCTCCAGCGCCTGACCGGTGGCCTGGATGCCGCAGCTGACCGGTGAGGAGCGGCCGACACCGCGAGGGTCGAAGGACACCACGTCGTACCCGTCGGTGAGACCCATGAACTCCTTGCCGGCATGGGCGAGTCCGAGGACGCCCGAACCCCCCGGCCCGCCGAAGTTCAGCACCACCGAGCCACGCGGGTCGCCGGTGCCCCGGTAGCGGGCGAGAGCCAGGTCGAGGGAGCCCTTGTCGGGCTCGGCGTAGTCGACGGGGACGGTGATCTTCCCGCACTGCAGGTCCTTGGGCGTGTCCATGCTCTTGCACGCCGACCATGTGATCTTCTGGTCGTAGAACCGGTCGAGGTCCCCGTCCGCGGCAGCGGCGGCCGGGAGGCCCGCGCTCAGCAGGACCAGTCCGATTGCTCCGGTGACCGCGCGGCGCCGGACCGGGGGTCGCGTTGACGGCTTGGCCAGCATCGATGCCTCCAGGGACGCCCCAGAGCGGACCGGACACGGCGCCCTCGATCACCATAAGGGGACCCCGCAGGCCCCGCCTGTCGGCCGGACGGCCCTGGGCTGCGGCGGGCCCGGCCGCTCAGCCGCGGGCGCTGTGGAACCTCCTGTGCAGCTCCCTTACCGCCTCCGTCAGTTCGGGAACCGGGCCGTCCACGGTCACGTCCGGTGCGATCTCGGCGACGGGCAGCGGCCGCACCGGTGGAGCGGGCACGTCCAGCTCGGCGAGCCAGGTCAGCAACTGCGCCGAGGAGGCGACGTAGACGATCCGGCCGAGGCCGACCCAGGCGTGCGCCGCCGCACACATCGGACAGTGCTCGCCGGAGGTGTACACCGTGGCGGCGGCCCGTTCCCCGGGCGTCATGTGGGCGGCCGACCAGCGCGCCAGCTCGAACTCGGGGTGCCGGGTGCGGTCCCCGGCGGCCGTCCGGTTGCGGTCCTCGGCGAGCACGGACCCGTCGCCGGCCACCAGGACCGAACCGAACGGATCGTCCCCGGCGTCCAGCGCCTCGGTCGCCAGCTCGACGCAGCGACGCAGGTGGGGCAGTTCAACATCCTCGACAGTCACGGGTGCCGCCCTTCTCACGACCACGGCTCGATCACCGGTCACGGCAACCTTAGGCGCACACGATCACGGACGCGAAGCCGGTGTGCCGGTGCCCCGTAAACCCGTTGCCCGGGCGCCGGGCCGGTGCTGGAGTGGGCGGTATGGACCACGCCGCGGTACTCGCCCTGTTCGACCGTGACCTGCGCGAAGGAGCGAGGCCCGACGGCCCCGGGGCCCGCGTCGAGCGCACCGGCCGTGTGGTGCGGCAGACCGCACCGCGACACGGCTGGAACGGCGTCGTCTGGTCCGCCCTGGACGACACGGACGCGGACGCGGCGATCGCCGGACAGATCGCCCACTTCACCGGGCTGGGCCGTGGGTTCGAATGGAAGCTGTACGGCCATGACCTGCCGGTGGACCTCGGGCAGCGGCTCGTGGCGTCCGGGTTCACGCCCGGACCGGAGGAGACGCTGATGGTCGGCGAGATCGACGAGCTGCTCCTCGGCGCCGGGCAGGCTGTGCTGCCCGAGGGCGTCCGCGTCGTCCCCGTCACCGACCGGGCCGGTGTCGATCTCATGGCCGAGGTGCACGAGAAGGCCTTCCACGCCGACGCGTCCTGGCTGCGCCACCGGCTGTCGGCCCGGCTCGCCGCCGAGCCCGGCACCGTTGTCGCCGTGGTGGCCCTGGCGGGCCGGGAGCCGGTGAGCGCGGCCCGGATGGAGCTCGTGCCGGGCACCCGGTTCGCCGGGCTCTGGGGCGGCGGCACCGTCGAGGCCTGGCGGGGCAGGGGCGTCTACCGGGCGCTGGTGGCCCACCGGGCCCGCGTCGCCGCCGAGCGCGGCTGCCGTTACCTCCAGGTCGACGCGTCCGGGCAGAGCCGCCCGGTCCTCGAGCGTCTGGGCTTCGTCCCGCTGGGCACGACGACACCGTATGCGTACGTCCCGTAGGGCCGTCGGGCTCACGGGTTCTCCGTACCGCCATCCGGCCGGGGACCTTCGCCGGGAGGACGGACGGGTCCGGCGGGCCGCACCCCTGGGGTGCGGCCCGCCGGACCCGTCCTGTGCCCGTACGCCGTCCCGGGCCGCCGCACCGGCCGGTCAGCGCGGGGCTTTCGCACGGTCCAGCGCGGCCACCCCGAGTGCGGCGAGGCCGATCTGGATGAGCCACTCGATCCAGTCGACGCCCTTGGTGTCGGCCACTCCGAGCGCCGTGGCGAGCGCCGAGCCGATCAGTGCGGCGACGATGCCGACGAGGATCGTCCACAGCACCCCGATGCGCTGACGCCCGGGGACCACGAGCCGGCCCAGGACGCCGATGACGATACCGATGACGATGGCACTGATGATGCCGCCGATCTCCATTTCGCCCCTCCTTCTCAAAACCCCCGCTGAAGGACGTGTGCCCCCGCTCGGCGGCGGCAGTCGCCCGTGCCGGGGAGGGCCGGTACGGGCAGGGCGGGGCCCGGCCCGCACAGGACGCGGACCGGGCCCCGCCCTCGGTCCCTTTCCGGCCGCGATCAGGTCCTGGAGGTGCTCCTGGCCGCCGTGGCGACGCACATGACGCCGAGCAGCAGGGTCAGCGCGCCGATGACGACGTTGTTCCAGATGACGCCTGCGTCCGGACCGGTGCCGACGATCCACGGCGAGATGATCATCCACATGCCGAGGGCGCACATGGCTCCGCTGAGGCCGTACATGCGCGCCGGGGCGGCGGCGAACCCGATGCCGAGCAGGCTGATCGCGATGCCGACGATCAGGTTGTGGGGCACGAGCGCGGGCTGGCTCGTCGTGTAGTGGAGTATCCAGGGGGACACCGCGCAGTAGAGGCCGAGCAGGAACACCGGTCCGTCGACCAGCACCACGTCACGACCGCCGAGCATGCGGTCGTACCGCGCCCGCATTTCTGGAGCATCGGGGTGGCTGGTGATGTCACCGCGGGGATGCGAGACGTTGGCCATGAGTCGCCTCCTTCGACTAGCAGGATCGGCCGCTTACGGGTGGTATGCGGCAAACCTCGCTTGAGGTCATTCTGCTCTTATTTTTCCTTTATGTGTAGAGGTCGGGGCGGGGTGGTCCCCCCCCGGCCTGTCCCGACCCCCTCCGCGCCGCGGGCCCGGCCGGTGCCGCCGCCCGGCAGCCGGGCCCGGCCCGCGAAGGCGTCGTGCAGGGCCCGGGCCGCCGGCGGCGCATGCTCGCCCTGGGCGGAGGCGGCCGGGACGGGCTGGAGGTCCACCCCGGCCTCTGGGGCGGAGGAGTTCGTCCTCTCCGGCCACCCGCACCTGGAGGAGGCGTACTGGTTCGGCGAGGGCGTCCTGCCCCGCCTCGCCGCGCAGGGGCTGGGGCGGCACCCCTCCCGGGAGGAGGGGGGCGGAATCCGCAGTGTCCGCTCAAGTCACCTGCATGGGATGGGAGTTGACGCACAGTGCGGATGTGACGGAGACCGATGGGCCTCCCTGGGCAGGGGTAAAAGGGCTGGCCCGACTGCGGCTTGACTGGTACAGACCAATGCGGTTAAGTGTGCCCGACACCCCCCACCACGGCCGCCCCCCACACCGTGGCCGGCTCAACCGGCGTGCGTGCGGCGACAGTTCGCTCAAGCGTGTCCCCGCCCGGGAGCGGCCGTGTTTCGCAGAGGAGTTGATCCCTTGTCGAGACGCCGCATGTCCGCCGTGCTGGCCGCAGTCGTCATCGCCGGCAGCGCGCCGGTGCTGCTCCCGGCCGCGACCGCTTCCGCCGCTCCGGTGTCGGCCGCCGCCGCGTGCTCCAGCTATCCGAACTGGGTGGCCGGGCAGTGGTACAACGCCGGTGACATCGTCCGCTACAGCGACGGCCGCACCTACATCGCCGAGCACGCCAACCCGGGCTACGACCCGATCATCAGTACCTGGTACTGGGAGCCGTACTCCTGTGACAACGGCCCCGGAACGCCGGTCGGGAACTTCGTCGTGTCCGAGGCGCAGTTCAACCAGATGTTCCCGAACCGGAACTCCTTCTACACCTACAGCGGGCTGAAGGCGGCCCTGAGCGCCTACCCCGGCTTCGCCAACACGGGCAGCGACACGGTGAAGAAGCAGGAGGCCGCCGCCTTCCTGGCCAACGTCAGCCACGAGACCGGTGGTCTGGTGCACGTGGTCGAGCAGAACACGGCCAACTACTCGCACTACTGCGACTGGGGACAGCCGTACGGCTGCCCGGCCGGTCAGTCCGGCTACTACGGGCGCGGGCCGATCCAGCTGAGCTGGAACTTCAACTACAAGGCCGCGGGTGACGCGCTCGGCATCGATCTGCTGAACAACCCCTGGCTGGTGCAGAACGACGCGTCCGTCGCCTGGAAGACGGCCCTGTGGTACTGGAACACCCAGTCGGGTCCCGGCAGCATGACGGGGCACAACGCCATGGTCAACCAGGCCGGTTTCGGCCAGACGATCCGCAGCATCAACGGCTCCCTGGAGTGCGACGGCCGCAACCCGGCGCAGGTGCAGAGCAGGGTGACCACGTATCAGCAGTTCACCCAGATCCTCGGAACGTCACCCGGCGGCAACCTGTACTGCTGACGCAGGACCGCGGGGCGTGGTGTCATGCTCCTGACCATCCGTGACCGGCCGTGTGCCCTCGCGCACGCGGCCGTCCTTCGGACGAAGGGCACCCACCATGCGCACCCCCCACGCCCTGCTCGCCACGGCCGTCACGACCACCGCGCTGGTCGCGGCGGTCGTGGCGCCGACGCCCGCGGCGGGCGCCGACGCGGTTCCGCCGCCCGGCACCACCCACTACGTGCAGAGCGCCACCACCGGACTCAACGCGGCCGACAGCGCCGGAGCGGTCGAGCAGCACCGGCCGCGCGGCAACGAGGACCGCCAGCAGTGGACACTGCGGGTGAACGGCGCCTCCCACCTCCTGGAGAACACCGACACCCCCGGCAGTTGCCTCGGCCGTGCCGGCGACCTGGCCGGGACCGTTCCCTGCACGAGCGCGGACGCGGCCTGGGAGATCACCCCCGTCGGCGCCGACCGGTACACCCTCGGCGTCCCCGGCACCGACCGCCGCCTCACCGTCGCCCCCAGACCCGCGGGGGCCGACCACCCCGCCCGGCTCGCCGTCGCCGGCGGCTCCGGGGACCTCACCCACTGGTATCTCACCCCGGTCGCTCCCGCCACCCGGCCCATGCCGCCCCAGGACACCCGCACCCTGGACCAGGTCACCTTCCTCACCTCGCACAACGCGTACGCCAACGGGGTCGACGGCGGCTTCGCCCCGCCGTTCGTCAACCTCTTCCCCAACCAGACGCGCGGCATCGAACGCCAACTCGCCGACGGCGTACGCGGATTCATGCTGGACATCCACCAGACCCCGGACGGCGCGATCCTCTGCCACAACAGCTGCACCCTGGTCAGCAGGCCCGTCGCCCTGTGGGTGGACCTCCAGCGCATGGTGGACTTCCTCAAGGCCCACCCCGACCAGGTCGTCACCGTGTTCCTCGAGGACTACGTCGACCCGGGCGTACTGCGCGCCGAACTCGCCCGCGTCACCGGCCTGTCGGACGTCCTCCACCGGCCGGACCGCGCCGGGGTGCGCGAGCACGGCTGGCCGACGATGGCGGAGCTGACCGCCACCGGGAAGCGGCTGCTGATCTTCAGCGACCACAGCCGCTCCGCCGACCAGGCCGCGGGGCTGACCCGGGACGGCTTCGGCGTCATGTACCAGCGGGAGTGGACCGTCGAGAACCACTGGTCCATGGGCTCCGGGGTCGGCACCTCCGACTGGTCCTGCTACAGCCGCTGGTACGGCGCCGGCGCCGACATCCCGCTCACCCGCACCGAGCCGGGCTTTCGGCCCCTCTTCGTCATGAACCACTTCCGGGACACCGCGATCGCGGACACGGCCGGCACGGACAACGCCAAACTCGCCGACCGCGCCCGCCGGTTCTGCCAGCCGGCCGCCCGCAAGAAGCCCAACTTCCTGGCCGTGGACCGCTACGACCTCGGCAACCCGGCAGCGGCCGTCGCCGCCCTCAACACGTACACGTATCCGTAGCCCCGTGCGGGACGGGAAGGGGCGATGCGGGTCCGGCGCCGTGAGGCGCCCTACATCAGCCAGATCCCGTCCCGCATGAGATGCCGCTCCGGCATCTCGCGCACCCCGTGCCAGGCCTGCACCGCCCGGGGGCGTACCCGGAAGAACGCGTGGACGGCCCGCTCCGCGCGCGGATCCCAGCCGGTCTTCTCCCGGAACGCCTCCGCCGCCGGCGGCGGCACCTCCCGCGCGCCGTACGTCTCCACCTCGCCGTCGATCAGGACGACGTCCCGCGTGTCGCCGAGCGCCAGCCGGGTCCGGCCGCCCTCCCGCAGGTTGCGGCCGGTGGGGTTGGCCGGCCGGGTCGCCAGCCAGACGGCCTCGCCGTCCCACACGAACGACAACGGCACCAGGCAGGGCAGCCCCTCGGCGTCCGCCGAGGCCACCCAGACGTCCATCTCCCGCTCCAGCCGGTCCAGGAGATCCCTTCTGCGCTGCTCCCGGCTCCGCTGCGGTAACTCGGTGATCTTCATACGCGGACGGTAGCCGCACGCCCCGCCCGGGCGCCTCGGTCTTCCGTCGTAGGCCCTCGGGACCAGGCCCGGGCGCCGCCGGGAGCGGGACTGGCGCGCACTGAAGTTTTACGTATAACCTCTGCCGATCGGTCCCACCCCCGCAGGGTGACCGCGCACTTCACCACAGAACAGCTGAGGAACGCACCGCTCATGACCACGCCCCGCCTCGACACCGAGACCCTCCGCCGGCTGCCCAAGGCCGTCCTGCACGACCACCTCGACGGCGCCCTGCGCCCCGCCACCCTGGTGGAGCTGGCGGACACGGTCGGCCACGCCCTGCCCACCACCGACGCCGACGAGCTCGCCGCCTGGTACGTCGAGGCCGCCGGCTCCGGTGACCTGGTGCGGTACATAGCCACCTTCGAGCACACCCTCGCCGTCATGCAGAGCCGCGAGGGACTGCTGCGCACCGCCGAGGAGTACGTGCTCGACCTCGCCGCCGACGGTGTCGTCTACGGCGAGGTCCGCTACGCCCCCGAGCTGATGACCAAGGGCGGGCTGACCCTGCCCGAGGTGGTCGAGGCCGTGCAGGAGGGGCTCGCCGCCGGCATGGCCAAGGCCGCCGCCGGGGGGACGCCGGTGCGGGTCGGGACGCTGCTGTGCGGCATGCGGATGTTCGACCGGACGCGGGAGATCGCCGACCTGGTGGTGGCGTTCCGGGACGCGGGCGTCGTCGGCTTCGACATCGCCGGCGCCGAGGACGGCTTCCCCGCCGCCGATCACCTGGACGCCTTCGAGCACCTGCGCCGCGAGAGCGTGCCGTTCACCATCCACGCCGGTGAGGCCCACGGCCTGCCCAGCATCCACCAGGCCCTCCAGGTGTGCGGCGCGCAGCGTCTCGGCCACGGTGTGCGGATCACCGAGGACATCCCCGACCTCGAGGCCGGCAAGCTCGGCCGGCTCGCGGGCTGGGTCCGTGACCGCCGGGTCGCGCTGGAGATGTGCCCCACCTCCAACATCCAGACCGGCGCCGCCGACTCGATCGCCACGCACCCCATCACCGCGCTGAAGGACCTCGGCTTCCGGGTCACCCTCAACACCGACAACCGGCTGGTGTCCGGCACCACCATGACCCGCGAGATGTCCCTGCTGGTGGAGCAGGCGGGGTGGACCGCCCGGGACCTGCGGACCGTCACGGTCAACGCGGTCAAGAGCGCGTTCCTCCCGTTCGACGAGCGCAACGCCCTCCTGCGGGACGTGGTGCTGCCAGGTTACGCGTCCGTGCTCTGAAGGAGCCCGCGCACATAGGCCGCCTGTCCGGCGTGCTGGAGGTCGTCGGACAGGACGCTGACCAGCCGCACCCCGAGGCTCACCGGCGGATCCCAGCGCTCGTCCACGATGCGCTCCAGGTCCTGGGCCCGCAGCGCGCGCAGCGCCTCCAGGCTCTGCGCGTGCACCGCGTCGTAGTAGCCGGTCAGCAGGTCGGCCGAGCCGACCCGCACCTCGGCGACCTGCGCCGGAGTGTGGCCGTACCCGGTGTCGCGGCGGGGCAGACCGAGCGCGAACCGCTTCTCGAAGTCCTGGGCGAGCCACACCTGGTCGAGCCCGAAGGCGTCCGCGACGTGGTCGTCCTGGATCCGGGTGAGGTGCCAGACCAGCCAGGCGACGGAGTTGGCGCCGGGCGCGGGCCGGGCGTTGAGGACGTCGGGGCCGAGCCCGGCCACCGCGGCGTGTACTTCTTCGCGGATCCTGCCGAAGCCGTCGATGAGGATGTCCTTGGCATGCATGGGTCCACCCTCGCGCATCCCGCCCCCGCCCGCGCCCCGTTCTCCCCCGGGAGTCCGGCCGGGCTCACGCGTCCGCGTCGTCCCGCAGGGCCATCAGCGCCCGCGCGGCGGGGCTGACGGCCTCGGCCGGCGGGAGCAGCGCCACGGTCTCGTACACCGGCTCACCTGTGCCTTCGAGCGGCAGCGCGGTCAGCGCCGCACGCTTGTGCCGGAAGTGCTGGGGGACGACGGCGATGCCGAGGTTCTCGTCGACCAGGTCCAGGAGGCTGTGCACGTCGTTCACCTCCAGCGCGACCGTGCGCCGTACCCCCGCGGCGGCGAAGGCGGTGTCGGTGGCCCGGCGCGGCCCCCAGTCGGGATGGAAGTCCACGAACACCTCGCCGCCCAGGTCGTGCGGGGCCGGCGGCGTCCCGGCCCGCGCGAGCCGGTGCCCGGGATGGCACAGCACGGTCATCGGCTCACCGGCCAGCGCCACCGGCCGCAGCCGGTCCGGGTCCGCCTGGGTCCGGTAGGCGAAGGCCAGGTCGAGGCGTCCCGCCGCGACCTCCTCGGCCAGCGCCGCCGAGCCCCACTGCCGCAGCCGGATCTCCACGTCCGGATGGCGCCGCCGGAACGCGGCCAGCAGCTTCGCCACATGCACCCCGGCGATGCACTGCTCGGTGCCCACCGCGAGCGTGCCGCGCAACACCCCCTGCACCGCGGCCACCGCCTCGTGCGCGGCCCGCACCTGGGCCAGGACACGCTCGGCCTCCACCAGCAGGGCCCGTCCGGCCTCCGTCAGCGTCACCCGCCGGGTCGTCCGTACGAACAGCGGCGCCCGCAGCTCGCGCTCCAGCGCGCGGATCGACGCCGACAGGCCCGACTGGGAGACCAGCAGCCGCTCCGCCGCCCGGGTGAAGTGCTGGTCCTCGGCGACGGCGACGAAATGCTGAAGGTGGCGCAGTTCCATGATTGAGAAGCGTATCCGCTGAATTCCATCGGATTCTCCTGTTGGACCGCTGCCCGCGGTGCGCGACAGAGTGGAGTCCGGTTCGACGGAACCGGACACCCCTGTGCCGACCCCCTGGAGTCGTGTTGTACACCCCGCACCCCGACCGTTACGCGGACCTGCCCTACCGGCGCACCGGACACAGCGGCCTGCAGCTTCCCGCGCTCTCGCTCGGCCTGTGGCACAACTTCGGTCCCGACCGCCCCGCGGAGACCCAGCGCGCCATCCTGCGCCGCGCCTTCGACCTGGGCGTCACCCACTTCGACCTCGCCAACAACTACGGCCCGCCGCCCGGCGCCGCCGAGTCCGCCCTCGGCGAGGCGCTGCGCGCGGACTTCGCGCCGTACCGCGACGAACTGGTGATCTCCACCAAGGCCGGCCACCTGATGTGGCCCGGCCCGTACGGAGAATGGGGTTCACGCAAGTACCTGCTGTCCTCCCTGGACCAGAGCCTGAGCCGGATGGGCCTGGACCACGTCGACATCTTCTACTCGCACCGCTTCGACCCCGACACTCCGCTGGAGGAGACCATGGGGGCCCTGCACTCCGCGGTCCAGCAGGGCAAGGCGCTCTACGTCGGCGTGTCCAACTACTCCGCGGAGCAGACCCGTGAGGCCGCCCGCATCCTCGGCGAGCTGGGCACCCCGCTGCTGATCCACCAGCCGCGCTACTCGATGCTCGACCGGCGGCCGGAGGACGAGGGCCTGCTGGACGCCCTGGACGAGCTCCGGATCGGCTCCATCGCCTACTCCCCGCTGGAGCAGGGCCTGCTGACCGCCCGCTACCTCGACGGCATCCCCGAGGACTCGCGGGCCGCGAGCGACAGCCCGTTCCTGGACACCGGCGCCGTCACCGGCGAACTGGTCGAGCGGCTGCGCACGTTGAACGGCATCGCCGAGTCCCGCGGCCAGACCCTCGCGCAGATGGCGCTGGCCTGGGTGCTGCGCGGTGGGCGGGTGACCTCGGCCCTGGTCGGGGCGAGCAGCCCGCGGCAACTCGAGGACAGCGTCGCGGCCACCCGCCACCTCGACTTCGACGCGGACGAACTGGCCCGCATCGACGCGGTGGTCAAGCAGTAGGCCCCTCACCCGGGCAGGTCGCCCACCCGGCCGCGTCGCACTCCTCGGCGCGACACCGCCGGGTGGGCGTCGTGCCTCCGGCTGCCGTGCGCGCCGCATTCCGGCCAACGAAAGGGGCGAATATGCCAAGAGAGTGGCCGGAAAGGCATGGTGACAGTGATTCAGCGGTGAACATACTCGACAACGAGAGCGCTTCACCCCGCGCGACGGCGCCCTCACACACAGCACGCGACCCACCGGAGAGCGAGCGCGGTCGGCCGCCGGGCAACGCAACGGGGGGAGAGGACCGTGCACGACGAGTTCCTGTGCCACGTCACGGCGTACGGGGTCTGCGACGGCCGCCGCATCGGCGTACCCCTCGGGACCTATCGCGCACCCACCCTGGCCCTGGCCCTCTGGTGGCTGCGCGATCGCGCCTCGTGGATCGCCGAGCGCCTCGACCCGCAGCCCGAGGCCGAACACTTACCCCCGGGCGCGCTCGTCCCCGTCGCTGACGGTGTGCCCGACGTGCCCGCCGTGCTGCGTGCCTGGTGCGGTGACGACGCCCGGCAGGAGGAGATGGCGGAGGCGCTGGCCGCCGGACAGCTGGTGCGCCTCGCCACCAGCGACGACACCACCGAGTACGAACTGTTGGCCGAATCCGTGGACGCCCTGCGGATGCAGCGCGCCGCCCCGGTGCTGGGCGTCCAGGTCGCCTGACCGACCGGCCGCCTGACCGACCGGCCGTTGCCCGTCCCCGAACACCTCTCCGCCGGGCCGGTCCCCCGCCCTGACCGGATTCACCGCCGCCGGCCGGCCCGTCGGCACCCTCGACCACGTGGCCCCGGAACGGATCCCCGGTCTCCGGGCGGCCGGTCGACGCCCGCTGCGACCTCCCGCCGCAGGCCGACGCCGTCCTCGACGAGGCACCGGCGAAGAGCGGAGCACGCCGGCGAGGGGAGCACGGACGGGCAGCCGCCCGAACCGGCGAAACCGCCGCAGGCCTGGGCGGAACCGGTGTGCGGACCGCGGACGCAGAGCACCGCCGGCGGTCCGGCGCGTCCCGTCAGCGGTCCGGTCCGCCCGTGCCGCGCCACCTCCCCCGGGCCGGCAGCGCGCCCGCGAAACCGGTGACCAGGCCCCACAGGAAGGCCAGCCCCAGGGCGCCCGCCAGACGCGGTGCGAGCAGCACCTGACCGGAGAGTCCGGTACCGAGGTCGCCGATGCCGAGCACGGAGAGGCCGAGCCGGGCGGAGATCCGGCCGACCAGGCAGATCATCAGAACCGTCAGCGTGAGCGCCACCGCCAGGTGCACGGCGTGCTGCCAGGCCCGGACCCGGGCCGGTGACAGGGCCGCCATCACGAACGCGACGGCCAGCAGCAGCACCGCGTCGGCCACCAGCAGCCACCACACCCTGCCGTCGTGCTCGGCGAGCGTGCTCAGGTTCAGCGCCGAGACGTCCTCGGTGCGCAGCACCTCGTCGAGCACATGCGGCAGGGGCAGCCCGAAGGGCCCCTCCACCCTGCCGTCCCAGGTGGCGCCGAGCCCGATGGTCAACGCGAGCCAGGTCACGTTGGGCAGACCCAGCAGGATCACGGCGAACGTATCCGCCGGGTGCCCCCGCGTCGCGGCGACGACCAGCGCGGTCACGGCACCGATGACGACGGAGGCGAGCAGCAGCCACAGCATCGCGCGCGCCGCGGGCCGCACCGCCGTCTGGAACCGGAGCAGCCGGCCCGGAAGGGGGGCGCCCCGCGACACCAGCAGGGCCAGCACCAGCACACCCGCCAGCCAGAGCAGGCCGACGAGGACGGTCAACGGCACATCGGCGGCGAAACCGACCTCGGGGGAGATCCCGAACAGATCCCCGAGGTTGTCCAGGGGCCCGTCCCCGAGCGAGACCTCGAAGGTGTGCCGGGCGGCGAACGCCGGCCCGAGCAGGGCGAGCAGCCACAGGGCGGCGATCCGCGCGGCCCACCCGATCAGCTCGGGCGCCCCCGCGACGGCCCGGTGGCGCAACGGACGCAGAAAGCCCCGCCCGACGACCAGGGCCCCGGTGAGCGTGACGGACAGCGGCATGACCGTCAGACCGCCCTCCGCGCCGGCCAGCCGGCCCGCGTCCCCGGACAGCCGCACCGAGCCGCCCACGGCGGTGACCACCGTCGCCGCGACCACCTGGGGGAAGGACCCGCCGGGGAGGTCCGCGGCACCGGCCGCCCACAGCCCGAGCGCGGCCACGACGCTCATGGCGAGCAGCCCGCCCACCACCGTGACCAGGGCCTGCGTCCAGCCGTGGCGGGCGGTCACCCGGTCAAAGGCGGTACGTGAGCTCACCCCTGCACGCTAAGCGTGCTTTCGCACCGGGCGCCTGCCGAAAGGTCCGTCCGCGTCGGCTTGCGACCGGCGCGCCACCGGAACACACATGGACATCCTCCCCCGCCTGAAGGCGGGGGATCCACGAAAGGAATCAGATGAACGACGCCCCGGCCACCGCCGCCGCTGCCGGCGGCGCCCAGCAGGTCGCCCGGTCAGACGTGCGGTGCCGGTGTCCTGGGCCCGGCGCCCCGGGCGCGGATCACCAGAGCGTGGTCACCCAGCCCCAGGAGGCGGTCGGCCGGGAGTTCGCCACGTGTGGTGAGGACCGCCTCGATGCGTGCGGTGAGCGGGTCGAAGGCCGCGTCGAGCACGGTGCCGCGCTCCTCGCCGTCCTCGGTGAGCACCTTGCTGCCGAGCAGATCGTGATGCGGTGGAGGCTCGGCCGAGGTGGAGGACGGCGGGCGGGCGATCAGCATGTCCGGGCCTGCGGCGTCCAGGTCGGCCCAGGCCGGCACGGTCTCCCTGCGCAGGCGCCCGCTCCGTGTCCGCACGTGGGTGACCGTGCCGGACGCCGGGTCGACCGTCAGCGCCCGCACGATGCCGAGCCGGTTCCCGTCCCCCCGGGGCCGGCACCGGCAGCCCTCGCACCCGGGAGAACAGCATCACGGCAGTGCGCCCGTCCGCCGGGCACGGGACGCGCCGACCCGCGCCACGAAGTCCGGCAGATCGCCGGTGACGTGGGTGGTGGCGTGAGCGGGGACGACCAGCGACCGGCCGGAGACGGAGACGGACACCGCCTCGCCCCGCGGCACGTACACCCGGTGCCGACGGTGTCTGGAGCCCGGTGCCGACTCCCGGTGCGCGGCCGAGCCGGAAGGCGACGATCCGGCACTGGTGCCGCCCTCGACCAGGACGTCGAGCACCGTGCCGACCGCGTCGCCCTCGTCGGTGAGGACCTGCGCGCTGAGCAGCCGCCCGTGCGGGGCGACGCGGCGGGCCACCGACAGGGGCACGCCGCACAGCGCCCCTCGTCGCGGACCATGACCGCGTGCCGGCCAAGGGAGTGCACCGCCGGCCAGGGCGGCTCCTGGGGAAGGGGGCCCGACAGCAGGGTTCGGCCGGTGAGCGTGAAGCCGGTGACGCGCCCGGCCGTGGCGTCGAGGACCGTGTCCTTGACGTGGGCCACCGCATCGCCGCCCAGCGTCACCACGGGCAGCGTCCGCAGGCATCGCACCGCCAACAGTTCGTTCATGGCTCGCCCTTCCCGCCGGAGGCGGCCCTCGCTCCGCACCCGTGTGTCCGGGTGCCTGCCGTGTGTCACGACGAACACCGATCAGGGGACTGTGTCGCCCGACTCGGGGTAGGTGGACCGGTGCAGATCGTCCGGCCAGTCCGGCTTCCCAGAGAGAAACCCATGATCGATCACCTGGACGGGGCAGTGATACCGAGCGGTTTCGACGTGCCCGTGGAACCGCTGCGGCGGGCGGCACACTTCACCGGCGAGCCGGGATGCATCGCCGAGGCGCGCGACTTCGCCACGCGCTTCCTGGAACAGCTGAGGACCGAGTGGTGCGCCACGATCGGCCGGCGGACCGACGGCGCGGCACTCCTGGTGGTGAGCGAACTCGTCACCAACGCCGACCGGCACAGCGGCGGCCCATACATCCTGGAGCTGGAGGGCACGGACGAAGCGATCACGGTCGCCGTGTACGACAGCAGCGGCACCCTGCCCCGGGTCTTCCCCCGCGATCCCCAGCGCATCGGCTGCCACGGACTGGAGATAGTCCGGGCCCTGGCGCGGGACCTCTTCGTGGAGCGGGTACCGGTCGGCAAGCGCGTCGGCGCGGTGCTGAGCCTCGACGCCGGCTGAGACACCGGCCGGCGCCGGCCGGTCACGCCTGGCTCAGAACACCTGCCGGCGGAGTCCCCATGTCCCGAGGGCGTCTTCGGACGGTCCCGCGCCCACCGGGAGACGAGAAACCGCGTACGCGGCGGCCGGCCCACCTGTGAGGGTGGGCCGGCCGCCGCGTACGGTGTGCGCCCTCCGGGGCGTCAGGCGCAGCCCAGCTCGCCCAGCATGCCCTTGCGCAGACGGCCGATGATCCGCTTGATCAGCCGGGAGACGTGCATCTGCGAGCACCCGAGCCGCTCGCCTATCTCCGCCTGGGTGGCCTCCTCCACGAACCGCATGCGGATGATCTCGCGGTCGCGGTCGCTCAGCTCGGCCATGAGCGGCGCGAGCGCGTGGAAGTCCTCGACGAGCCGCAGCCCCTCCTCCTCCATACCGATGAAGTCGGCGAGGACGGCCTCGCCGTTCTCCGGGCCGTCACCGGTGAGGGCGGCGTCCAGTGAGGAGGAGTTGTAGCCGTTCGCGGCGAGCTGTCCCTCGTTGACCTGCTCCTCGGTGATGTTCATCAGCGTGGCGAGCTCGGCGACCGTGGGGTCGCGGTCCAGACGGCTGGAGAGCTCCTCGCGGGCCTTGGCCAGTTCCACCCGCAGCTCCTGGAGCCGCCGCGGCACATGCACCGCCCACGTGGTGTCACGGAAGAAGCGCTTGATCTCGCCGACGATGTACGGCAGCGCGAAGGAGGTGAACTCGACCTCGCGCGACAGCTCGAACCGGTCGATCGCCTTGATCAGACCGATCATGCCGGTCTGGACGATGTCTTCCATGTCGTCGCCACGGCCGCGGAACCGTCCGGCCGCGAACCGCACCAGCGACATGTTCATCTCGATCAGAGTGTTGCGCGCGTACTGGTACTCGTGTGTGCCCTCCTCCAGCTCCGCCAGACGACGGAAGAACTGGCGGGACAGTTCCTTGGCATCGCGCGGAGCGACGGTTCGGGGATCCACCACCCCCGGCAGGCTCCCGTCACCCGTCCCGGCCTCGGCGTTCTCCTCGACGACCTGTGCCTGCGGCCGGATCACGGCGGTCTCCATACCTCTACCTCTCCCCACGAACGTGCACGGGCGGATGTGCGTCGGTCCTTCGGAGGTGCTGGTACCCAGCCTGTCCCCGAACACTCCCCCCGACTTTTCGAGGGGCCCGCAGAAGCCCGGCGTCCCGCCCCTTCACTCAGGGCGGAACGCCGCTCCCTTCCCCTCGGAGCGGGGATTCCTAGGCTGAGGGAGTGAGCAATCAAGCGCCCCTCGACGTCCGTGTCCTTCCCCTGCGGCCCGCGGCCCCGCGTCCGGAGCCCGCGCGCCGGGCCGCGGCCCCGCCGGGTCCGGCCCCCACCGCCCCCGCTCCCGCTCCGCCCCCCAGGGAGCCGCTCTGGCGCGACCTGGTCGGCGACGTGCTGCGGCGTGAGCGGCTCGCCCAGGAACGGACGCTGAAGGACGTCGCCGACACGGCCCGGATCTCCATGCCGTACCTGTCGGAGGTGGAGCGGGGCCGCAAGGAGGCCTCGTCGGAGGTCCTCGCGGCCGCCGCCCAGGCCCTCGGTCTGGGCCTGGGCGACCTGCTGTCGCGGGCGCAGGGAGAACTCGTCCGCGTCACCGGCCTGCGGACTCCCACCGGCCTGCGGGCTCCCACCGGCCGGGGGACGAACCGGGGCACCCCCCGCGCCTCCTACGACGGGCTGTGCCTGGCCGCCTGACGCGACCGTGCCGGGCCCGGCGCCTCACCCACCCACGAGGCGCCGGCTCAGCACCTCGTCGGCCAGGCCGTAGGACACGGCCTCCTGTGCGGTGAACACCTTGTCGCGGTCCATGTCCGCGCGCAGCGTCGCCACGTCGTGGTGCGTGTGCCGGGACAGCACCTCCTCCACCTGCGCACGGATCCGCAGCATCTCCTTGGCCTGCAGCGACAGATCGGAGACCGTGCCCCGCCGGCCGCCCGTGGCCGGCTGGCCCAGCAGCACCCGCGCGTGCTCCAGCACGAACCGGCGCCCCGGGTCCCCGCCGGCCAGCAGCACCGCCGCCGTGGACGCCGCCTGACCGACGCAGTACGTCGAGATCGGCGCCTGTACGAACGCCATGGTGTCGTAGATCGCCATGAGCGAGGTGAACGAGCCGCCGGGGGAGTTGATGTAGACCGCGATCTCGCTCTCCGGCGCCGACGACTCCAGATGGAGGAGCTGCGCGATGACCACGTTGGCCACCCCGTCGTCGATCTCGGTGCCCAGGAAGATGATCCGCTCGGACAGCAGCCGGCTGAACACGTCGTAGGACCGCTCACCCTGCGGGGTGCGCTCGACGACGTGCGGAATCGTGTACGTACCCATCGTCACAGCCCCATCCGGCGTCGCGTCGCGGCCGGCCGGACATCGTCCAGCGACTCCACCACCCGGTCCACCATTCCGTACTCCCTGGCCTCCTCGGCCGTGAACCAGCGGTCGCGGTCGCCGTCCCGGGAGATCGTCTCCGCCGACTGGCCGGTGTGCTCGGCGGTGATCCGCTCGATGGTCCGCTTGGTGAACTCCAGGTTCTCCGCCTGGATCTCGATGTCGGCGGTGGTGCCGCCGATCCCGGCGGACGGCTGGTGCATCATGATCCGCGCGTGGGGCAGGGCGTACCGCTTGCCCGGTGCGCCGACGCTCAGCAGGAACTGGCCCATGCTGGCCGCGAATCCCATGGCGAGCGTCGAGACGTCGTTGGGGACCAGCCGCATCGTGTCGTAGATCGCCAGGCCCGCGTGCACGGAGCCGCCGGGGCTGTTGACGTACAGGCTGATGTCGGTGCGCGGGTCCTCGGCGGACAGGATCAGCAGCTGCGCGCACACCCGGTTGGCGGAGACCTCGTCGACCTGGGTCCCGAGCAGCACGATCCGCTGCGCGAGGAGTTGCGCGGCCAGATGGTCGTCGAACCGGGTCGAAGGGGTGTCGCCCTCCTCGGCCCGGGGCAGCGGAGCCGGCGGCCGGCCGGCGGTGAGTGGAGACATCGGCGCTCCCGTGGTGTCGGTGTCGGTGCGGTGTTGCTCTTCGGCGCACGGCCGGTGCGACCGTGTGTCCTCACTCTCGACCGGCTGCGGCGGCCCGCGGGGATTTCTCTGCCCGCGGCAGATTCGCCAGGGGCAGAGCGCCGCCGACCGATGAGTTCCGAGGGGCGGGCCGGTCGACACCCACAGACCGCGTTCCACGCCCTTTCCCCACTCCGGGAGGTATTCCATGACCACCGACGGATTCACCACGTGTCTCTGGTTCGACGGCCGGGCCGAAGAGGCCGCGGACTTCTACGTCTCCGTGTTCAAGAACTCGAGCGTCGGCCGGGTCCTGCGGTACACCGAGTCCGGGTACGGCACGACGGGCTCCGTCCTCACCGTGGAGTTCACGGCCGCCGGACAGAAGTTCGTCGCGCTGAACGGCGGACCCGAGTTCACGTTCAGCGAGGCGATCTCCTTCCAGATCGACTGCGCCGACCAGGCGGAGGTCGACCACTACTGGGACAAGCTCGTCGAGGGCGGCGGGGAGCACGGCCCCTGCGGCTGGCTCAAGGACCGGTTCGGCGTCTCCTGGCAGGTCACCCCGGTGCGGCTGACCGAGCTGATCAGCGACCCGGACCAGGAGAAGGCGGACCGCGTCATGAAGGCCATGCTGTCGATGGGCAAGCTCGACATCGCCGCCCTGGAGAAGGCGTACGCGGGCGAGTGACACCGGCGCGGCGGGGGCGGGCCCGCCCCCGCCCACGGGCCCGCACGCCGTGCGTCCCAGCGGTGAACGCGCCTGATGCCGAACGGTTCTGGCGCATCACGTCAGCGGGAGCGGACATGCTCCCCGAGCACCCGGGTGATCTCCCGCGCGATGCGCAGGATGCCGGGGGAGCGGACCGGGCAGGGTTTCGGCGTCGACGTCGTGGGCGCCAGGCAGAAGTGCAGGTAGTCCTTGTCCAGGTGCAGGGCGGTGCGGCCCCGGTCCTGCTGGGTGCAGTACTCGGGATGGGCTTGCTCGTAGGCGTCGCACGGCAGGTACTGCGACCAGGTGTAGCGCGCCCCGGCCGGACTCACCGCGCCGCCCGCGTCGGCCACCAGGCCGCCGGAGGCTGCGGCGTGCTCCTCGTAGAGCGTGTTCACCCGGCGGACCCGGTCGGGGGTGATCGGGTCGGGGCCCTGCAACACCCAGACGAGCCGGGGCGGTCGGGCCGCACCGGCCGCGCGGATCTGCTCGGTGAGCCGGCGCGCGGCGGCCGCGTACCGCTCGAAGTACTCCTCCGGCGCGGCGTCGTAGGTGATGCCGTCCATGCAGGGGGTGTAGTCCCAGGCGTTGCCCCAGAACTGCAGCACCACGTAGTCCGGCCGCAGCGAGCGCACCAGCGCCGCCGCCTTGTCCGCCGCCGGGACCAGGGACCGTTGTGCGGAACCCTCCAGGTAGTCGCACAGGGTGGTACCCGAGTAGGGCGCGCTCGTGTACCGCGCGCGCAGCTCCTTGCGCAGTTCCCGCCCGAGAACCTTCTGGTTCTCCATCGCGAGTGAGTCCCCGAGGTACAGCACGGTGGGCGGCTCGGACGGCTCGGACGGCTCGGGCGGCTCGCCGGACGCGGCGCCGGGGGAGACCTCCCCGGAGCCGCCCGCACCGGACGAAGGGGTGTGGGGCGTGGCCGCGGCCCGTTGGTGCGTGGTGGCCGACGCCGCGGGCGCGGGGGGCGGTGGCGGTTCGGCCCCGGGCCCGGAGGAGGGGTCCCCGCACGCGCCGAGCAGCACGGCGGCCAGCGCCACCCCCACGACCCACGGCTTGCGCATACGGCGACCCCCGCCCCGCCCGGCGAAAACGGCTCCCAGGCAAGCACAGCAGAGCCCAGGGGGGAAGACCCGGTTCGGGAAAGACCGTTCGCCGGGAGGGCGGCCCCTGCCCGGCGCGCGGGTCCGGGCAGCGGTGACCAGCGTGACGCGAAGGACCGGTCGGCCGTCCGGAGAGGGCACGCCGTCATGGCCGTACGACTCGAGGGAACACCCTGCTGGGCCGACGCGACGTTCGACGACGCCAAGGCCGCCAAGGCCGCCAAGGCCTTCTACGGGGACGTCCTGGGCTGGACCTTCGGAGCGTCGTCGGAGTTCGGCGACCACCTCCAGGCGTACGCCGACGGCAAGGCGGTGGCGGCCGTCGTGCCGGGCCAGGAGGGCCCGTCGCAGTGGTGCCTCTACCTCGCGGTCCGAAACGCCGCCGCCACCGCCGTCCGGATCGGGGACAACGGCGGCGAACTGCTGAGGGAGCCGATGCGGGTCGGCGACTTCGGCACGATGTGCCCGACCCGTGAACCCGGCGGGGCCGTCTTCGGCCTCTGGCAGGCCGGCATCCACCTCTCTTGCCGGGCAGGGTGCCCGGTCCTTCAGGACCGGGGCGCATGCCCGGTCCCGCGGAGCGGGGCAGGAGGAGCCGCATCGCCTTCGGGGCGATGCGGCGTCCCGGAAGAGGACGGTGGCGGGCTTGGCCATGGGAGGGGTGTGATGCTGCGTGGCTGGGAGTGGTGGCGGGGGTCGGTCGTTCGTTCGGGTGAGCCCGGTGGGATGCAAAGAAAGGGGCGGGTGACGGGGCTAGGTTGGCGGCATGTCACGGTTCCGGATGTACCCGACGGCCGCGCAGGCGGAGCGGATGCTGCTGCACTGTGCGTACGCCCGGTACGTGTGGAATCTGGCCGTCGAGCAGCACGCGCACCGGCGGCCGGGGCGCAGGTCTGCGCCCGGGTTTGCCGAGCAGTGCCGTCAGCTCACCGAGGCCCGGCGGGAGAGTGCCTGGCTGCGGGCCGGGAACGCGGATGTGCAGCAGCAGGCGCTGCAGGACTTCGCCAGGGCCAAGAGCGCCCGGTTCGCTTCCGGGTTCGGTGAGCCGACCTGGCGCAGGAAGCACCGGCATGAGGGCTTCCGGGTGATCGGCACCGACCGGGTTCCGGAGTCCCATCCGGACGGTTCGCCGAAGCTGAACACCAAGACCGGCAGGCAGGTCATGGGCCGCTCGGTGGTGGTGCAGAGGCTGAACCGGAGGTGGGCGCGGGTGAAGGTGCCCGGCTGCGGCTGGGTGCGCTTCCGGCTCACCCGCGCCGGTCTGCCGGTGGCGAAGACGTTCCGAGTCTCCTTCCGTAACGGCCGGTGGCACATCGCCTTCGCCGTCATCCCCGACCCCGTCGACGCGCCCGGCACGGGGGAGGTCATCGGCATCGACCGGGGCGTGAAGATCACCGCTGCCCTGTCCGACGGGCGGAGGCTGAACTGCCCGCAGCTCACCACCCGGGAGCGGGCTCAGGTCCGCAAGCACCAGCGCCGGGCGGCCCGCGCTCCCAGGGGCAGCGAGGCCAAGGCCGCCGAGTATGCGAAGGTGGCGAGGATCAAGGCGCGGGAGGCGGACAGGCGCAAGGACTGGTGCGAGAAGACCTCCACCATGCTCGCCCGCACCTGCCGCCTGATCCGGTTCGAGAAGCTGAACATCACCACCATGACCCGCTCGGCGAGGGGGACCGTCGAGCAGCCGGGCAGGAATGTTAGGCAGAAGGCGGGGCTGAACCGGAGCATCCTGGCCCAGGGCTGGGGCCTGCTCCGTCGCCGGACCGGGGAGAAGGCTCCGGGCCGGGTGGAGGATGTCCCCGCCCCGTACACGTCGTTGCGGTGCAGTGCCTGCGGTTGGATCGAGAAAAACTCGCGCAAGAGCCAAGCCGAGTTCGTCTGCATCTCCTGCGGGTTCACCTGTAACGCGGATGAGAACGCAGCAGTCAACGTCGCGGCAGGACAGGGCGGGATCCCCCGCCCCCGGCGCACAGCCGGTGCCGGAGGGGTGACAGCGGCCACCGGCCGCTCGAGCGCCCGTGAACCTCGACCCGCCCGGGTCGGAATCCCCCTCCTTTGAGGAGAGGGAGGATGTCAAGAAGGCTTCGAGGCGACGGTCGTACCCGGTGCGTACTGCTGGGCGGAGGTCTTCACCCGGAACCCGGAGAAGACCGACGTGTTCTTCCCCACCGTCTTCTCCTACCGGTCGAAGCGGCTCGAGGGCGAGACCGGCCTCCGGAGCTACGGCCTGGGCGAGCGCCCCGTGCTCGGCCGGACGAAGATGACGGAGGACTTCCCGCCCGAGGTGCCACCGTACGTCGACGTCTACTTCACCGTCCGGGACTGCGACGAGGCGGTGGCCCTGGCCACCGAGCGTGGCGGCACCCTGCGCCTCGGGCCGGTGGACACCCCCTTCGGGCGCTTCGCGGCGCTCAGCGACCCGCAGGGCGCGAACTTCTCGGTGATCGACATCACGACTACGACGGGCGAGACGCCCGGGACGACGGACGTCGCCCGAGGAGCCCGCCCGGACCGGCACACCGCCCGGCCATGACATGATCGGGCGCATGCGTGAACGTGTTGTGGCCGCGTGCGACGGGGCCTCCAAGGGCAATCCCGGACCCGCCGCCTGGGCCTGGGTGATCGCCGACGCCTCCGAGACCCCGGTCCGCTGGCAGGCGGGCGCACTCGGCAGGGCCACCAACAACGTCGCCGAACTCACCGCGTTGGAGCGGCTGCTGGCGGCGACCGACCCCGATGTGCCGCTCGAGGTCCGCATGGACTCGCAGTACGCCATGAAGGCGGTCACCACCTGGCTGCCCGGCTGGAAACGCAACGGCTGGCGTACGGCGGCCGGCAAACCGGTCGCCAACCAGGAACTCGTCGTCGGCATCGACGAACTCCTGCAGGGCCGCTCCGTCGAGTTCCGCTACGTCCCCGCCCACCAGGTCGACGGCGACCGGCTCAACGACTTCGCCGACCGGGCCGCCAGCCAGGCGGCCACCGTCCAGCAGGACGCGGGCAGCGACGCGGGCTCGCCCGAGCCGCCGCCCTCCCCGGACACCCCGCCGGCCGGCGCCGCGAAGCGCCGCTCCTCCGCGGCCAAGGTTTCCTCCCGGCCGCGCGGTGGCTCCTCGGCCCGCACGATCAAGGCGAAGTTCCCCGGCCGCTGCCTCTGCGGCCGCCCCTACGCGGCCGGTGAGTCCATCGCCAAGAACGACAGCGGCTGGGGCCACCCCGAATGCCGCACGACCGCGAGCGTCTGAACAGGACCGCGCTCGTCTCACCGTCCCCCGGGCCGCGGCGGGATGACAGACTGACGCCATGGACGAGCGCACATTCGACAGGTCGGGTCAGCACGCCTCCGTGATCGGTCTCGGCACCTGGCAACTCGGGGCGGACTGGGGGGAGGTCGACGACAAGCAGGCCCTCACGGTCCTGGAGGCCGCCGCCGAGTCCGGAGTCACCTTCTTCGACACCGCCGACGTGTACGGCGACGGGCGCAGCGAGCAGACCATCGCGTCGTTCCTGAGCGGCCGGCCCGATCTGCACGTCCTGGTCGCGACCAAGATGGGCCGCCGGGCCGAACAGCTCCCGGAGAACTACGTACTGGACAACTTCCGCGAATGGAACGACCGTTCGCGGCGCAACCTCGGCGTCGACCGCATCGACCTGGTGCAGTTGCACTGCCCGCCGACGCCCGTCTACTCCTCCGACGAGGTCTTCGACGCCCTCGACACCCTGGTGGCGGAGGAACGCGTCGCCGCCTACGGGGTCAGCGTGGAGACCTGCGCCCAGGCGCTGACCGCGATCGCCCGGCCGAACGTGGCGAGCGTGCAGATCATCCTCAACCCGTTCCGCATGAAGCCCCTGCTCGAAGTGCTCCCGGCGGCCCGCGCGGCGGGCGTCGGCGTCATCGCCCGCGTCCCGCTGGCCTCGGGGCTGCTGTCGGGCAGGTACACCAAGGACACCGTCTTCCCGGAGAACGACCACCGCACCTTCAACCGGCACGGTGAGTCCTTCGACCAGGGCGAGACCTTCTCCGGGGTGGACTACGCGACCGGCGTCGAGGCCGCCGCCGAGTTCGCCGCGCTCGCCCCCGAGGGCTACACCCCGGCCCAGCTGGCCCTGCGCTGGATCGTCCGGCAGCCCGGCGTCACCACCGTCATCCCCGGCGCCCGCTCGCCCGAACAGGCCCGCGCCAACGCGCACGCCGCCCGGCTCCCGGAGCTGTCCGAGCGGACGCTCACCGCGATCGACGACCTCTACGCACGGCGGATCAAGGACCAGGTGGAGTCCCGCTGGTAGGAACCGTCGGCCGGGTCCTCGGCAGGGCCTGACGCCGGCGGCCCGGAACCATCACGGCTCCAGGAACAGCTGCCTCTCCTGCTCCTGGTCGCCGCAGGCGGCTCCCCGGTCACGCGCGGTGAAGGGGGGGAGAACGGCCGTGGACGGGGAAGACGCCGCAAGAGAGGGACCGAGGCCGTTCACCCCAGGAGGCATCGTGCCGGACCCGGAGCAGGGCGAGAGCAGGCGCAGAGGGCGCAACGAGACCGAGGAGGAGCGGGCGGACCGGATGTGGCAGGAACTCATCCAGGAGGTCCGCGTCGCGCAGACGGGTGTCCAGATCCTCTTCGGCTTCCTGCTGACCGTGGTGTTCACCCCGAGGTACGCGCAGCTCTCCGACACGGACCAGATGATCTACATCATCACGGTCGTCCTCGGCGCCTGCGCCACCGGGGCGCTCATCGGCCCCGTCTCGCTGCACCGGCTCGTCTCCGGGCGGCGCGTCAAACCGCAGGCGGTGCGGTGGGCGTCCCGGCTGACCCTGCTCGGCCTCGTCCTGCTGCTCGCCACCACCAGCGCCGCACTGCTGCTGATCCTGCGCGTGGCGACCCACGACGGCTTCGTCCCGTACCTGGTCGCCGGGGTGGTCACCTGGTACCTGGTGTGCTGGTTCGTGCTCCCGATGTGGACCCGGCACCGGCACACGACGCGGTGACGCCGTCGTCCGTCGTCCGACGTCCGTGGTGCGTCGTCCGCTGTCCGAGGGCATTCCTCAGCTGCCGGCGAGCACGGCCGCGAGGAAGTCGTCGAGGCGGACCTGCTCGTCTCCCGGTGCGACCGTCCGGTACGTCTCGCGCAGGAAGTCCCCGACGGCCTCGGCCCACACGAACACCACCGCGTGATGCCGGCCGCCGTCGGCGTGGGCCGCACCGAAGAACTCCATCCGCAGTTCCCGCTCCACGCCCAGGGACTCCGGACGCAGCCGCACATCACCGGTCCCGGCCGGGCGGGTGAGGCCGTCGAAGAGCATGTCCCGGTCCAGTTGCCAGCGTGCGAGGACCCGGCCCTCGTGGCTGAAGACGACGGTGACGGCGAAGGGGTCCGCGGGGTCGTAACCCAGATGGGCGAGCCCGGGAACGCGATCCGCGACGCCTGCCTGGATCTCCACCACCAGGGTCTTGTGCACGAACGAGTTCACGAGAGGGCCTCCGGGAAGTACCGACACAGAGCCATCTGGTACCCCGCAACCGGGCCGTATGCGCATCCCTTCGGCTGATTCCCCGGTGCCGTGCCCGGGCCCCCTCGGCGGGGTCCCGTCCGGCCGAGGGCGCTCCGTAGCGCCGGCGGCGGGGATTCCTTCGAGACGAAGTCCGCCGGGTCGCCGCCGCAGGCGGGGAGACGGGCTCAGGAGCGCGCGAGGGCGGCGAGGCGCAGGTCGCGGGTGCGGCTCTGGTGCTCGACGACGTGCTGCCGGGCGGCCGCCGCGTCGCCGCGGCGGATCGCGTCCAGGATCCGGGTGTGCTCCTCGAGGATCAGGGCGAGGTTGTCCGGCCGGGTGGTGGTGTCGGAGTCGTAGACCTTCAACTGGGCGTCCAGGCGGTCCATCAGCTCGATGATCGTCGCATTGTGTCCCGCCTCACGCAGCGCCCGGTGCCACTGCTGGTTGAGCTCCTGCAGCTCCGCGGCGTCCGTCGACGCCGCGGCGGACTCGTGGACGTGGACGAGCCGGGCCAGGTCGAGCTCGGTCCGGCGGGTCGCGGCCGCCTGCGCGGCCGACGACTCCAGGGCGATGCGCGCCTCGCAGATCTCCAGGATCTCCTGGGGGGTGCGGGTGCGCACCACGTAGCCGCGAGTGGCCCGGGTCACCAGACCCTCCTGCTCGAGCCGGATCAGCGCCTCCCGGACAGGGGTGCGCGAGACGTTGAACTGCGTGCTGAGACCGGTCGGGATCAGGACGGTTCCGGGGGGTGACTGACCGTCGAGGATGATCTTCCGGATCCGGGCGTAGTGGCTGCCCGCGCCCGTATCGGTGCCCCGGTCTCCCCGTGCGGTGCTCAAACTGGTCGCTCCCCTTCCGTGCCGAGGGCCGGCTCGTCGTCGGTGCACGCGAAGCGGTGCTCTCGGTGGACAGACGTTCTCGCGATTCGAGACGGCCATAGTCTGCCACTGTCTACATGTGTATACAGTTGCTTGCAGCTGAATCCGGACATGGGGACCGTCGCGTCCTCGGGTCCGGGTCCACGTTCGAGTGCATGACCCATGCACGCCTGACAGGATTTCGGGAGCTTCTGATGCATCGTGGCGCGCAGCCGGGGCGGTACACCGCCCACCCGGCGCACCCGGTAGCCGGTCCGGCCTCCCGCTTCTGCAACCGTCTGACGAGCCGTCGGCACATCGACCTCATGCGCGTCGTCAGCACGGGCTGTTGTTGATCGCACACGTACTCCGCCTGCCGCGTTCCCGCCGCTGAAGCAGCGGCGGGCGCGGCCGTGTCAGGCCCGACCGCAGGCGCGCCCCGTCTCCCGCCCCAGCTCGCCCCGCCCAGTCCACTGTTCGGCATGGCTCAGGGAGCAGGCTCCGGGCATCGCCCCGAGCCTCACCGCCGCACGGCTCCGAAGTCCTTCCCGGCTGCCGCCCCACACCGGCCGATCGGCCGGACGGGCGGCCGAACCACTCCTGAAGGGGATCTCCCATGCCCGAGCAGACGCTGCTCGCCAAGGCCCGGCCACCGCATCCCGGTCCTGCCGGTCCCGCCGGACGACCCGGCGCACCGAGGAAGGAGGCGGCCGGGCCGTCCTCCGCCGGACGCAACCGCCGGGTGCTGCTGCGCACCGCCCGCACGGCCGGCCCCTGGGCGGTCCCCCTGCTGGTCCTGGTGGTGTGGCAGTGGACCGCCGCGGTCGGCATCCTGCCGCCGTCCATCCTCCCCGCCCCCGGAGCGGTGCTGCGGGCGGGAAGCGACCTGGCCGCCACCGGAGAGCTCCAGTTCCACATCCTCACCAGCCTGCGGCGCATCCTGCAGGGCTTCGCCCTGGGCGCGGGCACCGGCCTGCTCCTGGGCTTCCTGGTCGGCATGTCGAAGGTGACGGAGATCCTCCTCGACCGGTCCCTGCAGATGGTGCGCACCATCCCGCACCTGGCTCTGGTGCCGCTGATGATCGCCTGGTTCGGCATCGGGGAGGAACCCAAGATCCTCCTCGTGGCGCTGGGCACCTTCTTCCCCATCTACCTGAACACCGTGACCGGCATCCGCGGGGTCGACCCCAAGCTGCTGCAGCTCGGCCGCTCCTACGGACTGGGCCGGTGGCGCTTGGTGCGCGACATCGCCGTCCCCGGGGCCATGCCCACCATCCTGTCCGGCATCCGGTACTCCCTCGGTGTCGCCTGGATGACCCTCGTGGTCGCCGAGACCATCTCGGCCAGCGACGGGATCGGCTACCTCGCCCAGAACGCCCGCGAGTTGCTGCGCACCGACCAGATCGTCCTCGCCATCGTGCTGTACGCACTGGCCGGTCTGTTCGCCGACCTCCTGACCAGGCTCATCGAAAGGAGGGTGCTCCGGTGGCACCCGAACTACCGTCCCCAGGCGAACCAGTGACCCCGGCGCGAGCAGGCGCCCGGCTCGCTCTGGACGGCCTGGGCCGGCAGTACGACGGCCGGTGGGTCCTGGAGAACCTCGACCTGGAGATCGAAGCAGGCTCCTTCGTCTCCTTCCTCGGCCCCAGCGGCGCGGGCAAGAGCACCCTGCTGCGGATCGTCGCCGGGCTGGAGGAGCCGAGCGCGGGAACCGTCCAGCTCCACGGAGCCGGTCCGCAGCCGCCCATGGTGCGGATGATGTTCCAGGAGGACCGGATGCTGCCCTGGCGCACGGTCGAGGACAACGTGCTGCTGGGCGTCAAGGGCCGCAGGGACGAGGCACGCGCCCTGCTGGAGGCCGTGGGACTGGCCGACCGCGGGAGTGCCTGGCCGGCCGAGCTCTCCGGTGGGCAGCGGCAGCGCGTCGCCCTGGCCCGCGCTCTGCTCCACCACCCCGAACTGCTGCTCCTGGACGAGCCGTTCGGTGCTCTGGACGCGATCACCCGGATCGCGATGCAGCAGCTCCTGGAACGCCTGTGGCTGGAGCAGCCGCGCACCGTCCTGCTGGTGACCCATGACGTGGAGGAGGCGCTCGTGCTCTCCGACCGCGTCCTGGTGCTGGCCGACGGCGCCGTCGGCCGCGACCTGCGCATCGACCTGCCCCGCGGGGAGCGGCGCGGCCACCCCCGCCTCGTCGCCTGGAAGGAGGAACTGCTCCAGGGCCTCCTCGCACCGCACTCCTCCGTCCCGGCCGACGTCTGACCCCGCGCCCTGCCCCCCCGCCGCCCCACCGCCACCCGCGCCCCGCGCTTCCGCCCGCCCGAGCAACGCGCCACCGAGGAAAGAACCCGACCGTGACCGTGAACCGCCCGTTCTCCCGCCCGACCACAGGAGCCTCCCCGCTCCTGTCCACAAACGTCTCGCGCCGTCGCGTCCTGGCCGTCGGCGGTGCCGCCGCCCTCGCCCCGGCGCTGGCCGCCTGCGGCGGCGGATCGCGGCCGGGCAACACGGCGCTGGCCGACGGCGTGCCGCAGAAGCTCCGCTACGCGGTCATCGGCAGCGGCAGGCTCGGCACCCCGGCGGCCCTGCGCTACAAGTTCGACGGCGTGGACCTGGGCAAGGAGCTCGGCGGCACCACCGTCACCTGGCCGTCCGGGTTCACCGCCTCGCTGCCGGTGATGGAGGCGCTCAAGGCCGGCAGCGTCGATTTCACCTTCGCCACCGCCACCGCCGTGGCCTACGCGATCGGCGGCGGCGTGCCCATCGTGCCGCTCGCCGCCTATCCGCTGCCCGCCAACGAGGTCGAGATCCTCGTCCCCCAGAACTCGACCGTCCGCGGCGCCGCCGACCTCAAGGGCAAGCGGGTCGCCGACCAGCAGGGCACCACCGGCACCTACAGCCTCATCAAGTACCTGCAGACCGCCGGCCTGCGGCTGGACGACGTCGAGTACGTCAACCTGCCGGCCGCCGACGCCGAGTCGGCCTTCGCCAACGGCAAGGTGGACGCCTGGATCAGCTGGACGCCGGCCATCAGTCTGGGCCGGGCCCGGCACAAGGCCCGCAGGCTGCCGAACGTCAAGACCTACGACTACTCCTTCTACGTGGCCAGCGAGTCCTTCGCCGAGGAGTACCCCGAGGCCGCGGCGAAGGTGGTGCGCGTCATCCGGGACACCCAGCGCCGCGTCAACGCCCGGCCGGAGGCGAGCGTCGAGTTCTTCGACAAGATCGGCGGATTCGGCTCGGAGGACCTCGAGCGCGAGGTGTTCCTCGAGCTGACCAAGGAGAAGAGGCTCTCGGACTCCAACGCCGACCGGCTCGCGCCGGTGGACCGCAAGGCGATCGAGAACACCCAGGACCTCGCCGACAGCTTCCACGCCCTGGGCGTCTACCCCTCGAAGATCGACGTGACCGGGTTCCTGCGGGACTCCCGGTTCGACACGGTCAAGAAGGCGGTGGCCGCCGAACTGGCCAAGTGACCGGCAGGGCGCACCACAGGACACACCGCACGACAGCACGGAAGAGAGAACACGCAGTGAGCACCCCCGAGAACCAGATGCACCTCGCGGCCTTCGTGACCGCGGGCCCCGGCCGGCCCGGCGGCTGGCGCCACCCCGGCTCCGAGCCCGGCTGGCTGTCGGCCTCCTACTACCAGCACATCGGCCGCGTGCTCGAGCAGGGCAAGTTCGACCTGATGTTCCTCCCGGACATCCTGTCCGTGCCCGACCGCCTCGGCGGCAGCATGGACAGCCAGCTGCGCTACGGCGCGCTCGGCTCCCTGCGGCTCGACCCGACGCCGGTGCTGTCCGCGGTCGCCGCCGCCACCACCCGGCTCGGCGTGGCCGCCACGATCTCCACCAGCTACTTCGAGCCCTTCCCCGTGGCACGCTCCTTCGCCACGCTCGACCACCTCAGTGACGGCCGCGCCGCCTGGAACGTGGTGACCTCCTTCCAGGACTCCGAGGCCCGCAACTTCGGCGAGGACCGGCACATCGACCGCGACCAGCGCTACGAGCGGGCCGACGAGTTCCTCGAGGTGACCTGCAAGCTGTGGGACAGCTGGGAGGACGACGCCCTGGTGGCGGACCCGGAAGCCCCCCTCTTCGCCGACCCCGACCGCGTGCACGCCATCGACCACAAGGGGGAGTGGTTCACCGTCCGCGGCCCCCTGAACACGCCCCGGCCGCCCCAGGGCTACCCGGTGATCATCCAGGCCGGGGCGTCCCCCAAGGGCCGCGACTTCGCGGCGCGCTGGTCCGACGTCATCTTCTGCAGCCACGCCTCCCTGGAATCGGCCAAGGACTTCTACCAGGACATCAAGGCCCGGGCGGTCCGCCACGGCCGCCGTGCCGAGGACATCAAGATCCTCCCCATGGCCACCCCCATCATCGGTCCCACCACCGAGGCCGCGCGCGAGGCCGAGCAGCGCCTGGCGGACCTGGTCCCGCCGCTGGCCGGACTGTCGACCCTCGCCTACCACCTGGACGTGGACCTCTCGGAGCTGCCGCTCGACGAGCCGCTGCCCGACGTCGACGTCCCCGGTGTCCAGGGGCACTACAAGGAGGTCGTGGAGATGACCCGGCGCGAGGGGCTGACCCTGCGTGAGCTGGGCAAGCGCTACGGCGGCCGCACCGAGGGCTCCTTCGTCGGCACGGCGGCCGAGGTCGCCGACGGCATGGCCGAGTGGTTCACCGAGGGCGCCTGCGACGGCTTCACCGTGGGTGCCGTCCACACGCCCGGCGCCTTCGAGGACTTCGTCCGCCAGGTGGTGCCCGACCTGCAGCGCCGCGGCCTGTTCCGCACCGAGTACGAGGGCACCACCCTGCGCGAGCACCTGGGCCTGGAGCGCCCCGAGACCGGGCAGTGGCGCAACCGCCGCAACGGCGACGGCGACAACGGCTGACCCGCACCACACCCCCGCACCGGATCCCGCACAGCGACGCCAAGGACCTCACGGCATGACAGCAGCAGGCGACATCACGAGCATCACCGGACGCACCACCGACACCCAGGGGCGCTTCCTGGTGACCGCCCGGACGAACCACTTCGTCTCCGACGCCCGCACAGGGCCGGGGGAGGCCGTTGGGGCGGGAGAGCTGCTGCTGTCCGCCCTGGCCTCCTGCTCCCTGAGCAACATCCAGCTCCATGCCGAGGAACGCGGCTCCGGCCTGACCGGTGGCCGGGCCGAGATCAGCTACCAGCGGGACCCGCAGGACCCCACCCGCTACACCTACCTGCGGATCGAGCTGCTGCTCGAAGGGGTCGACCAGGGCGAGGCCGACATCCTGGTCGGGCTCTTCACCGGCAGCTGCCCGATCTACAACACCCTGCGCCGGGGCGGCCACGTCGAGGTGGCCGCCCGGGTGCAGGAACCGCTCCCCGGCGCCGCCTGAGGAACCGGCCGGCCCGGAGCCGGGTCACCGGCCGAACCCCGCACCCGGCCCGCCGCACGGCGGGCCCCCGGGCCCGGGAGCCACTCCCCGGCACCCGGGCCCGCCCCACCGCGTCCCGCACCCCCCCGCTCGCACACCCGAAGGTGATCACCGTGGCCACCGTCCTGTCCGTCTCCGGCAGCCCCTCTGCCGCATCCCGCACCGCCCGCCTGCTGCGCCACCTGGACGCGCGACTGACCGACAGGGGGCACGAAGTGGTCCCGCTGGACGTACGCACCCTGCCCGCCGAGGCGCTGCTCGGCGGCGACTTCGGCCACCCCGCGGTCCGCGAGGCCACCGCGCTGTTCGAACGCGCCGACGGCGTCGTGATCGGCACCCCCGTCTACAAGGCCGCCTACTCCGGACTGCTCAAGTGCCTGCTGGACCTGCTCCCGCAGTACGCCCTGACCGGCCGGACCGTCCTGCCGCTGGCCACCGGCGGCTCCACCGCCCATGTCCTGGCCGTCGACTACGCACTGCGCCCGGTCCTCGCCTCGATGGGCGCCGAGCACATCACCCCCGGCTGGTTCGTCCTCGACAAGCACCTGGCCACCGCCCCCGACGGCACCCTGGACATCGAAGCGGAGACCGCCCGCCACCTCGAGCGCGTCGTCGACGGCTTCGCCACCGCCCTCGAACGCAGCACCCTGCTGGCCGTCGGCTGACCGGAAGCGGGCACCCTCCCCCGCGGAAAGGTGCCCGTTTCCGTTCGGAGCTCCTAGCCGGAGCCCGGCCGGAACGTGCGCAGGAACGTCCGCAGCGCCTCCTGGTTCTCCGCCTCCTCCCAGTCGGCGGCCGGGGTCGTCCAGCGCAGCGAGAAGCCGCGCCCGCCGCCCAGGAGGAACCCGCGGCCGAAGGTGCGCACCCGGGGGCCGCCGGCCGCCGACAGCCACTCCATGTCGGCGGCCTCACGCCCCTGGTACGTGGTCGCGCGGATCGCGCCGATCCGCTCGTAGGCGGCCGTCCGCTCCAGGGGCGGCTCCACGTCGTCCCGCCACACGGCCACCGGGTCCGGGCCGATCCGCTCGCTGTAGGTGACCGCGAGGGTGCGGGTGTTCCCGGCCACGCCGAAGGTGACGCGGTAGGCGAGGTCGGACATGCGGGAGGTGTCCAGCCGTTCGAAGTCCTCGGGGAGCGCGACGGAGAATCCCTCCGGCGCACGGTGAAGGCGGTAGCCGGCCGGGAGACCCGCCGTGCCCGAGGGTGCCGGGGCGGGTGCGGCGGACGGCGGGGAGGTGCCCCGGTCGTCCGGCTCGCCGGGTCCGGCCGCCCCGGACGGGATCGAGGGAGCCGGCGCGGAGGCCGAGGCCGGCGGCGTGTCCGGCACGTCGGCGGCGGAGCCGCTGCCGGTTCCGGGCAGCCCCGAGGCCGCGGCGAGTACGACGGCCGCCACGACGACGACGGCCAGGGCCGTGCCGAGGACCGTCGTCCGTCTGCCCCACCCCCGGCCCACGGCCCCGAGGGCGGCGCTGCGGGTGCCGCGCGGCCGGGGGCCCGGCACCGCGCCCGGCACCGCGCCCAGGGCCGCGCCGGGGTCCTCGCCGAGAACGCGGACGAGCGCCTCGCGGACCGCCTGCCCGGTCGGCCGCTCCCGGGCGTCCTTGCGGAGCAGGCCCTGGACGATCTGGGTCAGGGGCCCCGCGCGCACGGGCGTGCGCAGCGGCAGCCGGTCCACTGCCTTCAGCGTGGACTCGGGCCGCCCCCGGTCGCGGAACGGGGGACGTCCCTCGACCATCGTGTAGAGGATGGCGCCCAGCGCCCACAGGTCCGCGGCGGGACCGACGTGCTCGCCGCGGGCCTGCTCGGGAGAGGCGTACGAGGGTGACGTGAGGCGGGGGGCCGGGGTCGAGCCGGCCAGGCCGAACCCGGCGACCACGACCGGGCCGGTCTCCCGCACGAACACCTGGCCGGGGCTGAGTTCGCCGTGCGTGACGCCCGCCGCGTGTGCGGCATCCAGCACGCCGAGCAGCTCCAGTCCGATCCGCGCGGCCCGCACATGACTGAACGTGCCCTCCTCGCCGAGGAGTTCGCCCAGCGGTGTGCCGTCGATCCAGGCGGTGACGGTCCACAGGAAGCCGGCCTCGTCGACGGCGTCGACGACGGTGGCGGTCCGTCCGGGACACCGGCGCGCCATGCCCTCGGTCGTGCGCAGAACATGGGAGGAGACACGGTGCGCAAGCTCGGAGGGCCCCTTTGGGAGCGCGATCCGCGTGACCAGACAGGGACGCCCCGTCCCGAGGTCGTCGGCGTACCAACGGACGTGCCGGGGCTCGCGATGGACGACCTCGACCAGCCGGTATCTCCCGGCGGCCGACTGGTGTGTGAAGACGTGCGCCCTGCCCATGGCCATCCCTCGTCCGAGCCGCTGCTTCCGCCTTTGCCAGAAGTACGCGCGACCGGGCGCCCTTTGTTCAATTCGAATAAAGAAGCGAGCAGATGAGGGTCTCCGGGGCCCGACGGGGGCTCAGCGCAGCCCGAAACGGGACGCCCAGGCGATCATGTCGCCGGTGGTCGCGTTGCCCCCGCACACCACCAGCCCGATCCGGGCCCCCTCGCCGACCCGCTCCAGCACCCGGCGCGCCGCCGGCAGCAGACAGCCCGCAGCCGGCTCCGTCCACACCTTGGCGTGGTCCGCGAGGTCCAGCGAGCCCTGTACGGCCTCCCGGTCCGGCACCACCAGCACCTCGGTGACCAGCGCCGACACATGCTCGTACGTCAGCTGCGACACGGCCGGGGCACTGAGCGTGGAGACGATCGACGACAGCGCGACCGGCACCGGCCCGCCCGCCGCGAGCGCCTCGGACATGGCCTGGGCGCCCTCCGTCTCCACACCCCAGATCCGGATTCCGGGCCGCCGGGCCCTGAGCGCCGCCGCCACACCGGAGATCAGCCCGCCGCCACCGATGCTCACCAGTACGTCGGTGAGGTCACCGGCGTCGTCGGCGAACTCCATTCCCACGGTGCCCTGCCCGGCGATCACCACCGGGTCGTCGAAGGGGTGGACCAGGGTCAGCCCTTCCCGCTGAAGCCGCGTCATCAGCGCGAAGGCGCCGTCCATGTCGTCGGCCAGCCGCACCGACGCACCGGCCGTCTCCGCGACCTCGACCGCCCGCGCGGGGGCCGACCGGGGCATCACCACCGTGGCCTTGACGTCGAGTGCGGAGGCCATGACCGCGACGGCGATCCCGTGATTGCCGCCGCTCACGGCCACGACCCCGGCGGCCCGCTCCGCCTCGTCCAGCGACAGCAGCTTCGCCACCGCACCGCGCACCTTGAACGACCCGGTGCGCTGCAGCAGTTCCAGCTTCGCCGTGACCGGAGCGCCGAGCAGCGCCGACAACCCGGGGCTCGGCACCGTCGGCGTCCGCACCACGTGCCCGGCGATCCGCTCCGCCGCGGCCTCGATCTCCGGCATCCCGATCATGACAACCCCTTCCGGCACGGGGCGTGATCCGCGCCGTGACGAACCCTGACCCGGCCGGCCGCCGAGGTCAACAGGGCTCCCTCGGCGGTACGTGCCTCAGTGCTGCTGCGGCTTGTGCGGCGTGGTCTCGCTGGGCCGCACGATGACGTACCCCTCGCCCTGCAGCATCAGCTGCACCGCCTCGCCCGAACCGCCGCGCAGCATCGAACCGAACGACTGCGAACGGTGCAGGGAGGTCGCCAGGCCCGCCGTCCAGCCGACGATCGCGTCCGTGTCGACGTAGACCGGCTCCTGCGGCGACACCGGGAGGACCAGCGGATAGCCCTCGCAGACCAGACCCAGCAGGCCGTGCCCGGTGAAGACACTGTTGAACAGGCCGCCGCCGGTGATGCCGGCGCCCTTCACGGTCGAGATGCGGTACGACAGCGTGGAGTCGAAGCACAGGACGTTGCGGCCGTTGACGGTGAACTCGTCGCCCGGCTCGACCTGGACGATGAAGCAGTTCTGCGCCTCCTGCGCGAACCAGGCCTCGCCCTGTCCCCGCACCGCCATCAGCGGCAGCCCTTCGCCCGTCACCGCGCGTTTGAGCATGCCGCCCACGCCCTGGCCCTTGCGCTCGAACTGGAGCCCGCCGCGGTGGGCGATCATCGAGCCCTGCCGGGCGTGCATCTCGCCGTTGACGACGTACCGGATGCACGTGGCGTTCTCGACCGTCATGCCCGGAGCCGAGGCGGGCTGCACCATGTGCCGGCTGGAAAACAGATCACCCTTCATGGAGGCATCCTCGCCCGGAGGGCCCGCCTCCGCCAAGACCCGCCCGGAGCCGGACGTGAGGGGGCCGGCGCGTGGGTTCGCCCGGGGCACGGGCTGCTTCGGGCGGGACGCGAGGAGAGCATGGGAGACGGGTTGGGGAAGACTGGACCGCGGAAGTGGACACGACACAGGAGGAACCGCATGACGCGCCCGATCACGGCAGGGGTCGACGGAACCGAGGAGAGCCTCGCCGGACTGGCCTGGGCGGCGAGGGAGGCGGTCCGCCGCGGGCGGCCGCTGCGGGTGGTGCACGCCTGGCGCTTCCAGACACACGAGGGGATCGACGCCGGTGACGCCGCCACCCAGGGGCAGCGGGTGCGCGACGCGATGGGCGAGTCGGTCCGCCGGATCACCGAACGGCACCCGGACCTCGCGGTGACCACCGACGTCCTGGAGGGAGACGCCGTGCAGACCCTGGCCGGCGCCGCGGCGGATGCGGAGATGCTGGTGCTCGGCTCGCGCGGGCACGGGCGGATCATCGGCTTCCTGGTCGGCTCGGTCGGCCAGCAGGTGATCGTCGACGCCAAGCGGCCGGTGGTCTTCGTGCGGTCCGGGGACCGGGCGTCGGGCGAGGTCGCCGGACGGGAGATCGTCGTCGGCCAGCAGGGCGACCCGGAGGACAGCGCCGCCGCGCTGGACTTCGCCTTCGAGACGGCCGCCGCGCGGGGCGCCACCGTGCGTGCCGTACGGGCCTGGACCCTGCCGCCGATGTTCGTCTACAGCCCCGAAGTGCTGCGCCAGGTCGACGAGGCCGGGGGACTGGAGCAGTACGAGCAGAAGGCTCTGGCCGCGGCCCTCGCGCCGTTCCGCGAGCGTCACCCGCACGTGCGCGTGGTCGAGCACGTGGAGATGGGCAGCGCCGGGCAGGTGCTGCTGTCGGTGGCCGGCACCGCCCAGCTGATGGTCGTCGGCCGTCGCGCGCGCCGCACCGCCGTCGGCACCCGGATCGGCTCGGTCGCCCACGGCGTCCTGCACCACGCCGACTGCCCGGTGGCGGTGGTACCGCCGGCCTGACCCTGACCCTGACTCAGCCGGCCGGGGGCGGCGGGGCCTCCCGGGTCCGGGGCAGGACGTTCCCGGGGTGAAGGCCCTCCCGGCTGAAGCCGGGAGGGCCCTTCCTGCCTTGCGGTGGAGGGCTCGACGCCTCGGGGGCGCCTGACGACTGCCCTGTGCCGCCGCGCCGGAATCCACGGGACGAGGTCACGGGCGAGCGGCCCGGGGCGGCTTCGCCGCCCGCCGTGGGGCGGGCACATCGAAGACGCCGGGACCCGGTGACCTCGGAGCCGATCTCTGTGCGCGTCAGCGCTCTTGCGCGCGCTCCCGGGCCAGCCGCGCCGCGTCCCGCAGGGACCCCGTGTGCGCGGGGCCGTGTCCGGGCAGCAGCAGGTCGCTCTCCAGCCCGGCCAGGATGTCCAGCGAGGCGAGGGCGGCGGCCCGCTCGCGGTGGAACATGTCGGGCAGCAGCTGCGGTCCGCTCGCCCGGGAGGTCGGGTGAGCGCTCACCAGGGCGTCGCCGGACACCACCGCCCCGCTGTCCGGGAGGTGGAAGGCACAGTGCCCGTCGGTGTGGCCGGGCGTGTGCACGGGGACCGGCCGGCCGGGCAGATCGAGCGGACGGGGCGGATCCGGCGCGTCGGACCGCGATCCGGGCCGTGGTTCGGGCCAGGGGAACGGCTCGGGGGCGGCGACCGGCACGTGCGCCGTGCCGCCGGAGCGCAGCGCGTGCAGGGCCCAGGGCAGCACGCCCGGCCGCCAGCCGCTGCGCAGGATCTGCCCGACGGTCACCTGGTGCAGGAAGTCCCGGCGGACGTGCGGGACTTCGGCCTCATGGGCGTACACGGGGGTGCCGTAGGCGGACCGCAGGTACTCCGCGGAGCCCAGGTGGTCCGTGTGCGCGTGGGTGATCAGTACGGCCGCGACCGCCTCCGGCGCGCTGCCCACCTCCGCCAGGGACGCGAGGAGCCGCTCGCGGTCACCGGGGTAGCCGGTGTCGATCAGGGTGACGGCGTCCCCCTCCTGGAGGATCACCCAGTTGGTGTTCGAGCCGTGCACCAGGTGGGTGCCGTCGGCCACGTGCCGCACATCTGCCCGCATGATCGTCCCGCGTTCTGCCGTCCCGGCGTTCTGGCGTCCTGCCCGAAGGGCACCAGCAAAGCAGATCAGGACGCCGGCGGCCGGGACGGACCCGGCCGCGTCCGCGTCCGTCCGGCCTCCCGGCGGGTGTGCGGTCCGGTGTGGGGGGAGCGGGGCGGAGGACGACAGGCCCCCGGCGGGGCGCCGTTGTTCACATCATCGCTTCGAATTCCGGCGAGACCCTTCTGGATACACCGGTGTATCGGATACGTTCGCGTATCGAACGGAGGGGGCGGCATGACCGTGGACGGCGTGTCCGAGGCGGCGGCGACCGGGCGACGGGTGACCGGACGCCGGGCCCGCACGCGCGCGAACCTCCTGCGGGCGGCGTTCTCCGTGTTCGCGGCCAAGGGCTACGGGCACGTCTCGATCGAGGAGGTCTGCGAGGCCGCCGGCTACACCAGGGGCGCCTTCTACTCGAACTTCGCCGGCCTGGACGAGCTCTTCTTCGCCCTGTACGCGGAGCGCGCCGAACTCATCGCGGAGCAGGTCTCCTCGGCCCTCGCCCAAGGCGGCCCCGACCTCGACGTGCCCGCGGCCGTGGACCGCGTCACCGAGGTGCTGCTGCTCGACCGGGACTGGCTGCTGGTGAAGACCGACTTCCTGGTGCACGCCGCCCGCGATCCCGAGGTCTCCCGCAGCCTGCTGGAACACCGCGCGCGGCTGCGCCGGGCCGTCGCGGACCGGCTGGCCCGGGCCCGCGGCCACACCGAACTGCCCGCCGTCCTCGGCACCGTCGAGGACGCCGCGCACGCCGTGGTCGCCGCCTACGACGGAGTCACCGTCCACCTGCTGCTGGACCGGGACGTCGCAGGCGCCCGCGCCTGGCTGAAACAACTGCTGACCGCGCTGCTCACCGACGGCAGCACCGGACCGGCCGCGCACCGACGCGGATGAGGAAGGGACTTCTCGCCATGGATGCCGACGTCATCGTCGTCGGAGCGGGCCTCGCGGGCCTGGTCGCGGCCCACGAACTGACCAGCCGGGGCCGCAGGGTCGCCCTCGTCGACCAGGAGAACGCCGCCAACCTCGGCGGGCAGGCCTTCTGGTCCTTCGGCGGGCTGTTCCTCGTCGGCTCCCCGGAGCAGCGGCGTCTCGGTATCAAGGACTCCTTCGAGCTCGCCTGGAACGACTGGCAGGGCAGCGCGGGATTCGACCGGCTCCGGGACGACCGGGACGAGGACTCCTGGGCGGTGCGCTGGGCCCGTGCCTACGTCGAGTGGGCGGCGGGGGAGAAGCGGTCCTGGCTGGCCGGGCACGGCATCTCCTTCCTGCCCACCGTCGGCTGGGCCGAGCGCGGCGACCTCCGCGCGGACGGCCACGGCAACACCGTGCCCCGCTTCCACATCGCCTGGGGCACCGGCACCGGCGTCGTCGAACCCTTCGTGCGCCACGCCCGGCAGGCCGCGCGCGACGGGCTGCTCACCTTCCACCACCGCCACCGGGTCGACGAACTGGTCGTCCAGGACGGCACCGCGCGCGGAGTGCGGGGCACCCTGCTGGCCCAGGACGACGCGCCGCGCGGTGTCGCCTCCAGCCGGGAGGTGATCGGCGACTTCGAACTCACCGCCCAGGCCGTGATCGTCACCAGCGGCGGCATAGGCGCCGACCACGACATCGTCCGCCGCCACTGGCCCGAGCGGCTCGGCACCCCGCCCCGGGAGATGATCACCGGGGTCCCGGCCCACGTGGACGGACGGATGCTCGACATCAGCGCCCGCGCGGGCGCGCGCCTGGTCAACCGGGACCGGATGTGGCACTACACCGAGGGCATACGGAACTGGGACCCGATCTGGCCCGGTCACGGCATCCGCATCCTGCCCGGACCGTCCTCGATGTGGTTCGACGCCCTCGGCCGCCGGCTGCCCGAGCCCTGCCTGCCCGGTTACGACACCCTGGGCACGCTCGAACACCTGCGTACCACCGAGGACATCGCCGACCACGACCACTCCTGGTTCATCCTCACCCAGAAGATCATCGAGAAGGAGTTCGCGCTGTCGGGCTCCGAGCAGAACCCCGACATCACCGCCAAGGACCGGGCCGGGTTCCTGCGCGAACGCGTGCTGGGCAAGGGCGCCCCCGGCCCGGTCGACGCGTTCCTGCGCCGGGGCGCGGACTTCGTGACCGCCCCGACCCTGGAGCAACTCGTCGAGAGGATGAACGCCCTCACCGACAAGCCCCTGCTCGACGCGGCCGTCGTCCGCCGCCAGATCGAGGCCCGCGACCTGCAGATCGCCAACCCCTACGCCAAGGACGCCCAGGTGCAGGGCATCCGCAACGCCCGCCGCTACATCGGCGACCGCCTCGGCCGGGTGGCCACCCCGCACCGCATCCTCGACCCCGCGGCCGGCCCGCTGATCGGCGTCAAGCTGCACATCCTCACCCGCAAGACCCTCGGCGGCATCCAGACCGACCTCGACTCCCGCGCGCTGGACGGTGCCGGGCGGCCGATCGAGGGGCTGTACGCGGCGGGCGAGGTCGCGGGCTTCGGCGGCGGCGGCGTCCACGGCTACAACGCCCTGGAGGGAACCTTCCTCGGCGGCTGCCTCTTCTCGGGGCGCGCGGCGGGACGAGCGGCGGCGCGGCAGACGGCGTAGCCGGCGCGGCCGACGGGGCAGGGCGCGTCAGTCGTCGAGGAGGCGGGCCAGCACCTCGGCGTGGCTGGTCGCCGGCTCCCTGGCCGCGGTCAGCAGGGTCACCTGCCCCTTCGCCGCCAACTCCCGCACATGGTTCAGGAGTTCGGCCGCCTCGGGGGCGGCGAGCTCTGCCTCGTAGCGCCCGCGGAGCTCCTCGTACGGCCGCTCGTCCAGGTGGTACCAGCGGCGCAGTTCCGTCGACGGGGTCAGCCCCTTGGGCCATTCGTCCACGCGTGCCATGTCCTTCGCCAGACCGCGCGGCCACAACCGGTCGACCAGGACGCGGACACCGTCGTCCGGCTCAGGCGGTTCGTAGACACGGCGCACGCGTACGCTCATGGTCGGCCCCTTCCCGTGGTCTCCCGCGAGCCTAACGCCGCCCCCCGGGCCGGGCCCGGCGGACAGAACCACGGACGGGCGGGCCGGAACGGGCGGCGCCGCCCGCCTCAGGCGCGCCGCGCCCTCAGGCGGCGCCTCAGCGCGCGCCGCTCCGTCTCGCTCGTGCCGCCCCACACCCCGAGGGACTGGCCCGAATCCATAGCCCAGTCGAGGCACTGCTCCCGGACGGGACAGCGCCGGCACACCGCCTTCGCCCGCTCCGTCTGGAGAAGGGCCGAGCCGGAGGTCCCGATCGGGAAGAAGAGGTCGGGATCCTCGTCCCGGCAGGCCGCGCGGGTCCGCCAGTCGTCCATGGAAAACCACCTGGGGTCGGAGGGGATGCGCACCCTTCGGGTGCCCTGTCCCGTTACGGGTCACCTGCCGGAGCGCGGTGAAACAGCGGCGCCGGTGCCGTACGTCACCGCGGACACGCCCGTCCGGCCGACGACGGGCGGGTGCGACGCACCCTCAACTCCGCAGCGCCGTCGCCGCAGTTGCCGCCACCGACTCGGCCACCGCAGCGAGTGCCGGGGAGTCCAGCTTCCACTGCTGCCAGTACAGGGGCGCTTCGGCCACGTGGTCCGGGGCGAAGACGACGAGCCGGCCGGCCCGCAGCAGGGGCTCGGCCTGCGTCTCGGGCACCATGCCCCAGCCCAGGCCCGCGGCGACGGCCTCGGCGAACCCCTCCGAGGCCGGAATGAGGTGCCGGCTCGTGCTCGCCCCGGTGCGGCCGCGGGTGAGCCGGCGCACGAAGGCGTCCTGGAAGTCGTCCCGCCGGTCGAAGGTCACCACGGGGGCCCGCGGCAGCGTCTGCTCCAGCGGCGCCGTGAGGTACCGCGCGACGAACTCCGGGTGGGCCGCGGGGAGATAGCGCATCCGCCCCAGGAGCCGCACGGAGCAGCCCGGCACCGCCTCCGGCGACGAGGTCACCGCGGCCATCACCGTTCCCTCGCGCAGCAGGGCCGCGGTGTGGGACTCGTCCTCGCGGCGCAACTCGAAGAAGAGGCGCGGCTCGCCCGGCACCCGGGTGAGGGCCTCGAGGAACCAGGTCGCCAGGGAATCCGCGTTCACCGCCACCGACACCCGGGTCGGCTCCCCGCCGGAGCCCAGCCCCAGCTCCGCGTACGCGTCCCGCTCCAGCCGGGCCACCTGGCGGGCGAGCCGCACCAGCACCTCTCCCGACTCGGTCGGCCGCACCGGCCTCGTGCGCAGCAGCAGTACCCGTCCGGTGCGCTGCTCCAGCGCCTTCACCCGCTGGCTGACCGCGGAGGGCGTCACGTGCAGGGCTGCCGCGGCCGCCTCGAACGTGCCCTCGTCCACCACGGCGAGCAGGGTCCGTACCTGGTCGAGCGGAAGGTCTTCCATCACATCGGCTAAGGGTACGTAAGAATCATTAGCTGTACTGTGCCGGGCGGTGCCTCTAGCGTCCTCGGCATGAGCAGCGCCCTGACCACGGCCGCCACCGGATTCGGCACCGGCCTCTCCCTGATCGTCGCCATCGGCGCCCAGAACGCCTTCGTCCTGCGCCAGGGCGTCCGCCGGGAGGCGGTCCTCGCCGTCGTCGGCATCTGCGCCGTGTCCGACGCGGCCCTCATCGCCCTGGGCGTCGGCGGGGTCGGCGCGCTGGTCGTGGCGTGGCCCGGCGCGCTGACGGCGGTCGGCTGGATCGGCGGCCTGTTCCTGCTCGGCTACGGCCTGCTGGCCGCGCGCCGGGTGATCCGGCCGGGCGGGGCCGGGCTGCGGGCGGAGGGCGAGGCCGTGCGTTCACGCCGTCGCGCCGTGCTCACCTGTCTGGCGATGACCTGGCTCAACCCGCACGTCTACCTCGACACCGTGTTCCTGCTGGGCTCGGTCGCCGCCGACCACGGGCCGCTGCGCTGGACGTTCGGCCTCGGCGCCGTACTGGCCAGCCTCTGCTGGTTCACCGCCCTCGGCTTCGGGGCCAGGCTGCTGAGCCGTTTCCTGGCCCGGCCCACCGCCTGGCGGATCCTGGACGGCCTGGTCGCGACCACCATGATCGTCCTCGGCGGCACGCTCATCGCCGGCAGCTGATGCGGCGGGCGGGCGCCGTCACCGGTCCTGCCATAGTGAACCCCGGCAAAAAGATGTAGTCACCAACCGGGACGGTCGTGGACACCAGCGAGAGCAGCACCGAACCCCGGGCCGAGGAACCCGCACCCAAGAGGGCCGTGCCGGGTCCGTCAGGTCCGTCGCGCACGGCAGGTCCTTCCGGGCGGCGCAGGCCGCGCGGCCTGCGCCGGTGGGCCATGGACACCCGCCCCCTGCGCCGCCCGGCCTACCGACGGCTGTGGGTGTCCACCGCCGTCACGGCGGTCGGCAGCCAGCTCACCGCCGTGGCCGTGCCCCAGCAGATCTACGGCATCACCGGCTCCTCCGCCTGGGTCGGCGCCGCGAGTCTGGCGGGTCTGCTGCCGCTGATCGTGTTCGCCCTGTGGGGCGGCGCGATCGCCGACGCCATGGACCGCCGCAGGCTCCTGCTGATCACCAACACCGGGATCGCCGTCACCTCGGTCCTGTTCTGGGCGCAGGCCGCCACCGGACTGGACTCCGTCGCCGTGCTCATGGTCCTGCTCGCGGTGCAGCAGGCGTTCTGGGGACTGAACGCCCCGGCCCGCAGCGCCTCCATCGCCCGCCTGGTCCCCGAGGAGGAACTGCCCGCCGCCAACGCCCTGGGCTCCACCGTCATGCAGACCGGCCAGATCGCCGGACCGCTGCTCGCGGGCGCGCTCATCCCGGTCGTCGGGCTGGCGGAGCTCTATCTGATCGACGCGCTGGCGCTGTGCGTCACGGTGTGGGCGGTCCACCGTCTGCCCGCCCTGCCGCCGCTCGACGCCACGGTGGCGCGGCGCGCGGGTCTCCGGGAGATCCTGGACGGATTCCGCTACATCTCCGGGCACGCGGTGCTGCTGCTGTCGTTCGTGGCGGACATCGTCGCCATGGTCCTCGGCATGCCCCGGGCCCTGTTCCCGCAGCTCGCCGCCGAGACCTACGCCTCCTACGGCGAGGGGTTCGCGCTGGGGCTGCTGTTCGCCGCCATCCCGATCGGCGCGGTGGCGGGCGGACTGTTCTCCGGCACGTTCTCCCGGGCCCGCCGGCACGGCTGGATGGTCATCGGCTCCGTGGTGGTGTGGGGCGTCGCCGTCACGGGGGCCGGGCTCAGCGACAGCCTCTGGATCGCCGTGGCCTTCCTCGCCGTCGCCGGGATCGCGGACATGGTCTCGATGGTCTTCCGCGGGGCGATCCTGCTCTCCGTCGCGACCGACGAGATGCGCGGCCGGATGCAGGGCGTCTTCACCGTCGTCGTCGCGGGCGGTCCCCGGCTCGCCGACGTCCTGCACGGCACCGCCGGGTCCGCCTTCGGCCCCCGCACGGCGGTGGCGGGCGGCGGGCTCCTGGTCGTCGTGGTGATGCTGGCCCTGGCCGCCGCGATGCCGGCGCTGCGCCGCTACCGGGTGTGAGGCGCGGCCGGGCCGTGGGGGGCTCCGGGGCTGTGCCGGGTCACAGCGCGTGGTGTCCGCGCGTCGTGTGCGGCTCCATCAGCCGGATCCGCGTCGCCTCCAGCCGGTGCGCGAGGACCTCGGCGACGCAGCGCACCAGCGTCAGCCCGAGCGCCGGGTCCTCCTCGCACAGCCGGAGCACGGCCGCCGCGTCGAACTCGTAGGCGCGGACCGGGCTGAACGCCTCGGCGCCGAAGTCCCACCGGTGGGGCGGGAAGAGCCAGGACCAGCCCAGCAGATCGCCCGCGCCGAGGGTGGCGACCGTCACCCGGCGCAGGTCGTTCACCCGCTGGTCGAGGGAGACCGCACCGGAACGGACGACCCAGAAACGGTCGGCGACGGCTCCGGCCTCGAAGATCCGGGTGTCCTCGGGGAAGGCCACCTCCCGCGCGAGCGCCATCAGACGGTGGCGCTGCGGTGGGGGGAGGGCCGTCAGGAGTTTGATCGCTTTGGTCATGAAGCAGGGCTCCTCGCCGGGCATTCGGTACCGGTGCCTACGTCCATTGGAGCCGCTGCCGCCGTTCGGGGCACTTCGGCAGATAAAAGCCCTGGCTGGACGGGGGAAGCCAGCCAGGGCGGTAAAGGTGGTGGAGGGAGGACGGGCGTCGACTCCGTCACCACTTATGGATGAACGATAAACCATCTGCGCCGGCGTGCGCCGCCGGAACCAGGTCACGTGACCGGTTTCACTTCCGCCGGTTCGGGACCAGTGCCGGAACCGGCCGGTCAGCCCCGCACATCGGACTTGCCGGGAGTCAGGATCTCGTCCAGCACCCGCAGCACGGCCTCGTACGCCAGCCTGTGCATGTCGGCGACTCCCTTCTCCGCGGGATCGGCCCGTTCGAGTTCGGCGCTCCTCGTCCGCCACAGCCGCTCCTCATGGGCCGCGCGGGCCCGCGCCCGCTGGATCCGCCGTACCAGTTCGTCCGAGTCCACCACACCGGTCATGACGTCCGCCTACCCCGTTGCGCCAAGGGAATGGCAGGCGTCCGGAAAAAAGGGCCGGAAGGTTTGCCGGTGCCGGGGCAGGTGAGCCGAAAGAGATGACATTCCTCATCGGACAGGGAGCCGAACGATGTGCGAGGAGCGCATGACCGGAACCGACACCGCCCCGCCCGGCGCGCGCCGCGCCGACACGCGGCGACCGTATCGGCCACGGCCGGCCGAGGCGCGCCAGGCCGTGTGGCAGGCGGTGTGCGAGCGCTGCCGCGCCACGCACACCCCGTGCGACACCGAGGCCCTCGCGGACGCGCTGCTCGTCACCTCCGAACTCACCACCAACGCGATCCTGCACGGTGGCGGCATCACCGACTTCCGGGTCGACGTCACCGGTCCCGGAGTGCGCGTCTCGGTGAGCGACCGCAGCGCGGAACTGCCCGTCGCGCGGCCGACGACCGACCGGCAGGGGCGCTTCACACCGGGCGGCCGAGGCTGGCCCATCGTCTGCCGGCTGTGCCGCGACGTGCGGGTGGCCGACCTGCCCTCGGGCGGCAAATGCATCACCGCCGTGGTCCCCCTCTCCTGAGGGCCCGCCGAGCCCGTCCGGCAGATTGTGCCGGGAAGCGGAGTTTGCGCCACCGGCGGGAGGGCAGTCGGAGGGTCGTGCTTCGGACCGGAGGCGCGCCAGCGGGAGAGACACGGCTGCTGAGGGATTCCCTCCGGACACCCCCGCAGCGGCCGTCCCGCGGTAGACCATCCTGAAATCCACTGTTCGGGAGCGAAATCGCATGCTCATAGACACGCCCACCGACCGCCCCGACCCCGCTGCCACCACGACCGCCACCGCCACCGTGACGGCGGCCGCCCCCACGGCCCGCGACGCGCGCAGGCGCCACGAAGACGCTCCGGACACCGCGGCCCTGTTCGCCCGGCTGGCCTCCCTGGAGGACGGCCCCGAGCGGGACGCCGTCCGCGACGAACTCGTCACCGCGTGGCTGCCCATGGCCCACCGCATCGCCGGCCGCTTCCGCGACCGCGGCGAATCCGTCGAGGACCTGCGTCAGGTGGCCGCACTCGGACTGGTCAAGGCGGTGGACCGCTTCGACCCGGCCCGCGGAGCCTTCGAGAGCTACGCCGTCCCCACCGTCACCGGTGAGGTCAAGCGGCACTTCCGGGACCGGATGTGGGCCCTGCGGGTGCCCCGCCGGGTGCAGGAACTGCGCAACAAGGTACGGATCGCCCGGCGGGACCTCGCCCAGACGCCAGGCAGCCCCGAGCCCTCGCCCGCCGCCCTGGCCGCGCACACGGGACTGACCGAGGAAGAGGTCGGGGCCGGGCTGGAGGCGCTGGAGAGCTTCAGCACCCTGTCGCTGGACGCGGAGATGTCGCCCGACGACGACGGCTACAGCCTGGCCGACACCCTGGGTGCCCCGGACGCGGCCTACGACGTCGTGGTCGACCGGGAGTCCGCCAAGGAAGGACTGCGCCGCCTGCCCGAGCGCGAGCGCACCATCCTGTACATGCGCTTCTTCGAGGACATGACCCAGAGCCGCATAGCCGACCATCTGGGGATCTCCCAGATGCACGTCTCCCGGCTCATCAGCCGCAGCTGCGCCCGCGTGCGTGCCGACGCGATGGGCCGGCGGACGACGACCGCCCATCGGGGGCATGCCTGAGCGCCGTGCCGTCGTCGGGCCGTACCATCCTCAGTCCTCAGTCGTATGAGCGACCGCAAGAAGGGAACACGGTGCAGATGAGTGAATCCGAGATCCCGCCGGAAGGCCGCCCCGTGGACGTCTACCTCGACCTGCTGCGCATCCGGATGGACACCGAGGACTACCGCCTGCTGCTCCGTGTGGTGGAGCCGGTGCTCCGGGCGATCGAGGAACACCGCCTGTCCGGTCTCGACGTCGCCCTGGACGGCGGGGACGACGAACTGCCCCAGGAGGTCCGCGACGAGGCCGCCCTCGTCATCGCCACAGCCGTCACCGGCCGCATGGACAACGAGGTGGTGGAGCTGGACGTCGACGAGAGCGGACCGGTCCGCGTGGTCACCGACGCGACCACGGCCGCCGACCCGTCCCGGCTCGACGAGATCGCCGGCTACATCAGGGAACGGCACCGGCAGAACGACGAACTGCGCGGCATCGCCGAGGCCAGCGGCCTGCCCACCGACTTCTGAGCGGACCCGCCCACCGGACCCGCCCACCGGACCGCACGAGGCCGCCGGCCGGCCGCCCGCCGCGGACGGCCCGTCACCGCTCGCGCCTCGCCAGCGGTACGTCCAGCGGGCGCGCGAGACCCACCACCGCTTCGTCCAACCGCTCCAGGTGCCGCAGCACCCGGCCGGTGATCCGGCCGTAGCGCGAGGCACCGTCGTCACCGGAACCGCCCAGCAGCGAGGCGAAGCTCGGCCCCGTCTCGATCCTGCCCGTGACCTCCTCGTCCGCGACCCGGGCCGCGATCACCGCGATGTTGCGCACCGTGCGTCCCGTCGCCCCGCGCAGCCGTGGATCCGCCGCGATCGAGGGGTGGGTCTGCAGCAGTTCGGCCGTCGCCGCCAGCGAGCGGGCGTGGTACGCACAGGTCTCCAGAAGTGCCACGACGTACCGCGCGGTGTCCCGTCGGCCCCGCAGCGGAGTGACCGGATGGGTGAGCGGCTGGGTGGCGGAGCGCAGATCGCCCAGCGCCTGGTCCAGCTCCCGCGCCCGGTCCAGCAGATCGACGGCGGGTCCGCCGCTGAGCTGGTCGACGGCGGCCTCGGTGACCTCGGTGAGCCGCTCCAGCACGGTGCCCAGCAGCTCGTTCGTGCGCCGGTCCGTACGCACCGGCAGGACCAGGGCCGCGGCGACCACCCCGCAGGCGGCACCCAGCGCGGTCTCCTCCACGCGCAGCACCAGCACCTCCCAGCTGTAGGTGTGCAGCAGCGTGTACAGCAGCCCCACCATCGCCGTCACGAAGAACGACATCAGCGTGTACGAGAGCGGCGCGGTGTAGGACATCGCGAAGATCAGCACCAGGATCAGGCCGAACGTCGTCCAGGTGTGCCCGCCCACCACCGTGGCCAGCGCGATGCCGGCGACCACGCCGAGGACCGTGCCCAGCAGCCGCCGGTAGCCCTTGACCAGGATCTCGCCCGTCGACGAGGTGTTGATGAAGACGATCCAGCACGTCAGGACCGCCCAGTACCAGCGCTCGGCGGACAGCAGCTCACCGCCGACGATGGCCAGCGACGAGCCCACGGTGACCTGTACGGCGGCCCGGGTGGTGGGCCGTCGCAGTCCCCTCTCCTCCTCGGCCGTCCGGTGCTCCTCCCCGGCGTCGATGGAGGCGTCCTCGGCGTCCAGCTCCTCCCGGGAGCGGGCCGTGGCAGGGGTGTCGTCCGACTCGTCCTGCGGGCCGTCCAGGGCGATCCGCAGGCCCATCACCGAGCGGGCCGACTCGCCGATGGCCCGGAAGACGTCCTGGAGGGACGGAGAACACGCCGGCAGGTTCTCCTCGTCCCGATAGGCGAGCAGGCGGTTGCGCAGGTGCGCGACCGCCGTCCCCGGCGCCCCGGGCCCGGCGAGCAGGACCAGCGTACGCAGCGCGAGCAGATCGCGGCGCAGTCCGGCGGTGGCCTCGTCCGGCACCGCCGCCCGGCCCGCCTCGGGAGCGGGCGCGCCCGGCAGGTGCAGGGTCAGCGTGTCCGCGCGTTCGGCGCTGCGGGCGGACAGCAGCAGCAGCCCCAGCCGCTCGGCCGCGATCTCGGCGTCCGCGATCCGGCGCTGCACCAGCCGCGCCGACGACTCGTCGGGAGTTCCCTGCTCCAACCGCGTCTGGATCATCAGGGCCGTCTCGTGCAGCCGGGCCGTACCCGCGCGGACGTCCTCCAGCGCCTTGTCGACCTCGTCCGGCGCGGCGTCGAGCAGCGCCAGTTGCGCCGTCACGAGCTGCGCCAACCGGGCACGGAAGGCATCCCGGAGCCGCGCCAGGAGCCCGGCCGGGGTCACGGGGACGACGGCGAACCGCATGACGGCACTGCACGCGAACGCGGCGGCCAGGGCCGCCCACATCCCGGGCAGCTCCCCGGGGGAGGCGCCGATGAACAGGGAGACGAAGTAGACCTGGAAACCGATCAGCCCCAGGGCGGTCCCGCGGTCGCCGAACCGGCGGGCGTACACCGCGCAGAAGATGAGGAGGGTGAAGAAGACGTCACCGACGACGATCCGCTCGCCCAGCACCGCGCCGAGCGACACGGCCACGAGCGCGACCGGCAGACCGAGGGCGAGCGTGACGGCCTGGGCGCCGCGCTGCTTCTCCCGGATGGCGAAGGTGGCGACCGTCGCGGTCATCGCACCCGCCACCAGCTGGGTGACACTCGCCCCCGTGAGGGCCAGCACAGCCAGCGTCAGCGCGATGGCGCCCACCGTCCGCAGTCCGGCCGTCAGCCGCAGCAGCCCGGGATCCGACGCCGCCAGGCGGTCCCGCAGCCGTGTCCGCACCGAGTGTCCCGCCGCCTTCACGCCGCCGCACACGCTCCTGTCGCTCGCGTTGATCGGGATGCCAGCATGGCACGTGCCCGGGCGGCACCCGCCCCGGGCCCCCCGCCGGCAGGGTCACCGGGACGTCGGGGAACCGAACGGGCGGAGCGGCCGCGGGAGAGGGGGTCACCGCACCCGCCGGCCCGCCTCCTCGACGTGCGCCCGCACCTGCTCGGGCGTCAGATAGGCATGCGTGTACTCGAAGTCCCCCAGCTTGGCGCGCTGGCGGGACTGGAAGCCGGTCCGCACGAAATCGTCCCCGGCGACCGAGTTGAGCAGCCAGTTCGTCATGACCCGCGCCTTGGCGACGTTGGTGCGCAGCGCCGTCCAGTGGTACCCGCGGGCCGCCACCTGGGCGGGCAGGCCCCGCAGTTCCACACCGAGCGGCTTGGACACGGCGTCGGTGCCGCCCAGGTCCACGACCAGCCCGAGGTCCTTGTGGTGGTACGGCCGCAACGGCCGGCCGGCCAGCGTCGCGATGACGTTGTCGGCGACCTGCCTGCCCTGCCGCAGGGCGTGCTGAGCGGTCGGCGGGCACACCGCGCCCTCGCCCTTGGCGAGGTCGGGCACCGCGGCGGAGTCACCGAGGGCGAACACCCCGTCGTGGCCGGGCAGACACATGTCCGCGTTGACCGCGAGGCGCCCCCGGACCGTTTCCGCGTCGAGCGTGGCGATCAGCGGGCTGGCGACGACACCGGCCGTCCAGATGAGGGTGTGGGTGGGGATCACCCGGCCGTCGGTGAAGGTGACCTCCTCGGGACCCGCCTTCGCGATGGAGACACCGAGCGAGATCTCGATGCCGCGCCGGGTGAGGATCTCCTGCGCGCTGCGCCCGAGCTTCTCGCCCAGCTCGGGCATGAGCTTCGGCGCGATGTCGATCAGGTGCCACTTGATCAGGCCCGGGTCCAGACGCGGGTAGCGCTCGACGGCGGCGTGGGTCAGCCGCTGCAGACAGGCGGCGGTCTCGGTGCCCGCGTAGCCGCCGCCGACCACCACGAACTGCAGCCGCGCGGCCCGCTCGGCCGGGTCCTCGCTGGCGTCGGCGAGGTCGAGCTGGGCGATCACGTGGTCGCGGATGTAGGCGGCCTCGGCCAGCGTCTTCATGCCGTAGGCGTGATCGGTGAGTCCGGGGATGTCGAAGGTGCGGGTGATGCTGCCGGGGGCCAGCACGATGTAGTCGTAGGGTTCGGTGACGGTCCGGTCCGTGATCGTGCGGATGACACAGACCTTGGACCTCAGGTCCACTCCGATGGCCCCGCCCGGGATGATCCGGGTGCGGTACTTCGTGCTGCGGCGCAGGGAGAGGGCGACCGACTGCGGTGTCAGCACACCGGAGGCGACCTGGGGGAGCAGCGGCATGTAGAGCTGGTAGGAGGTCGGTGTCACGAGGGTGATGTCTGCTGCCCACGGAGAGAGTTTCCGCTCCAGCCGGCGAACGCACGCCACGCCGGCGAAGCCTCCGCCCACCACCAGGATCCTGGGTCGTGTCACGGTGTTCATCCCTTTCTGTGGCTCCGCACGGTCTGCCCCGAACGTCGACGCCCTTCGCGTTCCCCGGGAAGGCTGCCCTGCACCTCCTCGATCGCGGCACACCCCACGTCACATCGGCCCCGAGGGGTCGGCACACGAGAACCTTCAGCACCACGATGCCCGCACCGGCGGCGGAACGCACCGGGAAGCCCGTGACACGCGCGGACCCGCCGCCCGCCGCCCGGCGGGCGCGAGGGCTCAGCCGTGCAGGTGGCAGAGGAGCAGGCAGACGTCGTCGTCGCGTTCGGAATCGCTGAGCATCGGCTGCAGCAGGCGGTCCGCCGAGCCTTCCAGGTCCGTGTCCAGTTCCGCGGGGACGAACGAGCCGAGCGCCGCCGCGAGCCGCCCGATGCCCGGATCGATGCCCTCGGCGCGCCGCTCGACCAGCCCGTCCGTGTAGAGCGCCAGCGTCGAACCCGGTGCCACCCGTTCGGTGTGGTCGGCGATCTTCTGCTCCAGCGGGATCCCGAGCATCGCGCCCGGTTTGGCGTCCAGGGTGCGCACCCGCCCGTCGGGCAGCCGCAGCACCGGCGGCGGATGCCCCGCGGCGGCCCAGGTCAGCGTGGACCCGTCCGGATGGAAACGGGCGATGACGGCCGTGGCGTACAGATGCGGCTGGAGCTGGTGCAGGAACCTGTGCAGCCGGGTCAGCAGCCGGCCCGGACTGCCGACGTCGACGGCGTAGGCGCGCAGCGCGGTGCGCAACTGGCTCATCATGACCGCCGCGTGCAGCCCGTGCCCGGTCACGTCGCCGATGACCGTGATCAGGCTCCCGTCCGGCCGGTGGAAGGCGTCGTACCAGTCGCCGCCGATGTTCATGCCGTGCGTGGCCGGCAGATACCGGGCGGCCAGGCTCAGCCCCGGAGTCGTGGGCAGTTCGGTGAGCAGGGCGCGCTGCAGCGTCTCGGCGATGTCCCGGTTGTGCTCGAAGCGGCGGGCGTTGCCGATGGCGATACTGGCCCTGCGGGCGAGCTCGAGCAGCATCACCGCGTCGTCCGGATCCCAGCGCTCACCGGGCGGCGACAGGGTGAGTACGCCCAGGGGCGCCTGGCGCGTCAGCAGCGGCACGCACAGCAGCGGCCTGCCGGGATCGAGCAGGGAGGGCGGCCGGTCGTCCACGCCGCGCAGCCCACCGGGGTGGTCGGCGGCGTACTGCGGCCGGCCGGTGCGGGCCGCGCGCACCGCGGCGGCCGGACGGGTCGGGGGGTGGTGCGGATCGTCGTCCTCGTCGAACAGCCATATGTCGACCCGGGCCGCGTACCGCGGCACCAGCAGTTCGGGCAGCCGGCGCACGATCTCGCCATGGTTCAGCGAGGCGTTGAGCACCGCGCTGGCGTCCGCCAGGAAGGTCAGCCTGCGGCGGGCGTTCTCCGCCTCGTTGCGCGCCCGGTGCTCGGCGGCGAACGCCTCCCGCTGGGCCCGCCCGGCCGCGTCCAGCTCGGCGTGCAGGGCCAGGACGCCCTGGTTGGTCTGGTGCAGCTCCTCCCGGTGGAAGGCGACCAGCGCCTCCTGCTCGGCGAGCCGGTCCAGCACCTGAGCCGTGTCCTCGTCGGCGCTCAGCAGTGCCTGGGCCAGATCGGCCGGATCGTCCGTCACCGTGCCTCCGTCGTCCGGCCGGCCCGCCTCCGGGCAGGGGACCGTCACCTCCCACGGAGTCTCCCCGGCGGCGCTCACGTCCGGCGGGGGGAACAGCACGACGTGCAGCACGCCCTCCTCGTCGTCCGAGCCGGGCGTGCCCACGGTGAGCCGCCAGGTACCGCCCTTGGCCAGGCACTGCCGCAGCCGGATGCCGAACGCCGCCGCCAGCCGGGCCCGCTCGACGGCGGGCACCCCGTGGCGGGCGGCCAGCCGTGCCAGCGAGACCCGCGCGCGTGCCGCGTCGGTCACGCTGCCGATCTGCCATACGCGGGTCATGACCGGCCCGGCGGTGCGGAGGTGAGGACGGCCACCGCGGTGTCGTCCCGTACGGGGCGGGCGGCACTGCCCGCGTCGCGGATCGTCACCGCGGCCGTCACGGCAGGGTCGGCCGCCGGGAGACAGGGGTCCGACGGCGGGGTCCAGGAGCTGGGCAGACCGTCGGTGTGCAGGATGAGCACACTCCCGGCGGACCACGCGAGATCGTCCTCGCGCACGGTGCCGGGCCGGTGGTGACCGACGATGCCGGGCCGGGAGAGCAGGGCCCGCCACCGGTCGCCCTCGCGCAGCCGGGCCCCTATGTTGCCGATCCCCGCGAACCGCAGCCGCCCGGTCCGGGTGTCGAGCTGGGCCACCGCGACGGCCGCGCCCCGGGTGGCACCCAGCTCCTCGTGCAGCCGGAGCAGTGCCTCGGCGGGGGCGAGACGGGGCCTGCGGCGCACCGCCTCCACCGCGGCGGTGGAGGCGCGTGCCGCCTCGGGGCCGTGGCCCAGCCCGTCGGCCAGCATCAGGGTGTGCCGGTCCCCGGACCTGACCCAGACCCAGGCGTCCCCCGAGTAATCGGCCCTGGCGTAGGGGACGTTGACCCCGCCGGCCCGGATCACGGGCACCGGCGGCCCGCCGTCGCCGGGCGGCCCGCCGTCGCCGGGCGGGCCGTCGTCGCCGGGCGACGGCGGGGCGCCGCCACCGACACGAGCCACCGCGACCGTGCCCCGGCCGAGCACGCTGTGCAGAGCGAATTCGTCCGAGAGCCGCCGGCAGGTGCCGAGGCCCGCGCCCAGCGAGCGGGTCGTGCTGAACCCGTCCCGCAGCGCGTCGGCCACATCGGCGATGCCCGGTCCGTGGTCGACCGCGGCGATCTGCACGGCCGGTGCCCGCCCGCCCTCGCGGAGCACGGACGGCTGCACGACGTCGATGAGCACCTCACCGTCCCGCGCGTGCTTGAGGAGATTGGTGGCGAGCTCCGTCGCGACCAGCGACACGGCGGCGGTGCTCCGCTCGTCGAGACCGGCCAGGGCCGCCGCGTCCTCGGCCGCGACCCGGGCGTCCCGCACCCGGGTGGAGTCCCGCACCGGCACGTTCCAGAGCCGTGGCATCAGATCTCCTCCCGCGCGCGGGGCGGCCGGTTCACCCACGAGGTCACCCGCACCGTGGTTCCCGATCCCACTGTGCTCTCGACCTCGAACTCGTGCACCAGGCGCCGCGCGCCGCCCAGCCCCATCCCCAGCCCGTCGCCGGAGGTGTAACCGTCGCTGAGCGCCCGGTCGAGGTCGGGGATGCCCGGTCCGGAGTCGGTGAACGTCAGCCGCAGCCCGCCACCGAACCCGGCGGACACCTGGGAGGCGTTCATCTGCCCGCCCCCGCCGTGCACCAGGGTGTTGCGCGCCAGCTCGCTGGCGGCGGTGACCAGCTTCGTCTGGTCGACCAGTCCGAAGCCGAGCAGGGCGGCGGCCTGCCGCACATGCTGGCGCACCCACATCAGGTCCAGGTCCGACCGGATGGGCAGGCAGGCCTCGACCTTCGAGGCGGTGGGCGTCACCGGTGCTCCCGGCGTGCGGCAGCCGTGCGGGACAGCACGACGGGCTGCTCGAGCAGTGCCATCGCCGCCTGGGTGTCGAGCGAGGTGCGCAGCCCCGGCAGCGTCAGCCCCAGCTCCACCAGGGTGATGGCGACCGCCGGCCGCATCCCGGCCACGACGGTCCGCGCGGCCAGCAGCGACGACTGTGCCGCGATCTCGGAGAGCACCCGCCCCAGGAAGGAGTCGACGATCTCCACACCGGAGATGTCGATCACCACCCCCGTGACCCCGCTGCTCGCGATGGTCTCCGACAGGTCCTGCTGGAGCTGCTGGGCCGCGCTGTCGTACAGGTCCCCCTGGAGGGTCACCAGAAGCACGTCGCCGAGCCTCAGTACCGGCACATGTCCCGCGACCGGGCGGGAGAACGCCTCGCTCACCGGCGGACCGCACTGCCGGCCGTCGCGTTCACGACGTCGACCCCCAGCTCGTGCAGGCAGTAGCCCAGCGCGTCGGCGAGGCTCGCCCGGGTGAGGACCGAACCGAGGTCGAGACCCAGGTGGACCATGGTCTGCGCGATCGCCGGACGGATACCGGAGACGATGCACTCCGCGCCCATCAGCCGGGCCGCCGCGACCGTCTTCATCAGATGCTGCGCCACCAGCGAGTCGACCGTCGGCACCCCGGTGATGTCGAGGATCGCGAACCGGGCGTGCTGGTCGACCACCGAGTTCAGCAGCGTCTCCATCACGACCTGGCTGCGGGCACTGTCGAGCGTCCCGATCAGCGGGACCGCGACGATCCCGTCCCAGAGCTTGATGACCGGCGTCGCCACCTCCAGCAGCTGCAGACGCTGCCGGTCGATGAGCGCCTGCCCTTCGCTCAGGGCCGTCTGCATGGCCACCACGCGCAGGGTGCCCATGAGCATGCTCAGCGTGGTCGCGCACTCCCGCAGCTCCTCGGGCGGGGCCTGCTCCAGGTCGGCGGCGAGGAGATTCTCGACCGGCGGCCACAGGGCGGCCAGCTCGTTCGACACCTGCGTGGCGGACAGCCCCGCGCGGCTGCGGGCCGCGGTCATCCGCGCCAGCTGCTCGCGGACACCGGTGAACCCGGCGGCGTCGGAGTCCTCGACCCGCTGCGCGTCGGCGACCTGGGCCAGGGCGTCGACGACCGCCTTGCCGGCCTCCACCGCCTCGTCGCGCGAGAGGGTGAACACCGCACGGAACAGGGGCTCGTCCGCCCAGCGCTGGGCGATCTGCTCACGCCGTCGCCGCAGGAAGTCCCTGACCTCGAGCGTCGGCGTTCCGAGCGGTTCGCCCGCTTCGCGCTCAGGCACCTGTGTCTCCTCATCGTCGTTGCCGCACCGAGCCCGTGAAGGTGCCGAGACGGTGCTGTGACCTTTTCGGACGACCACTCTAACGACGCCCCGGGCCGGTGCGGCATCCCGTGCGGGACGAGCGGCCCCGCGGGCGGTTTCCCCCGGGTCTCTCAGGAACCGGGTTCCCGCGGTGCGCCGGAAAGGGAGTCGACGCGCCCCAGAGCCTCCTCGAGGCTCTCGGACAACGGAACCGTGATGCTCACGCCGGTCAGGTCCAGGACGCGGCGCACCGCAGGGAGAGGGGAGATGATCTGCACGCTCCCCGGCAGATCACGGGCCTCCTGATAGACACGCAGGACGATGTTCATACCGGACGAGTCCATGAAGGGGACCGCCGACAGGTCCAGCAGGAAGTGCCGGCGCCCGTGATGGAACTGGTTGGCCAGATGGTGCTGGAACTCCTTCGCGGTGTCGGCGTCCAGGTATCCCTGAACCGTCAGCAGGACGGTGTCCTCCCGGGGCACGGTCACCTCGACGGACAGCGGGTTCGGAACCATGGACACGAATTACCTCCCAGACGAGCCGGCGGCCCGGATACGGCCGCACGTGCGGCCGCCTACCCCCGCATCGCCGTGTCATGCGGTGCCCCGCACACCGGCCCGGCCCCGCCCAGGGCCGGTTTTGTGGCGGCGCCCGCCGAATGCACCGGCTCCAGCCGGGTAGTTGGCTGCTGTGGAGACGGCCGGGCCGACGGGGGGCCCGCCCGCTCCGGGAGCGTCGTCCACCGGGGAGGCAAGGAGCAGCGTGTCCAACGACAGCATCTGGTCATACGCGCCGGAGCTGGGTCCCGCCCAGGGGCAGGATCTGGACCTGACGGGATACACCGTCGTCGCGAGCGACGGCACCATCGGCCATGTGGACCGGCAGGCCGACCACCACTCCATGCGGCACCTGGTCGTCGACACCGGCGTCTGGGTGTTCGGCCGGAGCCTTCTCGTGCCGGTCGGCGTCATCACCGCCGTCGAGGCCGGCGAGCGGAGGATAACGGTGTCCTGCACGAGGGCGGAGGTGAAGGCGGCGCCCCGGTTCAGGACCGACAGCGAGACCATGGACCCCGAGTACCTCACGGCGGTCGGTGAGTACTACCGGGGGCTGCCCGGCCCGGTCTGCTGAGCGCCGCCGGGCGAACCCGCCCGGCGGCCCCCGCCGGCCCCGTCCGCGGCCGTCACCAGGGCAGGAACACATGGATGTCCTTGCCGTGGTCGGTACCGACGACGCTGACCTGGTCGCACAGCGTGTGGATCAGATGCCAGCCGATCCCGCCCCCGCCGCGGCTGGGCCGGAAGGGCCGGGGCGCGGGCGCGGTGGTGCTCGTGTCGTGCATCACCACGTGCACACCGTCGAACGTCCGGCGCAACCGCATCTCGAAGGGGCCCGGCGCGTACTGGACCGCGTTGGCGGCCAGCTCCGTGACCACCAGGAGGATGTCGTCCCAGTGTTCCGGAGCCGTCGGCGCGGACACGCGGGCCAGGTCGAAGAGGAACTCCTCCGCCACCAGACGCGCGTCGGTGACGTCGTGCAGCTCCCCGTGGAAGCCGGCGACGCGGTCCGTGATCTCCTCGGCGGCCAGTGACTTGTCCCTATACGGCTCGGATGCCATGTCGCCTTCCCTGCCCCGCATTCGACGGGCAGCCGTTCATGTGGCTCGTTCCTTTTCCTTCGTCTCCCTGGTCTGTGGGTTCCCGGGCCGGCGGAGCCTACGCGCCCGTATGTCCGTGCGCGGTGGGTGACACCCACGTCACTTCGGCGACACGTGCCGCGCGGTCAGCGGAAGACGTTGTCCGAGTCGTCCCAGACCGACGGCTCCTCCGCCGCCGGGGCCCGTTTTGGACGCGAACGCGCGTGGTACATCGCGTCGATCTCCAGCGCGTGACGTCGCACGATCTCGTCCCGGCGCAGTTTCATCGACGGCGTCAGCAGCCCGTTGGTCACGTCGAAGGGCTCCGACAGCACCCGGAACACCCGGATCGACTCCGAACGCGACACACTGCTGTTCGCCGCGGCGACCGCCCGCGCGATCTCCTCGTGCAGCGCGTTCTCCTCCCGGGCCTCCCGGGTCGGCGCGTCGCCCGGCGGGGAGAGAGCCGCCCGCCAGTGCGTCAGGAACTCCGGGTCCAGGGTGATCAGCGCCCCCACACAGGGCCGGTCGTCGCCCACGACGACGGCCTGGTGGACGAGAGGGTGCATCCGCAGCCGCTGCTCCAGGGCGGCCGGCGCGACACTCTTGCCGCTGCTGGTGATGATGATGTCCTTCTTGCGGCCGGTGATCGTCAGATAGCCCTCCGGGTCCACCCGGCCGAGGTCCCCCGTCGCCAGCCAGCCGCCGGCCAGCGCGGTCAGGGTGGCGGCCTCGTCGCCCAGGTAACCCTGGAACACCGACGGCCCGCGCACCAGGATCTCCCCGTCGTCGGCCACCCTGATCTCGCTGCCCGGCAGCGCCCGCCCGACGGTGCCGGACTTCTCCCTGCCGAGCGGCTGCATCGTCACACCGCCACCGGTCTCGGTGAGCCCGTAGCCGTCGTGGACGTAGATGCCGATGCCCTCGTAGAAGAGGGACAGGTCGCGGCTGAGGGTAGAGCCGCCCGAGGTGGCCCTGCGGACCCGGCCGCCCAGCGAGGCCCGCAGCTTGCGGTAGACCGTGCGCTCGTACAGGGAGTGCTGCATCCGCAGGTCGAAGCCGGGCCCCGGGCCCCGGCCCAGCCGCTGCCGCTCCACGGCGGCGGCGAAGTCGCGGGCCGTGCCGGCGGCCCGCTCGAACAGCGTCCCGCGTCCGGCCTGCTGGGAGGCGCGCAGGAAGTTCTTGTAGATCTTCTCCAGCAGGGAGGGGACCGCGTGCAGATAGGTGGGCCGCAGGGTCTGCAGGGCCGAGGAGAGGGACTCCGTGCTGATGTCGGGCTCGTGCCCCATCAACAGGCCGCCGCGCACGCACAGGCCCTGGACCATCAGCCCGTACACATGGGAGAACGGCAGGTAGGCGAGGAGCACGGGCTGCTCTCCCGGCGGGGCCGCCGTGTGGGCCCAGCCCGCCAGCAGGGTGTCGCAGGAGGCGGCCAGGCTGCGGTGGCTCAGGGCGCACCCCATCGCGTGCCCCGAGGTGCCGGAGGTGTAGGCGATCACGGCCGTGGAGTCCGGCAGTACGATCCGGCGCAGCGAGTCGATCATGGCCGCCGGTATGTACTCGCCGCGCGCCACCAACTGCTCCAGCGCGCCCGAGTCCAGCTGCCAGACGTGCCGCAGCAGCGGCAGCGCGGCGCACACGGACCCGACGGTCATCACCCCCTGCTCGTCCTCGACCATCACGGCCACGCAGCCGGACTCCCGGAGGATCCACTCCACCTGCTCGCGTGAGGAGGACGGATAGACGGGGACGACCTCGGCACCCACGGTCCACAGCGCGTAGCACAGGACCGTCCACTCGTAGCGGGTACGCGCCATGATCGCCACGCGGTCGCCCGGGGACAGTCCCGAGGCGACCAGCCCCTTGGCCAGGTCGACGACCTGGTCGCGGAACTCCAGCGCGGTGACCTCCTCCCAGGTCGTGGAGGCCGGGCCGGTGCGGCGGGCGAGCATCGGCAGGGTGGGGCTCTCGGCGGCCGTCTCGAAGAGACTGTCCGCGAGGCCGCCCGTCAGGGGCGAGGCGGCCCAGGGAGCGAGAGCGGGGTCGCGCATGCACTGCTCCTGACATGTACGGGCTGTGACTCGGCCGACGAGCAGAGTCATCGGCGGTGCCTGAATGTAGCCGAGCCGGGGCGTTCCGGGGCCGGGATCGCGGGAAGTGTGGCCACACCGATGATCGCGGAGCTTCCCGTGCCCCCGGACCGGACGTGAGCCGCACGGTTCGGTGACCCCGGACCGGGACGTACGCATGGCTCCGGACAGGGCGCACACATGACCCCGGACGGAGCCGATGATGGTGATCATCACGCCCGTGTATACCGCACACGGCCGGTCGGGGCATCGCCGGGCCCTCCCTTACGGGCCGTCAGGACGCCCTGTACCCACGCCAGTTGCCGTCCGGCGCGGGTACGGGGCGGGGTGCCGCCGGGGTTCACGGGACGTCGGGCACCAGCCACACCGTCGCGAGGGGCGGGAGCGTGATCCGGACGCAGCCGTCCTCGGGCTTGACCGGGTCCGGATGGGTGACGTCACCGCCGCCGTACCGGGCCGCGTCCGTGTTGAGTACCTCCCGCCAGGCACTCACCTCGTCGGGCACGCCGAGCCGGTACCCGTGCCGGACGACCGGGGAGAAGTTCGACACCGAGAGCAGCGGCCGCCCCTCGGCGTCGAACCGCAGGAACGCGAACACGTTGTCCTCGGCCGCGTCCACCGAGACCCAGCGAAAGCCCGCCGGGTCGGTGTCCCGCTGCCACAGCGCCTCCGTCGCGCGGTAACGGGTGTTGAGGTCGCGCACCAGGTCCTGTACCCCGCGGTGGTCGCCCGCCGAGTGGTACGCGTCGTCCAGCAGCCACCACTCGGGGCCGTGCTGCTCGGACCATTCGGCGCCCTGCGCGAACTCCTGCCCCATGAAGAGCAGTTGCTTGCCCGGGTGGGCCCACATGAAGCCGAGATAGGCCCGGGTGGTCGCCCGGCGCTGCCACCAGTCGCCGGGCATCTTCGACACCAGGGCCTGCTTGCCGTGCACCACCTCGTCGTGCGAGATCGGCAGGACGTAGTTCTCGCTGTAGGCGTACACCATCGAGAACGTCATCTCGTGGTGGTGGTACTTGCGGTGGACCGGTTCGTGGGAGACGTACTCGAGCGAGTCGTGCATCCAGCCCATGTTCCACTTCAGGCCGAACCCCAGCCCGCCGGTGTCGGTGGACCGGGTCACCCCGCCCCACGCGGTCGACTCCTCCGCGATCGTCACCACGCCGGGGCAGCGCCGGTACACGGTCGCGTTCATCTCCTGCAGGAACGCCACGGCGGCCAGGTCCTCCCGGCCGCCGTGCACATTGGCCTCCCACTGGCCGGAGTCCCGTGAGTAGTCCAGGTAGAGCATGGAGGCGACCGCGTCCACGCGCAGTCCGTCGATGTGGAACTCCTGGCACCAGTACACGGCGTTGGCGACCAGGAAGTTGCGCACCTCGGTCCGGGCGAAGTCGAACGTGTACGTCCCCCAGTCCGGGTGCTCCGCCCGCCGGGCGTCCCCCGGCTCGTACAGCGGGTCCCCGTCGAACCGGGCCAGCGCCCAGTCGTCCTTCGGGAAGTGGGCCGGCACCCAGTCCATGATCACGCCGATCCCGGCCCGGTGCAGGGCGTCGACCAGGTACTTGAAGTCGTCGGGTGAGCCGAGTCGCGCGGTCGGCGCGTAGAACCCGGTGACCTGGTAGCCCCAGGACGGACCGTAGGGATGCTCGGCGACCGGCATCAGCTCGACATGGGTGAACCCGAGGTCCTTCACGTACGCGGGCAGCTCGTCAGCGAGTTGACGGTACGTCAGGCCGGGTCGCCAGGACGGCAGATGCACCTCGTACACCGAGAACGGTGCCTCGTGCACGGGCACACCGGCCCGCCGCTCCAGCCACTCGGCGTCGTCCCACTCGTACCGCGAGGACGTCACGATCGACGCCGTGTTCGGCGGTTCCTCCGCGAGGCGCGCCATCGGGTCCGCCTTGAGGGCCAGGTGACCGTACCGGGAGTGCACCTCGAACTTGTAGCGGGTGCCCTCACCGATCCCCGGCAGGAACAGCTCCCACACCCCGGAGGCACCGAGCGAGCGCATCGGGAACGCGGTGCCGTCCCAGCAGGTGAAGTCCCCGGCGACCCGCACCCCTTGAGCGTTCGGCGCCCACACGGTGAAGCGGGTGCCGCTCACGCCCTGGTGGGTCATGGGGTGCGCGCCGAGCGCGGTCCACAGCTCCTCGTGGCGGCCCTCGCCGATCAGATGCAGGTCGAACTCGCCCAGTGCGGGCGGCATCCGGTACGGGTCGTGCACCTCCACGGCGTCCTCGTCCCCGTACGCCACCGCCAGGGTGTACGCGGGGATCGTGTCCAGCGGCAGGACCACGGAGAACAGGCCGTCGCCCTCCGAGGTGAGCGGGACACGCTCGCCGCCGGTGACCACACTCACCGCCCGTGCGAAGGGGCGCAGCGCCCGGAAGGCGATGCCGCCCGGCACCGGGTGCGCGCCGAGCAGCGCGTGCGGATCGTGGTGGGCGCCCGCCAGCAGGCGCCCCCGGTCGGTGGGATCGAGGGCGGGAGCGGTCCCGGGGGCCGCCGGAGCGGACGGGGCGGGCCCGGCCGACTCGGGAAGCGGGGTGTCATGCAGGGCCACGGCTTCAGTCTCCTCTCACGGCGAGGCGCTCGATCGCCGCCATGGGTACGGGCAGCCAGTCGGGTCGGTGCCGGGCCTCGTACAGCACCTCGTACACGGCACGGTCCGTCTCGTAGGCGCGGAGCAGGCCGTGCTTCTTTCGCGGGTCCCAGCCGGAGCGCGCCGCGTAGCCCGCGCAGTAGGCCTCGCGGCAGCGGCGCGCCCACTCCGGGCGCCAGGGGCGCCGCTGGCGGGCGGCGTAGTCGAACGAGCGCAGCATCCCGGCGATGTCCCGCAGGGGGGAGTGGGCGCTGCGCCGTTCGGAGAGCGGCCGGGACGGCTCGCCCTCGAAGTCGATGACGAACCAGTCGCGTCCGGCCCGCAGCACCTGCCCGAGGTGCAGGTCACCGTGGATGCGCTGGGCGGCCGGCCCGGGGTCGCAGAGCGCGAGTGCGGCGAACGCGGCCTTCAGGCCGGGCACGAACGGCTGGAGGACGGGGACGGAGTGCGCGGCGGCCGTCAGCCGCTCGGTCATCGCCGTCGCCGTCGGCCCGTTCTCCCCGGGGCCACCGACGGGGAAGGCCGAGGCCAGCGCCAGGTGCACGTCCGCCGTGGCCCGGCCGAGGGCGTACGACTGGGCGGTGAAGTCGTCCCCGGCGGCCAGTGCGTCCAGGGCCAGCGTCCAGCCGTCGGAGGCGTCCCGCAGGAACGGCTGGAGGACACCGAGCGTCGCCTTGAACGGATGCGTGGTCCGCAACCAGGCCACCGGGGCGGGAACCCGGTGGCAGCCCTGCCGGGACAGCGCGCCCGGTACCTCCAGATCCGGGTTGACTCCGGGCTGGATCCGCCGGAAGACCTTCAGGATGAACTCCTCGCCGTACACCAGCGAGGAGTTGGACTGCTCGGCGTCCAGCAGACGTGGTACCAGCCCGGCGCCGGGCCCCGGCTGGGCCGCGTCGCACTCGAAGTGCAGGGGCCCGGTCGTGCCGGGGTACCGCAGCCGCTCCAGGAGCAGCTGGGCCGAACGGGGGTCGTGGAGGGCGTCGTAGACCGTCCGCCCGGCCAGCGGCCCGTCCTGCACCCTGCCGATGAGGGCCCGGCCGAGGCGCGGCGTCGGGTGCTCCCGCACACCGAGGAGGAGCTGGTAGCAGTCACCGGCCCAGGGAGTGTTGCCGGGGGAGGGCACGCCGCCGTGGCCCGCGTGGACCAGCAGGTGCAGACAGCCCGGGAACAGCTCCGTCATCGACAGCACATGGAGGTCGGTGACGGGACGGTCCTTGCCGGCGAACCAGCGCTGCCCCGGCAGCCACTCGCGCAGCAGCCCGGTGAACGACTCCATGGACCCGGCGGGTGCGCTGCGCGGGCGCAGGAACGCGGCCTTCGTCATGGTGACGCCTCCTCTCGTCGGCGCACGCTCACAGTCGTCGGCCGATGCGGGGTCGAGGTGCGGTTCGGGTGAGCCGGAACCAGTAGAAGCCGTGGCCCCCCAGGGTCAGCAGGTACGGCAGTTCACCGACGGCCGGGAAGCGCACCCCGCCGAACAGCTCGACCGGATGGCGGCCCGCGAAGGCGCTCAGGTCGAGTTCGGTGGGCTGGGCGAAGCGGGAGAAGTTGTTGACGCAGAGCACCAGGTCGTCTCCGTTTTCCCCGTTCGGGGGGGCCTCCCGCAGGAAGGCGAGGACCGCGGGGTTGGAGGAGGGCAGCTCGGTGTAGGTGCCCAGGCCGAAGGCGGGGTTCTGCTTGCGGATCTCGATCATGCGGCGGGTCCAGTGCAGCAGCGAGGACGGGGAGGCCATGGACGCCTCGACGTTGCTGACCTGGTAGCCGTGGACCGGGTCCATGATGGTGGGCAGGAACAGCCGGCCCGGGTCGCAGGAGGAGAAGCCGGCGTTGCGGTCGGGGGTCCACTGCATCGGGGTGCGCACCGCGTCGCGGTCGCCGAGCCAGATGTTGTCGCCCATGCCGATCTCGTCGCCGTAGTAGAGGATCGGCGAGCCGGGCAGGGACAGCAGCAGGGCGGTGAAGAGTTCGATCTGGTTGCGGTCGTTGTCCAGCAGCGGGGCGAGCCGGCGGCGGATGCCGATGTTGGCGCGCATGCGGGGGTCCTTGGCGTACTCGGCCCACATGTAGTCGCGTTCCTCGTCGGTGACCATCTCCAGGGTCAGTTCGTCGTGGTTGCGCAGGAAGATGCCCCACTGGCAGCCGGCGGGGATGGCGGGGGTCTTGGCGAGGATCTCGGAGACCGGGTGGCGCGATTCGCGGCGTACGGCCATGAAGATGCGGGGCATGACGGGGAAGTGGAAGGCCATGTGGCATTCGTCGCCGCCGGCGGTGTAGTCGCCGAAGTAGTCGACCACGTCCTCGGGCCACTGGTTCGCCTCGGCCAGCAGCACGGTGTCCGGGTACTGGCTGTCGATCTCCTTGCGCACCCGCTTGAGGAACGCGTGCGAGGCGGGCAGGTTCTCGCAGTTGGTGCCCTCGGCCGCGTACAGGTACGGCACCGCGTCCAGCCGGAAACCGTCGATGCCCAGGTCCAGCCAGAAGCGCAGGGCCGCCAGGATCTCCTCCTGGACGCGCGGGTTCTCGTAGTTGAGGTCCGGCTGGTGGGAGAAGAACCGGTGCCAGTAGTACTGTCCGCGCACCGGGTCGTAGGTCCAGTTGGACGCCTCGGTGTCGACGAAGATGATCCGCGCGTCCGGATAGCCCTTGTTGTCGTCGGCCCACATGTAGTAGTCGCCGTAGGGGCCGTCCGGGTCCTTGCGGGACTCCTGGAACCAGGGGTGCTGGTCGCTGGTGTGGTTCATGACGAAGTCGATGATCACGCGCATGCCGCGCTGGTGCGCGGCGTCGGCGAACTCGACGAAGTCGGCGAGGTCACCGAAGTCGGGCAGTACGGCGGTGTAGTCGGAGACGTCGTAACCGCCGTCGCGCAGGGGTGACTTGAAGAAGGGGGGCAGCCACAGGCAGTCGACGCCGAGCCACTGCAGATAGTCGAGTTTGGCGGTCAGCCCCTTCAGGTCGCCGATGCCGTCGCCGTTGCTGTCCTGGAAGGAACGGACCAGGACCTCGTAGAAGACGGCCCGTTTGAACCAGTCCGGGTCGCGGTCTTTCGCCGGTGTGTCCTCGAAGGTGTCCGGTACGGGCTCGTTGACGATCATGGCGTTCCCGCCCCTCCGGCTCGCTGTGCGGCGGTCGGTCGCTGGACGTGCAGGACATGCGCGGGAGCCCGCCCCGGTTCCAGACGTACGTAGTTGGTGCTGCCCCAGTGATAGGTCTCGCCGGTGAGCTCGTCGTGCACCGGCACCGACTCGTGCCGTTCCAGGCCGAGTTGCGGCATGTCCAACGAGACGGTGGCCTCCTGGGTGTGGTGCGGGTCGAGGTTGGCGACCACCAGCACGACATCGGACCCGCTGCGCTTGCTGTACGCGATGACGGCGTCGTTGTCGGTGTCGTGGAAACGGAGGTTTCTGAGTGCGCGCAGGGCGGGGTGCGCCCGTCGGATGGTGTTGAGCCGGGTGATCAGGGGGGTGATGGTCTCGCCCCGGCGTTCGGCGCCCTCCCAGTCGCGGGCGGTGAGCTGGTACTTCTCCGAGTGCAGGTACTCCTCCGAGCCCTCCCGCAGCGGGGTGTTCTCACACAGTTCGTAGCCGCTGTAGAGCCCCAGGACGGCGAGAGGGTGGCGGCCAGCACGGCGCGGACCTCGAAGGCGGGCCGGCCGCCGTGCTGCAGGTAGGCGTGCAGGATGTCGGGGGTGTTGGTGAACAGGTTGGGCCGCATGGAGCAGGCCGCCTCCCCCGACAGTTCGGTGAGGTAGTCGGTCAGTTCCCGTTTGGTGGTGCGCCAGGTGAAGTAGGTGTAGGACTGCTGGAAGCCGACGGCCGCCAGGGTGTGCATCATCGCCGGGCGGGTGAAGGCCTCCGCCAGGAAGATGACGTCGGGGTCGGTGCGGTTGATGTCGGCGATCACCCGTTCCCAGAAGGCCACCGGTTTGGTGTGCGGGTTGTCCACCCGGAAGATCCGCACGCCGGCGGTCATCCAGTGCCGCAGCAGCCGCACGGTTTCGGCGGTCAGGCCGTCCGGGTCGGTGTCGAAGGCGAGCGGGTAGATGTCCTGGTACTTCTTGGGCGGGTTCTCCGCATGGGCGATGGTGCCGTCGGGGCGGTGGTGGAACCACTGGGGGTGTTTGTGCACCCAGGGGTGGTCGGGGGAGCACTGCAGGGCGAGGTCGAGGGCGACCTCCAGGCCGAGTTCGCCGGCCCGGGTGACGAAGCGGGTGAAGTCGGCCAGGGTGCCCAGTTGGGGGTGGACGGTGTCGTGGCCGCCCTCGGGGGAGCCGATGGCCCAGGGCACGCCGACGTCGTCGGGGGTGGCGGTGAGGGTGTTGTCGCGGCCCTTGCGGTGGGTGGTGCCGATGGGGTGGATGGGGGGGAGGTAGACGACGTCGAAGCCCATGGCGGCGATGGCGGGCAGCCGGCGGGCGGCGGTGGTGAAGGTGCCGTGCGGCTGTTGGGGGGTGCCCTCGGAGCGGGGGAAGAACTCGTACCAGGAGCCGTACAGGGCGCGTTCGCGTTCCACGAGCAGGGGCATCGGGTCGCCGGTGGTGAGCAGTTCGCGCAGGGGGTGGCGGGCCAGGACCGCGTCCACCTCCGGCGTCAGTGCCGCCGCCAACCGGGTGGCGCAGGGCAGGGAGTCGTCGTGCAGCCGCTTCGCCGCGGCGAGCACGGCGGAGCGGCCGTCGCCCTCGGGTACCCCGGCTGCGGCCCGCCGGTACAGGTTGCCTCCCTCCTCCAGCACCAGACCGGTGTCGATGCCGGCGTGCACCTTGATCCGTGCGTGGCGGCGCCAGGTCGTGACGGGGTCGCTCCAGGCCTCGACGCGGTAGGTCCACCGGCCCATGGTGTCCGGGGTGATCTCCGCGCCCCACCGGTCCGTGCCCGGCGCCAGCTCCCGCATCGGGACGAACGGCCGCCGACGGCCCTCGGGATCCTTCAGGACGACATGGGCGGCCACCGCCTCGTGCCCCTCACGGAACACGGTGGCCGTCACCTCGAACGTCTCACCGACGACGGCCTTCGCCGGCCGTCTGCCGCATTCGACGGCCGGTCGGACGTCCCGTACGGGGATACGTCCGATGGTCCGCGTCGTCTTCATGGGTCTGCACCTCCGCCGTGCTCGACGCCGGGCCGGCGCCCGGTCGTGGAAACCAAACTGAGGCGGGAAGGTCCGTTACCTTCCCGCCGGGGAGCGCCGCTCGATCGACGGCGGGGCCCGTCTCGCCGGGGCGGCCGGACGCGGCCTGTCGTCCGCCACCGGGCCGGGCCACGCGGTCGCGGACGGACGGGTCCGTTCGCTCTGTTCCTGCAGGTAGGTGACGAGACTGGTACGCAGGTACCGTTCGGCGGCGTCGGCCGCCTCCCGTGCGCAGCGCTTTCCCATCAGCACGCAGAGGGTGTATCCCGAGTCCTCGAACGTGGTGCGGACCGTGCGATCCGTCGGGGCGGCGAGCATCACGCGTTCCCAGGCCCGGTAGCGACGCAACTGCCGGGCGACTTCGGCTCTGGCGGGTAGCAGCATGGCGCCGTTCACCTTTCCGTGGCTCGATGGGGTACGTACTCCCGACGGCAGGGTGACGGTCGTGCGTACGGCGGCACGGACCCGTGACGGCGATCGAGGGTGTTCACACATGGTGCACGCCCGGTAACCCGGCGTCTTGTTGGTTTTTCAACCATGAAGAGCCGGTGTGCGGGCCGGGTGTGGACCGGACGCGGCTCGACGGCGAGATCCGGAGCGGGGCGCATCATGCGCGGCCGTCACCCCGGGCGCCTCGGCCGTGCGCTCGTGTTGCACGGATGGACCAACCGGGTCACGCTGATGGTGACTCAGAAGCGCCAACCGCTCACTTTTCGTGTTCGGGGCTCGTCCCGCAGGGGCGAGGGGAATCGGGAGCTTCGCGGTGAGGAGCCAACGACGATGAAGACGACAGTGCCCTGCTACTACCACCTCGACGTGGAAGTGAGCCCGGAGCGGGTGGGGCAGGTCAGCCGCATTCTGGCCGCTCACCTCCGGCACTGGGACCTGGAGAACCTGATGGAGTCCGTCTGCCGCGGCACCGAGATGCTGCTGCACGCCATCGACGAGCACGCCACCGACAAGAACACGTCGATCGAGATGTGGTGGAACGGCCAGCACCTCATCACGGCCGTCGGGGACCACGACCGCGCACTGCGACCCGACCAGGAGCTGCGCGGCTGTCTGGAGCACATCGCGGCCAGCAGTGACGGGTGGGGCTGCTGTGCCGCCGAGACCGGCAGCAGGGTCATCTGGTTCTCGCGGCGGGCCCGGGCCGGCGAACGCGTCCCGCTGGTGCCGGCCGCGCCCGATCCGAGGGTCAGCGAGGGCCTGGACCTGCCCCGCGTGATCAGCGTCGCCCAGCTGACCAGGCTGGTGCGCACCCCGGCCGGCCTTCTGGAGGCGGCCCGGTGACCCGACGGAACAACCGGAAAGGGGCGCCCGCGTGGAGCGGGCGCCCCTACCCGCTGGGTGCGGTCCCCGACAGTGAGGGCACCAACTTCGCGTTGTTCAGCGAGGTCGCCGAACGCGTCGAACTCGTCCTGGTGGACGACGCCGGCCGGCACACGGGTGTCCCACTGACCGAGGTCGACGGGTCGGTGTGGCACGGCTACCTGCCCGGTGTCGGCCCCGGCCAGCGCTACGGCTACCGGGTGCACGGGCCGTGGGCACCGGCGGCCGGGCACCGCTGCAACCCGGCGAAGCTGCTGCTCGACCCGTACGCCACGGCCGTCGACGGGCAGATCGACAACCACCCCTCGCTCTACGAGCGCCGGCCCGACGGCCCCGACCGGGCCGACAGCGCCGGACACACCATGCTGGGCGTGGTGACCGATTCGGCGTTCGACTGGGGTGACGACAGCCGGCCCGGCCGGTCGTACGCCGACACGGTGATCTACGAGGCCCACGTCAAGGGCATGACCCGCGCCCACCCCGACGTCCCCGCCGAACTGCGCGGCACCTACGCCGGACTGGCGCACCCTGCGGTGGTGGACCACCTGACCTCGCTGGGGGTCACCGCGGTGGAGCTCATGCCGGTCCACCAGTTCGTTCAGGACGGCGTGCTGCAGAGCCGCGGCCTGGCCAACTACTGGGGCTACAACACCATCGGCTTCTTCGCCCCGCACAACGCCTACGCCGCTCACGGCACCCGCGGCCAACAGGTCACCGAGTTCAAGACGATGGTGCGGACCCTGCACGCGGCAGGGCTCGAGGTGATCCTGGACGTCGTCTACAACCACACCGCCGAGGGCAACGAGAAGGGCCCCACCCTCTCCTTCCGCGGCATCGACAACTCCTCGTACTACCGCCTGGTGGACGGTGACTGGTCGCATTACTACGACACCACCGGCACCGGCAACAGCCTGCTGATGCGCCACCCCTACGTACTTCAGCTGATCATGGACTCGCTGCGGTACTGGGTCACCGAGATGCACGTCGACGGCTTCCGCTTCGACCTCGCGGCCACGCTGGCCCGGCAGTTCCACGAGGTGGACCGGCTGTCGGCGTTCTTCGACCTCATCCAGCAGGACCCCGTGATCAGCCGCGTCAAGCTGATCGCCGAACCCTGGGACCTCGGTGAGGGCGGCTACCAGGTGGGCAACTTCCCGCAACTGTGGTCGGAGTGGAACGGCAAGTACCGGGACGCCGTGCGGGACTTCTGGCGCGCCGAGCCGCACACGCTCGGCGAGTTCGCCTCCCGGCTCACCGGCTCCTCCGACCTGTACGCGCACAACAGGCGGCGGCCCCGCGCCAGCGTCAACTTCGTCACCGCGCACGACGGTTTCACCCTGCGCGACCTCGTCTCGTACAACGACAAGCACAACACGGCCAACGGAGAGGGCAACCAGGACGGCGAGAGCCACAACCGGTCCTGGAACAGCGGCGCCGAGGGCGACACCGACGATCCGTCCGTACTCGAACTCCGGGCCCGGCGCCAGCGCAACTTCCTCGCCACCCTGTTTCTTTCGCAGGGCATCCCGATGCTCTCGCACGGCGACGAAGTGGGGCGCAGCCAGCGCGGCAACAACAACGCCTACTGCCAGGACAACGAGATCTCCTGGATAGACTGGCGGCCGACCGGCGAGCAGCGGGCCCTGCTGGACTTCACCCGGCGGGTCATCGCCCTGCGGACCGCCCACCCCGTGCTGCGGCGGCGCCACTTCTTCCGCGGCGAGAGCACGCGCCGCGCGGGCCGGCACCTGCCCGACCTGGCGTGGCTGCTGCCGAACGCCGAGGAGATGACCGACGACGACTGGCAGCGCTCCGACGCCCACAGCGTCGGCGTCTTCCTCAACGGCGACGCCATCGCCGAACCCGATCCGCGCGGCCGGCGCCTGGTCGACGACTCCTTCCTGCTGCTGCTCAACAGCCACTGGGAACCGGTGGACTTCCGCCTCCCGGCGGCCGCCTACGGCGAACGCTGGACGGCGCTGATCGACACCACCGACCCGGACGGCGTCCCCGACGAGTCGGAGCACAAGGCGGGCACCCGGCTGACCGTCGGACCACGCAGCCTGGTGCTGCTGTCCAGGCCCTCACTCACCGCGGAATGAGGCACGGACGGGCCTGCCGGGCGCACCGCCCGGCGGGCCCGGATCAGCGGCCGTGGCGCGAGGTCACCGTGAACTGGGCGCCCTCGTTGTCGCGCAGCACGGCCTCGTCGTCCCGCAGGGCCAGCACACTGCCGCCGTGCTGCTCGGCGGCACGGACGCACGCGGCCACGTCCGCCACGGTGAAGTGGACCTGCCAGCGCGGCCGGATCGCGGGATCGGGGGCCGACCCCAGCGCCCCCGACTCGATGCAGGCGACCACATGCCCGTCACTGCGCAGCACCACCTCGTCGCCCTCGTAGACGACCTCGGTGTGTCCGGCCCCCGCCGCACCCCAGTCGAAGACCTCGCCGTAGAAGATCGCGGCGTCGAAGGCGTCACGGGTGTGCAGCCTGACGAAGGCGGGTTGCGACCGGCGCCAGCTGAGCCAGTGGGTGAACAGCTCGCCCTCCCAGACGCCGAAGGTCGCGCCGTCCCGGTCGGCCAGCAGCGCCGCGCGCCCCGGAGGCAGGGAGAGGGGACCGACCGCCAGGGTGCCACCTCGTTCCTGCACCCGCGACACCGCCTCGTCCGCGCTGCGCGCGGCGAAGTACGGGGTCCAGGCCACGGCCATCCGCCACATGTCGGCCACCCCGGCGAGGCCGGCCACCGGCACGCCGTCCATCAGGGCGATCCTGAACCGCTCGCCCAGCCGGGCAGGGCGCCACCGCCAGCCCAGCACGGCCGTGTAGAAATCCTCGGTCGTCCTGATGTCGCGACTGGTCAGGCTCACCCAGCAGGGTGTCCCGTACACGGAGTGGGTGGAGAAGACGTCCGTCGTACCGACGGTGGAGGGGGTGTCGTGGTTCATGGGCAGTCGCGTCCTGATCTCGTAGGCCTGGCAGCCGTCTGCAGGACTCCAGTGTCCGGCCTGTACCGCTCCGGGCGCCCGCCGAGTACCCCGGTGGGGGCGCCGAAACGGTGACCGGGACGTCTCCGCCCCGTCCGGGTGGCACCGGACGGGGCGAGTGACGACGATGGAGGGGCAGGACCCTGGGTGAAGGCACCCGAGCACTGGGTGAAGACACCACGAGAGCGGCACACCGGACCCGGAGGTGACCATGCCCACGGACGGGGACGCGGACGCGGAGCGGATCCTCCGGCTGGAGGAAGAGGTACAGCAGCTGAAGGAGGCGGTCGTCTCGCACGCGGTGGTGGACCAGGCGATCGGTGTGATCGTCGCGATCGGGCGGGTGTCACCCGATCAGGGGTGGACGGTGCTGAAGGAGGTCTCCCAGCACACCAACGTCAAACTCCGCGACGTGGCCGGGACGATCGTCGGCTGGGGAAGCACCGGCGTGCTGCCGCCGGAGACGGGCGCTGAGCTGGAGAAGGTCCTGGACCGGATCAGCCGGCCTCCGTCCGCAGCTCCTCACGTACCTGGGCGAAACAGCTGCTGAGCAGCCGGGACACATGCATCTGCGAGATGCCGAGCAGCTCGGCGATGCTGCTCTGCGTCATGCCCCGGAAGAACCGCAGATAGAGGATGAGCCGCTCGCGCTCCGGAAGCGCCTCGAGACAGGGCCGGACCGCCACCCGGTCGACGACGGTGTCGTAGGCGGGGTCCGGGCCGCCGAGCGAGTCCCCGAGCGCGTAGCCGTCCGTACCGGGCATCTCCGCCTCCAGCGACAGCGCGGAGAAACATTCGAGAGCCTCCGTGCCGGTGCGCACCTCGTCCTCGGTCAGCTGCGCGTACGCGGCGATCTCGGCGGTCGTCGGGGCCCGGCCGGGAGTGGTCTGGGCCAGTTCCTTCACGGCGTGCCGCACCCGGTTGCGCAGGTCCTGGACCCGGCGGGGGACGTGCAGGGTCCACATGTGGTCCCGGAAGTGACGCTTGATCTCGCCGGTGACGGTCGGTACGGCGTACGCCTCGAAAGCGTTGCCGCGCGCCGGATCGTAGTGGTCGACCGCCTTGACCAGGCCCAGAGCCGCCACCTGGTACAGATCCTCCAGAGCCTCACCGCGCCCCCGGAAGCGGACGGCGATCCGCTCGGCCATGGGCAGCCAGGAACGGACGAGCCCGTCCCGCAGCGCCTTACGCTCGGGGCCCTCGGGCAGCCGGGCGAGGCGGAGGAAGTCCTCGGCGGTGTCGGGTGCGTCGTGGTGGGGATGCGGCTTCGTGGTGCTGCCGGCGATACGCATGAGGCGCACCTCCCTGAGCAGGTGCCGGGTGGACGGGCACCGTGGGAGCGCGGGCTCGGACCGCACGGAGGTGACCCCGGGGGCGGCGAGCCGGTTCCCACGGTCGTGCCTCCGGTCCGAAGCACTGGCCCTTTCCTTCCCCCGCGCCGGGCCGGTGAAACTGCTTCCCGAATTTCCGGGGCGGCCATGCGCGAAAAAACGAGGGAATACAGGGGAAACGCACGCTGCGACATCGCGGAAATTCATTGTGTGAAGTTCCGGAATACCCGGGGAGCCGGTCGGCGGCCGGGACGCGGGCGGGTTCGCGTCGTACGCCGGTGGCGCGGCCCGCCTCCGGGCCGGCCGATGTGATCGATGTGATCGCGCCCCCGAACGTGATGTGCGGCACGCCGTGCTCCGGGCCGGACGACCGGTCCGGCGGATCGTTCCAGCGCAGCGCTTGATCAACGATCAACGGGGATGAACCACTGACCACAGCGCATTCCGCGCATTTGACAGTGCCGGGAGCCCACGGATAGGAAACAGCGACGGAAGTGGAAAGGTGAACCGTGTACGAGCCGAACGTGGTCGGGGACTGGCAGGAGTACGACGAGCATGCCGGTCTGCGGGTACGCGTCCACCGTCTGGAATCGGGTGAACCGCCCCGGGGACGGGACGACGCCGCCCAAGGGCTGACGTACTTCAGCGTCCGGGTGACCGTCGAGAACCGCGGTGAGCGGAAATTCGGGATTCATCTCGAGGACGGTCAGGTCGACGTACGGACAGGGCCGGACGGGGAGAGCGCGTTCATCGACTGGCGCAACTCACAGTTCATCGAGGGATTCGACGTCTATCCGCTGCGCCGTGCCACCGCCGTGCTCTACGCGGCAGCCCCTGAGGCGTCGCTGAGCCATGTCGACGTCCAGATCCAGCTCCGGGCCGACGAGGAGTGGACCGGCCGCCGCCTGTGGTCGGGGGGCATCGCCGTGCACGACGGGACGGCCGGGGCCCCGGGGGGCGGGACCAGGGAGGGCCTCGCGCACCAGCTGAGCGCGTTCCTCCGGGGCCAGGCGGAGGAGGGGACCGCCTGATCCGCCGTCAGTGGGCGATCCCGTCGATGATCTCGCGGGCGCCCTGACGCAGCAGGGCCACGGCGACGGAGGTGCCGAGTGTCGCCGGATCCAGTCGGCCCGCCCACTCGTGGGCGTTCAGCCGCACCTTGCCGTCCGGTGTGAAGACGCAGGCCCGCAGGGACAGTTCGCCGCTCCGGTCGACTCGTGCGTACCCGGCGATCGGGCTGTTGCAGTGCCCCTGCAGCACATGCAGGAACATGCGCTCGGCGGTGGCCTCCCGATGGGTGTCCGGGTGGCCGAGGGCGCTGACCGCGTCGATGAGACCGGTGTCGCCCTCACGGCACTGCAGGGCGAGGATGCCCGCGCCGATGGGCGGCATCATCGTCTCGGGGGAGAGGACCTCGCTGATCACGTCACCCCGGCCGATGCGTTCCAGGCCGGAGACCGCGAGCAGCAGTGCGTCCGCCTCACCGGCGGCGAGTTTCGCCAGCCTCCGGTTGGCGTTGCCGCGGAACGGCACGCACCGGAGGTGCGGATGGGTGGCCGCCAGCTGTGCGACCCGGCGCACCGCGGAGGTGCCGACCCTGGCCCCGGCCGGGAGTTCGTCCAGAGTGAGCCCGCCCGGGTGCACGAGCGCGTCACGGATGTCGTCCCGCTTCAGGAACGCGGCGAAAACGGTGCCCGCCGGGAGCGGGCGGTCGGCGGGCACGTCCTTGACGCAGTGCACCGCGACATCCGCCTCCCCGGCCAGCAGCGCGGCGTCCACCTCCTTGGTGAACGCGCCCTTGCCCTCCACCTGCGACAGGTCGCCCAGCCACTTGTCCCCGGTGGTCCGCACGGGGACGACCTCGGTGCGCACACCGGGCAGGGCGACCGCCAACTCCTCCTGGACACGACCTACCTGAGCGAGTGCCATGGGCGAGTCGCGGGAGACGATTCGAATCAGTTCGGGGACCGGCATGGCGACACGATAGACCCTTCTGCCCGAATCCCACTGCCGGACGGACCGGGTCGGGAGTCCGAACGGGGGATCCGTCCGGACTCCCGGTGACGGGCGGTCGGCCGGAAGCCGGTATCAGGCGTTCGGGTCGAACGGTATGCCCGACGGCTTCGCCGCGGCCAGATGGGAGGCGAAACTCCCGTCCTTGAGGCCGAAGTTCGCACTGCCGAAGTTGTGGGCGACGAGTTTGTCGCGCAGCCCGGCGGGATAGCCGTTCCAGCCGACCAGCGGCGGGAACTGCCAGCTGCCCTTGTGGTTCTCCGGCGGTTCGTCACCCGGACCGGCGAGCCGGAAGCAGTGCGTGCTGATGCCGTCCTTGTGGTACACGATCTTCGGGTGCGTCCCCTCGAAGCGGACCGCCGACCGGGCGTGGATCGAGAACGAGCCGTGGCGGGAGGTCGCGACGTACTGAGCGGTGTCGTTCTGCACCCACACCACGACATGCTCCCAGTCGTGGCGGTGGCCGCCGAGGCTGACACCCGGCAGTGCCTGGTCCTTCTCGAAGTACAGGGCGTAGACGATGGCGCACCAGCCGTTGTTGCACTTCGAGCGTGAGTAGCCGTTGGTGCTGTCCAGGTCCGGGGCGTCACGGCAGTTGCCGTTGAGGGCGCCGGTCGGGTTGAGCCCGGGGTTGACCGCTCCGTCCGGGCCGATCGCGGGTGTGGGGTAGCACCCGTCGGTGTCGTAGTCGTAGGCGGGCTGGAAGGTCTGGTCGAGGCTGTCCGCGTTCGCCGGCAGGGCCGGCGGCGGAGCGGCGAAGGCGGTGGCGGGGAAGGCGACGACGAGAGCGGCGGCACCGGCGAGACCGGTCAGCCATCTCCTGCGGTGCGTTCGGGACGAACTCGACGACACTGCGTCCTCCTCATGGTCCGGGCGCAGCCCAACGGCTGTGGGGGGGGGCAAGGGCGTTCAGCATCCCGGCTGAGCACTTCCGTGCCAAGGGGCCACGGGCGTACCGATGGTGAAACGCTGCCCAACACTTGACGAGCCGTTACCGGATCACTCCCTGCCGTCCGGAATGTCGGAGGCCGCCTTCTCGGGCGTGAGGTCAGGACGGGGTGCGCGGCCTGACGGTCTCGGCCCGTGCCGCCCGGTTCCGTTCGCGTCGATCCCGGCGCGAACGGCGCAGTTCGGCGCCCCTCCGCATCCTCACTGTCCGGTGAGGTCGTGTGGCAGTCCGTCAGAGGCCTTCAGAGGCCGCCGGAGGAGGAACCGTGCCCCGGTCCGCTCGTTCATCCCTGCTGCTCGCGGGCCTGCCGGCCGTCACGGGCGCCATCCTCCCCCATGGTCTTGAGGGCATGGGCGGTGCCCCCATCGCGGCCCCGCGCCGGTTCGACCCCATCGTGCCGCGCTCCCTGCCCGGCTCGCCCCGGACCTGGACCTACGCGAGTGGCGCCGCGGAACTCGCGCCGGCCGCCGGAGTGGTACTGCCGCAGACCCGCAAGGCGGCCGCGCAGGCCACGCCGCCTTCTTCGTCGGAGTGTTCCCCGCCCCTGTGAAGGCGGCCGTCCATCGGAACCGCCGCCCCGCCCCGCAGCGGGTCGCGGCCCGGGGGCGGCTGCCCCTGCAGGCGCCCCTGGTGCTGTGGGCGCGCGGAGTCGCCAAGGGGGTGGCGGGCCGGCCGTGAGCGGGCGACCGCGGCGGCGGTGACGAGGTGGGCCGGCGGGCGGAGTCCACCGGCGGGGTGGGGCGGGGCGGTCAGAACTCCTCGTGCACTTCCGGGTCTCCGCCGATGCGCCGATGGGCCCGGTCGGCGATGGCCCGCATCTGGGCGGCGTCCAGTTCGAAGCCGAAGACGTCGAGGTTGGCGCGCTGCCGTCCGGGATCGGCCGACTTGGGCACGGGCAGTGCGCCGAGCTGGATGTGCCAGCGCAGCACCGCCTGGGCCGGTGTGACCCCGTGGGCCTCGGCCACCGAGGCCACGGTCAGGTCGTCCAGCACCTGTGAACCCCGGCCCAACGGGCTCCAGCTCTCGACGAGCACGCCCTTGTCCGCGTGGTAGGAGCGCAGCTCCTCCTGGGGGAAGAACGGGTGCAGCTCGACCTGGTTGACCGACGGCAGCACCCCGGTCTCCTGCTCCAGCCGTTCGATGTGGGCGGGTGTGAAGTTGGAGACCCCGATCGAGCGTACGAGCCCGTCCTCCCGCAGCTTGATCATGGCCTTCCAGGAGTCGACGTACCGGTCGACCCGGGGGAGCGGCCAGTGGATGAGGTACAGGTCGACGTACTCCAGCCCGAGACGCGCGCGGGACTCCTCGAAGGAGGTGAGGGTCTCCTCGTAGCCGTGGTGGCGGCCGGGGAGTTTCGTCGTCACGACGACCTCCTCGCGCGGGACGTCGGCGCGGGCCACGGCACGGCCGACACCGGTCTCGTTGCGGTAGTTCGTCGCCGTGTCGACGAGGCGGTAGCCCATCTCCAGGGCCGCCGTCACCGACTGCTCCGCCTGTGCGTCGTCCATCGGCCAGGTGCCCAGGCCGAGAGCGGGGATCGTCGTGCCGTCGTTGAGTGTGTGGTTCGGGATGCTGATCACGAGGGGACCCTCCCATGGACAGTGTCGTCACCCTCCAGCCTCACCGACAGAACGGCCGATGATCAACCCGACGGGCGGGCCGGACGACACGCACGTGTGTGAACCGGCAGGGATCCGCACGGATCGACCCGGAACGACGGAGAGGGCACACATGACGACGGGCGTGAGCGGTGCGGGCGGGGCGGGTGGAGGAGGCGCGGAGAGCGGGACGGGCGGAGGGGAGGACGCAGAGAAGGCCGAGAAGAGCGTGGGGATCGGGGTGCGTCCGGTCGCCGGGCACATCGGTGCCGAGATCACCGGCGTCGACCTCGCCGACGAGCCAGGCGACGCCGTGATCGCCGCCGTCCGGGCGGCGGTGCTGCGCTGGAAGGTGGTGTTCTTCCGCGGACAGCGCCTGGACCACGCCGGACATGTGGCGCTGGCGCGGCGGTTCGGTGAGCCGGTCGTCCTGCCCCGGCGCGGGAGGGCCTCGCCGCCCGGCTTCCCCGAGGTCGAGACGACCGCCGACCGGCTGGAACTCGGCGGACGGTTCGGCATGGAGCACGACGAATGGCTGCGGCGCCGCCGCCACACCCTGCTGCGCGGCTGGCACTGCGACCACGGCGCCCGCGTCGATCCGCCCGCCGCGACGATCCTGCGCGCGGAGACCGTACCGCCCTACGGAGGCGACACCACCTGGTCGAATCTGGCCGCCGCCTACGCCGGACTGTCCGCGCCGGTACGGGAGTTCGCCGACCGGCTGCGCGCCGAGCACCGGCTGGGGGTCGGCTACCAGCCCCGGCCCGGCGACGACGCGTATCTGCGGCACCTGCTGGTCCGTCAGACCGCTTCCGAGCACCCCGTGGTGCGGGTCCATCCGGAGACGGGGGAGCGGGTGCTGTTCGTCAACGGCTACTACGTCGAGCAGATCACCGGCCTGTCCCGGCCGGAGAGCCACGCCGTCCTGGAGATGCTGCTGGAGCAGGCGACCCGGCCCGAGTACACGGTGCGCTTCCGGTGGGAGCCGGGCAGCGTGGCGTTCTGGGACAACCGTGCCACCATCCACCTGGCTCCGAACGACACCGCCCACCTGGGCCACCCGCGGATCATGCACCGGGTGATGCTGACAGGTGACGTGCCGGTGGGTGTCGACGGCCGCCCCTCGGAGCCGATCACCGGAACCGCCCCGGGACGCTGGTGACCGGCCGATCAGCCGACCGCCCCTACTCGAACCGTGAGGTGTCGCCCGCGCCCCGCCGTACGATCTCCGCCTCCCCGCCCGAGAAGTCGATCACCGTGGTCGGCTCGGTGCCGCAGTCCCCGGAGTCGAGCACCGCGTCCACCTGGTGGTCGAGCCGGTCCTTGATCTCCCAGCCCTGGGTCATCGGCTCGTCCTCACCGGGCAGCAACAGGGTGCTGGACAGCAGGGGCTCGCCGAGTTCCGCCAGCAGCGCCTGGGTGACGACGTGATCGGGGATGCGCACGCCGACGGTCTTCTTCTTCGGATGCTGCAGCATGCGCGGCACCTCCTTCGTCGCGGGCAGGATGAAGGTGTAGCTGCCCGGTGTGGACGCCTTGACCGCGCGGAACACGTCGTTGTCGATCCGTACGAACTGGCCGAGCTGCGCGAAATCCCGGCACACCAGAGTGAAGTGGTGGCGCTCGTCCAGCTTGCGGATGGTACGGATCCGGTCGATGCCCTCCCGGCTGCCCAGTCGGCAGCCGAGCGCGTAACAGGAGTCCGTGGGGTACGCGACCAGGGCGTCGGCGCGGATGCTGTCGGCGACCTGGGCGATAGTGCGCGGCTGGGGGTTGTCGGGGTGCACGTCGAAGTACTTGGCCATTCACCGAGCTTATGCCGCCCAAGGAGCAGGGCCGCACACCCCGGCCGGTGCCCGGCGTCCGGCCGGGCCCGGATGGACTGGAAGTTCCTCCTCGGCCTGGAGCCGGACGACCCGGGATTCGACTTCTCCGCCCTGAGTGACTTCCGGGCCCGGCTGATCAAGCACGGGCTGGAGGAAAAGGTCCTGGCCCCGGTCCTGGAGCGGATCTCCGCGCTGGGACTGCTGCGCGCCGCACTGGAGGCCCTGGCGGCGGCCGCCCCGCGATGGCTGTCACCAGGTTCGTTCCTGCCGCGGGAGCGCGGCCGGAACGGGGGACCGGTCGCGCTCCCGCGTGTCCTTCCCGCCAGGACCCGCCGCCGGCCCGCCTCATGACGGCCGTGGCGGCCGCGGACGGCTCCGCCGTTCTCGCACCGGCCCGCGCGCCGCGCGTGTGCGCCGCTGCTCCGAGTCGCCGCTCTCCGTGATGCACGGCAGCATGGCCCTCGTACGTACGCCACCGGCGGGACGCGCGCGATGCGCGTGACCAGGCCGTCCGGCGACGGGAGGTCCCGCGAGCGGGCCCCGGGAACCGGGGAGCCCGCGAGCCCGGGACACCGGAGGACCACATCACCCGGACCGGCCTCGACGACCGGCCCACGGCCACACGCCACCGTGCTCCGGCCCGCCCCCAGCCATGAGCAGCCGAAGGAGTCCACGAACATGACGGACGTTTCGAGCCGAGGTCCTGCCCCGGGCGACGGCCGCAAGGTACTCACCAACCGGCAGGGCCATCCGGTCCACGACAACCAGAACCAACGCACGGTCGGCGCCCGCGGGCCCGCCACGCTGGAGAACTACCAGTTCCTGGAGAAGATCAGCCACTTCGACCGGGAGCGCATCCCCGAACGCGTCGTGCACGCCCGGGGGGTGACCGCGTACGGCTACTTCGAGGCCTACGGAACCTGGGGCGACGAACCGGTCGGCCGTTACACCCGGGCCCTGCTGTTCCAGGAGCGCGGCAAGCGCACGGACGTGGCCGTCCGGTTCTCCACCGTCATCGGCGGACGCGACTCCTCCGAGACCGCCCGCGACCCGCGCGGCTTCGCCGTGAAGTTCTACACCGAGGACGGCAACTGGGACCTCGTCGGCAACAACCTCGGGGTCTTCTTCATCCGGGACGCGATCAAGTTCCCGGACGTCATCCACGCCCTCAAGCCCGACCCCGTCACCTTCGAGCAGCAGCCGCGGCGCATCTTCGACTTCATGTCGCAGACGCCCGAGTGCATGCACATGCTGGTCAACCTGTTCAGTCCGCGCGGCATCCCCGCGGACTACCGTCACATGCAGGGCTTCGGCGTGAACACCTACAAATGGGTGAACACCGAGGGTGAGACCAAGCTCGTCAAGTACCACTGGATGCCCAAGGCGGGCGTCCGCTCCATGACCGAGGAGGACGCCGCGAACGTCCAGGCGGGCTCCCTCGGCCACGCGACCAAGGACCTCTACGAGGCGGTGGGGCGCGGCGACCACCCGGAGTGGGAACTGCTCGTCCAGATGATGGACGACCACGACCACCCGGAACTGGACTTCGACCCGCTCGACGACACCAAGACCTGGCCCGAGCAGGACTTCCCGCCGAAGCCGGTCGGCCGGATGGTGCTCGACCGGATGCCGGAGAACTACTTCGCCGAGAACGAGCAGATCTCCTTCGGCACGGGTGTCCTCGTCGACGGCCTGGACTTCTCCGACGACAAGATGCTCGTCGGCCGGACCTTCTCCTACAGCGACACCCAGCGCCACCGGGTCGGCCCGAACTACCTCCAGCTCCCCGTCAACCAGGCCAAGGCCGCCGAGGTGAACACCAACCAACGCGACGGCCAGATGGCCTACCTCGTGGACCAGGCGGGAGAGCACCCCGAGGTCAACTACGAACCGTCGCTCATCGGCGGCCTGCGCGAGGCCAAGGAGCCGTCGCACGACGAGCAGGGCCCGGAGATCCGGGGCTACCTCACCCGCAAGCGCATCCCCCGCACCAACGACTACCTCCAGGCGGGCCAGCGCTACATGCTCATGGAGGACTGGGAGCGCGACGACCTGGTGAAGAACTTCACCGACCTGCTCTCCCAGTGCGACCGGCCGGTGCAGGAGCGCATGGTGTGGCACTTCCTGCTGGTCGAGAACGACCTCGGCCGCCGGGTCGGTGACGGACTCGGTATCGCTCCGGGGGACGTCGCCGGTCTGGGACCCCTCGCGGACCAGGACCTCACCGACGAGGACCGCAAGCGGCTGGCCAACCTGGGCGACAACCCGTCGCGTGACGTGCGGGGACTGACGATGACCCACTGCGTCCCCGACGAACGGCACGTGGTGAACCGCTGAACAGGTCACCGGCCCCGGGCCGGCCCCACCAGGGGGCCGGCCCGGGGGCGAGTGCCGTGCGTCCCTTCGCACGCCCGGCACTCGCCCCCGACGTGTCACGACTCGTCGCGCAGGACGGTGAAAACGCGCCGCCCGCCGATCGAACGGACCGGTTCCCGGGGACCAATCGAGTCATGACAAGCGCATCGTTCCAACGCACCCTCACCCTGCCCGCCTCCGTGTGCGACCAGGCCGCACAGCACCTGGAGCAGGCCGCCAAGCGGACCGTCGACGGGGCCGGGATCCCGTTGAAGGCGTTCCGCACGGCCGCCGACAGCGACTACACACTCCCGGTCTCCGTGGTGGAACAGGCCGCGTCCTGCCTGCTCGTCCTGGCCACCGAGACCGCCCAGACGGTACGGCCGTCGGCGCTGCGCGCCACCATCAGCGTCGCCCTGAGCCTGCGCGACGCCGCCCAGGCGGTCCGCCGGCCCGCGCTCACGAACCGGTTCTGGTGAGACACCGCCCTGCCGTCACCGGAGCAGGTGCCGCCGAATGGCCCGTCACCGCGGGGGAACCCGGCGACCCGCACACCACGGACCCCACCGAGAGCATCCCGAGACCCCCGACACCCACCAGGAGAAGGCCATGAGTCTGCTGCGCGCCGTCGGCCGCCCGATGCTGGCATCGATGTTCGTCGCGGGCGGTCTGGAATCCGTTCGCCACCCCCAGGACGTCGTCCCGGTCGCCGAGCCCGTCGTCCGGCCCGTCACCGAACGCGTCGCCGTGCTCCCGGACCGCACCGAGCAGACCGTACGGCTCAACGGCGCCGTACAGGTCGTGGCCGGGCTGCTGCTGGCCACCGGACGCCTCCCCCGCACCGCGGCGCTCGCACTCGCGGTCACGCTCGTGCCCACGACGCTCGCCGGACACCGCTTCTGGGAGGAGGACGACGCCTCCCGGCGTGTCCAGCAGCGCATCCACTTCCTCAAGAACCTGGCCATGCTCGGCGGCCTGCTGATCACCGCCGACGACACCGGGGCCGCCCCCTCGATGCTGTGGCGCGGCCGTCGCACGGCTCGCGAACTGCGTCGCGACGCCCACCTGGTACGGCACGCCGCCCGGGCGGGAGCCCGCCCCGCCGCGGCGGCCGCCCGCGTCCGGGCCAAACTGCCCGGCTGACCCGGGGCCCGTCGGTGAGGGGACCGACCGGGGGCCGAATCGCGTTAGCCCCCCGGAGCCCGGGGAACCCAGGGGCGGGTGGACCCGGCCGGGTGCCACCACGATCCGGAGGTGAAGAACATGGGACACGGAGGCAACGTCATCGACGAACTGATGACCGATCACCGGGAGGTCGAGGAGCTCTTCGGCAAGATCGAGGCCCTGCCCCCCGGCCACAAGGACCGCAAGGTGTACGCGGACCAGGCGACGATCGAGCTCGTCCGGCATTCGGTGGCGGAGGAGGCATATCTCTACCCGGCCGTGCGCGAGCACGTGGAGAACGGGAACACCCTGGCCGACAGGGAACTCGCGGACCACGCCAAGGCCGAACAGGTCATGAAGGACTTGGAGGGCCGCGACGCGGGGGAGGCCGAGTTCGACCGGCTCGTCGGCATGCTGATGGGCGAGATCCGCGAGCACATCGCCGACGAGGAGCAGAACCTGTTCCCCGAGCTGCGCGCGTCCTGCTCCCCGGGACAGCTCGACCAGCTCGGTGACAAGGTCCGGCAGGCCAAGAAGACGGCCCCGACCCGGCCGCACCCTGCGGCCCCGGACAAGCCCCCGGCCAACAAGCTGCTGGCACCGGGCGTCGGCCTGGTCGACCGGCTCCGCGACGCGCTGAGCGGTCGCGGCAAGCTCGACTGACGCCGTCACGCCGTCACGCCGTCACGCCGACGGTCCGACACGCCCGCTGCCCGGGCCGGGTGGTCCGGGCAGCGGGCGTGGACGGGCCCGGCGTCAGGCGGTGAGCGTGTGGTCCGGAGGGAGACGGTCGAGCAAACGGGAGCGGTGCAGTTCGGCCACGGGCGCCAGCAGATCGGGGTGGCGCAGCAGCGCCGCTGCCTTCTGGTCGCTCTCGTCGGGTGCGAGCAGCCGCCGGAACTCGGCCGGCGCACCGGTGGTGTGGGTTCCCCCGGCGAGCGCGGTCACGGCGCGGGAGGCCATGTCCGGGTCGGCGAGCAGACAGGCCGCCCAGCTGGTCACGACCTCGTCCACCCAGGTGCGCCAGGCGGCTGCGCCGTCCGGGTCGGCGCCGGCGCCGGTGACCCCGTCGAGCCGTGCCGAACCGCCCGGGCCCGCCAGGCCGACCAGGGCGGCGTCCATCGCCGTCGGATACCGGAGCCACGCGGCGACCGTCACCGCCTGCCGCGCCTGCACCTCGCACAGGGCGGAGGCGAGCGCTCCGCCGGAGGCGGGGAAGGAACGGGTCAGCCACTGCGTGGTCGCCGCGATGACCGGGGAGAGGTCTGCTGTCACTGCCGGGCCGTCCGAGCTGATGGGGTCAAGGACATCTGCCCGGAAACGGTAGCTTCCGGCACACCCGGCCGGATATGGCCCCGGTCTCCTCCGGTGCGTGGCCCCGGCCACACCGGCCGGGGCCACGCACCGGAGGAGACCACGGACGTGCTCAGCCGCCCGGAGGTTCACCGCGGCCCTGGTGGAACGGTCACCCGCGCTGCCACAGGGCCGGGGCGTCGGCCGGTGCCCAGGCGCCCTGGGCCTGGTGGCTCTGCAGACACCGGTAGCGCACGCCGTCGCGGGTCACCACCGCCCCTGCCTCGTACACGCGGCCCTCGGTCCACTCCCGGGTGGCGCCGTCCTGCGGGGCGGGGGCCGGGGCCGGTGTCGTGGCCTGGGTGGTGGTGAGGACGAGGCCGAAGTCGCTGAGGATCGGGTTGACCGGCTGGTAGAACGTCGTGCCGCCGCTGGTGCAGTTCCCGGTGCCGCCGGAGGTGACGCCCTGCGCCTGGACGCCCGCGACGAACGGCCCGCCGGAGTCGCCCGGCTCGGCACACACCGTGGTCCGGGTCAGCCCGCCGACCGTGCCCTGGGGGTAGGTGACACTCGTGTCGTGCTGCTGGATCGTTCCGCAGTGCCATCCGCTGGTCGAGCCGGACCGGCACACCGCGGCACCGACGAGTGCCTGCACCGATCCGGCGACCTGCACCTCCTGACCGTCCTGCGCCTTGACGCCGGGCGTGGCCGTCCACTGGTCGTCGGTGGCCACCCACGCCATGTCCTTGCCGGGGAACGTCGAGGCCCGGAAGGTGCCCTGGGCGGTGCGGTCGTAGCCGGTCGTCACCGCGCCAGGCGCGCCGCAGTGGCCCGCGGTGACGAAGCCCTGCTGCTCGTCCCCGGTGACGGAGAATCCGACGGAGCAGCGGGCGGTGTCGTCGATGTAGAAGGCGTCGCCGCCGGTGATGTCCTGCATCAGGCGCGGCGACTCCGTCGTCGTGTGGATACCGACGTCCGACCCCTGGAGCCCCGCCGCCTCGACGAAGGCGGCGCCGGCCGCCCGGCTCCTCGCCCGCACCATGACGCGGTTGTTCGGCACGTCGACGTACCACACGGGCGTGTCCAGGGTCTGGACCCGGGCAGCCGTCGAGTCCAGCTTCTCCTTGGCCGCCACGAGGTCGGACAGCGTCCGCCGGACGACCGCGGCCGTCGCGCCCTGGGCCTCGATGGCGGGGACGTCCCCGGCGTCGACGGTCGCGACCGTGAGGTTCTCGGAGGCAGTGCCGTGCACCCAGGCACCGGCGAACCGCTCGCCCAGGGAGATGCGCAGCCGGCCCGCGCGGGTGCCCGCCTCCGCCTCGTTGGCCGGCCGTTCGGACGCCTGGGCCCCGGTCAGCCCCAGATCGCGCTGCAGGGCACGGAGCAGCTGCGCCGGCGGTTCGTCGGTGTCGGCACCCGGCGGCCGGGCGGCGACGGGCGCGGGTCCCGCCGTGGGCGGGAGCCCGGCCGCCGCGACGGAGGGGAGGCCGGCGAGGACGAGACCGCCGAGCGCGGCCAGGGCCGCTCGGCGCGCGGTCCGGGCATGTCTGAGGGCCATTCGGTACGTCTCCTTCGTTCGGGGGCCGACTGCCGCGAGCCCCGGGGTCTGTCCGGCGGTTTCCGCCGGGCCCGCTGCCGCGCCCCGCCACGCTGCCGGGGCCCGCTCGCGTACGTCCCGTACGAAAACGGCCCTCCGCCCGGCGACGCCTCCCCACTGGCTGAAGGACGGGGGAGGTGCCCCGGAGCCGGATCCCGCGGTCCGGTCCGGCGCGAGACGCCGGACCGGACCTAGGTCTTGCCCGCGGCGCCCGATGCGATGTCGGGAGCGCGCCCATTTCGCGCTTTGGTGAGACGAACGCGCCATGTGCAGTACCAGGACGCGACGGCGGACGCCGGGCGTGGGCGGACGGGAAGCGCCGCCGGCAACCCGGCCGGCGGCGCCGACGGGACCGCCTCGGGTGAACAGGAAAAGCGCTCCGGCCGTTCACGGCTGAAAATGGGTCACAAGGCAGGGGAACCGATGGGCGCCCCTGGGTGACGCGCTTCGGAGGTCGACATGAACGACATGGCCGGCAGGGACCCAGACACGTCTCGTTCGTCGGATCTTCCGCAGCCCCTGCGGGCCATGGCGTCGGGGCTGCGGCAGGTGCCGGGCGCGGAACAGGTCGGGAAGGCGGCCGGCGGTGCGCTGGACGCGATCGGGGCGGTGTCCCCGCGCGGTCGCCGCATGGCCGTCTACGCCGGAGCCGGCGTGCTCGGTGTGGCCGGCCTCGTCGAGTGGCCGGTGGCGCTGACCGGCGCGGCCGTCGCCTGGCTCACCCAGCAGCGGCCGGCCCGGCCGCCGGAGACGGAGTCGCCGAACGGCACGGCACCGTCCGGTGAGGACGGGGCGCACCGCCCGGAAACCGAAACGGAACCGCAGCCCGCGCCCGGACCGCCCACCGACCAGGGCCCCGGCGACCGGCTGGCCCTCTCCCGCCACCGGCAGGAACCGGCGGAACCCCCTGTGCGCGAACAGCCCGCCAAGGTGGGCGACCCCGCGACGGCGTCCGCGCTCAAGCAGGTCGCCGAAGCCACCGCGCACCACGAACCGCACACCGACCGCCACCCGGGCCGGGACGGCGCACACGACCCGCAGACCGGCTGAGCCAGGACCACGGGACACCCTCAGATGCTCACACGCTTCGATGTCGCCCCCCTCGCCGGGACCGTGGCGGGGGCCGCCGCGGGCGCCGCCCGCAGCACCGCCCGGGGCATGACGTCCGTCCACGGCACGACGCGCCGCATCGGCAACGTCGCCCGCAACGCCCTGGGCGGCGGCCGGCACTGGCGGGCCGGACGCCGCGTCCACCTGGCGCTGCGCAATCCCGGCGGCGACGCCGGCCCGCTCGCCCGCAAAGTGGCCACCGAACTCCTCGACCACCCCGACGTGCTGACGGCGTACTGGGACGAGGGGCTGACCCGCCTCGTCGTGACGGCGGCGCAGGACGCGGCCGGCGACCGGGTGACCGAGCGGGCCGTCGCGCTCGCCGCCCGCCTCGGGCTGAGCGAGGACGCCGATCCGGAGGCGGACGAGACCCGGCACCCCGGCGACCCCCGCGAGGTACGGGTCAACGCCGCCGCGCTGCTGCTGGACGCCGCCGGTGCGGCCGGGGCCCTCGCCGGACGCTCGTTGGGCCTGCCACGGAGCCCGAGAACGGTCACCGCCGCCGTCACGCTGATGCGCGAGAACCCCCGCTTCCGCGCCCTGCTGCGGCAGCGGCTCGGCTGGAACGGCATGGAACTCGTCCTCGCCGCCGCCAACGCCGCCGCCCACGGAGCCGGACAGTCCCCGATGTCCCTGGTCCTCGACGGGCTGCTGCGGACCGGCCAGCTGACCGAGGCGGTGGCCCGGGCCGCGGCCTTCGAGGCGCTGCACGACGACCTCTGCACCGAGGAACGCGCGGGCCTCCCCGGCCTTACCGGCGGCCGCCCACCGCTGCGGGTCACCCCCGCCCAGGCCTACGCGGCCAACGCCGGCACCGGCAGCCTGGCCGGCGCGGCCGCCGCCCTCCTCGTCACGCACGCGGCACAGGAGGCGGCCGAAGCCCTCCTCGCCGGATCGCCCAAGGCGGCACGCTACGGCCCGGCCGCCTTCCAGGCGGCCCTCGGTACCTTCCTCGCCCGGTCCGGGATGCTCGTACGCAGTGGGGAGCGGCTGCGGCAGCTGGAGATCGCCGACTCCCTCGTCCTGCACGCCGACGTCCTGCGCAGCCGCCCGCCGGACACCCCGGACGCCGTCAGCGGGACCGCCGCGTTCGACGATCCGGTCGACCCGTTCGCCGAAGCCGTCCTCGACGCGGCCCGCCGGGCCGGGCTGTACGTCGTGATCACGGGCGGTTCCGACCTGAGGGACATCACCCGGCTCGCGGACGAGGCGGCCCCGGCGGACATGCCGCTCGGTGACGTCGTACGGGCGCTGCAGAACGACGGGCACATCGTGGTGGGCGTCGCCCGGGTGGCCGAACGCGGTGGCGGCGAGGTGGCGGACGGGCTGTCCGCCGCCGACGTGGCCGTCGCCCTCACCGACGCGCGGTCGGCGATCGCCTGGGGAGCCGACCTGATCGTCCCGGGGGGAACGGCCGATGTGTGGCGGCTGCTGACGGCCATTCCGGCGGTCCGCCGGGTCGGCCGCCGCTCACAGGTCCTGGCCCGTGCGGGCGCCGCCCTGTCGGGGCTCATGGTGGCCCGCGGCGGAAAACCCGGCGGCCGCGCCTGGCAGCGGCTCACCCGGCACGCCCCGGTGAACTTCGCCGCGGCCGGCGCCCTGCTCTCCGGCTGGGCCGAGGCCGTCGGCGTGGCCCGCGCCACGCCGCCCGAACCACGGCTGCACGTGCCCTGGCACGCGCTGGAGCCGCACGAGGCGCGCGACCGGCTGAGCAGCCCCGCGACCGACGCCGGACCCCGCGGTCCCGCCCTGCTCGCCGACCGGTCCCGCCGACGGGCGGCCCGGCTCGCCCGCACCCCCGTGGCGGCCCCGGCCCGCTGGGCCTGGCAGGCGGCCGGTGCCGTCCGCCGGGAACTCGACGACCCCCTCACGCCCGTCCTGGCCACCGGGGCGGTCGCCTCCGCCCTGCTCGGCTCGCTCGTCGACGCGCTGCTCGTCGTCGGCGCCATGGACCTCAACGCCGTGACGGGCGGACTCCAGCGGCTGCGCGCGGAACAGGCGCTCGCCCGGCTGGCCGCCCGCCAGCAGCCCACGGCACGCCGGCGGGACACCCGCGGGCGCACGGTCACCGTCGACGCGGTCCGGCTGCGGCCCGGAGACCGGATCAGCCTCGCCGCCGGCGATGTCGTACCGGCCGACGCGCGACTGCTGGAGGTGGACGGGCTGGAGGTCGACGAGTCGGCGCTCACCGGCGAGTCCCTGCCTGTGGCCAAGGACGTCGACGCCACTCCCGGCGCGCCGGTGAGCGGGCGGACCTGCATGGTCTTCGAGGGCACCATCGTCGTGGCCGGCCGGTCCGTCGGGCTGGTGGTGGACACCGGCGACCGTACCGAGGCGGGCCGCGCCGTCGCGCTCGCCGCCCGCACCCCGCCGCCCGCCGGCGTCCAGGCGAGGCTGCAGGAACTGACCCGCAAGACGCTGCCGGTGACCCTCACCGGCGGCGCACTGGTGACCGGGCTGTCGCTGCTGCGCGGCAGCCCACTGCGGCAGGCCGTCAGCGGCGGGGTCGCGGTGGCCGTCGCCGCCGTCCCCGAAGGACTGCCGCTCGTCGCGACCGTCGCCCAGATGGCGGCGGCCCGCCGCCTGTCCCGGCGCGGCGTCCTGGTGCGCACGCCCCGCACCCTGGAGGCGCTCGGCCGGGTCGACACCGTCTGCTTCGACAAGACCGGCACCCTCACCGAGAACCGGCTGCGCCTGGTCCGGGTCGCCACCGCCGACGGCACCGTCCTCGCCCCGGACGCCGAGTCTGCCGTGCCGGTGGTCCGGCTGGCCGCCCGAGCCTGCCCGCAGGTGGAGACGGGCCAGGGACGCCGGGTCGCGCACGCCACCGACGAGGCGGTCCTCGACGCCGCACCGCCCGACGAGCACTGGGTGCCCAGCGGTGAGCTCGCCTTCGAGGCCAGCCGGGGATACGCCGCGGCCGTCGGCCGGGACAACGGCGGCACCCACCCGGACGCCGGTGACCTCCTCGTGGTCAAGGGCGCCCCCGAGACGGTCCTCCCGGCCTGCCGCGACCTGCCCGACGACACGACCGGAACGGCCCACACCCTCGCGGGACAGGGGCTGCGCGTCCTCGCCGTCGCCCGGCGGCCGTGCCGGGGCCCGGACGCCACCGCCGGACTCGAGGCCGACCTCGCGGACCTGGAGTTCGTCGGGCTGATCGCCCTGGCGGACGTCCCGCGCGACACCTCGCAGGCCCTCCTCACCCAGCTGCGCCGCTCCGGCATCCTGCCCGTCATGCTCACCGGCGACCACCCGGAGACCGCCCGCGCGATCGCCCTGCAACTGGGCTGGCCGGAGGCGACCGAGGTGGTCACCGGCGACGAACTGGTCGCCATGGGCCGCCGCGACCGGGTCCGCGCCCTGCACGGAGCCGGAGTCGTCGCCAGGGTCGCGCCCGAGCAGAAACTCCATGTGGTGGAGGCACTGCAACAGGCGGGCCGGGTGGTGGCCATGGCCGGCGACGGCGCCAACGACGCCGCGGCGATCCGCGCCGCCGACGTGGGCGTCGGCATCGAGGCGCGCGGCTCGGCCGCCGCCCGCAACGCCGCCGACCTCGTCCTGACCACCGGCGACCTGTCGGTCCTGGTCGACGCGGTCCACGAGGGCCGCGCGCTGTGGCGCAGCGTCGCCGACGCGGTGAGCATCCTCATCGGCGGCAACGCGGGCGAGGTCGGCTTCAGCGTGCTGGGCACCCTGCTCGCCGGCTCCTCACCGCTGTCGACCCGTCAGCTGCTGCTGGTCAACCTGCTCACGGACATGTTCCCGGCGATGGCGGTGGCGGTGACCCCGAGCGACGATCCGTCGACGGCGGCCCACGCCGAAACCGGCCCGATGGGCCTCGACGTCCTCGGCGCCCCCCTGCTGCGCGCCATCCGGCGCCGGGGCGTGACCACCTGCCTCGGCGCGGTCACCGCGTACCTGATCGGCCGCCTCACCCCCGGCAGCAACCGCCGCTCCACCACCATGGCCCTGTGCGGCGTGGTCGGCGCCCAACTCGTGCAGACCCTCTCCGGCCGCCGGCACAGCCCCCTGGTGTGGACGACGGCCCTGGGCTCCGCCGCGGTGCTCGCCGCCCTCGTCCAGACGCCCGGCGTCAGCCACTTCTTCGGCTGCACCCCGCTGGGCCCGGTGGCCCTGACGGGCGTGACGCTGGCCATCGCCCTCTCGGCGCTCGCACCGCGCCTGGAACGCCTGGAGGCGGTCCGGCGCCTGTACGAGCTGCTCTCCCGCCTCGCCCTGCGCCTGGGGGCCGACGCCCGGCAGGCCCGGCACCTGCTGCGCAGCGGCGTCGCGCGGCCGGTGGTGGCGTAGAGGCCCGGTCCAGCGGGAAGCGGGCCGCCGGCGGGACGGCGGCGGCCCGAGCGGAACTCTCCGGGTGCGCTCAGACTGGAAGGGCAGGGCGGCCCCGGGCTCCTTCGGGAGATCCGCCGACGCAGTCGGGCGCGGGCCGCGCCCGGGACGGTCCGGCGCATGGGCCGTTTTCGGGCCGGTCCGACCCCGGGGCGGGGCCGTTCGGCCCATGCGCCGGACCGCCCCGGTGACGGATCCTGGAGAGGAGGCGCCGCGGCCCCGACGGACCGGCCGGTCCGGCATACCGGCGCGGCACGTCGTGGCCTGCGGCACCCGCGCGAGGAGGTGACGTCCCATGGCGCGGACGCGTGGTGCGCGGCCACGCACAGTGTGGTGGTGGCGCTGGCGCAAGAACCCGCTGAGGCGTCGCAGCGATCTGATCGAGGCATGGCTGCTGCTCGCCACCCTCGTCCTCGCCCTCCTGGCCGGGACGTTCACCGGCCTGGCGGTGGCGGGGGCGGTGGACGGGTCCCTCGCGGAGCACCGCGCCCAGGCCCGTACCGCACCGGCCACCCTGGTCGGGGACGCGGCACGGGCGCTGCCCGCGCCGGTGGCCGGGGACGGTGGCGGCAGCGGTCGCGTGTGGGCCAAGGTCCGGTGGACCGCCCCCGACGGCACCGTCCGCACGGGCCGGGCGGAGGTCGACTCCGGGAGCAAGGCCGGCAGGGTGGTCACCGTGTGGACGGACGGGGAGGGGCGCCTGGTCTCCGAACCGCCCGGTGGAGTGGACGCCCGGTTCCAGATCGTCGTGGCGGGCCTCACGGTCGCGGCCGCGAGCGGGGGACTGGTCCTGCTCGGCGGACGGCTCGTCCAGGGGCAGCTCCAGCGGGGGCGCGCGGCGGCCTGGGAGGCCGAGTGGCGGCTGGTCGAGCCGACCTGGCGAAAGCGCATGACGGGCTGACGGAGGCACGGCCGGAGCGGGACCCGCAGGGATCGTATGCGGCATTCGCGACCTGCTGAATTGCAAAAATTAGCAATTGCCTACATCATTGAATGGTATGCCCGTCGTCGCGGCCCCCTGAGCGCGTCGTACGACGGAGCGCCGTAGAGCCCCGAACCCAAGGGGCGCCTGGTGCGTGCGACGCCTTGCGATCGCACGCTCCCCCAAGCTCTGGGCTTCGCTCGAGCAGGGGGGACCCCATGACGCCGCGAGCTGATCGGACGCCCGCGGTGTTCGGAGTTCTTGACCACCTGGAAGTCGAGGGGTTGTGTCGGTACCGTTGCTGCTCGCCGGGGTCTGGACCCGGATCACGTCGCTGCTGCCCACCCGCGGCGACCTCGACCAGATGCGGCGCGATCCGCGCCGTGACCTGCTCGCCGGACTGACCGTCGCGGTCGTCGCACTGCCCCTCGCCCTCGGATTCGGCGTCTCCTCCGGGCTCGGCGCGGAGGCGGGGCTGGCCACCGCCGTGATCGCCGGTGCGCTGGCCGCCGTGTTCGGCGGCTCCAACCTCCAGGTCTCGGGCCCGACCGGGGCGATGACCGTGGTGCTCGTCCCCATCGTCGCCGACCACGGCGCGTCGGGCGTGCTCACGGTCGGGCTGATGGCGGGCGTGATCCTGGTCGTGCTGGCGCTGCTGCGGGCCGGGGGCAGCATGCGGTACGTGCCCGCACCCGTGGTGGAGGGCTTCACACTCGGCATCGCGTGCGTGATCGCACTGCAGCAGATCCCCAACGCCCTCGGTGTCCCCGTGCCCGAGGGCGACCGGGTGCTGGTGGTGGCCTGGCGGGCGTTCGAGGAGTTCGCGCGCACACCCGACTGGATCGCCGTCGCCCTGGCGCTCTCGGTGGCCGCCGTGATGCTGATCGGGGCGCGCCTGCGGCCGACCGTCCCGTTCTCCATCCTGGCCGTGATCGCGGCCACGCTCGTGGTCCAGGTCGCAGGACTGGACGGGGTGCGCCCCATCGGCGACCTGCCCTCCGGCCTGCCCACCCCCTCGCTCGCCTTCCTCGACACCGGCGCACTGACCGAACTGATCGCACCCGCCGTGGCCGTGGCGGCGCTGGCCGCGCTGGAGTCGCTGCTGTCCGCCTCCGTGGCCGACGGCATGACCGTCAACCAACGGCATGACCCGGACCGCGAACTGTTCGGCCAGGGCCTGGCGAACATCGCCTCGCCGCTCTTCGGCGGCGTCCCCGCGACCGGCGCGATCGCCCGCACCGCGGTCAACGTCCGCACCGGAGCCACCTCGCGACTGGCCGCCCTCGCGCACGCGGCGGTCCTCGCCGTGATCGTCTTCGCGGCCGCCCCGCTGGTGTCGAAGATCCCGCTCGCCGCGCTGGCGGGCGTCCTCCTGGCCACCGCCGTCCGCATGGTCGAGGTCGGTTCGCTGCGCGCGATGGCCCGCGCCACCCGCTCCGACGGGCTGGTCCTGGTCCTCACGGCCGTCGCCACCCTCGCCCTCGACCTCGTCCTCGCCGTGATCATCGGGCTGGCCGTCGCGGGCCTCCTCGCACTGAGCGCCGTCGCCCGGCAGGCACGCCTCGCCCCGCTCCCGCTCGACCGGGGCGACCACACGGAGGCGGAACGCGAACTGCTGGCCGAGCACATCGTCGCCTACCGCGTCGACGGCCCGCTGTTCTTCGCCGCCGCCCACCGCTTCCTGCTGGAACTGACCGAACTCGCCGACGTGCGGGTGGTCATCCTGCGCCTCTCCCACGTGAGCGTCATCGACGCCACCGGCGCCCTGGTGCTCAAGGACGCGGTGGCGAAACTGCGGCGCCGCGGCATCGCCGTCATGATCTCGGGCGTCCGGCCCGAGCACCGCAAGGTCCTCGAATCCGTCGGCACACTGGAGTCGCTGCGGCGCGAGGGCCGGGAGTACGCCACGACGCCGGAGGCGATCCGTGCGGCCCGCGACCACCTGGAACTCACCGGTGTCCTGCCCGCGCCCAGGGCCCCGCAGTCGGCCGCCGCGCCCACCGGGCCGCCGAACAGGCCCTGACCGACCGGGAGATCGGCCGGTACAGCCCCCGGAACACAGGGATGTGCGAAGTTGCTAATGTCGGAAAGCTCAGAGAATGGCGAGGTCGGGTGCCGACGACGCACAGGTGGGGCGAGGGACCTCGGACCGGACGACGGGACCGGGGCGGCGCGCCGGAAACCGGGAACCGGAGAGGGGACGGCACGATGACCATGCCGCTGTACCAACTGAAGGCCGAGTTCTTCAAGACCCTGGGCCATCCCGCCCGCATCCGGGTCCTGGAACTCCTCAGTGAGCGCGAGCACGCCGTCGCGGAGATGCTGCCCCAGGTGGGCATCGAACCGGCTCACCTCTCCCAGCAACTGGCGGTGCTGCGCCGGGCGAACCTCGTGGTCAGCCGCAAGGAGGGCTCGACCGTGTACTACTCGCTGACCAGCCCGCACGTGGCGGAACTGCTCCGGGTGGCCCGCACCATCCTGTCCGGAGTGCTGGCCGGCCAGGCCGAACTGCTCGCCGACCTCAGGGGCGAGACGAAACCGCTTCCTTAGCCCCGGCTTCCCCGACCCCGGCCCGCGGGGCCGGGGTCAGCCCGCCGGGGCCGCCTCCCCGCCCTCGCGGCGGCCGTGCAGGAAGAGCTGGGGCTCCGGAGTGGCGTCGGGATGGGCCGGGGTGAACAGCACGCTCTCCTCCGACAGCACCGTCAGCCCCGCCTCGCGCACCAGCGCGGTCACGGCCTGGGCGGCGAAGCTGGTGACCCGCACGCCCTGCCCCATGAAGACACCGTCGAAGCCCTCGACGTCCAGGGGCACGGTGGCCAGCGCGAACAGGCCGCCGGGGCGCAGGACCAGGGCCAGCCGCCGCACCAGGTCCGCCTGCTCCGCACGGGACATCTGGAGCAGGGCGAAGTACACGCAGACGGCGTCGAGGGAACCGTCCTCGAGCGGCAGCCCGCGGATGTCACCGCAGCGGAACTCGGCCTCGGGCACCTGCCGGGACGCGATCTCCACCATCACCGGCGACACGTCGACCCCCAGCACCCGGTGACCGGCCGCGGTGAGCGTGGCGGCCGTGGGCCGTCCCGTCCCGCTGCCCACGTCCAGCACCCGGCTGCCGGGCGGGAGCCGTTCGAGCAGCCACGCCAGCGAGGCCCGGTGCGCCCCGGAGGCGGCGAACGCCTTCTCGTAGTCGCTGCCCAGCGCGTCGAACACCGCCGCTGCCGGTGACCTGCGATTCCCGTCGGCCAAGACGCACCCCGTCTCCGCGTGTCGATGCCGGGCATCGTGCCATCCCCGAGCCGCCCTCACAAGCGTTCCCCGCTGCTCCTTCCGGCGCCCCTCCCACACCCCGGACCGGCTTGCGAAGGCCCCGGCCGGCACGGCAGGGTCGGGGTGTGCCGACTCTGCTGATCATCCATCACACGCCCTCGCCCCACTGCCAGACGATGTTCGAAGCGGTCCTGTCCGGGGCCGGCGCCCCGGAGATCGAGGGCGTCCGGGTCGTCCGGCGGGCGGCGCTCTGTGCCACGGCCGGCGACGTCCTGGACGCCGACGGCTATCTGCTCGGCACCCCGGCGAACCTCGGCTACATGTCAGGGGCGCTCAAGCACTTCTTCGACCAGGTCTACTACCCGTGCCTCGACACCACCCGGGGCCGGCCGTTCGGCTACTACGTGCACGGCGGCAGCGACGTCACCGGGGCGGTGCGGGGCATCGAGTCCGTCACGAAGGGCCTCGGCTGGCGGCGCGCCGCGGACGCGGTGACCGTCACCGGCGAACCCGACAAGGCCGCCGTCGAGCGGTGCTGGGAACTGGGCGCCACGCTCGCCGCCGGACTGATGGACGACTGATCCGCCCGGACCTCGGTGGCGGGATCAGCCCCCTCCGTCCACCCGGCGCCGCTCCTGCTCGTCCCAGGCACGGGTGTCCCGGGGCCGGGTGTACGGCTCGGCCTCGGGCGGATGACCACCGGCGATGGCCCGCTGCCGGGCGATCTCCGCGTCGAACTCCAGACCCAGCAGAATGGCCAGATTGGTGATCCACAGCCAGACCAGGAAGACGATGACACCGGCCATCGTGCCGTACGTCTTGTTGTACGAGGCGAAATTGGCGACGTAGAACGCGAAGCCGCCGGAGGCGGCCAGCCAGATCAGCAGGGCCAGGAAGCTGCCGGGGGTGATCCACCTGAACCCCCTGACCTTGGCGTTCGGAGCGGCCCAGTACAGCAGCGCGATCATGATCGTCACCAGGACGACCAGCACCGGCCACTTGGCGATCGACCACACCGTCAGCGCGGCGTCCCCGATACCGAGGGTGCCGCCGACCTGACGGGCCAGACCACCGGTGAAGACGACGATGAGCGCACTGACCACGGCCAGCACCATCAGCACCACCGTCAAACCGAGCCGCACCGGCAGCACCTTCCACACCGGACGTCCCTCGGGTATGTCGTAGACCGCGTTGGCCGAGCGGATGAACGCCGCCACATAGCCCGACGCCGACCACAGGGCGAGCACGAGACCGACGATCGCCACGACCGATCCGGTACCCGCGTTGCCCTGGAGCTGGTCGACGGCCCGGGTGATGATGTCGCGGGCCGCCCCGGGGGCGAGTTGCCGGACGTTCTCCATCACCTTGTCCACCGTCGAGCGTCCCGTGATGCCCAGCAGCGACACCAGCACCAGCAGTGCCGGGAACAGTGCCAGCACGCCGTAGTACGTGAGAGCGGCGGCCCGGTCGGTCAGCTCGTCGTCCTTGAACTCGCGCAGCGCCCCCTTCAGCGCGGCGCCCCAGGCCCCTTTCGGGAGCTCGGTCGGCGCGTCCGGTGCCGACTGCTCCACCTGGTCGCTCGGTCCTTGCTCCCCCGGATCCGGGCCTGAGCGCTCCGGGTCCGGGGCGTCGCCGTCGGACCGCCTGCGGCGTCCCGGGACATTCGGTTTCATGGCCTTCGAGTAACCACGGAACGGGAAATCACTCCGCGCACGAGCGGCCACGGGAACGGGACAAGGTTGTGGGAGCGCTCCCAAAGCGTGCAGGATGCCGGGCATGATCTCCTCTCCCGTGATTCGTCCGTACCGCCGCGAGGACCGGCCGGCCCTCGACGACATCTGTGTCCGCACCGCGCACAACGGTCAGGACGCCCGCCTCCACTACCGTGACCCCGGCATCCTCCCGGCGGTCTTCGCCGCTCCCTACGTCCACCTGGAGCCCGAACTCGCCTTCGTCCTGGACGACGGGAAGGGGCGCGCGGTCGGTTACGTCCTCGGCACCGCCGACACGCCCCGCTTCGCGCGGGACTTCCGTGCCGCGTGGCTGCCGCTGGTCGCCGACCGGCACCCCGAGCCGGACGGGCTGCCCGGGAGCCCGGACGAGGAGATGGCCTGGCTCCTGCACCACCCCGAGCGGATGTCCGTCCCCGAACTGGCGGCCTACCCCGCCCACCTGCACATCGACCTGCTGCCCCGGTGGCAGGGGTGCGGGTACGGCCGGGAGCTGATGCGGACGTTCCTCGAGGCGCTGCACGTCCGCGGGGTGCCCTCGGTCCACCTCGTGATGGCGAAGGCCAACAGCTCCGCCAGGGCCTTCTACGACCGGATGGGCTTCCACGAGATCGAGGTGCTCCTCGACGATTCCGTCACCTGCCTCGGGCGCTCGACGCGGGACCACGACCGGCTCTGAGGGTCCCGTGCGCCGGCAGCCGACGGACGTGAACCTCCGTCGGCCAGCGGTCACTTCGGCTGTCCGGCATCTGAACTCCCTGCCGCGCAGGCCGAGTCGGGCGGGACCGTGGAGGCGCCCGGGCGCCCTGCGGTTCCCGGGAGGTTCCTGAGAATTCCCGAAGAAACCGTGAGGCGCTTGAACACACCGCGACGCGCCTACGTATGGGGCGTGGGAATCCCATGCCCACCCCCCGCGACAGAAGCGTAGGAGTACCGCCTTGGCACGCAACACACGCAGACGCCCACGAGGTCCACAGCGCGCGACCTTCGCCGCGGTCGCGCTGATCCTGGGCGGAGGGGGGTTGATGGCGGCCAATGTCTACGCTTCCGCGACGGAGGACGACTCCGTGGGCGGGGCCGGTCAGGCGCGCGTCCTCGGCGGCACCACCATCGACTGCCCCGACGTGGCGACCGAGCTGACCACGGTCCCCGAGAAGGCGCGGCCGGACGTCGACAAGGAACTGGCCGCGCTGGACGAGCAGATCGCCCAGGCCTACCAGCGCCTGGGGGAGTCCGCGCAGGCCATCCAGCAGGACCCCGGCGTCGCCGACGACAAGGTCATCGACCCGCTCGAGGAGGAACGCTCCGCGACCCTCGAACGCATCACGGCCGCCATGGAGAAGGAGGGCGACCGCCCCGAGGGCCTCGGTGGACTCGCCGACTGCTCCGTCCGCGACTCCGGAAACGCGTCCGCCCAGCCGGAAGACGGCCAGGACGGGAACGGCCAGGAGGGCGACCAGGGCGCAGGCGGCGCCGACGGCCAGGACCAGGGCGGCGGAAACGGCGGACAGGCGGGCAACGGGCCCGTCGCCGCGGACTTCGTGGACATCGAGAGCGTCCAGCCCAACGTGGTCAAGCCCGACCCGGCGGCGGACGCCTCGAAGGGCACCTTCGTCAGCAGCTGCGGTGTCAACGAGAACGGTCTGTTCAACTCGGACAACGTGATCGCGGCTCCCGGTGTCGCCAACGGCGCGCACCACTTCCACGACTACATCGGCAACCAGGCCACCAACGCCTTCTCCAGCGACGACCAGCTGGCGGCGGCCGACACCAGCTGTGAGGACCAGGGCGACAAGTCGTCGTACTACTGGCCCGTGCTGCGGCTGCAGAACGGCACCGAGGAGCAGGACGCCAACTCCCCCGGCGGCGGCATCGAGGGCAACGCCGGTGAGATCGTGACCCCCAAGGAGGTCACGCTGACGTTCGTGGGCAACCCGCAGGGCGAGGTCACGGCCATGCCGCGGCTGCTGCGCATCATCACCGGTGACGCCAAGTCGTTCGTCAACGGCCCCGCCAACGCCAACGCGTCCTGGAGCTGCACCGGTTTCGAGGACCGGCAGCTCGAGGACAAGTACCCGCTGTGCCCGCAGGGCAGTGACGTGGTGCGCACCTTCGACTTCCAGAGCTGCTGGGACGGCCGCAACACCGACAGCGCCAACCACCGTACGCACATGGCGTTCATGGACGCCCAGGGCAACTGCCCGTCCGGCTTCGCGCCCGTGCCGCAGCTGGTCCAGCGCATCGTCTACGACGTCGACGCGCCGAGCCTGAACGACGGCGGCGCGACGACCCCGCTGTTCGCCGTGGACTCCTTCCCGGAGCAGCTGCACAAGCCGGGCACCGACCACGGCGACTTCATCAACGTCTTCGACGAGGACCTGATGCAGGAGATGGTCGACTGCATCAACAGCGGCCGCACCTGCGGTGTCGGCGCCGGCGACGGCGGTGAGCAGCCGGGTGGGGGCCCGACGGAGGAGCCCACCGAGGCTCCCGGTGGGGGCGGCAACGGCGGCAACGGCGCCGAGCAGCCCGGTGACGGCGCCGCCCAGCCGGGCGACAAGGGCGGTAAGGGCGACAAGGGTGGCAAGGGAGACAAGCCCGGTGCCGGTGACGGCGGTCAGGAGAACCCCTCGGAGCCCCCGGCCGACGCCCCGGCCACCGAGGAGCCCGCGGGTGACGACGCCACCACCCCGCCCGGCGACAAGCAGCCCGAGGTCCGGGCCTCGGCCGCGCCCCAGGGCGGTCAGCAGGGCGACGGCGCCGGCCAGGAGACGCCGGGCGTCGGCACGGCGACCGACGACGGCGGCCGGCAGACCGCGGCGGCCGACGCCACCGAGCCGCAGACCGTGAGCGGCGGTCTGGCCGAGACGGGTGCCCAGCTCTGGCCGGCGGCCGCGGGCGCGGTCCTGGTCATCGCCGGCTTCGTGCTGCTGCGCCGCGTGCGCCGCACCTGACCCGGACGGCCCGCGCGGCGAGGCGCGGGTACGCACGACGGCGGCAGGCCCCGCGGGGCCTGCCGCCGTCGTGTCGCACGCCCGGCTGTCCGGGCCTTGGGGAAGGCGCCGGCGCACCACGGTGGCGTCGACGAGGACGCTGCCGGCGAGGCCCGGACCCCAGCATCCTGACCACGATGTTCTCGCTGATGACGAACGCCGCGAACACGCTCACCACGATCAGCGCGGCGCAGGTGATGACCCGCGCGGTGATCTACCAGGGCGTGTTCTCCTCCGCCCCGGCTCTCCGCCCCGTCCCGTGCCGAGGCCGAGCCGGTCCTGGCCTCGTCCCCATCACACGGGGAGGGGATCACCCCGGCTCTCGGACCGCGCGGGTGACCATGGCCGGCGACGGGCCCGGTGCCCGGGCGCGGTCACGCGTCGGACCCGGGCGGGGCGGGCCGCGAGGACATGCCCGCGGAGCGGGTCGGGCGTACTGTCCGAGGTGTGGAACGTGTACGTCCCTGAGGGAACAGCGGGCACCCGCGCACCTTCTCTGACGGGCGGGCAGCCTTCCTGCCACCGGAGCGGAGGCCGTGATGTCCGGGATGAGCGAGTCGTTCCTGGGCGCCGCCTCGCTGGACGACGCCCTGGGTGCGGGCCTGGCCGCCACGGTGCGGCGCACCGGAGCCTCGGCCGGCGCCCTCTACCTGCTGGACGCGGCGGACGGGGTACTGCGCCTGGGATGGCTGAGCGGGATCCCGGAGGATTTCAGCACCCCATGGCAACGGCTGTCCCCCATCTCACCGACGCCCGTCACCGACGCCGTCCGGGAGGACCGGCTGGTCTGGCTCGGCGGTCAGGACGAGATGGTGCGCAGATACCCCCGGATCGCCGCGGTCCTGCCGTACCCGTTCGCGATGGCCGCGATGCCCCTGACCGGGGCCCGCCGTTGCTGGGGCGCCATCGGCCTGATGTGGCCCGCCGACCACCCGCAGCACGTCACGGCCCGTGAACGGCACAACATCACGACCAGCGCGCGTCACCTCGCACGGCTCCTGGAGGACAGCTCCCGGCCGCCCACCCTCCACGACCGGCCGCGGATCGTCACCCCGGGCGCCGTGGCCGGCCCGGCGCAGACCGGGCTGGCCGCCTGCGACTATCTGGAGCGGCTGCCCGAGGGAGCGGTGTCCCTCGATCTGGAGGGCCGGATCACCTTCCTCACCACCGACGCCGCCCGCCTGCTCGGCCGCCGCACGGAACAGCTCCTCGGCACCAGGCCCTGGCAGTCCCTGCCCTGGCTGGACGACCCGGTCTACGAGGACCACTACCGCACGGCGGTGGTCAGCCGGGTACCCGTGACCTATGCCGCCTGCCGCCCCCCGGACCAGTGGCTGACCTTCGAACTCCACCCGGGCAGCAGCGGCATCAGCGTCCGTATCACCCCCCGGAAGGAGTACACCGCGGTCCTGCCGACGCCCGCGGACCTGCCGCGCCCCGAGCCGGCCCCCATGGGACGCCTGCACCAACTGGTCCATCTGGCCGCCGCGCTCACCGAGACGGTGACCGTGCAGGACCTCGTGGACCTGATCACCCACCAGATACTGCCCGCCTTCGGAGCCCAGGGCCTGATGCTCACCTCGGCCGAGGCAGGCCGGCTGCGGATCGTCGGCCACCACGGCTACCCCGGCGGCGTCGTGGAACGGCTCGACGCCCTGGACCTGGACACGGAACTCACCCCCGCGGGCGATGTCCTGGCCGCCGGCACGGCCGCCTTCTTCGGCAGCCAGGACGAGATCGCCGCCGGGTATCCCAGCACCGTCCACCTCAGCGACAAGACGGCCTGGGCCTTCCTCCCGCTGACCATCTCGGGACGACCGGTGGGCTGCTGCGTCCTGTCCTACGACCGGCCGCACACCTTCACCGCCGACGAACGGGCCGTCCTGACCTCCCTGGCCGGCCTGATAGCCCAGGCCCTCGACCGCGCCCGCCTCTACGACACCCAGCGCCACCTCGTCGCCGCCCTGCAGCGGACCCTGCTGCCACGCGCCCTGCCCACCGTGCCCGGCCTCGACGTCGCCGTCCGCTACCTGCCCGCCGGGCCCGGCCTCGACGTCGGCGGCGACTTCTACGACGTGCTGCCCCTCGACGACACCACCGTGGCCGCCGTCATCGGGGACGTGGAGGGCCACGGTGTCACCGCGGCGGCCCTCATGGGCCAGGTCCGTCTCGCCGTCCACGCGCACACCACGGCCGGCGCGGCACCGGACAAGGTCCTCCTCCGGACCAACCGGCTGCTCGCGGACCTGGACTCCGAACTGCTCGTCTCCTGCCTCTACGCCCATATCGACCTGGCACGCCACGAAGTGACCCTCACCAACGCCGGACACGTCCCGCCGCTGCTGCGCCGGGCCCCCGGACGGGCCGACGTGGTGCACCTCGAACCCGGACCGCTGCTCGGTGTCGGCACCGGCGGCCACTATCCGGTCACCACCGTCGGCTTTCCCCCGGGCTCCGTCCTCGCCCTCTACACCGACGGCCTGGTGGAGGCCCCCGGCACCGACGCCACCCACGCCACCGAGCGGCTCGCCGAACGTCTGGCGGCGGGCGCCGACCTGGACCTGCACCGGCTCGTCGACCACCTTCTGCGCACCACGGAGCGCACCGGCCAGTCCGCCGACGACATCACCGCACTCCTCCTGCGGCCCACGGAACAGGGAGAGGGCGTCCTCCCGGTGCAACCTTCGGCTCAACCAGGCCGTCTCACCTGATACCAGCAGAAGGCGACCCTTGGGGGCGTAAAAAATGAAAAGAAGAACAATGTGTGTGACTCTGGCACTCGTGGGCGGCACGCTGGGAACGGCGGCGGCCCCCGCCGCCGCCACACCCACCGCCTCCCCCCGGACCGTCTCCGTCCAGGCCGTGACGCCCCGGTCCGCGGCGTGCCCCACCGGCTGGGGCAGCCTGGCCAAAACCGCCCCCACGGCCACGACGACACCGGTCCGGGACGTCAGGACCGGACACCACACCTGCTACGACCGGATGGTCGTCGACCTGCCGGGAGCGGGCGGCAGCGGCATCGGGTACACGGTCCGGTACGTCGACCGGCTGTACCAGGACGGCTCCGGCCGGCCGGTCCCCGTCGCCGGCGGCGCCGTCCTGGAAGTGCGGGTGGCCGCTCCGCCGTACGACCCCGGGACCGGCCGGCCCACCTACCCCGCGCGCGCCGGACAACCTCTGCCGGGAGTGGACCTGACCGGGTACCGCACCTTCAGGGACGCGCGGTTCGCAGCCGGCTTCGAGGGCGACACCCAGATCGGGCTCGGGGTGCGTACCCGGTTGCCGTTCAGGGTGCTGCAGCTCCCGGACCGTCTCGTGATCGACGTCGCCCACAGCTGGACGGACGCGAGCTGAACGCGACTGTCAGTGGTGGATGCCACCCTGCCGGTATGGACGAGCTGGAGTTCATGCGCGGCAGGGTCTACGGAGCGGACCACGACGATCCGGGGCCGCGCGACGGGCGGTTGTACGCGGAGCTGGCGGGAGGGCCGCTGGACGGTCTCCTGCTGGACATCACGGACCGTTCCGAGAGGGACCTGAGAGGCGGCGTCGGGCTGCCCACCGAGATAGGCCGCTACGGCGCGGGCGGCCGCGCCCTGTACGTGCCCCGCGGCAGGGGCGGGCGTGTGTTCGACTGGAAGGGCGACGTTCCCTGAACACGCGGCCCGTGCCGGCTGGCCGGCACGGGCGCGAGGAGGCGGGAGTGAGCCATGGGACTCCTTTCGGACGGCGGCCGGGCGGTGCGCGGCCGGATCGGTGACGCGATCTTCTCCCGGGTGGCGGGACCGGACGGCCGGGACAACCGTGCCCGTATCCACGGCACGCCCGGCCCGCGCTGGTTCGGTCCCGAACGGCCCGTCAGACAGGTGCACGGGGATGCCTCGATGTTCATCGGCGGACTGTCGGCCCTGCTGCTCCAGTCGCTCCATCCGCTGGCCATGGCCGCCGTCGCCGGGCACTCCGGGTTCCGCGGGGACCCGTGGGGCCGCCTGCAGCGGACCAGCACCTTCCTCGCCATGACCACCTACGGCCCGGCCGACGGCGCCCAGCAGGCCGTCGACCGGGTACGGGCCGTGCACGAGACGGTACGCGGCACGACCGCCGACGGCCACGAGTACCACGCCGCCGATCCCCACCTGCTGTGCTGGGTGCACATCGCGGAGGCCGACATGTTCCTGCGCGCCCACCAGCGCTACGGCGCCCACCCGCTGGACGACGAGGGCTGCGACGGCTACGTGGCGGACATGGCGCGCATCGCCACCGCGCTCGGCGTGCCCGACCCGCCGAGGAGCCGAACCGAACTCGCCGACCGGCTGGCGGACTACCGCGGGGAACTGCGGTCGACCCCCGAGGCACGCGGCGCGGCGCGTTTCCTGCTGCTCAACCCGCCCGTACCGGCCCTCGCCCGGCTGCCCTACGGCGCCCTCGCCGCCGGCGCCGTGTCCCTGCTGCCGAACTGGGCGTCCCGCGCGCTGTGGCTGCCCCGGGCGGCACCCGCCGAAGGCGTGCTCGTCCGCCCGTTCGGCACCGCCGTCACCGCGGGCATCCGCTGGGCGCTGGCCCCGCCCGCCGGCCCGGGCGGACGGCGTGGCCGTCCGCCCGGGCCGGGGCAGGACGTCGCCGGTTGACCCGTCCGATCCGGGGCACTCAGAGCTGGCCGGTGCCGTTCGGACACGGGAGGCCGCAATGGCGGTTCGTCATCGTCTGATCAGTACGCGTCCGCAGACGGTCTGGGCCGTCCTCGCCGACGGCCGTCGCTACGCACAGTGGGTGGTGGGAACCTCGGATTCGGAGCCGGTCCGGGGCCACTGGCCCCGGCTCGGCGCGGCGATCCGCTACGAGGTGCGGCTGGGGCCCCTTCGCCTGTCCAACGAGACGGTCGTCCGACGCTGTGAGCAGGGTGAGGCCCTGGAACTCGAGGCCAACGCGGGCCCCCTCGGCACGGCGCGCATCGCCATCGAGCTGCGGCCGTGGGGAGACCAGTGCCTGGTGCTCGTGGACGAGCATCCACTGCGCGGAGTCGGCGGCCGCCTGCACAACGCGGCCGTGGAAGCCCTGATCCAGGTACGCCACCGCGCCATGCTCGCCCGGCTGGCGAAGCTCTGCGAGGCCGAGGCAGCCGAGGAGGAACGCCGCCGCCCCCTCGGTCAGGTCGTGTCGCCGAAGCCCGGCGGGGGAGGCGCTCGTGCCTGACGCCGTGGTGATCGGGGCCGGTCCCAACGGACTCGTGGCGGCGAACCTCCTGGCCGACGCGGGCTGGAGTGTGGACGTGCTGGAGGAGCAGCCGGAGCCCGGTGGCGCGGTACGGCACGACCGGGGCGTCGACCCGGACTTCGTCAGCGACCTCTGCAGTTCCTTCTATCCGCTCGCCGCCGCGTCCCCGGTGCTCGGCGGGCTCCGCCTGGAGGACCACGGGCTGCGCTGGAGCCACGCCCCGCACGTCCTGGCCCACCCGCTGAGCGACGGCAGGTGTGCGGTGCTCGACCGCCGGATCGATGTCACCGCCGACTCCCTGGAGGTCTTCGCGCCGGGCGACGGAGCCGCCTGGCGGCGGCTGCACGACGTGTGGCAGGACCTTCGCCCCGACCTCCTGAACGCCCTGTTCACCCCGTTCCCGCCGGTCCGCTCCGCCGCCCGGCTCGCCGTCCGGCTGCGCGGCGCGGGCGGCCTGCGGATGGCCCGCACCCTGGTACTGCCCGTCCGCCGTCTGGGGGAGGAGGAGTTCCGGGGCGAGGGCGGCGGACTGCTGCTGGCGGGCAACGCGCTCCACGCCGACCTGGCACCGGAGGCCGCGGGCAGCGGGGGCTTCGGCTGGCTGATGTCGATGCTCGGACAGACCTACGGCTTCCCCGTGCCGTCCGGCGGCTCCGGTGCCCTCACCGAGGCACTGTCCCGCCGGCTGGCCGCACGCGGTGGCCTGCTGCACTGCGGCCGGCGGGTCGACCGCATCGTCGTGCGCGAGGGCCGGGCGGTGGGGGTGCGCACCGCGGACGGCGAGACGATCGGCGCCGGGCGGGCCGTTCTCGCGGACGTGTCCGTACCGGCCCTGTACGGCGAACTCGTCGACGCCGTGCACCTTCCCGCCCAGCTGATGTCCGATCTGCGGTGCTTCCAGTGGGACTTCGCCACCTTCAAGGTGGACTGGGCACTCGACGGCCCGGTGCCCTGGCGGGCCGAGCAGGCCGCGGGCGCCGGCACCGTCCACCTCTCGGACGGCGTCGACGAACTGACCCGGTTCGCGGCCCAGCTCGCCATGGGCCAGGTCCCCGACCGCCCCTTCTGCCTGTTCGGGCAGATGACGACCTCCGACCCCACCCGCTCCCCCCGGGGCACCGAGTCCGCGTGGGCCTACACCCATGTGCCCCACGCCGCCGCCGGCGACGCGGGCGACGAGGGACTCACCGGTACCTGGGGCGCCGGGGAGCAGGAGGTCATGGCCGACCGCGTCGAGCGCCAGGTCGAACGGTTCGCACCCGGGTTCCGCTCCCGGATCCGGGCCCGGCGCGTGCTCGCTCCGCCGACGCTCCAGTCCCTCGACCGGAATCTGCACGGCGGCGCCATCAACGGCGGCACCGCGGCCATGCACCAGCAGCTCTTCTTCCGACCGATCCCCGGCGCCGGACGCCCGGAGACCCCCGTGAAGGGGCTGTATCTGGCGTCCGCGGGAGCACATCCGGGCGGCGGCGTCCACGGCGCACCGGGCGCCAACGCCGCCCGCGTGGCCCTGCGCCGGCACCTGACGCCGGGCCCGGCACGGGTGCAGCGCCTGCTGGCCCGCCGGGACCGCACCGGCCGCAGGCAACCCGGTCCGGGCGCCCGAGCCGACGGCGGATGACCGGCATACCGACGACCACAGGCGGAGGCCAGACGATGACCAGCCACGACAACGGTCCCGACCGCGCGCACCAGCGCCCCGAAGGCGTCAGCCACACCACCGTGGAAGCCCTGGGGTCACTGTCGAAGGCACTGGAGACCACCGAGCGCGCCCGGGGCCACCTCTACAGCTTCCACCAGCTCACCGGCACCGCCGACCTCGAGCTGGACCGGGCGGTCGAACTCCTCCGCGAGGCCGGGCACCCGGAATGGGCCGAGACGGTGCGCACACAGATCCTGGGCCGGAACGTGATTCCCGGCCACTGGACGTTCCAGATCGTCGAGGCCTACGACCACACGTACTACGAGCCGTTCAGAGAATTCGAACGCGCTGCCGTCGAGGAACTCGCCGAGGGACACGACCACCTCTACGAGGCGGAGATGAAGGAAGCCCGCCGTACCGCCGGTCACCCCGACCACACCGCCCGTCCCGGTACCACCCCGGGGCCCGGGGCACGGGCGGAGGAGCACAACCGCACGGACCGCGCCCGGGAGTCCCGGAAGGAAGGGCCATGAAAGCCAACCCGCTCCACGGCCGTACCGTCGTGGTGACCGGCGCCGCGCGGGGCGTCGGAGCGGCCCTGGCCCGCGACCTGTCCCGGCGGGGGGCCCGGCTCGCCCTGCTCGGCCACGAGAAGGCGGCGCTGACGGCGGTGGCGGCCGGCCTGCCCACGGCGACACTGGTCTGCGAGGTCGACATCACCGACGAGGCAGCCCTCGGCGACGCCGCCGCACTGGTGCGGACGCGCCTCGGCACACCCTCCGCCGTCGTGGCGAACGCGGGTGTCGCGGAAGGCGGCCCGTTCGCCACCTCGGACCCCGCCGACTGGCGCCGGGTCATCGACGTCAACCTGACGGGAAGTGCGGCGACCGCCCGCGCCTTCCTGCCCGACCTGCTGGCGACCCGGGGCTACTACCACCAGGTCGCCTCGCTCGCCTCGATCGGCGCCGCCCCCATGATGAGCGCCTACTGCGCCTCCAAGTCCGGGGTGGAGGCCTTCGCCCACGCGCTGCGGGCCGAAGTGGCGCACCACGGCGTGGCCGTGGGCATCGGATACCTGAACTGGACCGACACCGACATGATCCGCGATGCCGACCGGTACCCCGTGCTGCGGGAACTGCGCGCCCGGATGCCGCCGCCCGCCCGGCGCGTGTACCCGGTGGACCGGGTCGCCGCCCGGCTGGCGGCGGCGGTGGAGCAGCGCAGTACGGCCGTGTACGTGCCCCGCTGGCTGCGCCTGGCGCAGGCGGCACGTGCCGCGCTGCCGCCGGTGGTGCTGCGGGTCGCCCGCCGCGAGCTGGCCCGCCTGGAGGCCGAGGACCCGATGCGGCACACGGGTCTGCTGGGCGCCGGCGGGGAGGCCGACCGGACGGCCTCCCGGAAGAACGGGTGACTCCCGGAGCGGCCGTGACGCTGGCCTCAGGACGCGGGCGTGGCCTCCCGCACGGCGCGGTGCACGGCCCGCGCCAACCGGGCGCCCCACAGGGAGCGGGGCCCGGCGAAGGCCTGCGGCTGCTCGCCGGGGCGGGGGACGCGGGCGGCGACACACACCGCGTCGGTGGGGGTCCCGGAGCAGTCGTGACCCGCCTCCAGAAGGGCCTGCACCTTCGCCTCGGTGGCCGTGGCCACCGCGTTGACCAGGGCGGCGTCGCTGAGCGGCACCGGCACGGCGACGACGATGTTGATCGTGCCCGGAGCGACGGAGCCGTCTGTGCCCGCGGTGTCCGGGGTATCCGCCGTATCCGCCGCCGGAGCGGCGGCCCAGCCGCGTACCTCGATGCCCGACGTGACGACCGCCTCCGCGCCGCCGTCGTGCGCGTGGGCGTACGCCGAGACATCCGCGGCCGTCATCAGCCCCACCCCCGGACCGCGGGCGCCCGCCCCGGAGGCGAGGACGGCGAGGTGCCGGTCGGGGTCGGTACGCCGATAGCCGTGGGAGACCTGGGCGTTGAGGACCCAGGCACGCTCGCCGATGCCTCCGCCCAGTACCGCGCTGCTGATCATCCGCAGGCCCGGCCCCGGAACCCACAGCAGGGCGTGCAGCCGCTCGCCGTCCTCGACACGGGTCAGGCAGCGTGGGCGCAGCAGCCCGACGGGGGTGCGGGGCGGTGGGAGGACGGCGGTCACCGGGCGGAACTCCTTGCGGGATCGGGGTCGGCCGATCGTATGCCGGACCGGCCGGCCCGGCACGCACGGGCCCCGCCCGGCCCTCCACCGCCGCCCCTGCTCCCGCCGGCCGGGCGCCGCCGCGGGCGCGTGCCGACGGGCGGGGGACACGGTCAGTGGCGACGGCCGCGGAGCTTGCCCAGCAGGCGCTGTGCCTGTGCGCGGCGCCGGGGGTCGGCCGCGGCACGTCGTACCTGCTCGGTCGCGCGCTGCCCCTGAGGGCTCCTGGCGAACCGCCTGATGCGCTCCACGATGCCGGCCATGAGGGCTCCTTTCCACGGGCCTGCGCCCTTGCCGTCCTCGGCGTTCCTGTTCCCCTCGCCTACCCCCCGAAGGACGGGATCAGCCCTGCGGGCGCCCGGAGACAGTACGTGCGGCGGGTACCGTCGGACTCCGGAGTGGAGTTGACGACCTCCGCCATCACGACCGCCTCGTCGCCGACGAGTTCGACACGCCAGAGCACGCCCGTCCCGTCCCGGTGCACGGGCTCGGCCCCGGAGTCGGCCAGACAGCGGTCGTAGCCGTAGCACTCGAGCATCACCCGGCGCAGTTCGGCGTTCTCCTCGGCCCGGATCCGCTCCGGCGTGAGGGCGCGCGGTTCCTCCAGGACGGCACGCGGCACCGGCATGCCGCGCCAGGAGCACAGGGCGAAGCCGTCGGGGAACTCCGGCGCCGGGCCGTCGCCGTGGTCCAGCCGGTCCGCCTCGTCACGGTGCAGGGCGACCGGACGCTCGCACACCACCGCGCCCAGGTGGCCCGCCCGGAAGAAGCCGTACGGGAACTGCCCGACGAACAGCGTCTGTTCCCCTTCGTCGACGTGGCCGCCCTGCACCGGTCCAACTGGTCCCACCTGCCCGGCGCGACCCGGGAGGACGGCGACACCCGCCGACGCACGCCGCGACTACGTCTCCCGCCCGGCCGCCGACCTGGCCCGCGCCGAGTACGGCAGGCGCATCGACGCCGACGAGGTCCGCCGACGCCGCCTCGTCCAGTCACTGCTCCAGGCGGACGGCCTGCCCACCGCCGACTACCGGGCCCGGTTCGGCACCACGCCCCAGGACGACTTCGGCACCGAACTGTCCCGGCCCGCCGACCGCGGCCGGCTGACGGACGGCGATTCCCACACCCCGGTGCTGCGCCTGACCCCGGAAGGGCCGGCCCACTCCGACGCCATCGGCCCGGAGCCGTTCTCCCCGGCCGTACGGGCCGCCATGGCCGCCTGCGAACGGAAGTGAGACCCCGCCCATGGACCTGACCGCGCTCTGCCGGGGCCCGCTCGCCTCGTGCGACTACGACTGCCGTACTGCCCCTTCGCCAAGCGCCGCGACAGCCGGGAGCAACTGCGTGCCGACCGCGCCGCCCTGGAGCGGTTCACCCCCTGGGGAGAGGGCCTGGTCCGCTCCTGGTGCCGGCGCGCCCTGACGAAACTCTCCCACCGGCCGCACATCCGCCGGATCGCCGCCAAGTGCCACGAACCGGCCCGCCTCGGCGTCCGGTTCAGCGTCGGCATCGTCGGCCTGCCCGAGCACCTGGAACCCGCCCGGCGGCTGCGCGCCGAGCTCGGCAACCTCTACGACGGCACCCACCGGCAGGCACTGGGCCCCCGGACCTGCCCCCTCACCAGCTGCGACTGCCACATCGGCTACGTCCGTCTGGAGACACTGCCGCTCTACGACGTGTTCGCGGGCGGTGTCCTGGAACGCATCGCGGCCTCGCCCGCGCGGACCGGTCCGCGCGATCGGGCGGGTTTGCCGCGGGACTCAGCGGCAAGTCGGTTTCCATGAGTGAACAGAACAAGAGCCCGAATCAGAAGACCACTTCCACCCGGACCGCCGCGTCCAAGGCCCGGAACGCCACGGAGAAGGCGACCGCCCCCGCCGGGCGGGCGGCCTCCGACACCGCCGGCAAGGCCGGTGACGCGGCGTCAGCGGCCAGGTCGGGCGCGGAGCGCGCGGCCGAAGCGGCGAACGGCGCCGTGCAGAGCGCGGCCAGGGGAGTCGAGGCGGGCCGCAAGGCGGTCGTCGCCACCTCGGGTCAGGTCGCCGCCACCGCGGTGACCGCCTGGACGGTCCTGTCGAACCGCAAGCTCGTCGCCGCCGGTGTCGGCGCCGGCCTGACCGTACTGAGCGCCGCGTCCTACGCGGTGGGCCGCCGTGCGGAACGCCACACCCAGGGGCCTTTCACCCGGATGACCGGCGGACGCGTCTGACCCGGAGCGGTGCCGGGGCGGGCGGTTCCACTCGCGCGGTGCGGCCCCGAAGGGGAAGGATGTGTCCGCAAGCGCACAAACAACCCCTGCCAAGGAGTGGGCACATGCAGCACGAGAGAGCGGGCGGCCCGGCCGGCCCCGAGGATCTCGTCGACGTCGCTCGGCTGGTCACGGCGTACTACGCCGTGCATCCGGACCCGGAGGAGGCCGGGCAGCGCGTCGCGTTCGGGACGTCCGGGCACCGCGGCTCGTCCCTGGCGGGCGCGTTCAACGAGGACCACATCGCCGCGACCAGCCAGGCCATCTGCGAGTACCGCGCGGGGCAGGGCACCGACGGCCCGCTCTTCCTGGGCGCCGACACCCACGCGCTCTCCGAGCCGGCCAGGGTCACCGCCCTGGAGGTGTTCGCGGCCAACGGCGTCACCGTGCTCATCGACAGCGCCGACGGATACACGCCCACCCCCGCGGTCTCGCACGCGATCCTCACCCACAACCGGGGCCGCACCGCGGGCCTCGCCGACGGCGTCGTCGTCACCCCGTCCCACAACCCGCCGGCCGACGGCGGTTTCAAGTACAACCCGCCCAGCGGCGGCCCCGCCGGCTCCGAGGCGACCACCTGGATCCAGGACCTGGCGAACACCCTGATCCGCGGCGGCCTGAAGGACGTCCGGCGCATCCCCCACGCCCGTGCCCTGGCCGCCCCCGGCACCGGCCGCCACGACTTCCTGGGGACGTACGTCGCCGATCTGCCCAGCGCGCTCGACCTGGACGCGATCCGGGCGGCCGGCGTCCGGATCGGCGCCGACCCGCTGGGCGGGGCGTCCGTCGCCTACTGGGGCCGCATCGCCGAACAGCACGGCCTGGACCTCACCGTGGTCAACCCGCTCACCGATCCCACCTGGCGGTTCATGACCCTGGACTGGGACGGCAGGATCCGCATGGACTGCTCCTCGCCGTACGCCATGGCCTCCCTCATCGCGCAGCGGGACCGCTTCGACATCGCCACCGGCAACGACGCGGACGCCGACCGGCACGGCATCGTCACCCCGGACTCCGGTCTGATGAACCCCAACCACTACCTCGCCACCGCCATCCACTACCTCTACGCACACCGTGAGCAGTGGCCGTCCGGGGCGGGTGTGGGCAAGACGCTGGTGTCGTCCGCGATGATCGACCGCGTCGCCGCCGACCTGAAGCGCGAACTGGTCGAGGTGCCCGTCGGCTTCAAGTGGTTCGTCGACGGGCTGGCGGACGGCACCCTCGGTTTCGGCGGGGAGGAGTCCGCCGGCGCCTCCTTCCTGCGCCGCGACGGTTCGGTGTGGACCACCGACAAGGACGGCATCCTCCTCGCGCTGCTCGCCTCCGAGATCACGGCGGTCACCGGAAAGACCCCCTCCGAGCACTACGCCGCTCTCACCGCGCGCTTCGGCGAGCCCGCCTACGAGCGGATCGACGCCCCGGCGACCAGGGAGGAGAAGGCCCGCCTGGCGAAGCTCTCCCCGGCACAGGTCACCGCCGACACCCTCGCCGGGGAGACGGTCACCGCGGTGCTCACCGAAGCCCCCGGCAACGGCGCGTCCATCGGCGGCATCAAGGTGACCACGGACAGCGCCTGGTTCGCGGCCCGCCCTTCGGGCACCGAGGACGTGTACAAGATCTACGCCGAGTCCTTCCAGGGCCCCGACCACCTCCGCCGGGTGCAGGAGGAGGCCAAGGCGGTGGTCCTGTCGGCACTGGGCGGCTGAGCGGTCCCGCGCGGCCGGTCCCTCGGCACGAGGGGCCGGCCACGCGTCAGCCCGTCCGGAGCTCCGACGCGGTCGGGGCGGGAGAGGCGAGTCCGGCCGGCGGCGACGTCGCCGTGGGCAGCTCCGCGGGGATGTCCTCCGACTGCTGCAGCACGGTTTCGCCGGGCTCCTGGCGCGCTGTGCCGGCCCCGGTGGACAGCAGGGACCAGGCGCCCACGGCCACCGCGATCGCGGCGGCCGTGCCGATCACCCGGCCGACCCGGCGCACTCTGGCCCTGCCGTCCAGATTCCGCCACGACGGCCCCTCCCACGGGTCCTCCGGGTACCACAGGTCACCGACGAAGGCCGTGGTGTCGTCCCCCTGTCCCTCGGTGCCGCGGCGGGCGGCGCGCGCCGGCTGCGGCCGCCACCCCGCCGCCCGCTGCGACGCGGAGGGTTCGACGGGGGCGGAGGCGCGGATGGCCCGCTCGTTGTCCGTGAGGAACCGCTGCCAGACCTCGTCCGGCGGGGACGGAGTGCCGTCCCCGCCCTTCGGCGTCTCGCCGTTCTCCGGTCGCTGCGCGGTCACGTCCGTTCGTTCCTCTCCGGTGCGGGAGCCCGCCGACGACACCACAGCCGACTCGCACCAGGACCCCGGCAGGATCATTGCACAGTGCGAAATCCGAGGACCAGGTACCCGACGGCCGACGCTTTCGCACGGCCCCTCCTCCGGGCGGGCGAACACATCCGCTCGAGCAACCCGGCACACCGGGCCCTGGAGGCACTGCGCGAGAACCGGCTCGCCGCACTGCCCCTGCCGCGTCAAATATGCATGTTAGGTTCCTATTTGAGAGGCCCCCGAGGACAGGACGGTGACACCCGATGACGGCAGACGGCGACGACGCCACCGAACACGACGGCGACCTCCCGCTGCCGCGGACGCTGTGCGACACCGCGGCGCTGGCGGCGCTCGAGGACGCGCCGGCCGGCGCCCTGTGGCGGCTCGCGGAGCCGGGACGGCAGCTCGACGCCAATGTCGTACGCATCCCGCCCGGCCGGCGGGTCGACACCCACCGCGAGCCCGACCTCGACGTCCTCCTGCTGGTCCTGGCGGGTGAGGGCTCGCTGACCGCGCCCGACGGCACGCAGCCCCTGCGCGCGGGCACCCTGATCTGGCTGCCGCACGGCTCCACGCGGAGCCTCGCCGCCGACGACGAGGGGCTGACCTATCTGACCGTGCACCGGCGCCGCCCCGGCCTGCGGATCGCCCCACCGGGCGCCACGGGTCCTTCGGACGGCCCTCCCCGGCAGCGGTGACGAGGTGAAACCGACACCAACAAAGTAATAACAGCAGACAACTTCTGAGCACTTCAGGCTGTCTAGTCCGCCATGAAGATCTCTTTCCTGATCCACAACGCCTACGGGATCGGAGGCACGATCACCACCACGTTCAACCTCGCGGCGGCACTGACCGGGCGTCACGACGTGGAAATAGTCTCCGTGTTACGGCACCGGGAGCACCCCCACCTCACCCCGCACCCCGGAGTGAGGCTGCGGGCCCTGGTGGATCTCAGGCGGGAACGGGACGATCCCCGGCACCGCAGACCGGCGAAGGTGTTCCCCTCGGCCGAGTACCGCTACCACCAGTACAGCGAGTTGACCGACCAGCGGATCGCCGAGTGCCTGGAGGACATCGACGCCGACGTGATCGTCGGGACCCGGCCGGGACTCAATGTGCACCTCGCGCTCCAGGCCCCGCAGCAGGTCGTACGCGTCGGTCAGGAACACCTCACCCTCGACAACCACCCGCCGAGACTGCGCACCGCCCTGCGCCGCGCCTACCGGCGGCTCGACGTGCTCACCACCGTCACGGAGGCGGACGCCGACGCCTACCGGCGCAAGATGCGGCTGCCCGGGGTACGGGTGGAGGCCCTCCCGAACAGCGTTCCCGACCCTGAACTGCCCCCCGCGGACGGCACCGCCAAGCTGGTGATCGCGGCCGGCCGGCTGGTCCCCGTGAAGCGGTACGACCTGATCATCGAGGCGTTCGCCCGGGTCGCGGCCGAGTACCCGGACTGGCAGCTGCGCATCTACGGAAAGGGCGAGGAACAGGCCGGGCTGCGGCGCCTGATCGAGTCGCTCGGCCTGTGGAACAACGTTTTCCTCATGGGCGCGGCGACCCCCATGGAGGCGGAGTGGGTCAAGGGTTCGATCGGCGTGGCCGCGTCGAACTTCGAGCCGTTCGGCATGACGATCGTCGAGGCGATGCGGTGCGGACTGCCCGTCGTCAGCACCGACTGCCCCTACGGGCCCGGTGAGATCATCAAGGACGGAGTCGACGGCAGACTGGTGCCGGTCGGGGACGCCACCGCCCTCGGCGCGGCCCTGCTGGACCTCGTCCGCGACGACGAACTGCGCCGCCGCATGGGCAGGGCGGCCCTCGACAACGCCCGCCGTTACGCACCCGGCCCCGTGGTGGCGCAGGCGGAACGCCTGGTCCGGGACGCCGTGGCGGCCCGAAGCGCCGGACAGCGCCTCGCCCCGGAGACCGGCCGCACACACCGTGCCCTGACCGGCCGGGGCCACGCCGCCGCCGACCTCGCCCGTGCCGCCGCGTCCGACGCGCTGCGCACCCTCCGGAAGGGACGCCCATGAGCACCCAGCAGGCCACGGACGGCCCGCGCGCCCACTGCACCGTCGACACCGACGGCCGGATCACCTTCCGTCTCCGGCTCCGGTCGTCCGGCCGCCCCCGACTGGAGTTGGTGCCACGGCCGAAGAAGAACCGGCCGGAGCAGCCGGCGCACCTCCTCGACCTCGAACCCCACGGTGACGACGGAGAGGTCCGGGCGGTACTCGCACCGCGACCGGAACTCCCGGAGGGCCGCTGGGACGCGTACCTGCTGAGGGAGCCGGAGGCCGGACGGGAACGGCTGCGCCCCGGCCTGCGGGACCTGCGCGCGCTCGTCGACGGAACGTTCCGGGTGGGACCGTCCCCGGTGGCGGTCCGGGTGCCCTATGCCACGAAGGCCGGCTTCCTCACGGTCCGGACCTGGCTGCGTACCGCCCACGCGGAGGCCGGCCGGCTCGACCTCACCGACGGTGCGATGACGGTCCGGGCCCGCCTGTACGGCGCCGAACTCACCGACGGGGCCGAGGTGCTGCTCCGGCTACGGGGCGACAGGACCACCGTGCGCGGCTACCGGCCGCGGGCCGAGGGCGACGCGTTCGACTTCTCCGTGCCCTTCGCGGAACTGGCGGCCGCAGCGGCCGGCAACCAGGTCTGGGACGCCTTCCTGAGGCCCGCCGCCGACGCCCCGCTGGTCCGGATCAGCCGGCTCCTCGACGACATGGCCGACCGCAAGGCGGTGTGCGCGTACCCGCGGTCCGCGGCCGGCGGAGCCGTCCTGCGCCCCTACTACACCGTCGACAACGACCTCTCCGTCGAGGTGACCGCGACGGACCGACCGCGGTGACCGAGCGATCGTCATGACGGCCGTTCGGCACCCCCTGCGGCGGGCGCCGAACGGCCTTCGGCGGAGCGGGCGCCCGGAGTGCGGGCGGCCCCGATGAACGTGTGACCGTTTTGCCTCCCCGGACCGCTCTCTTGACCGTTTGTCGGTCGGGCGTCGACGATTCCCGTGTCCCGAACGGTTGTGTCCCCGACACGCAGGAGCCGCAGGAGGCGCCATGACCGGGCATCCGCCGGCCCCGCCTCCCGGCCCCTCGCCGCGCCTTCGCGCTGCACCGGCCGGCCGCATCCGTGCCGTGCTCGACGCCACCGACCCCGAAGTCCTGCCGCCCGACCACCCCTTGTGGCACTGCGAGCATGTCCTGCTCACCCCCCACCTCGCCGGTTCCCAGGGCAACGAGCCGCGCCGCCTGGCCGATCTCGCACTCGTGGAGATCGTGCGCCGGGCCGCCGGCGACGGCTTCCTCCACCCGGTATGCCGCGAAAGGATGACCTTCCTCGCATGAGCATCCCCTTCGAACTGCCCCCGGAGGACCGCGACCTGAGCCCGCACACCGGCTATACCCGCGCCCACTGGGAGGCCGCCGCGGACGGGCTCCTCACCGCGGCCTGGCGCTGGAGCACCCCCGGCCACGCCCTGCTGGACCTGCCGGGGCGCCCCTCCCGCTCGGGCGTGCGCTCCGACGGCCTCGAGGGGTACGCGAGGACGTTCCTCGCCGCCGCCTTCCGGGTGGCCGGCGCCGACGGGGACGACCCCCACGGCCTGCTGGAGCGCTACGCGAGCGGACTCGCCGCCGGCACCCGTACCCCGGGCCGCGAGGACACCGAGTCCTGGCCGCTGATCCTCGACTTCACGGTGCAGGGCCAGCCCATGGTCGAGTCGGCGTCGATCGCCCTCGGCCTGCGCCTGACCGCCCCCTGGCTGTGGAAGAACCTCGACCCCGGGGTGCAGGACCGCGCAGAGCAATGGCTGCGGGGCGCGCTGCGGCACACCCCCGCGCCGAACAACTGGTACCTCTTCCCGTACACCGTCGCCGGGTTCCTGGAGTCCGTCGGCCGGGGCGACGACGAGACGGCCGCCGCCCGGCAGCGCGCCGTGGAGCTCCTCGAGAGCTGGTACCAGGGCGACGGCTGGTACACCGACGGGGACCTGCGGGCCTTCGACCACTACAACGGCTGGGCCCTGCACCTCTACCCGGTCCTCGACGCCCGTCTCTCCGGCGACGCGGACGCCCTGGCCCACTACGGTTCCCGGCTGCGTTCCCATCTGGATGGCTTCGCCCTCATGTTCGGCGCGGACGGAGCGCCGATGCACTACGGACGGTCGCTGACCTACCGTTTCGCCGCCGTCTCCGCCGTCGCGCTGGGCGCGCTGACCGGCCACAGCCCGCTGACGCCGGGGGCTTCGCGCCGTGTCGCCGCCGGCAGTCTGCGCCACTTCCTGGACCGGGGCGCGCTGACCGGCGACGGACTGCTGAGCCTCGGCTGGCACGGCCCGCACGACGCCGTACTGCAGACCTACTCGGGTCCGGCGTCCCCCTACTGGGCGTCGAAGGCGTTCGTCGCGCTGCTCGCCCCCGCCGGCCACGCCTTCTGGAGGGACCGTGAGGAGCCCGCGCCGGTGGAGGAGCGCGACCGCGTGCTCGCCCTGCCCGCGCCCGGACTGCTCGTCCAGGCGACCCGGGCCGACGGAGTCGTCCGGCTGCACAATCACGGCAGCCACCATGTGCGCCCGCACCAGGCGGAGTCGGCGGCCGAGGACGACCCGCACTACGGGCGCCAGGCCTACTCGACCCGCACCGGCCCGACCGCGACCGGGAACATCGCCGACAACCACCTGTCCGTGGTGGTCGGCGGCCGTCCCGGTGTCCGCCGCCGCGTCCACCCGCTGGGCACCGGGCACGGCGAGGGGTGGGGCTGGGCGGCCTCCTGGCACCGGCCGGTGTTCGCCGACGGTCCGCCGATGGTGCCGGGCCTGCGGGTGGAGAGCGTCACGGTGGCCCACGGCCACCACGAGCTGCGGGTGCACCGGGTGGTGGGGGCACCGGCGGACTCCCGTGTCACCCACACCGGCTGGGCCACCGGCCCCGACGAGCCGCTGGTCTCCTTCCTGCACGGCCTGTACGGCTGGGACGATCCCGCCCCGGTCCTGGTCCGCGCTCCCCGGGGCACGGCCTTCACCCGCTGGGCGCGGGTACCACGGCTGACCGGTCGGGCCGGCGGCACGACCGTCCACGTCAGCCTGGCGAGCCTGACCGCCGTGCCGGACCCCGGGCCCTTGTCGGAGGCGGTCCAGGAGATCCGGGTGGACGGGGCGGCGGTCGAGGCCGGGTGGGCCGACGGCGGAGCCCGTACCCGCGTCACGTTCGACCCGGTGGAGGTCGGCCACCCGCGGCAGTGAAGACCACTGCGCCGAACGGCCCCGTCACCTGGCGGTCCGTCCCGGATCCCTGGAGAGTCGTCCCGACCGGTGTGTGGACCGCCGGCCGGCCGGCACATCCCGCGACGCGCCGGGCCGAGCACGGGTCTTACAACTATGGCCGCGATTGCGGAATCCTGCCGGAGGGATTCTGAGCCCATGAGCAAGGAGCGGAACAGTGGCGGTGCACAGTACGTCGGACTCACTCGATTCGGACACTTACGAGGACGAACTGCCGGTCCGGCGGAGGCGCCCCGGAAAAGTCGTCGTCTCATGGCTGACCACGACTGATCACAAGACCATCGGCACGCTCTATCTCACGACATCATTCGTATTCTTTATTCTCGGTGGCATCCTGGCACTGGTCATCCGCGCGGAGCTCGCCCGGCCCGGTCTGCAGATCGTGTCGAACGAGCAGTACAACCAGGCGTTCACGATGCACGGCACGCTCATGCTGCTGATGTTCGCGACGCCGCTGTTCATCGGCTTCGCGAACTGGATCATGCCGCTGCAGATCGGCGCGCCCGATGTGGCGTTCCCGCGGCTGAACATGCTGGCCTACTGGCTCTTCCTGTTCGGCTCGCTGATCGCGGTCAGCGGTTTCCTCACTCCGGACGGACCCGCCAGCTTCGGCTGGACCGGCTACAGCCCGCTGTCGAACGCGATCCGCTCGCCGGGCCTCGGCTCCGACCTGTGGATCATGGGCCTGAGCTTCCAGGGCTTCGGCACCATCCTGGGCTCGGTCAACTTCATCACCACGATCATCTGCATGCGCGCCCCGGGCATGACGATGTTCCGCATGCCGATCTTCACCTGGAACGTGCTGCTGACCGCCCTCCTGGTCCTGCTCGCCTTCCCGGTGCTGGCCGCCGCGCTCCTGACACTCGAGTACGACCGGAAGTTCGGCGGAATGGTCTTCGAGGCGGCCAACGGCGGGGCGGTGCTGTGGCAGCACCTGTTCTGGTTCTTCGGCCACCCCGAGGTGTACATCATCGCGCTGCCGTTCTTCGGCATCGTGAGTGAGATCATCCCGGTCTTCTCCCGCAAGCCGATCTTCGGCTATCTGGGTCTGGTCGGCGCGACCATCGCCATCGCGGGTCTGTCGGTGACGGTGTGGGCGCACCACATGTTCGCCACCGGTGCGGTGCTGCTGCCGTTCTTCTCCTTCATGAGTTTCCTGATCGCCATTCCCACCGGGGTGAAGTTCTTCAACTGGACCGGCACCATGTGGAAGGGGTCGCTGAGCTTCGAGACGCCGATGCTCTGGTCCGTCGGCTTCCTGGTCACGTTCCTGTTCGGCGGTCTGACCGGTGTCATCCTGGCCTCGCCGCCGCTGGACTTCCACGTCACCGACTCGTACTTCGTGGTGGCGCACTTCCACTACGTGGTGTTCGGCACCGTCGTCTTCGCGATGTTCGCCGGCTTCCACTTCTGGTGGCCGAAGTTCACCGGCAAGATGCTCGACGAACGGCTCGGCAAGATCACCTTCTGGACGCTGTTCGCCGGCTTCCACGGCACCTTCCTGGTCCAGCACTGGCTGGGCGCCGAGGGCATGCCGCGCCGCTACGTGGACTACCTGGCGGCCGACGGCTTCACCGCGCTGAACACGGTCTCCACGATCGCCTCGTTCCTGCTCGGCATGTCCATGTTGCCGTTCTTCTACAACATCTGGAAGACGGCCAAGTACGGCGAGAAGATCGAGGTCGACGACCCGTGGGGCTACGGCCGCTCCCTGGAGTGGGCCACCTCGTGCCCGCCGCCGCGGCACAACTTCCTCACCCTGCCCCGGATCCGCTCCGAATCCCCGGCCTTCGACCTGCACCACCCGGCGGTCGCCGCGTACGACCGGGAGGTCAACCGTCCGGAGACCTCCGCCATCCAGCCTCCCGGGGACGTGCGGGAGTGATCTCACAGCCCAGTGTGGAGGAGCATGTGAACCCCATCCAGGACAGTGCTCGAGGCCTCAACCAACTCGAGGGGTACCTGCTGTGGGCGGCCGAGGTCGAGGACGCCCGGCGGCAGGCCGGCCGATTCACCGAGCAACTGCCGTGGCTGACATCCGCACAGCGCGAGGACGTGGAGCACCTCTACACCGCCGAGCGGATCGCGGCCTCCCGCGCCTCACTCACCCGGATCTGCGACCGTGCGGCCGAGCTCCGGGGCGAGTACGAAGACCGCTACCGACAGCTGCGGGTGCGCTGCGTGGCCGCGGCGGTGGTGGGCGTGGCCAGTGGCGTGGG